>JAFAER010000005.1 GCA_023423895.1 Pseudomonadota bacterium
TCCGCTGGCTCTTCACGGTGGAGAAGGCCCGTCAAAAGCTCGGGCGGAGCTA
Organism: Pseudomonadota bacterium; assembly: GCA_023423895.1. Lineage (GTDB taxonomy): Bacteria > Myxococcota_A > Polyangia > Polyangiales > Polyangiaceae > Labilithrix. The sequence goes on from JAFAER010000005.1 coordinate 53, forward strand.
TCCCGACCACGCGACAGCAACTGCAAATCAGGCCGCCGCCTGATCACAGTCACCTTCACTGTGCCGCGGTACTAGTCGACCGGCCGCTTTGCGTCCCGGCGGCGCATTCTCCGCAGGCGCGCTGCACCTCGTCAACGCGTGGAGGGAGCTTCGAGCGACGGCTCCGCCGGCTGCGTTGCAGCGTCACCGCCCGAGCTCGCGTTCGCGTGCTCGCGCCGGGCCCGCGCGGCGAGATCATCGCGAATCGCCTCGAGATCGGCCTCGCTTCTCACGACGTTCGGACGCACGAGGAGCACCACGCGGTGGCCTTCCACGACGATGTCCGGAGAGAGCACGATGATTTGCTTGTCCTCGGTGACCAGCGTCGTTCGTGCGCTCTTTCCCGCGAGATCGAAGTCCACGGCAAGGTGGACGCGGCCGTGCTCGTCGACGTGCGGCGTGACGTCGAGCCGGTAGCCCGCGAAAGGCGTATCGTCCACGACTTCCGAGCTCGAGGGCGGTATCGACATCCGAGCAACGGCACCGTCGGCAGCCAGCGCGGTCGGGGCTGCGACGCGACGTGCCCCCGCTCTCATGGCGAGGTCATACAGCGACAGGTCATCGGCCTTCATCAGCGACACGCTCCGGCTCCGGTCCGCGCTGCCGAACGGCGCGCCGCCGTCCGCGGGCACGTCGAAGAGCATCGCGTTCACGAGGATGCGCGGATGCGCTCTGCCCTCCGGCGCGCCGGCGCCAGGGCCGACCGAGCTGCACGCGCACGCGGAGAGCGTGACGATGCCCATGAGCGAGCGGCGGAACATGCACGACAGCGTAGCACCGCGAGGATCGATGACGGCGCTCCGCCACCGTCCGAGCCTCCAGGGAGAGCGCACCGAGCAAATGCGCCGCCGCGACGAGAGCGCGTCCTCGGCTCTTTCTGCCTCTTCTCGAGTCGAGGCTCTGCATTGCGCGGCCTCCCTCGGATGGGCGCCTCGTCTGCGCGTTCGTCGAGCACCTGGTCGCATTGACCGGTGCGGCCAGCGCCGTCATGGTGCTCGCATGATGGTGGGAGCATGAAACGGTTCGACGCGATCGTCATCGGCGCTGGCCAGGCCGGGCCGTCGCTCGCTGTCCGTCTTGCCACGTCCGGACGCAGCGTGGCGCTCGTCGAGCGGGAGCACCTCGGCGGCACCTGCGTGAACACGGGCTGCATGCCGACGAAGACGCTGGTCGCGAGCGCCCGCGCAGCGCATGTCGCTCGGCGAGCCGCCGACTTCGGCGTCGTCCTGAACGGGCCCGTAGCCGTCGACATGAAGCGCGTGAAAGAGCGCGCGGATACGGTCATTCGCAACGCCCGGCAGAATCTGACGCGATGGATCGAGAGCACGGCGGGCTGCACCCTGATCCGAGGACACGCGCGCTTCGAGTCTGCGCGCACCGTCCGCGTCGGCGACGAGCTCCTCGAAGCACCGGACATCTTCGTCAACGTTGGTGGCCGCGCGCGAGTGCCCGCCATGCGCGGGCTCGATCGCATCTCCTATCTGACGAACACGTCCATGCTGGGACTCGACACGGTGCCGAGACACCTCCTCGTGGTGGGCGGGAGTTATGTCGCGATCGAATACGCGCAGATGTACCGGCGCTTCGGCGCCGAGGTGACGATCGTGGAGAAGGGGCCGCGGCTGGTCGGACGCGAGGACGCCGACGTCGCGGACGCTGTCAGGGACATCCTCGAGGGCGAAGGCATCCACGTCCGGCTGGGCGCGGAGTGCGTGGGCTTCGACGTCGCGTCGGACGGCGGCGTGGCCGTGCAGATCGGCGGGACGAGCACGGTCGAGGGCACGCACGTGCTGCTCGCCGTCGGTCGCGAGCCGAACACGGGGGACCTCGGGCTCGACCGTGCTGGCGTCGAGGTCGACGCGCGCGGGTACATCGTCGTGGACGACCACCTGCGAACGAACGTGCCGGGCATCTGGGCGATGGGTGACTGCAACGGCCGGGGTGCCTTCACCCATACCTCGTACAACGAGTTCGAGGTCGTCGCGTCGAACGTCGTCGACGGCGAGGATCGGAGCATCGCGGGGCGGATCGAGGCGTATGCGCTCTACATGGATCCTCCGCTCGGTCGCGCCGGGATGACCGAGGCTGCCGCCCGCAAGGCCGGGCGCAAGTACCTCGTCGGCAAGCGCCCGATGACGCGCGTGGGGCGCGCCGTCGAGCGCGACGAGACGCAAGGGTTCATGAAGGTGCTCGTCGACGCGGAGACGAAGCAGATCCTCGGCGCGGCGTTCCTCGGGATCGAAGCGGACGAGGCGATCCACGGCGTCCTCGACGTCATGTACACCGGCGCGCCTTACACGACGCTCCAGCGATCGGTCGGAATCCATCCCACCGTCTCCGAGCTGATCCCGACGGTCCTCGGCGAGCTCGTCCCAGTCACCTGACCGGCCTCTTCGACCCAGCGTGAGGACAGGCTGTCCATCCGAACGTGCGGCCTTTCGCCGGCCCCGCATCCGTGCGTTCGTCCCAGTCCCGACGGCTAGTTCGTCCGGTCGGCTCCGCGCAGCTTCTCGCGACCTCTTCTCTCGAATTCTCGAGAAGCACGGAAACCCGTGACCGGGGCAGCGCGGAAGCCGGCGAAATCGCGAGTGAGCTCGTGCGGCACATCGGTTGCGTGAGGAGCTCCACGATGAGTAACGCTCCCCTCTCCTCCGTCGATCAGGCCCCCAGCTCCATCCGGTCCCAGCGTGGACACGACGTTCCGCGCATCGTGATCACGTCTCCGAGCGACGACCCGGACCTCTTCGCGGGCTACTGCGAGGGTCTCGTCGCTCGCTACACGGAGATCGGCGCCGGGCATCTCGTGAGCGCAAGCCGCGTCCCGTCGCGCGAGACACCGCAGACACTCGTTCTCCTGATGACCGGCCACGACGTCGTCGGCGGCGTCCGCTTTCAGCAGGGAGCGGACCTTGCCGAGCAGACGGGGATCGACGCCCTCGTCGAGCCGATCGCCGCGCGCGCGCCCGACGGCATCAACGAGGTGAAAGGGGTCTGGCTCGATCCGCGCTTCGGTGGGCGCGGGTTGGCCGCGCTCATGCTGCAAGCGCTCGTCGACTTCACTGCTCGCTTCCCCGAACGTTGGCTCCTCGGCTTCTCGAACCCGCGGAGCCTCGCGCCGGCGTTGAAGGTCGGCTTCGCGCCCGACCCGCGATTCGAGAATCTCCCGTATCCCACGCCGGAGATGCGCAGCACGGTCATCTGGCTCGATCACCACGCGAGGATGATTTGAACCGCGCCGCCTTCTTGGAGGACCGTCCCGTCATCCTTCCCTTCGAGGGATCCGAGGCGAAGGTCGCCGAGCTGCACGCTCGAGGCGTCATCGACGAGGTCGTCGATGCCTTCGAGCCTTCGCTCGCCGAGCTCTTTGCGGTCGAACACCCGGATCGGGCCAGCGCGCGCGCCCGCGAGCACATCGTCGCGGAGCGCCGCGCAGAGCTGCTCTCCAGCTCCGTCGTCGCCGTCTTTCCGTGGCGGCGCTGCGCGGTTCACCTGCCCGACCCGGAGATCTACTTCCGACTTCGCACCTCACGTAACCGCCAGCTCGTCACCGATGGCGAGCAACGTCGCTTCCGCGACGGCGCCGTTGCGGTGGGTGGTCTCAGCGTCGGGTTCTCGATCCTCCACAACCTGGTGCTCGGCGGCGGTCCACGTCATCTGCGAATCGCCGACTTCGACCGGCTCTCGATCCCCAACCTCAATCGCCTCGCCCACTCCGTCACCGAGATCGGCGTGAGGAAGACGCGTCTCGCCGCGCGACGCGTGTACGAGCTCGATCCCTTCGCCGACGTGACCGTCTTCGACGAGGGCGTCGCTCGCGACAACCTCCTCGAGCTCCTCGCACCGAACGGGCGTCCCGTAGACGTGTTCTTCGAAGAGATGGACCAGCTTCACATGAAGTTCGCCGCGAGGAAGGTCGCGCGCGAGCTGCGGATCCCGGTCGTGATGGTGAGCGATCTCGGCGACGGCACGAAGATCGACGTCGAGCGCTTCGACCTCGAACCGGATCGCCCGCTCCTCCACGGAGCGATCGACGAGACGACCGCGTTGTCGCTCGGCCCCGACCTCGATCCGAAGGAGCGCGTTCGCATCGCCAGCGCGGTGATCAAGCCGGCGGACATGCCCCCGCGCCTCCAGCAGTCGATGCTCGCGCTGGGGAGCACCCTCCACGCGTGGCCGCAGCTCGGCACCGCGGTGTCGCTGGCGGGCGCCGCAGGCGCGTACGTCGCCCGTCGCATCCTGACGGGAGCGGAGATGCCCTCGGGACGGTACTCGCTCTCACTCGACGCTGCCTTGAACCCCCTCTGGCATTCGCCAGCAGAGACGCAGGTCCGCATGGCGCTCACGACGACCTTCGAGCAGCGCGTGGGGCTCGTCCCGATGCCGAACGAAGCCGGCTGACGAACGCCGCGTCACCGGGTCCTCGACGAGGCGTCAGAGCATCTCTGATGGTGCCGCATATCTCGAGTGATCACCGGCTTGGGCCGCCGAGCTCTCGCAGCCGGCGCTCGAGGAAGCGGCGCTCGCTCTCGTTGCCGACCAGCTCGAGCGCGCGGCGATAGGCCGACGCGGCCTCGTCGACCGCCCCGAGGCGACGCAGGAGATCTGCACGCGCCGCGTGGAGCAGGTGATATCCGTCGAGCGAGAGGGAGTCATCCTGTGCGAGGGCGTCGACGAGCACGAGCCCGGCGGCTGGCCCTTCCGCCATGGCGACTGCCACCGCGCGATTGAGTGACACGACGGGCGATGGTTGGATCCCCAGCAGCACGTCGTAGAGGCGCACGATCCGCGCCCAGTTCGTGTCCTTTGCCCGCGCGGCCCGACAATGTTCGGCGGCAATCGCGGCCTGCACGACGAAGGGTCCAGGCTCGTGTGCCAGAGCCTCCTCGACGAGCGAAAGCGCCTCGTCGATCTGCCCACGGTTCCAGCGTGTCCGGTCCTGATCTTCCAGAAGCACGACGTCGCCGGCCTCGTCGAGGCGCGTCTCGCGGCGCGAATCGTGAAGCAACATCAGCGCAAGCAGGCCCGTCACCTCCGCTGGAGGCTCGGGCATCATCAGCTGCCTCGTCATCCGTCCCAGATGAATCGCATCCGCGCACAGTGCCGTTCGGACCAGTGTCTCGCCACGCGTCGCGGCGTACCCCTCGGTGAAGACCAGGTAGATGACGGTGAGCACCGCTTCCAGACGCTCGGCGACCTCGCTCGTGGCCGGGACGACATAGGGGATCTTGGCGTCGGCGATTTTCCGCTTCGCGCGCACGAGCCGCTGCGCCATCGTCGCCGGAGGCACGAGGAACGCGCGAGCGATCTCGTCGGTCTCGAGACCGCAGAGCGTACGCAACGTCAGCGCGATGCGCGCGTCGAGCGCAAGCGCCGGATGGCAGCACGTGAAGAGCAGCCGAAGGCGGTCGTCCGGGATCGTGTCGGGGTCGGTCAGCTCGGGGACGGAGCTCTCGGAGACGTGCGTGAGCTCTTCGAGCTTCTGCTCCAGGCGACGCGTTCGCCGGATGCGGTCGATCGCCCGGTTTCGACCCGCTTGGATCAGCCACGCTCGTGGGTGTTCCGGGATGCCCGACTGCGCCCACTGCTCGACGGCCGCCTCGAACGCCTGCGCGGCCGCGTCCTCCGCGATGTCGAAGTCGCCGACCAGACGGATCAACGTGGCGACGACCCTTCCCCACTCGCTGCGGTAGAGTGCCTCGATCGAGCGATGGTGGGGCTCTACCGCTGAGCTCTTGTCGTCTCGGGTCATGAACGAGCCCATCTGATCCTTTTGCCGGGTCGCTGTCGATCCGAGGTCCTGCCGTTCGATTCAGGGTCGGAGGTTACCCCGATGAAATACATGATCCTCACGTATCTCGACGAAAAGGCCTGGCTGAACCTGAGCGAGGCCGAGCAACAGAAAGAGATGGGGCTCTGCGCGCCGCACGTCGAGAAGCTCGTCTCGAGCGGCAAGCTGCTCGGCGGCGCACCCCTGCATGCAACGTCGACGGCGACCACGCTGCGCATGGAGAACGGCAAGCGGCTGATGACCGACGGGCCCTTCGCGGAGACGCGCGAGCAGCTCGGCGGCTACACCATCGTCGAGGCGGCGAACCTCGACGAGGCCCTCGCGATCGCGTCGGGTTTCCTGAGCCCGGAGAGCAAGATGCACGTCTCGCTCGAGGTGCGTCCCATCGTGGACTTCCCCGACGCCCCAGCGGTCAAGTAACCGCTCGGCGCCGCTCGAGCTCGGGCCGGCCCGCTCGAACTCGGCTCGCTCGAATTCGGCTCGCTCGGCCGCTCGAACTCGGAGAGGATGGGCATCGGCCCACTTCTCGTCTCGCTTGAATCGTGGCGCGCCTCGAACGAGAGAGGATGAACAGGGGGACAGGGAGGGGTCTCGCTTCTCTCGCGACCTGGTACCTCGTCGGCCCTCAGGAATTGCTTCGCAATTCCTTCGGAAATTTGAGCCTCACTCGCGACCTGCGGGGGTTGATCCACACGGTGCTCACGTTGGTGCCACCTGCTCGCGTCAGCTTTCACGTCGCGGTTTGTCCCCCGCGTCGCACGCTCCTCTGGGGTCCACCGTTCGCGCATCAGCGGAGCACACGACGATGAACCGCAGCGCTGCCATCACCTGCACGTGTCTCTCCCGCAGCCGGCAAGGAGGTGAGCACCGTGTGGATCGCCCTCTGCAGGTCGCGAGCGAGACTCGATTTTGCGAGCAAAACGCGCAGCGTTTTGGGAGCGCCGACAAGGGTCCAGGTCGAAATGGAAGCAGGGCCCCTCTCGCTCCTCGTCTCCTTGTCTCCCTGTTCAATCCTCTTGTCACGACGGCGTTCCAGGTCGCGAAAGCGACGCTCGAGTCACCAAAAGGCACGCTCGAGCCCCCGAGAGCGATGCTCTATTCGCTGAAAGCGACGCTCGAGTCCCCGAAAGCGAGGCCCCGGCCAGCGCGTTCGCGAGGCGCGGCGTGATCCGCACACTCGCGAGCGAGGGGCGAGCGTCGCGCTCGTCACGGCTGACAGACCTCCGCCGGCGTATCGCAGAAGCGGAGGGCCGGTAGACCCGAGACGCAGTCGTGGACGCGGCACGAGCCGCCGTTTTCGCATTCCTGATCGGTGGTGCACACCTGCACGCGCGGCGCTCCGGTGATGCAGGTCGGTCGGCAGGTCGCTGCCAGGTGCGGGCGCGGGCCATCGCGCATCACCTCGGCGCAGCAGAGCATTCCGTCCGCGCAATCCGCGGCCTCGTCACACATGAGGACGTGCCCCTGGCATGCGGTGACCGCTCCCCTCTCGCAGCTCGCCCTGGACGCTGGGCCCTGAAGGCAGCAGAAGGAAGCGTTCTCCGAGCCGAGACTGCCACCGGAGACCGAGCAGGTCGTATCGCCGCAAGGAACGCTGGGGCCGTCCGAGTCGTTGCGCTTGCCCGCATCGGCTGGGGCGGAGCGCCCGCTCTCGGCCGCGCTGTCGCTGCTACCGGAATCGCCCACGTCGCCGATCGCCGCCGCGGTGCTTCCACCACACGCCACGACCGCTGCGACGGCCCATGCCGATGCCAGTGCCCCGCCTCGCAACGATGTCATGCATCGAGGGATAGCTCGTCCTGCTCGCGACGCTAGTCCGACCGCCTCGCTTGGCTCACGATGAAGTCGATCATCGCCCGAACCGCTGGCGCCGGCCTCACCTGCTTCGGCTCACGACGCTTCTCCCATCGTCACGACGACCTTCCCGAACGGGCGTCCCTCCGCCAGGTGGGCGAAGGCTGCGCGGACGCCCTCGACGCCGAACGGGAAGACTCGATCGATGCACGGTCGCACGTCGTTCTCGTCGATGGCGCGGACGAGCGCCTCGAAGCTCGCTCGACTCCCGCCGGAGGTCGCGCGAAGCGTCACTGCACGGCGGATGGCCGTCACGAGATCGAGCATCGGTCGAGCGCCGGCGACGAACCCGAACAGGCTGACCGCACCGCCGACGCGTGTTGCCGCGATCGAGCGGCCAAGGCCGTCGCCGCCGATCACGTCGACGAAGAGATCGACGCCCGCACCGCGGGTGAGCTCGAGGATGCTCCGCTCCCATGCCGGCTCGCGCGTGGAGTCGATCGTCGTGGCTCCCATCTCGGCCATGCGTGCAAGCTTCGCTGGATCTCGGCCGACGACGAGCACGCGAGCGCCCGCCATCCGGGCGATCTGGACCACGAACGTGGAGACGCCGCCGGTGCCAGTGACGCCGACGAGCGATCCTGGACGGATGAGTCCTTCCGTCACGACGGCCTGCCATGCAGAAACGCCCGCGATCGGGAGTGTCGCCGCTTCCTCGAACGAGAGCGACCTCGGAGCGTGCACGGCCTCCTCCTCGCCGACGCAAACGTATTCGGTGAGGACGCCGCGCGAAGGTCCGCCCAGTCGTCGTGCAGCGGCTGCCGCGCTCACCGGCCCGTCGATCCAGTCCGGCACGTACGTCAGACACACGCGATCACCGGCAGCGAAACGTCGAACGGCCGGTCCGACGGCCACGACGTCGCCAGCGGCGTCCGAGCCGGGGACGAGCGGAACGGCGAAAGAGCCGTATTCCCCGCGCGCAATCGCGAGGTCGCGATAGTTGAGCGATACCGCCCGAACGCGGACGAGGATCTGGCGCGGTCCGGGCGTCGGCGTGGACTCTTCGATCTCCGCAAGATCGTCCAGAGTGAGGCGGCTTCGGTAGGTCAGCGTCTTCATACGAGGAGCATGGCGCCGGGCTCTTCCGTGCAACAGTGATCATCGGTGCAGCCCGAGTGTGCAAGGATGCACCTCGCCTTTCATGTCCAGCGTCGCGACCGACACTTCATGGGACGACCTCCGCATCTTCCTCGCGATGTATCGCAGCGGAAGTCAGAAGGCCGCGGCGCGGAGGCTACAGGTCGCGCACACGACCATCGGGCGCAGACTCGTCGCGCTCGAAAGCGCGCTCGGCGCCCGGCTCTTCGATCGCACGCCGAACGGAGTCGCCCTCACCTCCGTCGGCCTTGCCCTCCTTCCGCGCGCCGAGCGCGTCGAAGCAGAGCTGATCGCCGCCGAGCGGGAGCTACGCGGAGCCGACGCGAAGCTCGAAGGGCCAGTCCGCGTGACGGCCGGCGATGGCCTCGTCCACTACGTGATCGTGCCGGCCCTCGGCGAGCTGCGACGCGAGCACCCGGGGATCTCGATCGAGCTGCGGGCGGACACGCGCGAGCTGGACCTGTCACGTCGCGAGGCGGACATCGCGGTACGTCTTCACCGTCCCAGCGAGCGCTCGCTCGTCGCACGCCGCCTCGGCGTGATGAAGCTCGGCCTGTTCGCGAGCCGCGCGTATCTCGAACGGCGAGGAACCCCGCGGACACTGGCGGATCTCGCCGGACACGACTTCGTGGGGTTCGACGCGTCGCTCGACGAGCTCCCGCAGGTGCGCTGGCTCCGCCAGACCGTCGGCGCGGGCAAAGATCCGCGTTGGGCCATCCGGGCGACGACGACGACGGCGCAGGCGCTCGCATGCGTCGAATCGCAGGGAATCGCTCTTCTCGGCACGTTCGTGGCCGCGCGCGAGCCGCGCCTCGTGCCCGTCCTGCCGCGCGCGGCGACACCGTCGCGCGACATGTGGCTCGTCGTGCACGAGGACATGCGACGGAACGCGAGGGTCGCCGCGGTCAACGAGTGGCTCGCGAAGACGGTCGCGGATTGAGCTGGCCATCGCCTCGCCTCCGCTTGGCGGTCGGCAAGGAGGTGGGCACCGTGTGGATCCCCTCCCGCAGGTCGCGAGAGAGACTCAATTTTGCGAGCAAAACGCGAAGCGTTTTGGGAGCGTCGACGAGGGTCCTGGTCGAGATGGAAGCAGGGCCCCTCTCGCTCCTCGCTCCTCGTCTCCCTGTTCAATCCTCTCGCCGCGAAGCGTTCCCCCTCGGCAAGCGACGCAACCCCCGCCAGCTTGCGAGCGCCGAGCACGGTAAGGATCAGAAGAGCCCGATGGCGAAGTTGAGCGCGCCGAGGTCCTCGTACGACTCGCGGGTGACGTTGAAGCCGTAGTCGACGGCCAAGGGGCCGACCGGTGTCTGCACGCGAAGGCCGCTGCCGACCGCGACGCGCATCGGGAATGCGCCCTTCTGGAACGGGTAGGTCGGATCGATCCAGAGGTTGCCGATGTCCGTGAAGATGACGGTCTCGAAAGGACCGCGGATCGGGATCCGGAGCTCGAGGCGCTCGTTGATCATCAGGTTTCCGCCGCGGATGGGCTGCGTCGCCTGGGTGAACTTGTTGGCGTTCGGGACGGTCTGGCCCGGGTTGTTCGGATCGGGGACGTTGTCCGGCAGATCCTTGGACGCGTAGATGCGATCGACGTTGTCCTGAGGGATGAAGCTGTTCAACGTCCAGCCGCGCATCGTGTCGACGCCGCCCATGAAGAAGAGACGATCGGGATACGTCTGGGACGTGTCCGTGAGCTGCAAGTTCACGCCTGCGCGCGTGAGCGCCGCGATGCGCATGCCTCTCGGCAGTGGGATGTAGCCGCCGAAGGTCTGGGTCAGCTTGAAGAAGTGGCTCTCCGGCGGCGGAGTCTTTCCACGTACGCGTGCTTTATCGAGGTTCACGTCGGTCGGGAAGGCATCGACGTGCTCGATGCCGGTGACGAGGTACGTGCCTCGGGAGGCGTTGAACGCGTTGTCGCGTCGATCCCACGTCGCGAGGACGCGCTGCGAGAACGCGTAGGTCTCGCCGTCGGGGACGAGGAGCTGCCGGACGAGATCGGTGATGTTCCGGCCCTGACGGAGAAGCGATGCGAGGTACTCGTTGGCGCTTCCGGACTGGAAGATGCGGCTGTTGTTGAACTCGAAGCTCTGGAAGAACGTGAGCTGCACCTCCGATGCGGGGCGGTAGTTCACGTTCGGGATGGCGGCGATCTTCGTGAGATAGAAGTCGCGCTGGAGATCGTGGACGAGGATCGTGTCGACGCCTCCGCGGACGAGCGGGCCGAGGCCGATCTCCGGGAAGACGATGCCGGCGGTCGCGCGGACACCGAGGCGCGCGATGTCGTTCAGGTTGCGGTAGTTGTTGCGCGCGACCGGGTCGATGATGAGGGGCGTCGGGATGTAGGCGAGCTGCAGGCGCAGGGTGAGCTGGACGGCGTTGCCCCACAGGTTGTTGTGGCCGTATTCAGCGCGGAGACGAAAGCCCTCGCCGGTCGAGAAGCCCGGCCCGACCTCGCTGTACTGGCGTGGCCTTTCGACCATCGTGACGATGACGGTCTTGTTCCGCTGGGGGACGTAGGGATTCTCGAGGGCAACCGTCACGGTCGAGAACGCGCCGAGCGTCGCGATGCGCTCCTCGGTCTTGCGGACGAGGCTCGCGCGGTAGGGCTGCCCCTCGAGCAGCGCGATGCGCTTCCGGATGACCGCGTCCCGTGTGAAGACGTTTCCTCGGAGGACGATGTTGCGGACGATGACCTTCTCGCCCTCGGTCACGGCGAAGCGAACGCGTGCTCGCGTGTGATCGGGTGACTGCTCGAGCGAATACTTGACGTCGGCGAAGGTGTAGCCCTCCTCCTTGTATGCATCGACGAGCCGCCGACGCGCCTCTTCGAGCTTCACGGTGCTCGCGTATTGACCGAGCTTCACGTCGGCGGCCTTCGCGAGCTCCGCAGGCGACAGCGCTTGGGCACCTGCGAACCCGACGTCCCAGAGCTGCGTGCGCGGCCCGAGCTTCACCGGAATGCGGAGCCAGACACGTGGCTCGCATTCCACGCCGTGGGCGGGGTCGGGGACGCAGGTGGTCCCTTGCTCCAGCGGCGGCACCGCGAGCGGCAAGCCGATGGCGTCGTAGGTGCAGATGTCGGCGCCTTCGGCGGGGACGGGCAGCGGGGTGCACTCTCCTGGCGGCGAGCGCGGATCACAACGGCGGCGGATGACCTGTACGGGGCCGACCTGCGCGGAGAGAAAGCCCTCCGAGCGATAGAGCTCCTGCACGTGCTGAACGGCGCGCTCGTACGTCTCCGGCACGTAGACGGTGTGGGGCTCGAGATCGAGCGGCGCCGGGCGAGCGCCGCCGGTCACCCCGAGGGGCCTCGAGATCATCCGATCGAGGATCGCCGGCTTGGGGGGCGCGATGAGGTCGCTGCCGGGCAGCTCCTCCTCGAGATAGCTGTCGATCTCGCTGCCGATCGCGCGCGCGGATCGGGGCCCGCCCTCGGAGAGCTTCTTGACGTCATCCTCGCGCAGGCACGGGTAGGAGCGCGCGGCGACCTGGACACGCGCGCCCTCGCGCACGTGGAACACGAGGTACGCGAGCGACGGGGCTGCATCGCGAGAGACACCGTGGGACGAGCCTGGAGGACCGGCAGCGGCGTTCGCGTCTTTGCCGCGGGTCTCGACCTTGATCTCCACGTCGAGGAAGCCGTGCTTCACGTAGAAGTCGGTCAGCTTCTGGACGAGGTGGTTCGGCGTGCGGTCGGTCTCTTCCTCGAGGTCGAGCACGTCGTCGAGCGTCGAACGATCGAAGTGATCGTTACCTTCGTAGCGCGTCTCGTAGCGCGTTCCGAAGTCCACTCGAACGCGAAGCGTGATGATGCCGCGATGGAGGACGACGTCGTGGGAGACCTCCGCGCGATGATGATGCCGTGCGCGGATCCGCGCCTCGAGCGCCGCGTCCGCCGCAGCGAGCAGGCTCTCGTCGGCACGCATTCCGGTCTTCATCGTGTAGGAGCGCTCGGCGTCTTCGATCTCCTCCTTGGTCGCTCCGGTCGGGTAGATCACGCGACGTTCGATGCGGCGCGGCGCTCCGACCGACGCGCTCACGTCGACGACGACGCGAAGCGGATCGTTCGTGGGACGCGTGGTGATCGCGACGCGCGGAGCCGGAAAGCCGCGACGCTGGATGAGGGCGTCGAGGCGAGCCTCGAGCATCGGTAGATCGCTCGCGACGATCTCGCCGTCGCTCGTGAGATCGAGCTCTCGAAGCAGCTCGTCGGCATCGAGCGGCGCGCCGTGAAGGTCGATCCGGACCGCGTCGATGACCTTCCGCGGCGTGACGAAGATGGTGACGCGGACGCCGGCGCCGTCCATCGTCACCTCGGCGCGAGCATCGGCGAACGAGCCGGTGGCGAGCACCTCCTGGAGCGCGCCGCGAAGCTCCTCTTGCGTCAGGAGGTCGCCGGGCTTGAGGACGCCGACGGGCGGGGTCTTCACGTCCGGCCACAAGGACTGATGCTCCGGACTGATCACGACGTCGACTCCGAGCACGACGTGCTGGAGGTAGGGCGTGAGATCGGGTCCGCTCTTCAGGACGGGGGCGGGAGCTCCGAGGGGCGGGACGGGCGCCGGCGTCAGGACCATCACCTCGTCGGTGAGGTCGGCGGCGTCGGCGCGCCCCGGCATCGCTCCGAGGAGGAAGACGAGCGTGAGCATGACCCACGCAAGACGCCTCCTCGGAAAACCCATCGGGCGCGCATTCTAGTGTAGTGAGTCCGCGAGCGGGCTCATGAATCGCCGCGCCGCAGCGATGAACGGACGAGCTGTTCAGGGGACCTGCTCGTCGAAGTGGACGCACCAGTTGTACAGCCGGTGCCTCGATCGCGAGCGCGTCGGATCGGAGTCGCGCAAGTTGCCGCGCGCCCCGGTCTGCGGCCCCGATCCGGCTCCGCGCACTCCCGTGAAGGCGTATCGAAGATGCCGATCGTCGCCGGTGGGGACCGCCGAGAGCGTGATCGCGACCGTGTCCGGACCCGTCACCTCGACCTTCGCGATCGACGGCGACGAGGCGCTCGCGTCGACGTACTCGAAGCCATAGTTGCCCGGATCGGCGACGAGCGTGGTATCGAGCACGATCGGCGGCGCCGGGACCGCCAGCTTGATCGTGATGACCGCGCCGTCGCGCGTGACCGCGAGCGGCCGGAGCGGCTCCCACCGCTTCCCTTCGAGCACGACGCGACGATAGGCCTTCGCGTAGTCCTCTCCCATGTGCCGGTAGCCCTCGCTCGTGAGGTGCACACCGTCCTTCGAATAGGAGAGGTGGTACTTCGGGCCGACAAGGACGATCTTGCCGCCGCTCTGCTGATGCGCGAGGAGCTGCGCGACGGGAATCGCGCTCGTCTCCGTCCCGCCCATCATCCGCGTCCAGCTCGAGATCTGGGTGTGGAACATCGGCACGGGCTCGGTCTGACCTGTCAGCGCCTGGACGTCCTTCTCGTAGTCGGCTTGCCATTCGAGCATGTCCGCGAGGTAACGCGTGCTCTTCTCCGCGTGATCGGCCTCGCCGTGCACGTTCGCGACGGCGCGGACGACGTACGACTTGCCGAGCTTCTTCGCGATGTCGCGCGCAGCTGAGACCTGTGCCATCCCGTTGGCGTACGGCTTCGTTCCCTTCTTCAGACGCGTGTAGGGCCTCGCTCCCGACCCGTGGACGCTGACGAGGATGTCGTGCGTGTCGCCCTCGTTCCGCGCGAGCTCGGCGACGAGGTTCGCGAAGGCGCTCGACATCGTCTCGACGACGGCCTTGGAGCCTGGGATCGTGTCGCCTTCGACGAGCGGCTCGAAGCTCACGAGGTCCTCGCCGCCGGCCATGACGCCGGTGTTGAACATCAGGTTCCCGAACGGCTGCGCGAGGCTGAGCGCGGGGGCGCCCGAGACCCCGACGGCGAGGCTCTGTCCCGTGACGAGGACGTGATTGACGTCCCGTCGGACGAAGCCGGGCATCGGGGTTCCGCCGTCCGCCTTTTCCACGAGCCCGGTACCCGACGTGCTGGATGCGGGACCCTCGGACGGAGCGGAAGGCGACGTGACCGTGAGTGAGCCCTCCGAGCTCGCCGTGTGGGTGGGCAGCGTGCCGGAAGGCCCACACGCCGTAAACGAGCCCAGGGCCCCGGCGACGATCAGTGTCCGCCAAGCGCGCATCGCGCACCATCGTGCCCTCTCGCGCTCGACCGCGCTACTCTGTCAGCGGATGCTCGTCGCGGGACCTCAGCGTCGGCTGTTCTTCGCGTGCGTGATCGCCGGCTTCGGGAGCTTGCTGTTGCTCGATCTGCACTTCGCGCCGACGTCGCTCGCCGCGGACGAGCGCACGGGCGCCGATGCGTCCCCAGCTTCGAGCCAGGCGACCGAGCCTGCCGCGGTGCCCGACGGCAGCTCACGGATGACTGCCCGCGTCGTCATCCCCGCGCCCGCGCGTGTGCCCACCATCGTCGCGAAGTTCGAGACCGCGTCGACGGAGCCTCTCGATCAGTCGGCGATCCGCGCGCTCGCCACGGCGATGATCGAGGACCACGACGTCAGCGTCGTCCTCGAAGGGCACAGCGATACGCGCGGAGGCGACGACTACAATCACAAGATCAGCCTCGAACGCGCGGATTGGGTGAAGACGCGTCTCGTCGAGCTCGGCGTGAGCGCAGAGCGGGTCGAGACGGTTGGCCTCGGCGCGACGCGGCCGCTCCGTTCCGACGATCCGGACGCGCCTTCGGTCAATCGTCGCGTCGAGGTGCGATGGCTCGGAAACGCCGCCCACGAAGCGCCACCACCGACGCGACCTTCCGCGAAGCCCGCGGTGGCGAGCGCCGCGTCGTCGGGCCCACGCGAGCCGCGGCCGCCGAGGCCCGAGCGCGCCGACGCGTCCGTCCCTGGCGCAACCCCGGCCACGGCGAGCGCGTCGCCTGTTCCGGTCGTTCCAGCGTTCGACGCCTCGGCTCGTAGCAATGAGCCCTCCTCCTCGCCCGAGGAGGAGCCCCCGCATGCGCCGCCCGGCGCCAAGAGCCCGCAGCCCGGAGACGACTAGATGGATGCGATCGTCGGAGTCTGGTTGACCTCGCTCGTCGGAGCCACGGCATTTTCGGCGGCGGGCTACATCCTCGGCCAGCGCGGCGTCTTCATGCCGTTCCTCGGCATCGAGGCGCCGGCGAAGATCGATCCTCCGAGCACACC
The DNA here is from genome assembly GCA_023423895.1 of Pseudomonadota bacterium. Lineage (GTDB taxonomy): Bacteria > Myxococcota_A > Polyangia > Polyangiales > Polyangiaceae > Labilithrix. Next base: position 15,986 of record JAFAER010000005.1, read on the forward strand.
CTCGCCTGCGAGCACGGAGGCGGATCTGCACTCGATGCCCACGCCCGCCGTCGGCATTCCACGGAGCGAGCTCGTCGGTCGCGAGAGAATGCCTCGCTCGACCCCGCCCGCGGCGTCGGAGTGGACCGAGGCGCCGAACGGCGCGTCCACCGCCAGCCAGAGGCCGCGCGCGGCCGTGTCCGTGATCCCGCGAGAAGAACCCGACGACGAAGTGGAGCGGCAGACGCTCGTGCCGGACACTAGGACGCAGGCCGCCGCCGTTGCCGCGGCCGTTGCGACGATCCCTCCGCCGCGTGCGCCTTCGATCCGGATCGGCACGATGGATGACGAGGAGGCGCGGATCGAGCTGAGGGTGACGCGCGAGAAGCTCGACGCGGCCGAGCAGCGTGCCCGTGCGGCGGAAGCGGTGAAGACCGAGCTCGAGCGGATGATCGCGTCACTCCGCAACGAGCTCCGAAACGAGGTCGTCGCGCGGACGACGGTGACCGCGCGCGCCGACGAGCTCGGCGACCGTCTCGCAAGCGCATCGGAGGAGGCGGCGAGCCTCCGTCACAAGGTCTCGCTCCTCGACAAGCAGACGAAGCAGCTTCGCGAAGCGCTCCAGGGCCGCGTCCGCGATCTGACGACGAGCGAACGGCAGCGCCGACGCGAGCTCGAAGAAACGGAGGAGATGCGCCTCGAGCTCCGCGACGTGTACGAACGGCTCGAACGATCGTCCCTACCTCCTTCGGGCACGAGCATGCCGCCTGCGGCCGGCAGCATGCCGCCCATCACGTCGTCGAGCATGCCCGCTCCTTCGTCGGTGAGCGGACAGGAGCTCGCATCGCTACGGGAGCAGATCGAGCGTCTCACGAAGGAGAACCGCGAGCTGCGCGAGCGTGCCCTCGGGAGCATGCCGCCGAGGCGATCGGAGCCGCCCACCGCAGCCGAGCTCGACATGGGCGGCTTCCACGAGCTGCTCATGCACGTCGAGCGTGTGGCCGGTCTCAGGAGCGTCGTCCTCGCCGACGAGACCGGCTCGCTCTTGCTCGGCGCTGGAGATCTCGCCGAGGGCATGGCGGCCTTCGGCGCCTACATCCGAGACGCGAGCTCGCGGACGGATCGCCTGCTGCCGCTCGAAGGTGTCGAGGAGGTCGAGATCCGCGACCGCAAGGGGATGCTCCTCTCGACGCGCGTGGTCACACATCCGGCTGCCGAGCTTTGCCTCGTGATGCTGGCCTCGGCCGATGCCTCACTCGTCGCGGCAAAGAAGCTCGTCGAGGAGCATCTTCGGCTCCGGCAGCCCTGACCGGCTCTCGTTTCATCCTCGTGCAAAAGCGCTCGAAATGGCGGGTGCATCGAGCAGGCCGCGGCCCCCATGTGCTGCCGGCGAGCAGCACCCTGGATCACCGGGCATCCTCACAGAACGCGCATTTTCGGAGGTTCTCCCCGGAGGCGCGCACGGCACCAGACTTGCTCGCTGGTGCTCATGACGCGCTCGCGCTCGCTCTTTGCGCTATTCGCGCTCGCCGCCGTGATCGGGCCTGGTTGCGCGCCCGACGAAGGGAACACGCCGAAGCTTCGCAAGGGAACACCTTCCGTCCGAAGCGAAGCTACCGACCCCGTCGAGGACGCATCGGCGCCTCCGCCCGACGTGAGCGCGACGCCGGACGCGGGGACGAGTCCTCCGGCTTCGGTCGAGGTGTACGTCTCGGATCTCGACGTCACATCGACCAACGGCTTCGGCCCGATCGAAAAGGACATGTCGAACGGCGAGGACGCGCCGAACGACGGCAAGACGCTGACGCTCGGAGGGACGACGTACACGAAGGGCTTCGGCGTCCACGCAAGCTCGGAGATCACCGTGCCGCTCGGCGGCGGATACAAGACGTTCCTCGCCGACGTCGGCATCGACGACGAGGTCGCCGATCAGGGGACCGTCGTCTTCCAGGTCCTCGTCGACGGCCAGATCGCCTTCGACAGCGGCATCATGACGGGCGCGAGCGACACGAAGGCGGTGTCCGTCGACGTCAGCGGGAAGCAGGAGCTGAAGCTCGTCGTCACCAACGGCGGTGACGACAACAGCTTCGATCACGCTGACTGGGCGGCCGCACGCCTCGTGAAGTAGGGCGACGACCTACGAGGCGGGGCGGATCACGGACGTGAGGTCGCGGTAGATCTCGCTCATCGCGACGGCCGACGGCTCCCCACGAACGACGCGAAGGCTTCCGAACGTCTGCGGGTCGCTCTCGAATCCTAGAGGCGCGAAACCAGGCGTGATCGAGATCGCGACGGCGGCGTCGTGCGGAACGCGCTTCTCGAGCCCCTCGACGCGCGAGGTCCGAACGATCCGCCATCCGCGCGCCGTGAGCCCGAGAATCGAGCCGGGATGGATCGTACCGTCGGGCAGTGCTCGATCGCGCGGGTACGTCGTCCGCTCGATCTGCTCGAAGGGCTGGATGATCTGGTAGTCGCGGAGAACGTTGCGCCAGCGCGCACGACGGTCCTCGTCGAGGTGCAACGAGTGGACGATGCCCGCCTCCGCGCCGTCGAGGTCGAACGCAGCATCGTCGACCGTCGCGAGCGTCCGGTCCTCGGCCACGCGGAACGTCTCCACGAGCACGCCGTCCTTCCAGGCGCCCCAGACGAGCCGTGACGCGAGCGCCGCCGAGACCGAAGGCCCGAGGATCCGCTCGCGGAATCGCGTGGGCGACCAGCGACGCTCCGCAATCATGGCGTTCTCGAGCCGCGCCGTCTCGGTCGTGAACACGTCCTTCACCGTCTGCCGGAGCTCCTTCAGCGCCTCCTTCGCGGCTTTCACCTTGGACGCGTCGTCCTTCTTCGTCGGCCGCGGCAGCTCCTCGATCCGGCTGCCTTCGGCGTCGGTGAGAACGAGACTGAGCGTCGGATCGAGCATCGCCCGGAACGTGCGCGCACCGTAGTCGAGCTCGACGACCATTCCGACGTCCACCGGCAGGCTCGAAGGTACGAGCTCCTCGACGTCCTCACCACGTTCGAGCGCGACGCGTTCCAGCTCGTCGCGCGCAGCTTCTCGCGCGGCCTCTGCCGCTGCGGCGCTCGCGAGAGCTCCGAGCTCTGCGAGCGCCACATCGCTTGCGACGACGCCGAGGAGCTCCGCCGCAAGTCGAGCGCATCGTCGCTCGTGAGGAGGCTTTGCGCGCGCCCACTTCCGTGCGAGGCGTCCGAGCTCACGCGCGGCGTCGTCCCCTCCGAGCAGCACGTGCGCATGCGCGATCCACCGGTTCTGGGTCGCCATCCCGCCGTCGACCCATTCGTCGAACATCGCCCTCGCAAGCGCGGCGAGTGAAGCCGGGTCGCAGGCTGCGATGACGTCCTGCATGGCCGGATGGTCAGGGGGCAGCGGCGTCGCCAGCATCCGTCCGATCGCCTCCATCGACGCGGCATCGACCTCCTCACCGCTGCGCAGGCGAACGCGAGGGAGCTTCGCGAACATCTTCGGGAGCGGCCGAGCGAACGGCAGCGGCGCAGCGCGCTCCGGCCGCAACATGTCGACCACGGTCGCCTCGATCTCGCTCCCCCACGTTTCGCGGGCGACACGTCGTGCGCCAGCTCCGCCATCGCGGCGCGCCATCCAGCGGAGCGCGCGGGCCGGGTAGCGCTCGTCGCCCGTGAGCGCGGCATGGACGAGCCCGGCATACGCGACGTCCTCGTGGCGGACCAGCCACTCGCGCCCGGCGGCAAGCAGGTAGAAACCCATCACCGGCGCCACCCACGGCGCTGCGACGTCGAGCAGCGCCCCGGAGGTCAGCCGCCCCTTCGCCGCCAGAGAACGCAGTCCGTCGAGAACGTCCTCTCCCAACACGGCAACGAGCCAGCGACACCACTGCGGGTGCGTGCCGAGATCCCAACGTTCTGGAGGCGTCGCCTGCCACACGTCACGCAACGTCTCGCGGGAGACCAGCGAGAACAGCTCGGCCGCGTTGATCGGCACCGCCGGCTCCGCGGAGAGAGCTGCCCTCCACCGCGCAAGGGCTTCGTCCTCGGCGCCGGCACCAGCCTTCTCTCGCGAAAAGGCAACGTGATGCTCGTATTCGGCGCAGAGCTGCTCGCGCTCGTCGGTCAGAATGCGTGGACGCTGAGGCGGCGCCGGCAGATCGACGGTCGGGATCGGAGGAAGCGGCGCCGGGACGGCGAACGAGCGCATGTGCCGGTCACCCTATGCGCGGTCACGTACCGGATCGATCACCTGACTTGATGACACGCGCGGCGAAGCCGGGCGCGTGGGTTGCCTTTCGTCCAGCGTCAGTCGAGCGCTTCGGCGACGCCCCGGCGATGCTGGTCGACATACTGTTGGAGCGCGTTCCGCATCGTTCGGTGCGTCACGACACCACTCAGGTCGACGCCCATGTGGATGATCGTCTGCGCGATCGCCGGATTGATGCCCGTGAGCACGCAGTTCGCGCCGAGCAGGCGGACGGCGCGCGCCATGCGGAGGAAGTGGTCGGCCGTTCCGGTGTCCATGACCTGAATTCCGGTGATGTCGATGATGGCGCAGTCAGCCTTCTTCTCGACGATCGCGGCGAGGAGCGACTCCGTCATCTCGGCGCTGCGCGTCGTGTCGAGCACGCCAACGACCGGAAGACACAACACACCGTCCCAGATCTCGATGATCGGCGTCGAGAGCTCGCGGATGGCGGCGCGCTGGACCTCGATCGTCGCGAGCTTCTCTTCGAGCTCTCGCTGATAGGTCTGACTGCGCTGCTGCTCGTGCGTGAGCGAGTCCACCATCTGGTTGATGCCCTCGAAGAGCGTCGAGATGGGATGCCCTTCCGGATGCGGGCTCGACAGCCGCGTCGAGTAGTCGCCGTTCCCCACGTCCGCGACGATGATCAACACGTCGGCGATGTGCTCGAGCATCTGCTCGGCCAAGTTTTCGTGAGCGATCTTGCCAAATTCCATCAACGCCACCCCGCTCCGGGGCAGGCGCTATCGCCTGCACCCGAGCTCAGAAGAACCATAGACGCTATTTACGTCATTTTCGGTTGGTTCGTCATTTTCGAAGCGCCGCCGTCACGTCGTTGGCGCCCGAGGATGGCACGAGGGCTGCATTGTGACATGGCGTCCCAGTCAAAAAGGCCGTCGAAGACCAATGCCCCCCGACTCTCGCTTCGGAATCTCGTTCTGGACCGCCGTCATCGTGCTGACCGTCGGCTCCGTCGGCTGTCTCGGCTACGCCGAGCTGCAGCTGCGGGACGCCGACCGTCGGCCCTTGCACCAGCGCGAGGACGTTCGATCCACGAAGCTGCGCTCGACGACGACGTTCGAGCGGACGCGCTGACGACGCACGCTCAGTCGAACTCGATTCGCCAGCGGAAATCGAGGCCGAAGTTGCCGACGGACCCCGACGACACGGTGCTGATGTTGTCGTACGAGGTCTGGACGCTCAGCGGTCGACTGAGCCGCCACTCGACGTTCGAGCGAAGCTGGCGATCTTCCGTTAGGCCCGTCGAGACGTTTGCGCGGACGTTGTCCGTGAGCCGTCGGCCCAACGTCACCTGTGGCTCGGTGCGCCCGGTCCGCGGTGAATACGCGCTGCCGAAGCGGAAGTCGTCGATGACGGGGATCGCCGTCTTCACCGCCCGATCGGCGCCGCTCACCGTACCGATCGCCTCGAACGCCGCGCTGGCGTAGACCGATCCGGCGCGCACCTGATCGACCTCGGCGCGCGTCAGGCCGATCGTGAGGAGGAAGAAGATGTCCTCGCGGCTCAGCGCCGGATCGCTCGTCATGTCGACGCGAAGGTCTTCGGTGTCGCCGAACGCGTGGAGCGTGATGCGCCAGAGGCCGCCGCCTCGGCCTCCGCTCGAGATGTTGCCCGACGTGACGCCGGCGCCGCCGGTCGTGTTGGCGCCACCGGCCCCGGCGCTCGAGACGGTGTTCGAATAGCGTCGGTATTCCGTCACGCCGGTGATGTCGACGTGGGGCGCGATGCGCGTGGGGTCGTCGAAGCGGATCGTCCCCTTCTGGACCTCGAAATCGTTCGCGAAGACGCGGAAACGACCGCCCGGCATCGTCGCGAGCTCCCCGCGTAGACCGATTCTCTGGTTCGTGCCCGTGACGTGGATCCCGCGCGGGTCGATCGCGAGCTTCGCGTCGACGAGGTTGTTACGGATGTGCAGCGGCGCACGCGATCGGACGTCGATGCCGAGCGTCACCGCGTCTGCCGACGGATCGTAGGCCTCGACGATGGTGCGTTTCGCCCCCCCCTTGAAGCCCGTCAGGTCGATCGTGACCGGACGGGTGTACTCGAATTGCGTGATCGCGATCTCGCCGCCGACGAAGGGAAGCCGCCCCTGAACCGACGGCGCGTTGGGGTTCAGCGAGACTTCGAGATCGGCGTCGACCGTGGCCCGAACTCCGTCGACCGGGGCAATGGAAAGCTGCCTGCCCGTGACGGTGGCACGCGCGACCCCGAGCTGGCCGCCCTTCAGCGGCATGTGCGCCGTCATGCCGACGTCACCGCCAAGGAAGTGACCCACCGCCCGGGTGACGCGCGCCTCGGTCTCGTCGGCTTCGACGTCGACCTCGACGTCGGTGATCCCGCCCGGCAGGCCCTTGATCCCGAACTCTCCGCCGCGGATCTTGAGGCGCCCGTCGAGATCGGGCTCCGACGGACTTCCGGCGACGATCACCTTCCCGCTCAGCGTGCCGACCGCGCGCGTCATCTTGGGGACGACGCCGACGAGGATCCCGAGATCGATCGGCGAGAGCTCGGCTTCGAGCCCGAGATCACCTCCGCGCGTTACCTTCATCACGTCGCCTCGCACCGCGAAGGCGCCCTTGAGGCCGTTCGGAGCCGCGAGCTCGAACGTGACCTTGGGGATGGTGATCGTGTCGTCGACGAGCGCGAACACGGCGTCCTTGTCGCGGAGCTCGATCTTCTGCCCCCCGCGGTTCACTCGGAACGTCTTCGGCGAGAAGCGCACCTGCGCATGCGCGAGGTCGTTCGTCGCGATCTTGTCGAGCGCGATCTCGCCCGTGATCTCTCCGCCGAGCGGCGCGGACGGCGCTGCGTTCGGGTCGTCGTTCGCCGTCAGGATCTTTCCGATGGGCCCGAGGTCGAAGCGATCGAGGGTGACCTTGCCCTTGATGAGCGGCGCCTGCTGGCGCGTCGCAACGATGTCGTCGAGCCGGACCTGCCCACCGAAGAGCGCGCCCGAGACCCTGTACTCGCCCTGCGGGGAGGTGTCCTTGAGGTAGGTCTCCTTGTTGAACGGCGCGGTGATCGGCGCACCGCAGGGCGTCTTGCCGATCGGTTTGTCGGTGCTCGGCTTCTGCGTCATCGACAGGTGCAGGTCCGACCCGCCGAAGGCCGAGCCCATGATCCGCACCGGCGTGATGTTGACGTCGGCCGCGATGTCGAACGCGCTGAGCTTCCCGCCGAGCTGCGCCACGCCGGAGGCCGACCCTTCGAGCTTCTTCGCGAGCGGCCCGAGGAGCTCCATCCGCGAGAGCGGGTAGCCCTGCACGACGAGATTGCCTCGCATGTCGCCACCGCGGTGGACCGTGACCGCGCCGAGGACGGAGCCCATCGCTCCGCGGTTCTCTTTCTTCACCTTCGTGAGCGAGAGCGAGCGAATGTCGATCTCTGCTCCGTCGATGCCCGCGAGACGGTCGACCCAGCGGTATTCGAAGTCGGCGTGGCCCTCGTCGAACTTCTCTCCGAGGAGGTTCAGATCCCGCATGTTCGTCGACGCGTTGATCGTGAGGTAGCCGCCGTTGCAGACGTCCTCCGGTCCGCCGAGCGCGAGATGCAGCCGCGCGTTCATCTCGATGTTGCCGTCGATCTCGAGGAAGCGGGGATCCTCGTTGAGCTGGAACATCGAGAAGAAGTCGCGCACGTTCAGGCTCTTCGAGGAGACCTGACCGTCGAGCCGCATGTTCGCCGGCTTGTTGAAGTCGAGCCGGCCCGTCGACATCTCGTAGACGCTCTTGCCCTTCTGGGCCTTCACGTCGGACAGATCGACCGTCATGTTGCCGATGTCGGAGACGACGTGCGCCTGCGTGACGTTCCCGAACGGGATGTCGCCGATGACGAAGTCCTTGATCGTCGTGTCGGCTACGAGCATCGGGCTTCCGACGTCGCCGCTGACCACGACCTTCGGCTCCGCGATGCCGCCCATGACGACCGAACCGAGCGGCGAGATCTCGCTGACGTCGATCTTGCCGCCGCCCACCTCGACGTGCAGCTCGTCGTGGTAGCCGATCATGACGAGGACGTTCTGGACGACGCTCTTCGGCGTCGTCACGGTCATGTCCTTGAACTCGAAGCCCTTCGGCCGAATCGCGAGCTTGCCGTTCAGCGCAGCGTCGCGGACGCCCATGACGCGGTTGCGCGCGGGGTCCTTGGCGGGGCGGTCGTAGATCATGAAGTCGTAGGTGTGTCCGAAGAGATCGCCGTCGATCTTGAGCGGATCGGCGGTGCCCTTGACGTCGACCGCATGCACCTCGCGGATGTCCCAGGCGACGAACGGCCTGGGATGAATGTGGAAGTCGCGGAGCAGCGACGTGAAGTTCGCGTTCTTGACGTCCACCCTGCCGACGCGGACCGGGATGCCCTTCTCGAGCGGCCGGACCTCGACGTCGCGGATCTCGGCCTCGCTCTCCGCGATGTCCAGCTTCAGGAGCGGAACGGAGACGACGCCATGCCGGATCGCCAGCTCGCTCGTCACGTTCTTCGCGAAGTTGAACCGAGCGACACGGAGATCGTGCGCCTCGAGGCGTCCGGCGACGTCCGGGATCGGCGTCTGAGGCGAATACCGAAGCTCGACGTCGAGGCCCGCCCAGCCTTCGGTGATCGGCGCGCCCGGCCCCGTCCGGCCGACGAGCGGGATCGGCGCGCGAGCCTTCACATGTCCCTCGAGGTTCGGCAGCTCGTCCTTCGTCTTCGGAAACGTCACCGCGAAGTGGCCGAGCGCGAGCTCGACGTAACGGTAGTCGCTCTTCGAGAGGTCGCAGCCGAGATGGGTATCCGGCGCCGGATCCATGTCGGCGGCTCCGTGTGCCGAGAACCGGCGCACGAGGACGCGCTTCGAAGGCTCGATGCGGGCGCGGCCGTCGATCCGGCAGAGCGTGTCGTCGTCGACTGCGGTCTGCGCTGGCTCGCTGCCATTTGCGGGGCGGAGCGTGCGCACGAGCCGCGTCTTCGCCTCGGCAACGCGAACGGCGACCTCGAAGGCATCGTTGCCCTCACCGTCGTCGTCGGCCGTGACGTCGGCGTCGATCTCACGCGCGTGGACGTGCGTCGTGTCGATCGTGAGATCGATGTCCGCTTCGCTCGTCGAGATGACCGAGAACGGCGCACGCGTTTTCTCGTCGGACTTCGGGGTGTCCGGAAGATCGAGCGCGAGGTTCTTCAGCTTCCCGTCTTCGAGGACGATGCGCGCTTTCGGCTGTTCGATCTCGATTTGATCGATGACGAGCTTGCCCGCCAGCAGACCGAAGATCCGCGGCCGGGCGGTCGCACGCTTGGCCGTGAGGAACGGCGTTCCGCCGTCGCTCGCCTCGACGCGGATGTCGCTCAGCGACACGCTCAGCGGCCAGAGGCGGACGTCGAGCTGGTAGCTCGCGTCGACGCCGAGCTTGGCGATCGCCGCGCGGCTCTCCCTGGTCGCGAGCCCGCGCGCCCACGGCGTGCGCACGAGCACCCCGAGCACCACCGGCACGAGACCGATCACCGCGAGCACGACGCAGAGGACCCGGGACACGACGCGCGCCCAGTCGCGGCGCTTCGTGCGCCGGACGGGAGGCAGGTGCGTGCTCGAGCTTCGGTCGTCCATGGACGTCTGGTGGATGCTGCGTGGATGCTGCGTGATGCTCGTTCGCCGATCGGCGCTGACTCTCCGATGAAGGCAGGCGCCTGAGCGTTCGACGGATCAGGCACCCCGAGCATAGCGGGCCATGCCGAGCATCCCCAGTTTGCTGCGAGGTTCTCGCTATTTGAGCCTCGTGGCGGGGTCTCGCCGCGGCTGAGTCTGACGCGCGCCGGCGTGGACGGCTTCGTACGGGAGGCGAAAGTCGTGGTAGCGAGCCCGGGATGCGGCGCCACAGCGAAGGCGTGATTCCCGGCAAGCAGGTCGTCCCGTCACTCATCGCGAAGGTCGAGGCTCACGATTCGAGACGGGTCATCGAGCTGCTCGAGCCCTTGGTCCTCGAGCGGCGGCGCCAGCGGCTGCTGTCCGTGATCGAGCGCCGCCTCGACAGCGTCCAGGTCGTCTTCGACGCGCCCCATGATCCACACAACGGCGCTGCCGTGGTCCGGTCGTGCGAGGCGTTCGGGGTCCAGCGGGTGAACGTCGTCGAGCGGAAGGAGCCGTTCCTGCTGACACCGTCCGTCTCGCGCGGCGCGGAGAAGTGGGTGGACCTCCGGCACTGGCAGACGGCGGACGAGGCGAGCGCGACGCTGAAGCAGGAGGGCTACGAGCTCGTCGGCGCACACGCCGAGGGCGAGCTGACCCCTCCGGAGCTGGCGTCGATCCCCCGGCTGGCGATCGTCCTCGGAAATGAGCGGGACGGGATCTCCGAGGATCTCGCACGGGCTTGCACGAGGAACGTCCGTGTGCCGATGCGTGGGTTCGTCGAGAGCCTCAACGTTTCCGTCGTCGCGGCGATCCTCCTCGCATCGGCGACCGCGGCCCGCTCGGGAGACCTTCCGGAGGTCGATCGGCTACGGCTCTATGCCCGTGGCCTCTATCTCTCGGTCGAGAAGGCGGACGAGGTCTTGAAGCACTCGCCCTGACCGCGATGCGATAACATCGTGACGTGAAGCTGGGGCGCACGCTCGTCGTCTCGTTCCTCTCGGCGGTCGGGCTCGTCGTCACTGCACAAGGGTGTCAGGACCCGACGCAGGTGACCCTCGAGCTGTCGCTCGACAAGAAGGCCGCGTGTGCGGAGATCGCGGCCGGCACGGCGATCACCGTCGGCATCGAGCCGTTCGACACGGAGTCACGTGTCGCGACGGGCTTCGTCACGGCGCGGACGACCGACTGCAATGCGACGACGAACGAGATCGGCACGCTCGTCGTCACGCCGAGCGACTCGGGCAAAGCCTCCGTCATCGTCGTCGTGGGTTACAAAGACAACGATCCGACGAGCTGCAAACCTCCGCTTTACGAGGGGTGCATCGTCGCGCGGCGACGTTTCGCCTTCGCGGAGCACACCCGTCTCCGGATGCCGATCCGGATCGATCCGGACTGTGCTGGTGTTCCCTGCGACGCGTTCTCGACGTGCAACAAGGGCCGCTGCTACGACTCCGAGACGCTCTGTTCGGGCACTGCCTGCGAGAACCCCGGTGAGCTGAGCGACGGCGGCATCGACGAGGCGGGTCAGGTCGAGCCGGACGCGAGCGGCTTCGACTCGGGGCCGATCGAAGACGACGGCGGGACGAAAGACGCGGGGCCGGACGACCTGGACGCCGGCGGCGACGCGTATTGCACGGCGACCAATACGCTCTTCTGCAACGGGATCTCGTGCGGGAGCGGGCTGCTCTGCTGCGGAGAGAGCGTGAGCGCCTGCAGCAGCAGCTGTGCTCAGCCGACCAAGCAGCTTTGCTGCGTCGACGGCGCGCAGGACGGCTGCCCTCAGGGCTACACCTGTGTTCGTCCGAAGACGGCGCCGGGGCGATGCCAGCTCGCGGTCAACACGAAGGACGCAAGCGTCGCTGTCGCGCTTCCGTACTGCACCGCCACCGACAACAAGCTCAACTGCAACGCGGACGGGGTCGCGTGTAGCGGCCCGACGAACGCGTGCTGCGCCACCAACGGCGTCCCCGCGTGTCTCATCGGGATGGGAACGTGCAATGGTGGCTCCACGCGGTACTGCTGCTCGTCCGCGGATTGTTCGACCGCGGACGGTGGCATGGCCGTGTGCAAGAACAACACGCCGCCCGGGATTCCCGGAGAGCCGCGGCCGGCGGGCACGTGCCAGTGACGTGACTCGCACTCGGCACGTCGCTGGCCGAGCTTGGCGCGGCGCGGCGTGATTCCAACGCTTTACGCGGCGACCCACGAGCGGTAGCAGGCTGGCATGCTCCACGTCATCCCGTCCCATCAGGGCCGTCCGTCCGACGATCCGATCTTTGCGCTCAACAAGGAAGCCACGGCACGGAAGGCTCGCGGCGAGGTGGTGGTCAACGGCACCGTCGGAGCGCTGCTCCACGACGACGGAGCTCTCGCGATTCTGCCGACCGCAGCGCGGGCCGTTCACGAGGTGCCGGCGGCGGAATGGGCGCCGTACGCCCCTATCGCGGGCTCCGCCGACTTCCTCGCGGCCGTCATCGGCGACATCTTCAAGGACGAGCCCGAGATGCGCGCCTGCGCCGTCGCCGCGGCCACTCCGGGCGGCTCGGGCGCGCTCCGTCATGCGATCGCGAACTACCTCGAGCCCGGCCAGTCGCTGCTCACGACGAGCTACTTCTGGGGCCCGTACCAGACGCTCTGCGACGAGAGCGAGCGCAAGGTCTCGACGTTCTCGATGTTCGCCGCCGACGGTTCGATCGATATCGGTGCGCTCGACCGCGCTCTCGGGGCGCAGATCGCGGAGCAGAAGCGCGTCCTCCTCTTCCTCAACGATCCCTGCCACAACCCGACCGGCTACTCGATGCGCCCCGACGAGTGGCGCGCAGTGGTGGAGCGGCTGATCGCGCGCTCGAGCGAGGCGCCGATCACGCTCCTCGTCGACATGGCGTACTTCGCGTACAACGCGAACGACCCGCGCGCTTTCTTGAAGGAGCTTCGCCCCCTTCTCGGTAAGGTGGGCCTCCTGTTCGCGTGGAGCGCCTCGAAGACGTACACGCACTACGGTCTTCGCGTCGGCGCGATCGTCGCGTGTGTTCCGGACGCGGCGGAGCGAGCGACGACCGAGGCCGCCCTCTCCTACTCGTGCCGCGGTACGTGGTCGAACTGCTCGCGCGGCGGCATGCGCGCGATCACGCGGCTGCTCACGGATCCGGCCCTCGCCGCCGCTTGCGACCGTGAGCGCGACGAGCTCAAGGCGCTCCTCGGCGCACGCGTGGCCGCGTTCAACGAGCTCGCGCCCCGTCGTTCGCTCCGCTACCCGCGGTACGAAGGCGGGTTCTTCGTCACCGTCTTCGCCGACGACGCCCACGAGCGGGCGCAGCGCATGAAGGAGAAGGGCGTCTTCGTCGTGCCGCAGAAGGGTGCGCTTCGCGTCGCCCTCTGCTCTGTCGCGGCGAAGGACGTCGAGCGCCTCGTCGAAGCTCTGGCAGGCTGATCGGCCACCACCAGCATCACGGCCGAGCTTCGAGCGGCCGGGCGGGCGCGAAGATCTCTGTCGCGCTCGCTCGGGCCGCAGGCGTACTTACCTTTTAGGGCGACCATGAACCGTGTCCGCGTCTACACCACCCAGGTCTGTCCGTACTGCATCCGAGCGAAGCTCCTCCTCCGCGATCGGGGGATCGCGTTCGAAGAGATCGACGTCAGCGGCAATCACGAGATGCGCGACTGGCTCGTCCAGGCGACCGGTCGCCGCACGGTGCCGCAGATCTTCATCGGCGACGAGCCGATCGGCGGCTTCGACGATCTCCGCGAGCTCGATCGCAGCGGCGAGCTCGGCCGCAAGCTCGCCGCCTGATCGCGTGGCTGCCGCACGGCAGCTCGATGCGGTCGGCCCCTGCATTGACCGTCCCCTCGCGCCGGGTTCACGCTCCATCGATGAGCTCGCGGCGTGGGGTCCACTTGCTCGTGTGCGGACCGGCGCTCGGGCTCGTCCTCGTTTTCGGTAGCAGCGGCCTCGCGTGCTCGGGCGACGAGCCCTCGCCGCCGGGAGACGCGGGACACGAGAGCTCCCCGCCCGACGCCAATCGACCGGCCCCGCCGGATACGGACGCCGCCCCGAAGACGTGCCGCGAGCAGTGTCGAGAGGCTCATCCCGTCGGTGTCCCGAAGGACGAGGCCGTCAATGAGTGCTGGGCGCTGCACTGCAACGGACCGTGTCTCGAGGGGACGAACGAAGACGCCGGCCCCGATGGCGCGTCCGCCGACGGCGGCGCCTGCGTTTCGCCCGTCGTCACGGTGTCGGCGTCCTGCGACGAGTGCACGAACAGCTTCTGCTGCACCGAGTGGGACGGTTGCTTCCAGGAGCCGGAATGCGCGGCGCTGAATGCTTGCTATCAGCAGTGCAGCGAGTGACCGACCGAAGGCGAGAGACACGAGGTCACGTGCCGCCTGCTCCGTTTCCGCCGCCTCGTCGCTCATGAGCACCGCGGCACGGGCGCGCGGCACGGGCGGCTGTGGGTTTCGGACGACCGTGGTACGTTCGCTCGAGTCATCATGGCCTCCGAGCAGACCATCCATCTCGAGCGATACGCCCCTGACGCCAAGGCTCTCGTCGCCGGAGCCCAGACGCTGGCCGACGAGCGGAAACACGTCCAGGTCGAGCCCATCCACCTCCTCGCACGCGCGCTCGATCGTGACCGTGGGGTAGCGGAGGTCTTCAAGAAGGCCGGCGCGGATCCGGCGGACGTGGCTGCGGAGGCCGAGGCGCAGCTCCAGAAGCTGGCGAAGGCCGGCGCGGGTCTCGCGTACCTCTCGTCGGCCATGCTCCAGCTCCTCGGTCGAGCGGAGAAAGAGGCCGACAAGGGACAGGTCGGCGTCGAGAACCTGCTCAACGCGCTCTCGCAGGAGATCCGCGGGCCGGCGGCGGTCGTCCTCCAGGCCTTCGCGCTCGGGCCGGGATCCTTCCGCCCGCACATGAGCGCCTTGAAGAGCGTGCCGCGCGAGGTCCCGACCGCCGCAGGCATCGGCGGAGGCGCAACCGACGCCGCACGCTACCTCCACGACCTCACGGCGCGCGCGAGAGAGAGCGGCTTCGATCCCGTCATCGGACGCGACGTCGAGGTGCGGCGGCTGCTTCAGATCCTCGAGCGGCGGCAGAAGAACCATCCGCTGCTCGTCGGCGAGCCCGGCGTCGGCAAGACCGCCATCGTGGGTGCGCTCGCGATGCGCATCGCGTCGGGCGACGTCCCGCAGAACCTCGCGTCGCTGTCGATCCTCGAGCTCGAGACCGGCCTCCTCGTCGCGGGAGCCAAGCTCCGTGGCGAGATCGAAGATCGCCTGAAGCAGGTCATCACCTCGATCAAGGGCCGTGACGCCCTGCTCTACATCAACGGCCTCGAGTCGCTCCTCGGGCAAGCCGCGGGCGGCAGCGGCATCGGCGATCTCCTGAAGCCGCTGCTCAGCCGTGGGGAGGTTCGCCTGCTGGCGTCGACGACGCCCGAGGGGATCCGCAAGCTGTCGGAGAAAGATCCGAACCTCCTCCGCCGCTTCACGGTGCTCGCGATCGATCCGGCGACGCCCGAGCGTGCCGTCGAGATCCTCCGCGGCATCGCCACGCGATACGAGGCCCATCACAAGGTGCAGATCGGCGACCCCGCGATCACCGCGGCCGTTCGCCTCGCGAAGCGATACGTCCAGGAGCGCGCGCTTCCCGACAGCGCGATCGACCTCCTCGACGAGGCCGCTGCCCGCAAGCGCGTCGAGATCGACGGGTTGCCGGCCCACATGGACGACGCCATCCGGCGCGTCGCGTCGCTCAAGGCACAGCTCTCGGGCCTGCAGGACGACGTCGACGCGATGAGCGTCAAGACGCGTGAGCGCCTGGAGAAGGAGATCCGTGAGCTCGAGCCGACGGTCGCCGAGATGCGCACGAAGCTCGAGTCGCGCCGCGGCGCGCTCGCAGCGCAGGCCGCGTTGAAAGAGGAAATGACGAAGCTCCAGACGCAGCTCGAACAGGCGCGCAAGGAGCAGAACTTCGCGAAGCTCGGCGAGCTCGAGCACGTGCAGATGCCCGACGTCCGGCGAAGGCTCGAGGCCGCGGACGCCGCCGTCGAGCGCGCCGGGCTGAAGGACGGTGTCTCGCGCGTGGTCCAGGAAGAGGACGTCGCGCAGGTGCTCGGCGACTGGACCGGCATCCCCGTCTCGAAGATGCTCGAGGCCGAGAGCGAGAAGCTGCTCAAGATGGAGGAGCGGCTCTCGGCGCGCGTCGTCGGCCAGGACGAAGCGGTGAAGGCGATCTCGAAGGCCGTTCGCCGCGGACGTGTCGGACTGCGGGATCCCGGCAAGCCGATCGGCAGCTTCCTCTTCCTCGGACCGTCAGGCGTCGGAAAGACCGAGCTCGCGAAGGCGCTCGCCGAGTTCCTGTTCGACGACGAGCAGTCGATGACCCGGCTCGACATGAGCGAGTTCATGGAGAAGCACATGGCGCAGCGCCTCGTCGGCGCGCCGCCGGGTTACGTCGACAGCGAAGAGGGCGGCTTCCTCACCGAGGCGGTGCGCCGCCGGCCGTACAGCGTCTTGCTCTTCGACGAGGTCGAGAAGGCGCACGCCGACGTCTTCAACTTGCTCCTCCAGGTGCTCGACGACGGGCGCCTCACCGACGGCCGCGGCCGCACCGCGGACTTCTCGAACACCGTCGTCATCATGACGAGCAACATCGGCTCGCAGCGCATCCTCGAGACGGATCCGAAGCTGTTCGAGTCCGACGAGGGCCGCGAGGCGCTCCGTGACGTGCTCCGCGAGGAGCTGAAGAACTTCCTCCGTCCGGAGTTCTTGAACCGCATCGACGACGTCATCATCTTCCGGCCGCTCTCGAAGACGGATCTCCGCGGCATCGTCGACATCCAGCTCCGGAAGGTCGAGAAGCTCGTCGCGGATCGCGAGCTCCATCTCGAGCTCACCGAGGCCGCGAAGATGCGCCTCGTCGACATCGGCTACGAGCCGGCGTTCGGCGCCCGCCCGCTGAAGCGCGCGATCGTGAAGGCGGTCCAGGACCCGCTCGCCGAGGAGCTCCTCGCCGGCGGCTACACGAACGGCAGCACGGTGCGCTGCGACGTCGAAGGTGAAGGCTTCAAGTTCGTGAAGACCTGACGCGAGCCCCTCGCCCAGTCCTTCTCTCGACGAGGACGCCGCCACGGAACCCTCACCGCGGCGAGCCAGCGTTCACGTCAACGTAGCTTCCGAACGGTGCGCGCGCGCCCGCGCGCCCACGCGCCCACGCGCCCACGCGCCCACGCGCCCACGCGCCCACGCCTACGAGGAGCCCATCACGCACGAAAGCGCGATCCGGGTGCGCGATAGCCGCCTGCGTTGCAACGGCAGAGGTTAGGATCGACGATTCCTGTAATCGTCGATTTTGCCACTGTCAAACGCACGAGGTCCGGAATGCGCGTCGCTCGAACCACCATGCTCTTCGTCACGCTCGCCACGCTTGCGCTCGGAGCAGAGCTCGCTGCTTGCGGAGGTGACGACGAGAATCAGGCGAGTCCGCCGCCGCCCGACGCGGGTCCGGAGCCGGGTGACGCCGCGTCGCCGACCGGTCCGACGCTCGCCGTCTCGGGCTCGCGTGCGAAGCTCTATCTCGGACAGACCGCAAAGATCGACGGTGCGTCGATCGCTCCGGAGCTCGTATCCAAGCTCGCTTGGAACGTCGTCGCCGCTCCTTCGGAGAGCACGATCGCGACCACGAGCATCCAGGAGCCCACGTCGAGGTCTCCATCCTTCAAGCCCGATCGCCTGGGCTCTTACACCCTCCAGCTCAGCGGAGAGAAGGCGGACGGCGCGGTCGCGTCCGTGCTCGTGATCCTCGAGGCGATCGACGCGCCCGTGTTCGTTCGCGACCTGCACATCGCCGGAGATCCTTCGGGTAGCAACCTGACGTTCACCTCGACCACCCAGGTCGCGGGCGCGTACGGGACCGAGGCTCGAACCGTCGACTGTCCGCTCACGGTCACCTCGAATGCCGGAGCGGGCGCCGATCTGCCACTCCTGACCGGCTCGGCGCGTGCAGGCGCGGTCAACGGCGACTCGTGGGAGGCGCCGCCTGGAACACCTTCACGCGTCGTGTTCACGGACTTCCAGATCGACATCACGAGCTCCGCGGTGACGTCCCATCTCTTCGTCGCCACGTCGTCCTCGGCATGCGGAGCGCCGGAGGTGAAGACCCTCGATACGCAATCGACGGACGCTGGAATGGGTCAGGGTGGGCCTGCGGCCTTCATTTACAACGCGCGATTCTCCCCGGACGGCGATCGCATCGCCTATGTGAACGACGTGAACGGCAGCGCGCGCCTGTCCACGATCGGATTCGACGGCAGCGACAAGCGCAATCTCTCGCCCGTGACGGCCATGGGTGACGGGAAACTGAACCCGGACGCTGGCTCGCAGCTCGTCTTGGCGGGTGGCGGCCTTTCCTTTCTCGGACCTATCCCGCCGCGGTGGAAGGATCAAACGCACGTCGGGTGGGTGTCGTTCTTCGGTGACGACGCGGCGACGTCCGACCGCTCCGCATGGGAGCTCTGGGTCGTGGAGGACAAGCCGGGTGCGACGCCCGAGCTCGCGATGCGCTGCACCGGCTCCGGTCTCACGCACTTCGACTTCTTGCCCGACGGCACGATCGTCGCTTCGGCGCGCCATGTCTTGGCCACCGACGCCGGCGACGTGATGAGGCCGATGGATCTGCTCGTGTACCGCGCGAACGCGACGACGAAGGCGTGCGAGATCGTCCGCAACCTGACGAAGCATCAGGCCGACACGGCGATCGCACGCGACTTCGCGCTCTCCCCGGACAAGTCGACGATCGCGTTCTTCGCCGGCTTCGGCACCGGCGTCCCCTCCGACAACCCGACCGAGAACGTCACACTGCTTTCCACGATCCCTGTCGACGGATCGCGTCAGCCCGCAGCGGTGCCCGGAGTGACGGGGGTGGCTGACTTCGGGATCGGGCCGCGCTGGGCTGCCGGTGGGACGGTGATCACATGGGGTCAAGCCGACGTGAACATTCAGGCCGACGATGACGACAGCAATGGTTTGCCGGTGCCGATGAGCCGCCTCATGTCGGTTCCAGCCGAAGGCGGGAACACCGTGGTGATCGCGGACAACGCGACCGGGATGTCGCCCTTGCCTGACGGCGGAGTCGCCATGGACATGCATGTGCGCTATGGCATCGGGCAGGGCTGCTCCTCGGCGCCAGGCGGCGTCTCCAGCGGCGTCATCGCCTTCGGCATGCTCGGCGCCGCAACGCTCCTCGTCCGGCGTCGCCGCTCGTCGACGCGCTGAAGCCCCGTCGCATCAGCAACGGCTCCGAGAGGGGTTCACAGAAGGGCGGAAGGGCGGGATTGGGTTTTCCGCCTTCCGCCCACCCGCTTCACGCCCGAGCAACGAACCGCCCGCGTTCGAGCTTGTCGTCAGCCACGATGACGAGCCGCAGCCGACGATTGTCGTGTCGCGCACATGAAGACCGCGCCGAGATGCAGCTTCACGGCTTGCATGACGTCGCGTGCGGTGTGCCTACATACGTGCTTGCGCGCGAGCTCAGCCACACGCTCGAAACACACGTGCGACGCGCGAAGCAAGGGCCAACATTTGCCCAACACATGGTATTCGCCGATTCTGGGATCTTTTGGTTTTGCACTGCAAACGTATGAGGACCGGAATGCGCGTCGTTCGAACCACCATGCTCTTCGCCACGTTCGCCACGCTCGCTCTCGGAGCACAGCTCGCTGCCTGCGGGGGTGACGACGAAAAACACGCCGGCGGGCCGACGCCCGACGCAGGCTCTCCGGGCGACGGATCAGCCACCGGTCCGACGCTCACCGTCTCGAGCTCGCGCGCGAAGCTCTATCTCGGACAGACCGCGAAGATCGAGGGCGCGACGATCGCTCCGGAGATCACGTCCAAGCATGCATGGACCGTGGTCGCGGCTCCGTCGGAGAGCGCGATCACGACGGAAAGCGTCCAGGGAGCGGCGTCGCCGACGACGTCGTTCAAGCCGGACCGCCTCGGTTCCTACACTCTGCAACTCAGCGGCGAGAAGGCGGACGGCGCCTCGGCGTCGGTCCTCGTGATCCTCGAGGCGATCGATGCGCCGGTGTTCCTCCGCGACCTGCACGTCATCGGCTTGCAGTCGGGAGAGGACATGACCATCACCGCAAGCACGCGGGTGGCGGGCGCCTACGGGACCGAGGCAAAGACCGTCGGTTGTCCGGTCACGATCCGGTCGGACGCAGGGGTGGCGACCGCCGACATGCAGCTCTCGTTGCTTTCGGCGCGTGCGGGCGCCGTCAACGGCGACTCGTGGGAGGGACCGCCCGGAACACCTTCGCGCGTGGCCTTCACCGAGCTCGAGGTCGACCTATCGAACACAGCCTTGACGTCACGCCTCGTCGTCGCGGCATCGAGCTCGGCGTGCGGGGCGCCGGAGGCGAAAGCCATCGATACGCGCTCGATGGACGCTGGAGCCGCGCCGAGCGTCCCGGTCCTCATCTCCAACGCGCGCTTCTCCCCGGACGGAAATCGCATCGCCTACCTGAACGACGCGGACGGCACCGCCCGACTGTCCACCATCGCGTTCGACGGCAGCGGCAAGCGTGATCTCTCGCCTGTGACGGCCACCGGAGACGGCGGGCTGGACCCGGACGCCGGCTCGATCGTCGTGCCTTCCGGTAGCGGCATCGTCGCCCCGATCCCGCCGCGCTGGAAGGATCCGACGCACGTCGGCTGGGTGTCGTTCTACGGTGACGAAGCGGCGACCGTCGAGCGCTCCGAGTGGGAGCTCTGGGTCGTCGAAGACAAGGACGGCGCGAAGGCCGAGCTCGCGATGCGCTGCAGCGGATCAGGGCTCACGCACTTCGACTTCTTGCCCGACGGCACGATCGTCGCGGCAGCGCGCCACGTCGTGACGACCGAAGCAGGTGACGTGAGCCCGATGGACCTCCTCGTATACCGAGCGAACGCGACGACGAAGGCGTGCGAGATCGTCCGCAATCTCACGAACCATCGAACGGATGACGGCATTGCACGCGACTTTGCCCTGTCCCCGGACAAATCGACGATCGCGTTCTTCGGAGGTGTCGGCAGTGGGCTGCCCAGCACCAATCCCACCGAGAACATCACGTTGCTCTCGACGGTGCCCGTCGACGGATCGCGACCGGCGGCGGCGGTGCCTGGCGCGACCGGCGCAGCCGACTTCGGGATCGGGCCGCGCTGGGCCGCGGGTGGAACCGTCATCACGTGGGGGCAGACCGATCTCTCCGGCTTCATGGGCAGCGGTGGCGGCACTCCGATGCCGATGAGCCGCCTCATGTCGGTCCCCGCCGAAGGAGGAAACACGGTGGTCGTCGGCGACAACTCGACGGCGGTAGTGCCGTCGGACGGCGGAGCCGCCATGGAAGTCCGCCTGAGCTACGGCATGGGGCAAGGCTGCTCGTCGGCGCCAGGCGGCGTCTCGAATGGCGTCATCGCCTTCGGCATGCTCGGCGCCGCAACGCTCCTCGTCAGGCGTCGCCGCTCGTCGACGCGCTGAAGCCGCGTCGCATCCGCAACGTCTTCGAGAGGCCTCTACAGAAGGGCGGAAGGGGGAGACAGAGCCCCTTCCGACCTTCCTGTGTAAGTCTCTCGATCCAAGCGCCGGCGAGACTCGAGAACCAACGCTCGAGAAGAGGAACGTTGCTTCAGTTCTCGAAGCGCATCTTCAGCTTGCCGAAGTACCTGTCGAGCAGGTGAAGCAGCGACGGCAGGAAGAACAGCGCGCCGTAGATACAGGCGATCTCACCGATCGCCGCGATCCGCCCGAACGACTGGAGCGCCTTGTTGTCGGCCATGATGAGTGAGCCGTAGCCGATGATCGTCGTGTAGCTGCACATGAAGACCGCGCCGAGATGCAGCTTCACGGCTTGCGTGACGTCACCGCCGAGCAGGCGCGAGCGGTCGAAGATGTTGAACGGGTACTCCGACCCGATGCCAAACGTGATCGGCAGCGCGATGAAGTTGAGGAAGTTGAGCTTCTCGCCGGTGAGCGCCGCGATGCCGACCATCCAGACGACGCCGAGGACCAGCGAGAACATGACGGCGAGCGTGCCGCGCCGGCTGTGGGTCGCCAGGATGACGACGACGGTGACCGCGAGGAACGACGCCATCGTCGCGAGCGGCCCGTCCCGCTCCATCGAGCGGATCATCTCGGCGAAGACCGTCGACCGGCTGGCCGTGAGCACCTTGGTCCCGTCGGGGAGCTCCACGTTGTCGGTCGTCTTCGCGATGCGAAGGAGGTTGTGCCCGTCCGAGAGCGAGACGCCGTTCTTGTAGCGAACGTAGAACACCGTGCCGACGGTGCCGTTGCTCTCCTCGAATCGCCGGCGGAGCAGGCCCGGGAGCTCCTTGGGCTCGACGGCGCGGAGCGTCTCCGGCGGCCTCGCCTCCTCGACGCGCTCGCGCTCGTCGTCGGCGAGGTCATGAAGCACACGTGGCGTGAGGCGCTCGCGGATGCGCTCGAGGACCTCGAGCTTCTTCTCCTGCTCGGCACGTGTCCCGGGCAGCAGGTCGTAGACCGTCGAGATCTGACCGATGAGCGCGCCCTTCAGATCGTTCGCGTCGTTCTTGAGGATCTGCTCCTTCAGCAGCGGTACCTGCTCGGGGGTGTCCGCGAGCATCATCGCGCCGGCGACGTTCATCTTCCCGCCGAACACCTCCTCCGCCTTGTTCGACCACTCGCCTGCGCCGCCCTTCTGCGAGCCGCGGGAGCCGAGGTTGTGGAAGTTGTACTCCCAGGGGTCCTGGAGGAACGTCGGCAGCTTCCACGCGGTGACGGCGGTGATCGACACCGCCAGGAGGACGAAGAACCAGGGACGGCGCGCGGTGGCGTTGCCGACGATGCGTGAGAGCGTGCCGCGGCTTCCGTCACCTTCGAGCTGCGGCGGCGGCTGACGAAGCCCCTCGGGAAGGCGCTCCTGGATCCTCTCGAGCACGACGATCATCGCCGGCACGCACGGGATCATCGAGATCCACACGAGGAGCATGCCGACGAAGCCGATCACGCCGAACTGGCTGAAGCCACGGAAGCTCGTGATCGTCAGTGAGCCGTAGGCGATCGCGGCGACGCTCGCGCCGACGAGCTCCGCGCGGAACGCATTCCACACGGCCTCGCGCCGGGCCACCGCCGGCTCCATGTTCCGCGCCCTGAACTCGCGGTAACGCGAGTAGAGGACGATCGGGTAGTTGACGCCGTTGCCGAGGATGATGGCGCCGAGGAACGCGCCCGACGAGTTCACGAACCCGAAGGCGAACGTGGCGAACGCATACGCGCAGCCGACACCGAACAGCGGCGCGAAGCCGACGAGCGGGATCGCCCACATCGTTCGGTAGAACCAGGCGATGCCGCCGAGGATGAGCACCAGCGCGACGCCGGTCGCCATCGCGGCCTCGCTGAGCAGCGACTCCTTCTCGGCGATCGCGTTCGGGACGTCGCCAGCGTAGCCGACCTTCATCTCGGCGTGGAACGCGGACGGATTGATCTCCTCGACGTCCTTCTTCACACGATCGAACAGCCTGTCGCCGCCGGCGTCGCCCGTGCCGCTGGACGTGGACACGATGCGGAGGCCGACCATGCGTCCGTCTGGCGACGCGAAGTAGCCGGTGGGGAAGTCGTCGTACTTGTTCGCGTGCGCGTCCCACTTCGTTCGCAGATCGTCGAGACCGAGAGCGGGCTTCTTCTCGCTCGAGTCGGCGGGAGACTGCGCGGTACCAGGAGGAGCAGCAGCCCCGGCGTCGGTGCCCTCCGCGGCCTTCGGAGCGGGCTCGTCCGGAGCCTCGAGGTCTTCGACCAATCCACTGCGGATCGCGATCTGGCGATCGATCGTGCGGTCGGCCTCCTCGAGCTCGGACAGATCGGCGTAGAGCCAGCGGTTGTCCCGGAAGAACTGGCGGACGTCTTTCGTCCCGCGCTCGAGATAGGCGATGAGCTCGGGCCCGCAAGCACGCCTGCAGGCGTCGTCGGCGCAGGCATCCGCGCACGTCTTCCGCTCGACGCGCTGCTTCTCGAGGACGTCCGCGAGCTGGTCGATGAAGCGTTCGTTCGCCGCGCGCTCGGGCGACTCGGCGATCACGATCAGCGTCGCGCCGCCCCCCACCCTTCCGAGCTGATGTTCGAAAGCTTTGAAGCCCGCGCTATCGCGCGGCAAGAGCTCGAGGAAGTCCGAGCGGAGCTCCA
Source organism: Pseudomonadota bacterium (assembly GCA_023423895.1). Taxonomy (GTDB): domain Bacteria; phylum Myxococcota_A; class Polyangia; order Polyangiales; family Polyangiaceae; genus Labilithrix. The sequence goes on from JAFAER010000005.1 coordinate 40,001, forward strand.
GCTTGCTCGCGTACGCCCAGGACGCCGTCATGCACGCCAGGGCGAAACCGAGGACGAGGAGCGGGAAACGGCCGCCGATGTCGACGAGCCAGACGACGAAGCGTCGAATCATTCGCGTCTCGCAGATGAATAGAACACGCGCATCTTGCGCGTAAACAAAGCAATGGCGGCATGGGCGCCCGCCTGGACAGTGACGGAGACGCCCCTTCTCAGCTCAAGAAAACCATGACCTCGACGTGTCGCCGGACGCGGCGCATCGGCGCGAGATCGCGCGAGCCGCTCGGGGCCGCCGGCGCTTCGGCCACGAGCCTCGCCGCCATCGGGGGCCGCGACGAGTCGATGGCGAAGAACGGGAGATCGCGAACCCGAAGCCCCTGCCCGCGACCGTCCCGCGGTGGACGGACCGCTGCAATCCGGCACTGCGTCCGCCCCTCCTCTTCGATGGCGACGGGCGCGTCGTTGTCGGCGTCGCACGCCGAGAGCGTACCAGCCGGGGAGATCGTCGATAGTGGAACCGGCCGGAACGAGACGGCGAAGAACGCGGCGAGCGACAAGAGCAGGAGCGCCAGTCGTGGCGCGACGGATTGCCCGCCACCACGTTCAATGGCTGTGCTCGATGGCCGGCGCATTGCAAGGAGCACCTTACGCAACGAGCCGCGACTCGGCAAACGTCGCGTTTTGCTGCGGGAAGGAAGCGGCCGGTAGGCGCCCCGCGCGTCCCCTTCCCCCCCTCGAGGGGGACGACCGTCAGCGGGCCGGCTCGGGACCGTCGTTTCGGCGGGCATAGCGGCGGGCAAGCGCCGCGCAGACCATGAGCTGGAGCTGGTGGAACAACATCAGGGGAAGCACGGTCAGTCCCACCGAGGGGCCCGCGAAGAGCAGCTTGGCCATCGGAAGCCCGCTCGCGAGGCTCTTCTTCGAGCCGCAAAAGACAATCGCGATCTCGTCGTCTTTTCCGAACCCGAGCCTCCGCGAGACGACGGTGAGGAGCACCATCACCATGCCGAGGAGGAGCGCCGCCGCGACGCCGAGCAGCGCGACGCTCTGGAGCGGAAGCTGGTGCCAGATGCCGCCGACGACGCCCTCGCTGAACGCGATGTAGACGATGAAGAGGATCGAGCCACGATCGACCCAGCCGAGCCACGCCTTGTTCCGTTCGAGCCAAGCCCCGATGAGCGGCCGGAGCAGATGGCCCACGACGAACGGCACGAGCAGGAAGGCGACGATCTTTCCGATGGCGTCGAAGGAGCCCGACGCGCCGTCTCCGACGCCGAGAAGAAGCGTCACGAGCAGCGGCGTGAGGAAGACGCCGATGACGTTCGAGACCGTCGCGCAGCAGATCGCCGCGGGGATGTTCCCGCGAGCGATCGACGTGAACGCGATCGAAGACTGCACGGTCGACGGAAGCACGCTGAGGTAAAGGATGCCCGCGAGCAACGGCTCTGGAAGGTGAGCGGGCGCGAGCGCGGCGCGCACGGCAAGGCCGAGCAAGGGGAAGAGCCCGAACGTCGCCACGAGGACCAGGACCTGAAGGCGCCAGTGCGTCATGCCCGCGACGATGACGTCACGCGACAGCCGGCCGCCGTAGAGGAAGAAGAGGAGCGCGATGCCGGCGTCGGCCGCTCCGCCGAGCACGACGGCGACCTGGCCACGGCACGGCAACACCGTGGCGAGCCCCACGACCGCGAGGAGCGCCAGCACGTAGGGGTCGATCCGGAGGCGAGCCAAGAGCGACGACGACACGCTACTCGGCTCCTCCGCGCCGCGCACGCGCGAGAACGCCCGAGATCGCGCGAGCGGCAGCGCGGCTCAGGTGACCGCCGCGATCGCGGCGTCGAGGCGCTGGAGACCTTCCGCGATGATCTCTGCCGGAACGTTGAGCGCGGGCCGGAAGCGGAGCGAGCGCGTCCCGCACGCCAGGACGAGCATCCCGTCGGCGAAACAGCGCTTGATCGCAGCGTCTCGCGCCTTCGCGTCGGGCAGGTCGATCGCGCACATGAGGCCCTGCCCCCGTGCGTTCTCCACCGCGGGCCTGCGCTGCTGCAAAGCCTGGAGCCCCGCGAGGAGCTCGGCGCCGCGCGCAGCGGCGTTGTCGAGCAGCTTCTCGTCCACGATGATCTCGAGGATCCGCGTCGCCCGGACCATGTCGACGAGGCCGCCACCCCATGTCGAGTTGATGCGCCCGGGCTTGCGGAAGACGTTGTTCTCGACGTCGTCGATGCGCTCGCTGACCAGGATGCCGCCCACCTGCATCTTCTTCGCGAAGCAGAGGATGTCGGGCGCGATGCCGTGATGTTGGTAGGCCCACCACTTGCCGGTGGCGCCGAGGCCCGTCTGGACCTCGTCGTAGACGAGCAGCGCATCGTGCTCGTCCGCGAGACGGCGGAGCTCCGCGAAGAAGCTCGGGCGGAAATGGTTGTCCCCGCCTTCGCCCTGGATGGGCTCGACGATGATGGCCGCGATGTCGTGGGGCAACCGCTCGAACGCTGCCTCGGCCGCGGCGACGGCGGCACGCTCGCGCTCCTCGGTCTCGGCGACGTGGGCGCCCGTGAGCGGGAAGCGGATCATCGGCGACGGAATGCGCGGCCAGTCGAACTTCGGGAAGTACTCCGTCTTGTTCGGGTCGGTGTTCGTGAGGCTCAGCGTGTAGCCCGAGCGTCCGTGGAAGGCGCGCTCGAGATGGAGCACCGCATGCCCGCGCTCACCGCGGCCGGCGGCGAGGTTCTTCCTCACCTTCCAGTCGAACGCCGTCTTGAGCGCGTTTTCGACCGCGAGAGCTCCACCCTCGACGAAGAAGTACTTCGGCAGCTCGACTGGCGCCGCCGTTCGCGAGAGGGTGTCGACGAACTCGGCGAAGTACGTCGTGTACTTGTCGGAGTTGGCGACCTTCACGATCGACGTCGCTGCGAGGCGCTCGCGCGTTCGCTCGTCGAGCATGCCAGGATGGTTGAACCCGAGCGGGTTCGACGCGAAGAAGGAGTAGAAGTCGATGAGCTCGCGGCTGCTGACCGCGTCGCGCACGATGGAGCCGCGGCTCCTCTCGAGATCGATGACCAGCGGGTAGCCGTCGACCAGCAGATGACGCCTGAGGGTCTCGTGGACCTCGGCGCTCGGAACTTGCGATCGCCGGAACATGTAGAGGCTTTAGCACCAACCGGAGACTCACGTCGGGCTCGACACCCGCCGCCCGCGGGAGCACGATCGTCGATCTCATGGAGATCGACTTCTGGGCGCAACGCTGGAAAGAGGGCCGCATCGGCTTTCACGAGGGCCGCACCAACACGTTCCTCGAACGGCACGTCGAGAGGCTCGGGACCGCCCCGCGGCGTGTGCTCGTTCCTCTCTGCGGCAAGACCGAAGACATGGCCTTCCTCGCGAGCCGGGGCCACGACGTCGTCGGCATCGAGGCGGTCGAAGACGCCGTGAAGGCATTCTTCCGCGAGCACGAGCTCGAGCCTTCCGTCCGCGAGCTCGACGGCAACGTCCGCGCGTATTCGTCCGGGAAGGTGACGCTCCTCGCCGGTGACGTCTTCGCGTGCACGAAGGCCCACGTCGGCGCGGTCGACGCATTCTACGACCGCGCCGCGCTCGTCGCGCTGCCCGCGGACGTCCGCACGAGGTACGTGGCCCATCTTCGTACCCTGTTCGCGCCAGGGTCGACAGGCCTGCTCGTCACGTTCGTCTACGACCAGAGCAAGGCCGAGGGGCCCCCCTTCGCGGTCGACGAGGACGAGGTGCGACGGCTCTACGCTGGCCCTGGCGCGCCCGGCGCGCGGGTGACCATGCTCGACGAAGCGCCGCTCGACGGCCCGAGGTTCCGCGAAGCCGGGATCGCGGGCACGCAGCATTGCTTCTCGATCGAGCTGTAGCAGCGACCCAATCCATGAGAGATTCGATGCGTATGACGCAGGAGAGGCGCCGCCACGTCCGGACCAAGCCCACGCCGGCGCTGCCAGCACGCGCGGTCCGGGCGCTCGACGCGCTCCTCCAGGAATCGCTCGAGATCATCGACATCAGCGTCGGAGGTCTGGCGCTCGCGAGCGTCGACGTGGAGCCCGGGACCAAGATGACGCTCACGCTGACGCTCGGCGAGAACGGAAGCGAGCACGTGGTCGACGCGGTCGTGCGCTGGGCCAGACGCGGCGCGGTCGGCGTCGAGCTCGTCGATCCATCGCCGACCGCAGCGCAGGCCATCCAGAAGTACGTCGCCGAGCTGCTCGAGCGCGGCGCGGCAGGCTGAACGTTCGTCGCATCTCGTCTGGCCTCGTGTCAGGGGCAAGGCACGGGCTCGACGCTGTAGTCGATGATCACGTCGCCTTTGACGACGTGGACCTCGTAACGCTCACCGGGCTCGGTGGCCCAGCCATCCGGGACGAAGCGAACCGCGGTGAGGCTGCCCATCGTGCGCTCGAGAGGAGACACGCGGACGGGCCGCGGCTCGTTGGCGACGCGGACATCGACCTCGGCGCCGTCGAGGTCGAGGCTGGAGCTCTGGATCGTCCATCCGATGCGGTCGACGCTCGTACGCGCGAACGCGTCGATCGGCACCGGGCCAGGAGGCGGCCAGGCAACCCATCCGCGCGACGCCGCGAGCACGCGTGTTTCGACGGGACTACCGGCGCCCGCATCGACCATGCCGGCATCCGTCGCCGTTGGTTCGTGATCATCCCATTCTCGCCCGTCCACGAGCGCGCAGGTGAAGCGGCTCGTCGAGCCGAGCCCGAGGCGGCGGATCTTTTCGCTCAGCAGCCAGCGGCGGTGCACCATCGTCGATTCGTTGCCGGCGTCCTCGATGAACGGGTCGATCGCGAGCGGCGCGCTGCGGTTCGCGACGAGGCTCACCGCGGATGCCCGGGCGGCGCGATCGGACCAGCACGACCAGTCGCGCGGCGGCGAGTGCGACAGCATCCGGTTCGCGTGCGCGAGAAGCGCGCAGTCCTGCGCCGGCTCGTCCCAGCGCGGCTCGGGGCCGATCTCGTGCACGCCAGCGAGGAAGCGATACGCGTTGACGAGAGCGAGCGCGCGCTCCTGCGCGTTCCTGTCGATCGCCCCGGGCGCGCATGCCTTCTCGTCTCCGTCCCATGCCGCTGCGGACAGCTCGGCGTGCGCGCATGCCCAACGGCTGCAGACCATGTCTCGTTCGCCGTCGCTCGCCGGCGGTGCGCACGTCAGCGCGGTCACGCTCTCGATCGCGCCGCCGCGATCGACGTTTCCGCTCTTCGTGCAGCCGGCGCTCGGCGCGAGCACGAGCGTGCCAAGAAGCGCGAGCATGGCGGTCCGCGCGACGCGAAGGTTGGAAGGCCGGTCGCAACGTCGCGGCCCCGAGGGGATTCGAAAGCTCGATGGGCGGCGCACGTGCCACCTGCCTCTCCGCCGTGTTGCGGTTCGCAGCGCGAGAGTCGCGCGCGGGTCATGGGTCGCGCACGGCGTTGCCGGAGCCTTCGCAAGAAGAGGTCCGAGGGCCCCCCGCGCACCTCGTCGCTAGCTGGTCCGTGGTGCTAGGGTGCTCGCCCATGAGCTTCGTCCTTGCGCGTCGGCGAATGGCACGGTCGAGCTCCGACCGCGCGTGGGGCTGCGCGATCGCAGGCTCCATGCTCACGCTCGCCGCTCGCGCTGCGAAGCTCGATATTCTCGCTGTCGAACACGAAGGTCGGTGATTGAAGAACATGCGCGTTCATCTCGTCGGCGTAGCCGGGACCGGCATGGGGCAGCTCGCGAAGCTGCTCCGGGACGCAGGACACGACGTGAGCGGATCGGACGTCGCGTTCGATCCACCGATGGGGCCCGCGCTCGAGGCCGCCGGAATCCGGTGTTTGCCGGGCTGGCGCGCCGAGAACATCACGAGCGACATCGAGCTCGTCGTCGTGGGCAACGCCATCCGCAAGGACAACGTCGAGGCGCTCCGTGCCATCGAGCTCGATCTGCCGCGCACGAGCATGTCCGGAGCGCTGCGCGAGCGGTTTCTCGCCGGCAAGCGTCCCCTCGTCGTGACCGGCACCCACGGCAAGACGACGACATCGGCAATGTGCGCCTGGATCCTGGAGACCGCCGGCCTCGAGCCCGGCTTCTTCATCGGCGGCCTTCCGAAGAACTTCGGCGCAGGCGCACGGGCGGCGAGCGAGCGACGCAAGATCGTCGGCGCTTCGGCGAAAGCCGCGCCGTTCGTCGTCGAAGGTGACGAATACGACGCCGTCTACTGGCACAAGAAGCCGAAGTTCTTCGACTACGTCGGCGCTCCGGGCGCCGGCGAGTCGGTCGTCATCGTCACGAGCGTCGAGCACGATCACATCGACATCTATCCGTCGGCCGAGCTCTACGAGCAGCAGTTCGCCGAGCTCGCAGCGATGGTGACGGAAGACGGCCTCGTCGCCTGCGACGCGCACGATGCCCGCGCCCGGGAGATCGTCTCGAAGAACACGCGCGCGCGGACGGCGTTCTACGCGCTCGAAGGCGACGATACGGGAGACGTCACGCCGACGTGGCTCGGTGCGATGGTCCCGGCCGATCCGGAGAGCGGCGCACAGCCGTTCGATCTCTATCTCGGCGGATCGTACGGAGGGCGCTTCGCGCTGAAGGTACCGGGCGCGCACAACGTTCGAAACGCGATCGGCGCGCTCGCCGCCTGCTGCGAGGGCTTCGGCGTCGACGTCGAGAAGGCGCGCCAGGCGCTCGCGACGTTCGAAGGGGTCCGGCGGAGGCAGGACCTCCTCGGTCGGCCGAACGACATCGCCGTCTACGACGACTTCGCGCACCATCCGACGGCCGTGGACGAGACCTTGCGCGCGCTTCGCTCTCGGCATCCGGAGGGGCACCTCTGGGCCGTGTTCGAGCCGCGCAGCGCGACGGCGTGCCGGAACATCCATCAACGCGAATACGCCACGGCGTTCCGCGCGGCCGATCGCGTGCTCTTCGCGCCGCTCGGGCGGACGAACATCCCGGAGGCCGAGCGGCTCGACGTCGCCCGGATCGCACAGGAGATTGGCGACGGCGCGTGGGCGGCGCCGACGGTCGACGCGATCATCGAGCGGATCGTCGCCGAGGCGCGTCCGGGCGACGTCGTCGCCCTGTTGTCGAACGGAGCGTTCGGCGGGATCCACACACGCCTCATCGAGGCGCTGGCCAGACGCGCATGAGCACGGTTCCCCCTGCCCTGAGCCCTGCCCCGGATCCCGAGACCAGCGAAGGCCTCCAGGCCATCCTCGCCGTGACACGAGCCGCTGCACGAGAGGCGGCACGGCTCGTCCTCGGTGGATTCCGGAAGGCCCCGACCGTCGAGCACAAGGGGGCCGTCGATCTGGTGACCAGCTTCGATCGCGACAGCGAGGAGCTGTTGCGCCGGCGGCTCGGCGACGCGCTCCCCTTCGCGATCGTCGGCGAGGAGCACGGCGGCGCTGCGGAGCGGGTCGCGTTCTACGTCGATCCCGTCGACGGCACGACGAACTTCGTCCACGGTCATCCATTCTGGTGCGTGTCGATCGGCCTGGTCGTCGCGAACCAGCCCGTTCTCGGTGTCGTCATCTCGCCGCCTCTCGGACTCGAGTGGTACGGCTGGATCGCGCCGTCCGGCGAGCGTCTCGCGATGCGTCGCTCGGCCACGAACGCCATTGCGTTCGACGCGAACGAGACCGAGACCGAGACCGTGCGCATCGTGGAGGAGCCATGTGCCGTGAGCACCACGGCACGCTTCGAAGACGCGCTGCTGGCGACCGGGTTCCCGTACGACCGCCGCACGAGCCCCGACAACAACTTCGACGCGTTCGTCGCGATCAAGAAGCGCTGCCAGGCTGTCCGTCGCTGCGGCTCCGCGGCCCTCGACTTGTGCCTCGTCGCGGACGGCACGTACGAGGGCTACTGGGAACGAAAGCTGCGGCCATGGGACGTCGCCGCGGGGATCGCGCTCGTCCGTGCCGCAGGTGGCAAGGTCACCGACTTCGAAGGCGGCAGCGCCTGTATCGAGACAGGCCATGTCATCGCGACGAACGGCGCCATCCACGACGAGCTGACGGTCGAGCTCGCGCAGGTCGTGCCGTCACCTGGCCCAAGACGCGCCTGACGGTTTCATCTGCGACGACACGGACGTGAGCGCGCGCGCCCGCGCCCCCCACCAGGCACGCCACGACCACGCCAGGCTAGGTGCGAAAGATTTTTCGCATAAAACCATGGCGAGGAGGGTTCCCTCGGTTCATGGTTTGATCAGCCGCGAACATCTCTTCGCACTGACGAGCTCGACCTGCCGGAGGCCCCCATCGTGCGTCGCATCGCTCATCTCTCGGACGTCCACCTCCTCGACACGCGGGCCGGCCGGCAGGCCCGCTACCGATTCGCCACGAAGCTCGTCACGATCGGCCAGCGCCAGATCGATCCGGTGGCGCGCAAACGGCAGCTCGCCCGTGCGCTCGCGTCGGCCAAGGCGAGCGGCGCCGACCACTTCATCATCTCCGGCGACCTCACGGAGGTCGGAGAACAAGCGGAGTTCGAACAGGTCGCCGAGGTCCTGCACGAGGCCAGGCTGCCCGAGGACAGCATCACGTTGGTCCCAGGCAACCACGATGCCTACACGAACGCGGACGGGTGGGCGAAGGCCATGCGCGGCCCGCTCGCGCGCTTCGCTGCCGCGAGCGCTTCCGTGGCCGGCAAGATCGTCGACCGAGGAGCGGTCGCCTTCTTGCCGCTCGACACGACCCGCTTCCAGACCATCGCGTGGTCCGGCGGTGTGTTCACGAAGGAGACCGCAGCCGCCGTCGAACAACGTGCCTGCGATCCCGCGTTCCGGGACAAGGCCCTCGTGCTCGTCGTCCACCATCCACCGTTTCATCCGGTGAAGGCGCTCAAGTGGATCGACGGGCTGCGCGGTGCGGCGGAGGTCCTCGATCTCCTCGCTCGGCACCCGCGGCTGCAGCTCCTGCATGGGCACCTGCACCGGATCTTCAATCACATCATCGCAACCTCGAGCGCTGTCGGTGCCGCGCTCGGGCACGCGGTTCTTCGGCCGAAGGCGGAGGCGCCCGACGCGCCGACGCGCCTCTTCGGAGCCCCCGCCACGTGCGAGGACGGGCCGGACGGCGCGCCCCGCATCCGCCTCTACGACGTCAGGGACGGCGCGCTTCACGCAGCGGACACGGGCATCCAGGCGGCCTGACGCCAGCGCGACCGGCGCCCAGCGCGACCGGCGCTCGCTAGGCAGGCTAGGCAGGCTAGGCAGGCTAGGCAGGCTAGGCAGCCTAGGCAGGGAGGCAAGCCAGGCAGGCCAGGGACGATGCGTCACGACATCCCCGTACGGATTCTGTGCTCGGGCCCCACATCCGGGGCGAAACCCGGCACGGAGTTCCGCTATCCTCCTTTCAATGGCGATTTTCGCGATCGGCGACGTCCACGGGTGCGCCGACGAGCTCGAAGAGCTGCTCGCGATGCTTCCCCTGAAGGACGACTCGACGGTCGTCATGCTGGGCGACTACATCGACCGCGGGCCGTATTCGCGGCGCGTCATCGAGATCCTCATCGAGTGGAAGCAGCGGCACGACATCGTGACGTTGTCCGGCAACCACGAGGAGATGCTGCGGGAGTTCCTCGACGGGACGAACCCACAGCGCGTGGCGCGGTTCATCCTCAACGGCGGGTCGAGCACCCTCGCCGACTTCGCGGACGACCACGGCGAGTGGGTCATCCCCAGCTCCCACCTCAAGTTCCTCGACGAGCTGAAGCTCTGGTACGAGACCGACGAGCACTTCTTCGTCCATGCCGGCGTCCCGGACGTCGCGCTGAAGGAGCTCGATCCGGTGCGCGACCGGGACGAGGTGCTCTGGATCCGCCGCGCGTTCATCAGCAGCACGCGGAAGTGGGAGAAGCGCATCGTGCACGGGCACACGCCCGTGAACGCCGTCGAGGTCAGCGCGTCCCGCATCAACGTCGACACCGCATGCGCCTATGGCGGGTTCCTCACCGCCATCGAGCTCCCGAGCCATCGCATCTACAGCGTCCCGCGCAGGACCGGCCTTCGCCCTGCGTTCCTTCGTGACAAGGCATCGCGTCGTGCGGCCGTCCGCTTCCTCGGCTCGGTCCCGGTGACGATTCATCACGAGAGACTCGGCGCGCTGAAGCTCGAGACGTTGAACTACAGCGAGATCGGCATGCTCCTCTGGTCGCCGGAGGAGGAAGAGCGCTCGAAGCAGCTGCTCGAGCAGGGCGAGTCCGTGAAAGGCACCGTCGGCGACGGTTGGCAGGTGCCCTTCTCCGCTCGCGTCGTGCATTCGCGCAAGCAGAGCGACGGCTGGCAATACGGTCTCGCGGTCGAGCTGCAGGGCTGAACGCTCGAGCTGGCGCTCTGCTGCGCGGCCTCGGCCCTGGCGGTCGCGCTCGCGGCATCGTGGTCCAGATGTTGGATCGCTGCCGCGAATGCGCGCTCGGATCGTCTTGCTGTCCTCGGGGTCGTGCGTGCTCGCTCTCGTTGCGTGCAATCAGATCCTCGACAACCGAGAAGGCATCCTCGACCCCGGCACCACGACCACCGAGACAACGCCGACACAAACATCGAAGGTCGACGGCGGAACTGCCACGCGGCCCGACGGCAGCACCACGGACGTTGCCCCACGCGCTGACGATGCCGACGCTGCGACGGAGGATGCGAGCGGCGACGCGTCGGCGTGCCCGCCGGGGCTCGAGACGACATCGAAGACCTGCGGTATGCAGTGCGTGTCGCTGAGCAATCCCGATTACGGCTGCGCTGCCGAAGACTGTTTACCGTGCAACGTACCGAACGGGATCCCCGCATGCGTGAACGGGGCCTGCGCCGTGTACGGCTGCGTGCCCGGCCATGCGGACTGCAACGCGAGCGCCGTCGATGGGTGCGAGACCGATCTCATGTCTCCGACGACATGCGGTTCGTGCACGACCGTATGTCAGACGGCTCCGCATGCCGTCCCGTCATGCAACGGCATGTGCACGATCGAGTGCGAGCCGGGCTGGGGTGATTGCAACCTCGACCCGGCCGACGGCTGCGAGGCGAACCTCGCCGATGATGGCGATCATTGCGGTCAGTGTGGCCATGGCTGTCTCCTCGGCGTGTGCATGGGCGGTCAGTGCTTCCTTCTCTGACCTCGTTGCTCTCGAGTCCGAGCCGCCCGGGGCCTCGCCTGCGGTCACAAAAGATCGTAGGACCACTTCATGTCGACGAACGTTGATCATCCTTCCGAGGTCGAGCTCGTCATGGCGGCTCGGCAGGCCGATCTCCCCGGAGGTCTGCACGTACAACGTGCCATCCCGCAGGCGCAGCGTCGGATGGTCGGACCGTTCGTCTTCGTCGATCAGATGGGACCTGCGGAGTACCCGAGCGATCAAGAGATCACGGTCCTTCCGCATCCACACATCGGGCTCTCGACGGTCACCTACCTGTTCGAGGGTGACGGCCTTCACCGCGACAGCCTCGGGACCGTGCAGAAGATCTTGCCCGGCGAGGTGAACTGGATGACCGCGGGACGAGGGATCGTGCACTCGGAGCGCATGCGCTCGGGCCCCTCGGGACGCGTGTACGGGATCCAGACGTGGGTCGCGCTCCCTCGGGCGCTCGAGGAGTGCGAGCCGACGTTCGAGCACTACGACACTTCGGCGGTCCCGGTGCTCGAGGACGGCGGTGTCACGACGCGCGTGATCGCGGGCTCGCTCTTCGGCGCGACGTCTGGCGTGCGGACGTCGTCGCCGCTGTTCTACGCGGAGGTCCGGATGGCGCCCGGATCGACGTTGCGGCTCTCTCCCGAATACGACGAGCGTGCGGCGTTCGTCGTCGAGGGCGCGGTGAGGCTCACCGAGACGACCGTGCGCGCCGGTGAGATCGCGTTCTTCCACCGAGGCTCGGAGGTGCTGCTCCATGCCGAAGGGGCGACGCGCGTGCTCCTCCTCGGCGGCGAGCCGCTCGACAGCCCGCGCTTCATCTCGTGGAACTTCGTCTCGAGCTCGAAGGAGCGACTGAAGCGAGCCGCGGAGGACTGGCGACGTCTGCGCTTCGATCGGGTTCCGCACGAGAGGGCGTACATCCCGCTCCCCGAGGATGGCAGCGCCCCGGTCGACTATCCCTGACGCACTCACGCACTGACGCACGCGCGTGCTCGAGGCAGAGCACTCGTGCGCGGAGCAAGGCTGAGCTCGCGAGGATGTTGCGAGAGCCGTGACGCGTGCGCGTCGACGTGTGCGTGCTCGGGATCGATGTCGCGTTCGGCAACGCGCGAGCGTGAATGGTTGAGCTCGTCGACGGTGATGCGAGTTCGGATCGCGCACAAATCGCATCGACGTCGAACGAGACATGGCGCGCGCGATCGTGGCGATGTTACGGAGAGAGCCGCGTACTCGCTCGCGTCGCCCATCTCGGTGACGCGGAGGCGTCGCAGAAGGAGTCGAACCATGCGTAGCCATCTCGTCGTCGTGCTGCTCTCTTCGCTGGGGCTCTTCGCATGCGGGGACGCGAACCAGAAAGCGAAGAACGAGGCGAACCCGTGGGGGAACTTCACGGGCAAGTACTCGGAGCCGAAGGCCCCGCGCGGCAAGGCCGAGAGCGCCGAGGTGTCGAAGAAGGAAGCCGAGCCCAAGGCTGACGAAGAGCCCAAGGCCGAGGAAGAGCCGGCGGCGCCGGCCGCTGCTGCGGCTCCCGCGCCCGCGTCGTCGTCGAAGAAGGCTTCGCAGGCCACGGTGAAGGGCGAGTCGATCTCTTCGATCAGCGTCGAGGCGTTGACGGAGGCGTCGACGAGCGCGCTGAAGTCGTCGCTCGTCTCGAACGGCGTCCTCACCGGTCCGCAGTACGAGCTCGTCCAGGTGGAGCTCAAGACCGGGATGGTGCAGATCATCCGGCCGGCGTCGAAGCCCGCGCCGAACGGTCTGCCGATCCCGTCGCCGAAGGCGAAGAACGCGGAGCTCGAGACGAACGACGCCGGCTGGCTCGACGAAGAGGCCGACGTCCTCGTCATCGTCAACGCGGGGAAGAAGGCCGCCGCGCAGAAGGCGCTCGGCGAGATCGTGAAGCGCCCCTGACGAGGCTCGGCCCGGAGCTCTGACTCTCCGGGCCGTCAGCTCGCCGGAGATGCGCGTGCGATGACGCGATGCACGCGCGTCCGCCTTCGGATATCGTGGGCACGCTCGTGCCCATGACGGCGTCGCGTGCGCGCGCAGCACGACGGGAAGCCCTCCGCGTTGATGTGCACGATCCCGAGCGCCCGCGCATCGAAGCCCCCGGAGCCCGCGCGCCGCGTTTTTCTCGTCTCGCTCGTCTCGCTCGTTTCGCTCGCCGTGCTGGCGACGCCCCTCGTCACCCGATCGGCACACGCGGCGGAGACGAACGCGGACGTGCTCGTGCACGTCGAGGTGGACGCGCCGGCGACGTGCACCGACGAAGAGAAGCTGTGGAAGGAGGTCTCGTCCCGCACGAGCGAGCTTCGCCGTGTGCCCGAGACGGCCGAGACGCCGCGCGTGGTCGCCCGCGCATGGCAGGAGCGTGACGCGGTCCGAGGCGAGCTCCAGCTGCGCACGGCGCGTGGAGAGACGCTGCCGCCACGCGCGGTCGTCGGACGGACGTGCACCGAGGTGACGGCCGCTCTGGCTTTGGCGCTCGTCCTCGCGCTCGAGGAAGGAGCGCTGGAGAGCGCGAGACAGGAAAACGCGGTCGACAGCGCGAGACAGGAAAACGCGGTCGACAGCGCGCCGTCGCCACCTTCATCTCCTCATGCACCGTCGCCAGCCTCTCCCCGCGTCGCGCCTTCGGCCCACGAGGTGCGTCGTCCACGTGCGTTCGCTCCGTCCATCGGTGCGCGCGCGAGCCTCGTGAATGCCGGAGGACTTGCCGCGGGCGCGTCGGTGAACGCGGACTTCACCTTCGTGCAGCTCGGCGGACGCGTCTCGATCGGTGTCGAAGCCGTGACGTGGCTCCGGACCGTCGACGCCGATGGCAGACGGCATGCGGGGGCAGATCTTCGCTGGGCGTTCATGCGGGCGCGGATTTGTGTCAACCCCCTGCGCGCGCTCGGGTTGGAGCTGGCGCTCTGCGGGATCGCCGACGGCGGCGCCTTCACGGCAGCGGCGCCCCATGCGCGCAATCCCCGGAGCTATGTCGCGCCCTGGGCCGGAGCAGGCGTGGCCGTGGACGCGACGTGGCGCGTGTCGCGGGCGTTCGGGCTCGCCCTGGAAGGCGGTGCTGTATTGCCGTTCGTCTTCGACGACCTCGTCGTCCGGCCGAACGTGCGCGTGTACAGCACGCCGTCAGCCCTGACGTGGGTAGCCTTCGGGCCCGTGGTTCATTTCGACTGATGCGGTGATCGTTCGGGGGCGCGCCGGGCATTCTGCAGGGTGCCGGGTCAAAGCTCGCTCCTTCCTGCCCTCGTGCTCCACGAAGAGGAGCCAGGTGCCGCCACGTCCGGAAAGAGCTCTTCCGACACGCTGAGGCTCCGCAAGCTCGTAGAGGCCCACAGCGCGTTCTTGTGGCAAACGCTCCGCCGGATCGGCGTCCCGATGGCGTCGCTCGACGACGCCATCCAGCAAGTGTTCCTCGTCGCGGCGAACCGGCTCGACGAGATCGTCCCGGGCGCAGAGAAGGCGTTCCTGTTCCAGACGGCGATGTACGTCAGCTCACACATGCGCCGGGGACTCGCTCGTAGGCCCGAACGGCCGCTCGAGGACCACCACGTCTCGACCCTCTCCGATCCCGCGCCCACGGCCGACGATCTGCTCGATCGGCGGTACGCGCGCCGAGTCCTCGACGAGGTCCTCGACGCGATGAGTGAGGACCTCCGCGTCGTCTTCGTGCTCCACGAGCTCGAAGGGAAAACCGCACGGGAGATCGCCGAATACGTCGGCATCCCCACCGGGACCGCGACCTCGCGCCTGCGTCGTGCGCGCGAGGAGTTCCGTCAGCTCGCCGCCCGCAAGGTGAAACAAGCATGAGCACAGACAGCGACATCCCCCGTCTCCAGGACGCGGACGGGAACGAGATCGAGCAGCGGCTGCTCGCGTCCGCCGCCGAAGACGTCATCGCTCCCGAGAAGCTCCGCGCGCTCGTCGAGTGGAGCGCCGGCGTCGGCACCGCGGGCAGCGCGCCGGCGAGAGGCAGCTGGAAGCCCGTGGTGGCCAAGGGCGCGGGCGTCTTCGTGCTCGCGGCCGCCGCGGCAGGTGTCTTCGCGCTCGCCTCCTCGTCGGCGCCCGCGGATGCGCCGGTCACGAACGTCCAGGCCATCGGCACCGTCGAGGCGCCGATGGCACCCGCGGCCCCGCCGGAGACCGTCACGCCGGACCAGCTCCCTCCGGCGCCGCCCGCAGCCAGCGCGCCGTCGCCGCGTGCGCTCGCAAAGCGACCCGTGAACGTCGACACGAACCCGTCTCTCGGCGAGCAGATGGCATTCATCGACGATGCGCGCACGCGGATCCGTCGAGGCGACCCGCGTGCAGCGCTGGCCGTGCTCGACGACTACGACCGACGCTACGCGCAGCAGGCGTTCAAAGAGGAGGCGACTGTGCTGCGCGTCTCCGCGCTCGCGAAGGCCGGTGATGTCGAAGGCGCGCAGAAGCTCGGTAAGGCATTCCTGAGCACGCACCCCGCGGAGCTCTACAGCCGTCGTGTGGAGACGCTGCTCCGCGGGCTCGAGCCGAAGGAGGCGCGGCCATGAAGGAACGTAAGTCGATGGGACGCGTCGCTTTCGGCGGCATCGCGCTGCTGCTGGCGGCCGCGAGCTGCTCGCGCGGTGAGCGCGTGCTCGGAGAAGGATTCGACCCTGAAGGGAACGACACACCCGAGCTCGCGGCGACCGCGGAAGCGGGGACCGTCGATGCGAGCAGCGAGCTGCTCTCCTATTGCCCGTCGAACAGGTGCCCTGCTGGGCACACGACGTGTCCGACGTCGCGATTCCCGTGCGACGTGAACCTGAACGTCGATCGCGACAACTGCGGAGCATGCGGGGCAGCGTGTCCCGCCAATACGTTGCGCGAGTCGTACGAATGTGTCGACGGACAGTGCGTGATGTCGTGCAACAAATACCCGACGACGCTCGACTGCGACGGAATACCGGACAACGGCTGCGAGACCGGTACGGGGACGAACGAGAACTGCGCCGCATGTGGAGACGCATGCACGGACCCGGAGCGGCCATGCCTGAACCCCACGATCATGGGGGCCCAGCCGAGGTGCGGCTGCGACAAGGGGCAAACGTATTGCGCCTCGGCCTGGCCGCTGTTCTGCGTCGACGTCCACGACGACGACAATCACTGCGGAGCGTGTGACAACGCCTGCGACCCGACCGGCGGCGGCGCCCCGACGAAGACGAATACGTATTACGGCTGCCGCAACGACGAATGCGGGCAGCTCAAATGCAACCTCAACTACGCCGACTGCAACACGAACATGGAAGACGGCTGCGAGACGTTCCTGTTCTCGAACGAGAGCTGCGGCGCGTGCGGCAATGTCTGCCCTGCTGGCACCGAGTGCAAGGCGGATGCGAGCGGTCGAGCCATGTGCGCGTGCCCCGCGGGGCAGACGTTCTGCGAGTACGGCTGCTACGAAGGCATCTGCGCCGGGGAATGTGTCGACTTCGCGGCCGATCCCCAGAACTGCGGCGCATGCGGCTTCCGTTGCGCCGACATCTTCGCGACGAACACAATCCCGGTCTGCTCGTTCGGCACGTGCAGCCTCCGCTGCCCGCTCGGACGTGCCGACTGCAACGGCAACACCGCCGACGACTGCGAGGTCGACACGAACAGCGATCCGCGCAACTGCGGTGGCTGCGGGATCACCTGCGACGCCATCGCGGGTCAGGCATGTGTCGGCGGCCAGTGCGTCGTCGAGCCTTGCGAGCAGGACGCCGGTCCGGTGGAGGCACGATGAGCCGCAAAGTTCGATATCTTCTCGCAGGCGGAGCCGCGTGCGTGTCGACAGCGGCGCTGCTCGGCGCGTGCGCGACCGACGCGGCGACGCCTCTCGTGCAGCCCGACGCGTCGAACGTCGCCGTCGTGACCGAGCAAGACGCGGCGCCGGATGCGCCGGACGCCGAGATCGACGCGGGGCCGTGCGCCGACTGCGCGTACTTCCCGGAGGAATGCACCGAAGAAGTGCTCTGCCCGAACGGTCCGTTCGCGCCGGACACGATCGGGGGCGCGCTCGACGAGCGGACGCAGATCAACGTGGTTCGCGGCCGTTCGGCCACGGACGTGTGGGCCGTGGGCGCGCTCGGCGCCGTCGCGCACTTCGACGGGACGCGTTGGTCGCGCTCCGACTCGGGAACGCGCCAGACGCTGCTCGCGCTCTGGCTCCGCGATTCCGCGGAGGTCGCGTTCGGCTCGCTCGATGCGCTTCATACGCGCGGGCTCACCGACATCGACGCGGGCGCGCCTTCGCCCGGAGGATGGTCCTCGTACGGCGCCCCCACGACGCCGCCGGACTACTCGTCGTTCCTCGTCAGGTTCGCGTCCGCATGGGCCGCGCCCGACGGCGAGTGGCTCTGGTGCGCGATGGTCGCGCTCGCGCCTGGCTTCTCGAGCGGCCTCTGGCGCCTGCACGTGGCCGAGGATACCGGCACGTTCGAGGTCGGCAGCGTCGTGTCGAGCGACGTGTGCGGCGCGATCCCGTGCAGTCAGATGACGAGCGTGCACGGCGCGAGCCGTGACGACGTCTGGGCGGTCGGCATGTTCGGCGCGATCGTACGCATCACGAATGCCGAGAGCGCGACCCCCGAGGTGACGCCGTTCGACAGCCAGACCTTCTCCGCGCTCCGGGGCGTGTGGGCTGCGTCGGCCTCGGAGGCGTGGGCGGTCGGCGCGCAGGGGACGATCCGGCACTACCGCGGCGAAGGCGTGCGCTGGGACGTCGTCGAAGACGTGCCGACGAACGAAGATCTGAACGCGGTCTGGGGCAGGTCGGCGAACGACGTCTGGGCCGTCGGCGCGGCTGGGGTCGTCCTTCACTACGACGGGACCCACTGGACGCGCGTCCCCATCGCGTCGCTCGGATCGCGGCGACCCGAGCTGACGACCGTGTGGTCACCGCTACCCGGCCACGTCTGGATCGGCGGCCAGGGCATCGTCCTCTCGCTCGGAGGCAAGCCATGAAGCGCGTTCTCTCCTTCGTCTTCGTCCCTGCAGCCTTCGCGTTCGGCGCTGCTGCGGTCGCGTGTGCATCGTCGAACGAGGAGGCGAGCGAGACGCTCGCGCCCGACGCGCAAGTCACGGTGGTGCTCGATGCGGGCGACGACGATTCGCGAGTCGACGACGCGGACGCGGACGGGTCCCCGAGCGGCCCCCGCTGCAGCGCTGCGGGCTGGTGCGCGACGGCGCTGCCCGATGCGGATCTCGTGCTGAAAGACGTCTGGCCGCTCGCCGGCCGCGCGTACGCGATCGCGGAGAGCGCGAGGCTCGGCGTGAAGGTCCTCGAGTGGGACGATGCGCCTTCCGCATGGTCGTACATCGACGACGGGACGCAGAACGAGCCGGGACTCGGCGCGTATGCAGGCAACGTGTGGACCGCCGACGGAAGCGTCGTGTACTACGCCGTAGCGCCGGGCTTCATCTATCGCGGCACGCGACCGGTTGCGCCCGCGACGAGCTGGTCGTGGACGCGCTACCGCCTCCCCGATCCCACGGCCGATCACGCTCCGGGGCACGACCACGGACGAGTGATGCACAACAGCGCCTCGTTCCCCGCGCTCGGTGTGAAAGGAACGAGCAGCGGCGCCGTCTACGCTTGGTACGCGAACAGCCTGTTCCGCTGGTCGAGCACGGGCGAAGGCGCGCCGGGCTGGAGCGTTGCTTACGTCGCGGACGATCCGGACTCCGAGGACGAGCACCTCTCGCTCCTCGGCATCGCAAGCGGCGCCGACGGGGACCTCTGGATCGCCGGGGCACGCGGCGGGACGTTCACGGCGTGGTGTCCGATCCTCGTGCGCCTGACGGCAGAGAGCGCGACGCGCATCGCAGACGGCGTCGCCGGCGACTTCGGATGCACCGAACGCGACGCGCGCCTCCTCCTCGGCGCCGACGCATGGCTCGGCGATCTCCATACCGTCGCACCGGACGGCGTGCTCGGCCTGGTCGGCGGACGTGACGTCGTGCACATCACACGCGCGGGCGACACGTACGAGGTGAAGACCACATCGGTATCGCCCGACGTTGCCCCGGACGGCGTCGACTCGATCTGGGCTCTGCACGACGACGAGGTCTGGGTGACCGGCTCGAAGCTCGTGCTGCATGGCACGAACGTCTGGGACGGCGGCGCCTTCGCGATCTCCTCCATCGCGCTGGGCAGCGGCCCGCTCGGAAGGGCGATGTACCGCGTTCGGGGCACCTCGAACACCAACCTCTGGGCGGTCGGAGTACGGCATGCGCTTCACAAGACGAATCCTTGAAGGTCGCGCTCGCGTGATCGCTGCCGGCTGCGCCCTCTCGGCGGCAGCATGGAGCTGCTCGAGTGGAGACGAAGCACCCGCGGGGGACGTCTCGCTCGACGCGGGCGCCGACGCCGTGCCGGGCGACACCGACCTCGACGCCGGCACGGACGCGAACCGACCGCGCGACGCAGCGCCGTTCGACGCTGCGCCATTGCCCGTCGTGTGTGACGGGCAACCATGCGCCGTCGCGCTCGTCACGACGCTCGGCGCGAGCGACGCGGATCGCGCGGAAGGCTTCTGCGCGCTGCTCGACGACGGCACGGTGGCGTGCTGGGGCGCGAACGGCGCGGGGCAGCTCGGCCGCGGCGACGACGCCGGCCCTGCGGACGACGCGACGCCCGCGCGGGTCGTCGGTCTCGCCGACGTCGTCGCGCTCGACCACACGTGCGCGCTCGACGCGAACGGCGAGGCGTTCTGCTGGGGCACCGGTCCATTTCTCAGGGACGACTCGCCGTATCCCACCACCGAGCGCACGCCGGTGAAGCTGCCGATCCCACGCGCG
Source organism: Pseudomonadota bacterium (assembly GCA_023423895.1). GTDB lineage: Bacteria > Myxococcota_A > Polyangia > Polyangiales > Polyangiaceae > Labilithrix. The sequence continues at coordinate 59,903 of JAFAER010000005.1, forward strand.
AAGGCCGTGAGCACGGGCGTCGCGACCACCTGCGCCGCCGTGGACGAAGGCGTGCTCTGCTGGGGTGCCAACCGCGCAGGGCAGATCGCGCCCTCGAACGTGTCGCCCTGGTACACGTTCCTCGGACCGACGCTCGTGGCGATGCCCGCAGGCGCGCCCGTACGAGATCTCGTCGTCGCGAACGCGTCGTTCGCCGTACGCGAAGACGGAACGACGGTGAGCTGGGGAGCAAACCCGCCGCTCGCGCGGACGTCGCCGATGTTCCCGGATCCGTATCCGCAACCGATCGCGCTCGAGGGAGTCTCGAACATGGATGTGGCGCTCGACAACGCATGCGCCGTCGCGCACGGCCAAGGCTGGTGCTGGGGAGTGGCGCTCCCCCGCAAGTCCGGCGGCGGATTCCAGCTACCGTCGGGCCCGAACGTCGATCGCGCGCTGCCGGAGCCCATCGTGGCGCCGGAGCCACTGCTCCGCATCGCGACGACGCGCACGATCATCGGCGAGGACCTCGGCGTGCCGGTCATCCAGCCGCAACGCTGGTGCGGGAGCGCAGCGTCCGGCGCGCTCTATTGCTGGGGGCACAACGCGGCCGGTCAGGTCGGCAATGGGACGACCACGTATGCCGATGCAGCGGTGAAGATCGATCTTCCGGGGCCGACCGCGGACGTACGGACGACACCTGACGCGACCTGCGCGCTCGCGACCAACGGCAAGATCCATTGCTGGGGGAGCAACGCGTACGGCCAGCTCGGCACGGGGAAGTCGAAGGTGCCGAGCCTCGTCCCGCAGGAGGTGGTGTTGCCATGAAGCGCTCGCTGACGTTCTGCATCGCAACGGCCTCGGTGCTCGCGCTCGGGGTGGCCTGCGGCGCCGACCGGCCGGAGTTCGTTCCCCCGCCGTCTTTCCCGGACGCATCGGCCGGCGACGACGCCTCGGAATGCCTGCTCCAGTGCTCGCTCGATCGGCGCGCGGTCATCCGATCCTGCACGGGCGAGGTCGTCACCGAATGCCCACTCGATACGGCATGCGGCGCAGGCGCGTGCCAGGAGCCATGCGAGGCGGCGGCTGCCGAGCGAAGCTCGAACGGCTGCGAGTTCTACTTCCAGCCGCCCCGCTTCTCGAAGGTGGCGCCGCAGGGGTGTTACGCGGCGTTCATCGTCAACACGTCCACGGCGCCAGCCGAGGTCTCGTTCGAGCTCGAAGGCAAACCGCTCGACGTCTCGAAGGCGATGTTCCGCACGAACCCAGGCGACGCGACGCTCATCCCGCACGAGGGCCCCATCCCGCCGGGTGAGAGCGCGATCCTCTTCGTCTCCGAACGCGATCCGGAGGAGCCGCATCCCCCCGTCGAGCTCGGCTACGTCGCGTGCCCGGACGGCGTCGTCACTCCGACGTTCGTGGATCCCGTCCCGCGCGGCACCGGCTTCGGCACGTCCTTCCATCTCGTGACGAACGTGCCCGTCGGCATCTCCGCGATCTATCCGTTCGGAGGCGCGCCGAGCTACCACCCGGCCGCGACGCTGCTCTTCCCGGTCAGGAGCTGGGCGCAGGAGCACATCGTCGTCAACGGCTGGGAGCTCGGCGACGACGGCGCCCCGGGCGCCCAGATCGTCGCGTCCGAGGACGACACCGAGGTCACGATCTTCCCGAAGCGCGACCTGCAGGATGGCGTCGGCCTGAAGGGCTCGCGGGCGGGGAGCCCGTCGACGTTCCGTCTCGCCAAGGGCCAGCACCTGCAGATCGTGCAGGCCGACGAGCTCACCGGCAGCGTCGTGACCTCGACCAAGCCGACGAGCATCGTCGGCGGCCATGCGTGCGCCGACATCCCGTCGAGCGGCGGCGCGTGTGACACGCTCGCGCAAGAGATCCCGCCGTTCGAGCGATGGGGATCGGAGTACGTCGCCGCCGGCTATCGCCCACGCCTCGGCAACGAGCACGAGCCGATGCCGTATCGCATCGTCGCGGCGCGCGACGGCACACGCCTCGACTACGATCCGGCCGTGCCGCCCGGCGCGCCGGTCACGATGAACGCCGGCGAGATGTTCACGTTCAAGGCGGGCACCGGCGACGCGTTCGTCGTGCGCACGCAGGATGTCGATCATCCGATCTACCTCGCCGCGTACATGAGCGGCGGAGACGCCGCAGGCGGAGGAGACACCTCGTACGGCTCCTACGGCGGTCGCGGCGATCCCGAGTTCGTGAACGTCGTCCCTGCGGGGCAGTACATGAGCTCGTACAGCTTCTACGCAGATCCGACGTACGCCGAGACGTCGCTCGTCGTCATCCGCGCGAAGTCCGGCGGTCGCTTCGAGGACGTCTGGCTCGAGTGCGCCGGCAACCTCACCGGCTTCCGCCCGATCGGCACGCGGGGCGAATACGAATGGGTCCGAGTCGACCTGTCGCGCGAGCACGGTCCCGGCGACACCTTCGGCGCGAGCGCCTGCCGAAGCGGCCTGCAGCGCATGCGAAGCAACGGCCCGTTCACGGCGACGCTCTGGGGATGGGACGCGTTCGCGAGCTACGCCTACCCCGGCGGCATGGCCCAGCGAAGGCTCGTGAAGACACCGCTCGACATCAAGTGACCGCCGGGCGACGGCGAGGGCCAGGAGAGGAGAGGCGCGGCGACGCTCCGCGACCTCGACCAGCAAGTGAAACAGGTCGTTTCGCGATTGCCGTGGGGGCACGTGATCCATCCTCCGGCGCGGCGAGAGCCGCGGTGGTGCGCTGCGCTCCGACGATGACGGTGGCGCCCGAGGTCTCGCGAAGACGAGCTGCGTCGAGCGACCGCGCACCGAAGTCGAAGCTCCGGTGCACGACCGCCACGGCGCCGTGCACCGGGAGCGTGCTAAAGTCCTCGTGTGCTGGAGCCGAGCCTCATCCTTCCGGAGAAGCCCCGCCCGCTGAAGCGATCGGAGTACGAGCGCCTCGTCGCGATGGGGGCGTTCGACCAGGAACGCGTCGAGCTCCTCTACGGTACGCTCGTCGCGATGAGCCCGCAGGACCCTGGCCATACGAGCCCGATCGGGCAGCTGACGATGCTGCTCGTACCGTCGCTCGTGGGGCGCGCGCTCGTTCGCGTTCAATCCCCGCTCATCGCGACCGACGAGTCCGAGCCGGAGTCGGATCTCGCGGTCGTGCCGCTCGGTGACTATCGGAGCGTTCATCCCGACCGCGCCCATCTCGTGATCGAGGTCGCGGTGTCGTCGGCCAACAAGGACAGGCTCGTCAAGGGCCCCCTCTACGCCCGGTCCGGGTTCACCGAGTACTGGCTCGTCGACGTCGCGAACGGCCGCATCGAGGTCTACCGAGATCCGTCGGCCGACGGCTACCGCCTGACGACCCGCCATGGCGCCGGTGAGACGATTCACGTGGCAGCGTTCGCCGACGTCGCCGTTCGGGTCGACGACGTGTTCGCCTGACGACGTCGAGCAAGACTCTACATGCCCCTGTCGGCAGTGGACCTGTTCAAGGTCCTCGACGTGCAGGTGAGCGGCGAAATGAAGGAGCAGTGGTGCTACCTCCTCCGCGACGACGCGCCGCCGCTGTCGCTCGCGCCGATCGTGTTCTGCGCGCACAGCGACAAGACGAGCCTCCACGAGGTCTTCGTCGCCCGCAAGATCCCGTCGCTCGAGCCCGGCGCGAAGATCGACGGTGTCGGCGTCGCGTCCGCCGCCGCCATGCGCGTCGGCTGACCGAAGAGGTCGGTCGTCCGTTGACCCACCGCGAGCCCGCGTGCGAGCCTCCTCCCCTCGCACCGGGGGGTGGCGTGCGTGGTGTGCGTCGTCCTCCGGCGATCGACTCGGATCGAACAGGGGGATTTCATGGCACGTACGCTGACGGCACAGGGGCTCATCCAGCTCCCCTCGCTCACCGCTGAAGAGACGGTGACGCTCGCCACCAAGCTGATCACCACGGCGGAGTCGGCCGGCGCCCTGCCCGGCAACGCGCGCGCTGCGCTCGACGATGTGAGGACGAGCCTTCAACAGCTCTCCGCCGAGCTCACGAAGCGCGGGCAGCTCGCGGAGGACAAGTCCGCCGCGCGCGAAGCCGACATCCAGCTCGATCGCGTGTGGTCGGCGATCGACCGCTTCCTCTCGGCGTGGGCCGCGCTCGACGGGACGGAGCTCGCCGAGGAGGCGGCGTCACTCCGCCAGCGCCTCTTTCCGGACGGGCTGTCGTTCCTCACCAAGAACTTCAATGCCGAGTGGGCGGCATCCGGGCAGCGGCTCGAGATCATCGTCGCCGAGAAGCACGAGAGCACGTTCGATCGGCTCGGAGGCGCGCCGTTCCTCGCAAGCCTTCGGCGGGCGCACGAGGCATACGGCAAGGCGCTCGGCGTGACGAAGGCGAAGGACGCGCCGCCGGCCGTGCCGCAGATCCGCGAGGCGCGCGACGTCGTGCTCGACGACATCCGCGTGTACGCGGCGCAGATCGTCGCCTCCGTCACGCGCAAGGACTCCTCGACCGAAGCGCTGGCCGAGACGCTGCTGCGGCCGATCTCCACATGGCCGACGAGGCGCGGCGGCGCTGCCAGCCCCGTGGATGGAGCGCCCTCCCCGACCCCGGACGTGGCACCGGCGGAGTAGCCCCAAGTCCGCGAAAACGTCGATCGATCCAGCCCGGAGCAACCCGGAGGTCTGCAAGAACTGGATCGATCGACGGAAAAGGAACCTGGACGTCTGCAAGATCGAGATCCGTCGACCGAAACGCAGCCCCGAGGTCTGCAGCGGCGAGATCGATCCACGCTCGGGCAGCCCCGGAGCTGCCGCCCGCTGGATCGGTCCGGTTGGAAAGAGATGCGTCCCTGAATCGCCACGACCGCTCGCTCGTGATGACGCACCGGCTGCGGATCGAGCATCGAGGGCCCTGCGTCGGAATCGAGAGAGGAAGAGGAAGAGGAAGAGGAAGAGGAAGAGGAAGAGGAAGAGGAAGAGGAAGAGGAGGCGGAGCCATCGAGCCCGGGAAAGCCGACCTCGGCGCTGCCTCGCGCGGTCGTTTCACCTCCCCGCACGTTTTCGTGACATCGGTCGCGTCGACTCGGCATCAGTCGATGGCCCCATCCATCGAGACGCCATGAGACCTGCCCTTCTTGCACCGGCCGTCGCGCTCGCGTCGAGCCTCGGGATCATCGCGAGCTGCGCTTCGAACGAAGGCGGCTCCTCGCCCAGGAGCGACGCCGCCGAGGACGGCGGTGCTCCGGGCACCGACGCCGGCGCGCAGCAGTCCACACTCCTTCCGCTCGAGGAGCCGCTGACCGCCGCCGAGCTCGGGCTGATCATCAACACGGACGACCCTCAGTCCGTGGCGGTCGGCGCGGCGTACATCGAGGCGCGCCAGATCCCCTCCGCAAACGTGGTCCGGCTCGCGCTCGGAGCACCGGCGAAGGACGTGTCCGCGAAGACCTTCCAGCAGTGGAAGGCGCAAGTCGACGCCGCGCTGCCCGCGTCGGTACAGGCCCTCGCGCTGACGTTCACGCAGCCGTCGGTCGTCGAGGGCTGCCAGTCGATCACCGCGGCGTTCACGTTCGGCTATGACGCGAAGTACTGCGTCGCGTGCGAGCGAGGCGTCGCGAGCCCGCTCTACGATAAGCCCGCATCGCGAGCGTTCACCAAACACGGCATCCGTCCGTCGATGATGCTCGCGGCGTCCTCCACCGCGGAAGCGCAGAAGCTCATCGCTCGCGGAGTCGCTTCGGACGGCACCTTCCCTCCTGGAAAGGCCTATTTCGTCCGCACTACCGACGTCCCGAGGAGCGGGCCACGCTACGAACAATTCCAGGCAGTGACCAAGACGTTCACCGCCAGCGCGCTCGAGACGGAATACATCGACGAGACCACCGGCGGCGCGTCCGATGTCGTCGGCGCTTCCGACGTGCTCCTCTACATGACGGGACGCGAGCGCATCCCCGACATCGCGACGAACACGTATCGTCCGGGCGCGTTCGCCGATCACCTCACGTCGTTCGCAGGATCGTTCACCTCGACGTGCTCCCTGGACGGCCAGATGAACGTCCTCTGCTGGCTCGAGGCCGGCGTCACGGCCAGCTACGGCACCGTCGTCGAGCCGTGCAACCATCGGCAGAAGTTCCCCGACGCGCGGGTCCTCACGGACGTCTACTTCCGCGGCGCGACGGTGCTCGAGGCGGCATGGGCGTCGGTCGCGTGGCCGGGACAGGGCGTCTTCGTCGGCGAGCCGCTCGCGCGTCCTTTCGGCTCGCGCCTGACGGTCCACGACGACGTGGCGACCATCGAGACGACCGAGCTCGTCGCGAAGAAGAGGTACGTGCTCGAGGGCGCCGAGGACGCGTCGGGCCCGTGGACGACGGTGCAGGACGGGATCGCCGTGTCCAAGCCAACGCGCTACACGCTGGACGTCGATCTCGGCTGGAGCTTCCTGCGCTTCCGCGAGGAGTGACTCGGAGCTCGGGCCGCGCGCGAAGCGCGCCCCGTGCGGCGGGGTCACCGCTCTCCGCTCTCCGGTCTCCGCCTCTCGCCGTCAGCGGGCATCTCGGAACAGCGCAGCCAGCTCGGCGAGCATCTCACGCGTCTCCGTGCGGGTCGCCTCGGGCTCTCGGAAGTACCCCTCCAGCCTTTGCGAGTCGAATCGCTTCTGACCGTCGTCCACGCCTACTTCGGCTCGGATCACGACTCGGAAGCGCGGTGCTCGGTCGGTCGCGTCCGGAAGGCTCCCGTCGGTGCCGAGGACATCCTCTCGATAGATCGCAATGCGTTCTTCGGTGAACAACTCCCGGAGCCGAGCGAGCCGCACGTCATCGATTCGTCCTTCGGAAGAGGCCGGATCCGCGAGCAGGAACGAACCATCCGCTCGAAGCACCATCACAGGCACTTCCGTCGATGTTTGCATCGTGACGTCCATCCAATAAGTCGAATGCTCAGGAACGCCCGAATCGCATCCTCCCGTGAATGCGATGACGATGATCAGGAGAGAAAGACGCAGCACGATCGCCAGTCCGCTCATGGGTCGACATCGACTCTAGCACCGTCTCGAAGTGGCGCGCTCTCGCGAGGCGCGCTCGCTGAGAATCGCGGCACGGTGGTGCCGATAGGGCTATGAACCTTCGTTGTCGGAGGTCGATCCCCTCCTCGCCCGATGCGCCGGACCGAGCCCTGCTCTGCATCTCCGCCGACTCGATGGCCCCGTAGGGCTCATGGGAAGCTCACGCTCCCATTCCACTGCGTGCCGCTCGGCCAGCCCGGCGAGGGCGGCGGAGGCGGAGGCGGTCGTCCGGGCGGGGCCTGCCCGCAGATCGACATCGCGTAGGGGTGCTGGCTCTCCTGCGCCAGCGCGCATCGATCCGCAGGCGTCGGCGTCCAGGTCGAGATCCGTCCGCCAACCGAGATCGAAGCGCCCCAGTCGAGCGCTACGCCTGCCGAGCCCGAGCCCGGAGGAAGACGTCCCCACGGGTCGACGGGCAACGATCGGCCGCCGGTGTTCACGACGATGCCCGGTGGACACGTGCCCGAACGCTGCGGCGGATCCTGCGCGTAGCCTTGCGAGATCGTCGAGCGCGACGGCGCCAAGATCGCGAAGGCTCCCGCGAAGAGCGCATCCGCCTGCAGCGCGCTCGCGCCGACCCAGTAGCCGGCGTCGCCGTGCTCGACGGCGGGCCTCCAGAGGAACTGCGCTGCGATGGCGGTCTCGGCCAGGGCCATGAACACGACGAGCAGCCGCTGGGCTCCGTCGAACGTCGCTTCTCGCGTCTGCAGATAGCGCGCACCGGCGGTCTCGGTCTGGCAGACGACGCGGAGCGGTCCGCTCGTCAGTGTATAACGCGCGCTCGTCTGGGGTGGCGCTACCCGGACCGACGCCACCGGGGCGTTGTTGTGAGCACGGAGAAAGGGGGTCTCCAGCGGATACGACGCCAGGATCGACGTCCCACACGCGCTGTTCGAGACAGCCAGCGCGGCAGCCACGGCCGGCGCCGAGCGAAAGCGAAGCATCCGTGTGCGTAGCATGCGCCACATCGTCAGCAAAATGACATCGCGCGTGCCGCGGTGCCCCCGTGCCGTCGAGCGGCGGGGCTCGAGCGCTTGCGCGCCGACGCGTGGGCGCCCATCAGGTGGGTGCTGGTTCAGGCGGCGCGATCGCCAACGCCGTTGTCGATGCGCCTCGCCGTTGGCAGCCTAGCCGTCGCAACGGACGGCGAATCGGGCGATCGAGCGCGCGATCGCGCGCGCCGGCTGCCCGCGAGCGTGGTCCACGGCGTGCAGGCGCGTGCGCGTGCGCTGGCTCGCGGCCTCCAGGCTCCTCCTCGCGTTCGCTCCTCTCGGCGCATGCTCGGCGGAGCCCATCGAGACGACGCACGGCGGGTCCCTGCGTCAGCTCGTGACCGAAGCGCGGTTCGAGGACGTCCCGCCGACGCGCCTCATCTTGATCGTGGACGGGAGCACGACGACCGAAGCAGCACATGTCCGCGACCGCCTCCTGCGAGCGGTCGAGCAGACGGCTGCGGAGCTCGGCTCGGATTCGAGCTCTCCGCCGGCGCGCTGGGCTCCGGTCGACATCGAAGCGCGCATCATGTGGATCGGGGGACGGACGATCCGTTCGACGGAGGAGGATGCACGCCTCCGATGGCGCGAGGAGCAAGCCAGCGATCGCGGAGCCGCTGCCTTCGTCCGCGGGGTCGCGGATGCGCTCGCCGACGCGCCATCACCGGACGTCGAGCCCGCGCGTGCGCTCGACACGCTTCGCCTCGCGCTCGCGCTGACGCCGCCCTTGCCCGGTCATCAGCGCACTGTCGTGCTCGCGACGAGCCACGACGATCCGACGGCTCTTGCCGAGCGCGAGAAGAGCCTCGAAGCCGCCGATCACCCTCGGATGCTCTCCATCCTTCCCGTCACGGAGGACGAGCGCGAGGACGAGCGCGAGAATGAGCAGGACGAGCAGCGCTGCGCTGCCGGTGTCGAAGGTTGGCGCCTCGTGGAGTGGCTGCGGAAGCAAGTCGTCACCGACTTCACCGGTTGCGGCGTGCGACGCCTGGACATCGGCCGGCGCGACTCCGGCCTGCGCAGGATCTCGGGCCCGGTCGCGCTCCGAGACGACGGAACCCCCGCGTGCCGCGTACGCGTCCACGTCTGGTCCAACGACGCCGCGGTCGAGACTCGCTGCGACCCGAGGCGTGGATGGTCCGGCCCCGTCGCGGTCGGCTCGTCGCCCGAGGATGCCTCTCTCACCTGCGACGTCATGATGCTCACCGGCGAGGACGACGGCTCGCGCTGCCGCGATCGCGGCTCGGCGTGCCCGGGTTGCGCGAGCGGATGGTGCATCCGAGAAGAGACGGATCCTCGGCTGGCGGGAACGTGGATCCGCTTCATCGGCGGAGCAGTACCCGCCTGGGCAACGGCGGAGATCACGTGCAACCTGGCCCGCTGAGCAAGCTCGGGTAGCCCGGCCCTGCTTTTCGCATCCGACGGCCCATTGCTCGCCCCCCGCGCAACCGAGGTAGCATCGCGGCCAGGAGATCAACGCCATGTGGACGTCGAGCTGGATGACCCCCGACCTCGTTTCCTTCCGCGACCAGGTCCGTCGCTTCGTGCAGGCGGAGGTCGTTCCTCATCAGGAGCGCTGGGCCGAGCAACAGCGGGTCGACCGTGAGCTGTGGAACAAGGGCGGCGCGCTCGGCATCCTCTGCGCCGACATCCCCGACGAATACGGCGGCTCCGGCGGAACCTTCGCGCACCAGGCGGTCGTGTTCCAGGAGCTCGCGTACGCGGGAGACTCCGCGTTCAACATCGCCGTCCACGCGATCCTTGCGAACTACATCCTTCATCAGGGGACGGAGGAGCAGAAGAAGCACTATCTCCCGCGGATGGCGTCGGGCGAGCTCGTCGGCGCCATCGCCATGTCGGAGCCGGGCGCCGGCTCGGACCTCCAGGGGATCCGGACGACGGCGCGGCGCGAGGGCGACGAATTCGTCATCAACGGCAGCAAGACGTTCATCTCGAACGGCTCGCTCGCGGATCTGCTGCTCGTCGTCGCGCGCACGGGCGACGAGCCGGGCGCGAAGGGCATCTCGCTCCTGCTCGTCGAGACGCAGAACGCGCCGGGCTACAAGGTCGGCAAGGTCCTCAAGAAGATCGGCCAGAAGGGGCAGGACACCTGCGAGCTGTTCTTCGAGGACGTCCGCGTCCCCGCCAAGAACGTCGTCGGCGGCGAGGTCGGCCGGGGGTTCGGCCAGCTCATGACCGAGCTCCCGTACGAGCGCCTCATCGTCGCCCTCTCGGCCGTCGCGTTCACCGAGCGCGCCATCCAGCTCACCGTCGACTACGTGAAGGAGCGAAAGGCGTTCGGCAAGGCGCTCATCGAATTCCAGAACACGCGCTTCGTGCTCGCCGACGCCAAGACGCAGGCCACGGTCGCGCGCACGTTCGTCGACAAGTGCATCGAGGAGCAGATCGTCGGCAAGCTCGACACGGTCACGGCCTCGATGGCCAAGAGCTGGTGCACGGATCTGCAGTGCAAGGTCATCGATGACTGCCTCCAGCTCTTCGGCGGCTACGGCTACGTGCTCGACTACCCGATCGCGCATCTGTTCGCCGACGCGCGCGTCCAGCGCATCTACGCAGGCACGAACGAGATCATGAAAGAGCTGATCGCGCGTTCGCTCTGACCTCGCTCCATCGAAACGGGTAGTTCGTCTACCATGGACGCAATGGCTCGTTCCGCGTACGCCCATCGCCTTCGTGTCTTGTTCCTCGGTCTTGCCGGGACCGCATCGGCCACGACGTTGGCGGCGTGCGACGCCATCGAGGCCGACGACTTCGAGACGGATGCCTGTCAGGGCGGTGAGCTCGCCGGAGTGACGCCGGCGATCCCGGTCGACCACCTCGTGATCCGGTCGACCGGCGCCGCGAGCGGCGAGACGGCGTTCAGGGTGATCGAGGAACGAGGCGTGGCGTGCGCCACCGCGACGGACAAGGCCAAGTGCCAGACGGCTCTCGCAAGCCTGTCGCCGTCGAACGTGCGCTCGTTGAAAGCGATCGACCATTTCGACGGGCGCTACCTCGCCTACACGCGCGGCGACGAGGTCGGCGCGATCGTGTCGAGCGAGGAGCTCCGGGCTTTCCTCGCGCCGTTCGAGAACCCGAAAGACGGCGCGCTGCTCCTCCAGCAGTTCACCGAGCACCGCGTGCAGTGTGGGGGACCGAACGTACGGCCGAGCGGGGACGGCTTCGAGCTCTACACCTCCACGGGCTACGCGTGCGGCAAAGGCACCCATCGCGATGACCACATCGTTCGCGTCGCGCGCGACGGAACGACGACGCTCGTCGAGACGGAGGTCGAGGAGAACGGCAGCTCCAATTGCGCCGTGGGACGACGGCCGGAGGGCTACGTCGCGTCTACGTCGACGAGCTCGGTGGGCGACTACCTCGCGACGGCCGCTGAGCTCGAGGCGGCGTCCGTCCTCGCGTTCCGTCGTCTCGCCCGCGAGCTACGCGCCCATGGCGCGCCGGATGATCTCGTTGTCCGTGCGAAGGCCGCGGCGAAGGACGAGATCCGTCATGCGCGCTCGACGCGCCTTCTCGCGAAGCGCTTCGGCGGTGACGTGAAGTCATCGCGCGTCGGCGAGCTTCAGGTGCGCTCGCTCGACGCGATCGCGGAAGAGAACGCACGCGAAGGGTGCGTCCGCGAGACGTTCGGCGCCCTCGTCGCGACCGTGCAAGCCACGCGCGCGCTCGACCCGGCCGTCCGCGAGGAGATGAGCACCATCGCCCGTGATGAGACCGAACACGCCGCGCTCGCGTGGGACGTCGCCGAATGGCTGGACGGGGTCCTGGACGACGCCGCGCGCGCGAAGACACGACGCGCACGAAGCGACGCGGCGATCGAGCTCCGCGCCGCGCTCGAGCGCTCGTTCACCTCGCCTCTCCTCGGGCTGCCCGATCCGGCCGAAGCCAAGGCGCTGTTCATCCGGATGGAAAGCGAGCTCTTCGCACTCTCCTGAGTGGGCGGGCGGCCCTCGGCGGGGCAGTTGCCTGGGTTCGTTACCTCCGCAACTGACCGCGAAGGCGGCGCAACACGGGTCACCGGGTGCCGAGGTGCCGGGCGGCCGTGATGCCGGTGGCCGGGTGGCCGGGTGGCCGGGTGCCGAGGTGCCGGGCGGCCGTGATGCCGGGTGGCCGGGTGGAGCTCCGCGGGGTAGTTGCCTGGTTTCGTTAACTCGGCAACTACGGCGAAGAGGCTCGCCCGGCCTGGTTGCGGCAGGGGCTCCATCCCCGGGAAGGCCGACCCCCGAGCCCGCACTCACGAAGGGACGTCGCCGTCCTGCACACCATCACCGACCAGCACGTCTTCCCCAATCTTGCCGAAATGGTCAGCACATTGTCCGCCGCGCTCGATGAGCCGAGCTAATCTGATTCACGATGCGCATTCGCCACGTCGGCTGGGGATTGGGGCTTGGTCTCGCCTGCCTGCTGTCTGGTCTTCTGGGAGCGTGCGGGAGCGACGTCACCGCCTCGGACGACACTCCGCCCCCGATCGAAGGGCCGCCGGCGTTCCCCGGCGATCCGACCGAGGGCGGAACGACGCAGACGCTCGACGTGCAGCCGAGCGGCCTGCAGACGATCACCGTTCCATTCGGACAGCAGACGCCGACGGTGACCTTCACGGCGACGAGCAACGGCGCGCCCGTCAACGTCGGCTGGGACATCGATCGCGGCGACGTCGGCTCCGTCGCCGGTGGTCCTGCGCCGAGCACGACGTTCACGCCGACCGGACGTGCCGGTGGCCTCGTCGAGATCGTCGCGCGCGCCGGCGATCGCTCGGTCAAGCGTCAGGTGCTCGTCAAGATCGTCAGCGAACAGGACGGCGCCACCCCCGCGCAAGCGGGGCAGGTCGCGCCCGATGCCGACTCGCTCACCGCTGGCGGCGGGATCGGCGGCGTCGGCGGCGAAGGCCTCGGTGGTCCCGTGACGGACGCGCCGACGAAGGCCGCGCTCGGCGCACCGACGTCGAACGGCTCGGGGGAGAAGCTCTCGCTCCTCTACCCGTACGCAGAGACCGTGTTCCCGCGAGGGATGCTGGCGCCTCTTCTCATGTGGGACTGGACGCTCGACGACGCCGACGCCGTCCGCATCACGCTGAAGACGACGAGCGGGTCGTTCTCATGGACCGGCACCTTCGGCCGTCCGGCGATCCTGACGACGACCGGCGGCAAGTTCATCCGGCATCCGATCCCGCAGGACGTCTGGAAGGCGGCGACCGACACGGCCGGCGGGACGACGCCCGACGGCAAGAAGGACAGGCTCGAGGTCTCGCTCACCGTCGCGCGGGGCGGCGTCGCGTACGGCCCCATCTCGCAGACGTACACGATCGCGCCCGGGCGGCTCTCGGGCATCGTCTATTACAACTCGTACGGCACCCGCTACGCCGAGAACCTCGGCGGGGCGGTCGGCGGCAACGGCCGCTTCGGCGGGGCGACGCTCAGCATCCGCGTCGGCGAGACCGCGCCGAACCTCGTCGCCGGCGGCAACGGCGGCACCGAGCAGTGCCGTGTCTGCCACTCCGTCGCGGCCAGCGGCGCGAGCCTGGTCACCGTGCGCAACGACACCGACCGGAGCGTCGGCTACGAGCTCACGCCGACGGGCGCGACCGAGCATGCGATGACCGTCAACGCGCACTACCCCGCGATCGCGCCCGACGGCGCGACCGCGCTCACGTCTGCGGGCACCATCATCGATCTGCCCAACGGGGCGGCGGCTCAGCCGACGACCGGGCTCCAGGCCGAGCACCTCGGCACGCCGGCCTTCTCGCCGGACGGAAAGCTGGTCGCGTTCAATCCGTTCACCGCCGCTGCGATGACGAACCCGAGGCAGAAGCTCTTCGTCGCTCCGTTCGACGCGGCGACGCGCGCGTTCGGCGCGCACGTGCTCGTCGCCGACAACACCGGCGAGGCCGCGGCGCACCGTCCGGGCTGGCCGGCGTTCCTCCCCGACAGCCAGTCGCTCGTCTTCCATCAGCAGGTGGCGGAAGGGATCGGCGAGGGTGGCATGTCCGATCTGCGCACGCGCCGCGGCGCGCAGGCGTACATCGCGTGGACGAACACGACCGACACCACCAAGGTCACCGCGCTCGATCGGCTGAACGGCAAGGGGTACCTGCCCACGCGGAGCAACGTGACGCCCATGCCGTGCACCGCCGACGGCAATCAGGTCGGCAATATCGACGCGGCGCACGCGAACGACCACCTGTACAACTACGAGCCGACCGTGAACCCGGCCCCCTCGGGCGGCTACGCATGGGTCGTCTTCACGAGTCGCCGTCTCTACGGCAACCTCGCGACGATTCCTCCCTTCTGCAGCGATCCGCGCGGCGTGGATCTCGTCCAGAACATCACGACCAAGAAGCTGTGGGTCGCGGCGATCGACCTCTCGGCGAAGCCGGGCGCGGACGCGAGCCACCCTGCCTTCTACCTGCCCGCGCAGGAGCTCCTCGCCGGCAACACGCGCGGCTTCTGGGTGCTCGACCCCTGCAAACAGGAGAACGCGAGCTGCGAGTCGGGCGACGAGTGCTGCGGCGGCTTCTGCAAGCCGAACAGCTCGGGCGCGCTCGTGTGCACGAATCAGGCACCCGTCTGCGCGGACATCGGCGACAAGTGCACGACGAGCGCCGACTGCTGCCAGTCGGACGCGCAGTGCATCGGCGGCTTCTGCCGCGTCTCCGGCCCGAAGTAGTCGGGGCTCACGAAAGCGCGGCCCGCTCACGACGGTGCCGCGAGGATCACCTCGCCGAACGCTTCGAACGATGGTCGCGGCAATGGCTCGATCTTCATCGTTCCGACCCTCCGTCTTGGCGCCGTCCACGATACTCGTTCGCCGCCGTGGCGCTCGCCCCCATGCTCATCCGCGGCACCATGCTCCACCCGACGGCCTCCGCTGGGTTCAGCCCAACGTATCCGGCTGCGAGCGCGGGAGTGCGAGCATGCCGACGAGGGCGGCGACGAGCCCCGCGAGCGCGCCTGCGCCCATCGCCCAGCGTGGACCGAACGTGTCGGCGATGCGGCCGATCACGGGCGCGCCCAGCGGCGTGCCGCCGAGCGTGATGGCAAGCAGGATCGCGAGGACGCGGCCGCGCATGACGGGGACCGTCGAGATCTGTACGTAGCTGTTGGTCGTCGTCGTGAAGGTCTGCGCCGAGACACCGACCGCGACGAGCACGATCGCGAACGTCAGGTAGCTCGGCGCGATCGCGGCGAGCCCCGTCGCCACGCCGAACGCGGCCGCGCCGAGCACCAGGAGTGGGACCCGCGGCTGTGCCCGCCGCGCAGCGAGGAGCGCGCCGAGCACGGAGCCGACCGCCATGAACGACGTGAGCAGCCCGAACTGGCCCGCGCCCTTGCCGAACGGCCCCACCGCCATGGTCGAGATGAAGATCGGGAAGTTGAGGCCGAACATGCCGACGATGAGCAGCATGAAGAGCACGGTCCGGAGGTCTGGCCGCTCCCACACGTACCGGAACCCTTCGAACAAGCCACCACGTCCTGCCGGTGACCGGGAGGACGGACGAAGCGCGCGGAGCCGCGAAAGTGATCCGATCACGGCCGCGAAGGAGAGACCGTTCACGATGAAGACCCAGCCCATTCCGATCGTGCTGATCAGCACGCCCGCCACCGCCGGGCCGATGAGGCGGGCCGCGTTGAACGAGGTCGAGTTCAGAGCGACTGCGTTCGGCAGGTCCGCTTCACCGACGAGATCGGAGACGAACGACTGGCGCGCCGGAGCATCGAACGCGGTGACGCACCCGAGGAGGAACGCGAAGACATCGACCTGCCAGAGCCGGACCCAACCGCCGATGGTGAGCACGCCGAGCCCGAGGGCAAGAAGGCCCTGCGCGGCCTGCGTGAACAGGAGCACCTTTCGGCGATCGAAGTGATCGGCCACGAAGCCGGAGATCGGCAGAAAGAGGACCTGCGGGCCGAACTGGAGCGCCATCACGACGCCGACCGCGGTCGCGCTACGATCCGTGAGCTGCGAGAGGACGAGCCAGTCCTGCGCGATGCGCTGCATCCACGTGCCGACGTTCGACACGACCGCGCCCACGGCCCACGTGCGAAACGCAGGAACCTCGAGCGAGCGGAACGTTCCAGCAACAGCCATTCGTATACCGGTACACGATTATGCTATACCGGTATACGGTTCGCCAGTGGTAACGTGACGGCGTGAGCGAAAAAGGGCGCGAGTTCTTCGAGGCGTTCGTGAGCGTGAACAAGCGCGTCCGTGCGCTCGCGTCGACACGCTATGCAGAGCTCGGGCTCGGCAGCACGCAGGCGAAGTTCCTTCGCCACATCGAGCGCGGGATCTCCCAGGCAGACCTGGCGCGCGCGACGGACACCGCGCCCGCGCTCCTCGGTCGTGCCATCGAGCCACTCATCGAGCGTGGCTGGATCCGCCGGACACGCAGCAAGGTCGATCGACGCCAGTACGACCTCGAGCTCACCGCCTCGGGCAAGCGCATGCGCGAGCGCGTCGAAGCGGTGCGCGACGCGTTCAGCGACGAGCTCGCCGGCGCCCTCGACGATCGCGACCGCGCCGACTTCGCGCGCATCTCCAAGAAGCTGCTCGCGCACCTCGACGGCTAGACGTCGATGACGAGGCAGACGAGGCTCCCGTCGGGTTCTCCGGCCCCCTCGTTTCCCGATCGACCAGGCCGCGGCGTGGATGGCTACGAAGTCCACCGATTGGTCGCGCCACGCCAGCAGGTAGATACGACGGGTGGCAACCGAGGCTGCCATTCACCGAGGCGCGTCCCTCCAAGGGGTGACTGGCGTGCGGCTTCGGCGAGCTGTTAGCCTCGGCACATGCGCGGAAAAGGGGCCTTTGGGGCTGCGATCGCCGGTGTGTTCGTCATCTCGTTCTTCGGATGCGTTGGTGACGAGCCGGGCATCACGCCCGCGGGCGGAGAAGGCGACGGCACGGACGCCGGCGGCGGCACATCAGGAGACGACAGCGGGCTCTCGCCGGACGCGGCGCCGCCGGCCCACTGTCCGCTAGGCTGCCTGCCACCCGCGCCGCCGGGCTGGACGGGACCGAGCGCCACGTACGACGGCGTGCCGAATGCGAAGCCTACCGAGTGCCCGACGCCGTACACGCAGCCCGAGATCTCCGCTCACCAGGGCGCAGCAGCCGAGCCGGCGACGTGCAGCTGCGGCGACTTCGTCGTCAAGGACGCGAAGTGCGCGGCCGGCGTGGAGCTCTGGCAGAGCTCCGGGTGCAACTCGGGCCAGCCAGTGCTCGACGGGACAGCCAATGCGCCGGGCCCGTGTCACTCGGTCAGCAACGGGGCGTACGGGTACATCAGGGTGACGACGCCTACGCTGACCCGTGGATCGTGCACGTATCCGTCGCCGCAGAAGACCGCGCCCGAGCCGACGTTCGACAAGGCGCAAGTCGCGTGCGGTCTCCCGCAGGTCGCAGCGTGCGACGGACGCGCCGACTGCGTCGCGACGCCCGTGCCGGCAGCGCCGTTCACGCGGCTCTGCATCCACAAGGACGGGGACGCGCCTTGTCCGAGCGCCGACTACGCGAATCGCATCGTCGCGTACAAGCAGGTCGACGACACCCGCGACTGCAGCCCCTGCGAGGGAACGCCGGCGGGAGGCGCCTGCGGAAGCCGTTGGGGCATCAGCGCGAATGACGGCCAGTGCGCGGCTGGCATTCCTCCGACGACGAACGCCGTCGACGCGTGCGTCAGCAATCCGGGAATCGGCGCCCGGGTCAACGTCGGCGCCCTGTTGCCCACGGGCATCACGTGCACGACGACGGGCGGCGCTCCCACCGGCGCAGTGACGGCCACCGAGCCCGTCACGTTCTGCTGCAACCGGTAAGCGACGCCGCGCGGTCAGCGCCGGGCGAGACAGGCGATCTCGTCCTTCGAGAGCGCACGCTGGTAGATCCGGACGTCATCGAGCTTGCCGTGGAACGGCTGCTGCTGGATGGCATCGACGCCGAGCAAGAGATCGGTGCCGCGCGAGACGATCGGTACGGAGGTCGCGTCGGTGCGGAGAGCGCCGTCGAGATAGCCCTTCGCTCCTCTCTTGGCGAGAGTGAATGCGATGTGCGCCCAGCGCTCGCGGGGCATGGGAAAGCCGAGCATCGTGTGCACCCCGTCGCCTCCGCCGATGAACAGGTCGATGCTGTCCTTTCCGTTGCTGTCGATCTCGACGGCGAACTGATGGAACGGCGACTCCATCGAGCCGCTCGTCCAAGGTTTCGTGATCACGACCTCGTCACTCAGCGTCGAAAGCGGGTCGGCATTGATCCAGAACGCGAGCCTGAACTCGTCGCCCCAGACGTCGAGCGACGGCGAATTCGCAACCCGAACCGAGGCCCCCTCGGCGCCGAACGCGATGGCCTTGCCGTAGACCCCGTCCACGATCGAGCCGTCGAACACCGTGCCGTGATTCGACGCCCCCGAGGTGTCGGTCACCCGGCTCCCATCGACGTCGTCGAATCCGAGCGCGAGGACGCTGCCTTCGAGCGTGCATCGTTCGTTAGCGCCGCTCCCAGCATCTGCTCCGTCCACCAGGGCCCCTGCGTCCGGCGCTCCGGCCTCGACGATCTCGGCTGGCGTTTGCGCCTCGAACGGCGAACACGCGACGAGCGCCACGGTGTAACCGCAGACGAGCAGCCGCGCAGCACGAGCCCAACGCGCACGACACGAAGGCTCGGTCTCGAGGCGAGAGGCTATCCGCATCCATACGAGACTACCTGCTGGCGCACCGGATGCCACGGTGCGCGCAAGGAAGGCCGCGCAGTCCCTCTCAGCTTTTCCGAGTCGTTCGCCTGGTGCTGCTTCCCTCGATGAAGCGCCGGAAGATCTCCGCCGCGGCCTCGGCGTGCGTCTCCAGGAGCAAGTGCCCGCCGTCGAGGACATGGCACTCCATCCGCGGCAGATCTTGCATCCAGGACACCGTCTCCGCGATGTCGAAGAAGATGTCGTGACGGCCCCACACCATGACCGCGGGCGGCTGCCTCTCGGCGAGGAACCGTCCGATCGCGTCGAAGCGCGCTGCGTAGTTCCCGTAGTCGGCGATCAGCGCGCGTTGGGTCTCGCGCCTGCCCGGCAGACACATGATCCGCCAGTCTTCTTCCCATCCGGCCGCGGCCACTCGTGCAGCCACGTCGGCCGGAACGCCGGAGATGTACTGGTCACGCGTCCCTTCGAAGGTGAGATGTGCGGTGGCGGCAGCTTCGTTCCGCGCGTCCGGATGCGACCAGTAAGCCATCGTGTCCTTCCATTGCGGCCCGAAGCCCGACCGATGTGCATTTGCATTCTGCACGATGAAGCCGAGGACGGACTCGGGCTGCTCCATGGCCACGTGGAAGCCGACCGGCGCCCCGAAGTCGTGCAGATAGATGAATCGCGGCCCAATCCGCAAATGGGACAAGAGCTCGAGAATCGAATCACCGATCGCTTCGAACGATGGTTTCGGCAAGGGCTCCGATGCGCCGAAGCCCGGCAAGTCGGGCGCGATCACGTACGAGACCTCCGCCAACGTCGGGATGACGTCGCGGAACGTGTTCGCCGAGCTCGGGAATCCGTGCAGCAAGAGGAGTGCTGGAGAAGATGGATCGCCGGCCGTGACGAAAGAGAGCTCGGTCCCGTCCGAGACACGCATGCGCTTGCGATCCAGGCTCTTCATCGTTGGACGCCTCCGTCGTGGTGCCGTCGACGATACGCGTTCTCTGCCGTGGCGCTGTGATGATCCGCGATCTGCGGCCGGTATGTCTCCGCGCTCCAGTGCAAGGCCGCGCCGGGCCGTCTGCTCGGTTCGTTTCGGTGATACGTGAGCGACGGGATGGGCACGCTCAACGACCGATCGGAAGCACCGCCCTTGCCGTCGTACCTCCGCGATCGTTCCGGCTCAGCTCGAGAGATCCGCCATGGGCCCTGGCGATGCTCCGGCCGATCGCGAGGCCGAGACCGTAGCCGCCACTCGCGGTGCGAGCAGCGTCGCCGCGCACGAAGCGGTCGAAGACGCGCGGGAATAGGTCGTCCGGGATCCCTGGACCTGCGTCCGAGACGCGAACCTCGAGGTTCTTGCCGCTCCGTGTGACAGCGACGTCGATCTCCGCCGGGATGCCGTGACGGACGGCATTGTCGATCAAGATGCCCACGAGGCGCCGGAGCTGCGAAGGGTCGGCGCGGACCTCGACACCTTCGGAGCCCGTCAGCACGAGGCGGCTGCCTCTCTCCTCGGCGATTGGTCCGAAGCCCTCGACGGTCTCCTCGAGGAGGTCTTCGAGATCGAACGTCACGCGCGACAGCGAGAGACCCACCGCGTCGGATCGCGCGAGGTAGAGGAGGTCACCGACGAGCAACCCCAGCTCCGCCGCCGTCCGGCCGATGACGGCGAGCGACGCCTTCATCGTCGCGACGTCGGGCTCGCCGTCGAGAGGGACCTCGGCGTGAGTCTGGATGATCGACAGCGGCGTGCGGAGCTCGTGGGATGCGTCCGCCATGAAGATACGCTGCTGTTCGAACGCGTTCCGGACGGGCACGAGCGATTTCCCGGCCATGACCCAACCTGCGCCGAGCGATCCGAGCAGCGCCAGCGGAAGGACCAGCAGGAGGCCGCGACGGAACGCTGCGAGGTCGCGCGCGAGATCGGCCGCGCGTCGCGCGACGACGACCACCCCATCGTGACCGTCGACAGTGATCGGATCGCGACGGATGAGGACGACACCGCTCCCGCTGCCGGAGAGCTCCCGCGGCGGCCCCGTCGGCGTGACGTCGATGCCGGCGCGCGCCAGCGGCCGCCCGTCCATGCTCCATACGCTCGCACCGACCACGCCGAGCGTGTCCTCGAGCTCCTCGAACTCCTCGACGTGCTCTGTCTGCCCGACGGCGAGCCCCGACACGTCGCTTCGGACGTTCTCGAGCACGCTGCGGATCGCGAGGTCGTGGGCGGAGTCGAACGCCGCGTGCAGGGCGTGGCGAACGTACAGATACGCGCCGCAGCCGGAGCTCACGAGCAGCACGGCGCAGAGGGCGGCGAACCGGAAAGCGAGGCCCGTTCGTGCGCGCGAGACGGGATCACGCGACAACGCGATACCCCATTCCGTGAACGGTCTCGATGACGCTGCCGCGCCCCTCCGCCGCCAGCTTGCGTCGAAGGTTCTTGATGTGCGCACGCACGACCTCGGGAGCGACCGCGGCGTCCATGCTCCATGCCGCGTCGACCAGCTGCGCATGCGTGAGCAGCCTCCCCGGATGACGGAGGAGAGCCGTCAGGATCGTCAGCTCCTTCGCGCTGAGGACGATCTCGGTGTCGCCGCGGGTCACACGTCCGCTGGCGAGGTCGAGCACGACGTCGCCCGCGCGTAGGAGATTGGTCCGCGTCGCGGCGCTCCGCCGGGTGAGCGCGCGCGTTCGGGCGAGGAGCTCCACGAACGCGAACGGCTTCACGAGGTAGTCGTCGGCGCCTGCGTCGAGGCCTTCGACCCGATCCTCGACCGCGTCGCGCGCGGTGAGCAGGAGGATGGGCGTGTTCGCGCCTCGCGCTCGAAGCGTTCGGCACACGGAGAGGCCATCCAGCTTCGGGAGCATGCGGTCGAGCACGATCGCGGCGTAGGGATTCGAGCTCGCGAACGTGAGCGCGCTCTCACCGTCGCTGCAGGCATCGACGACGAAGCCGTGTTTCTGCAGTCCGTCGGTGAGGGCGCGTGAGAGCTCGAGCGCGTCCTCGACGAGAAGAAGCCGCATGGCGACCAATCTACGCGCGCTGTGACGGAAGCGGAAAACCGGGAGCATTCACGAGATTTTCACGTTCGGACCCGATGATGACGTCGTGGCGCTGAATCATCGCTCCGGGTCCGTCTTCCTCTGCCTCTGGACCCTCGGAGCGGCCGTCCTTGGATCGCGGACGAGCTTGGCGGACGAGCCGCCTCCCGGGAGCGCACGGCCGCAGGGGCTCCCAGCTTACGTGTCGGACCAGAGACGGATGAGCGATGCGGATGCCGCGAAGAAGCGAGAGGGCTTCTTCGTCACGGGCATACCGTTCTTCAGCTCCGATCCCCTCAATGGAGTCGGCGGCGGCGCGACCGGCTACCTCCACTACAACGGAGACCGCTCCGACCCGTTCTTCGCCTACACGCCGTATCGAGCTCGGCTCGGCGTTAAGGGCGAGTACACGACCGGAAACGCGGCCGCCGCCGCGTTGAAGCTCGACGTCCCGTTCGTGGCAGACACAGCCTGGCGCTTGAAGGTCGACGGCAAGTACGAGAGCACTCCGAACAACCTCTATTTCGGGCTGACGGAGCGCTCGCTCGCTCCGTTCCCCGACGGAAAGTACTCGACGTACGCGCGGCGGATGTCGACGGCACGCGCGGGCGGCATGGGCGAGGCGCCGGTCGTCGCCGACAACCTGAGGCACTTCTTCCAGGAGAAGGAGTGGATGCTGAACATCAAGGGCGAGCGCGTCCTCTTCGACGGCAACTGGCGCGTCCTCGTAGGCTACGAGATCCAGCATCTCTCGTACGGCACGTACGAGAACGTCCTCGTCGACGCGACTGATCCGGCTACGGGTGGGACGGTCCGTCTTCCCAACGGGCATTCCTTGCTTAGGCAGGACGCAGAGGCCGGGCGCGTCTTCGGGCTCGGCGGCGGGCGTGTGTCGCTCGTGCAGCTATCGCTCATGTACGACACCCGAGACTTCGAGCCCGATCCGTATCGAGGTCTCTTCGTCGAGCTCGCGAACGAGCACTCCGCCAGGTACACCGGCTCGGAGTTCACGTTTCACAAGTTTCTGTTCCAGGCGCGGCACTACCTTCCTATTGCGCCGAAGGTCCTCAGACGCACGCTCCTGGCGACGAGGATCGGGTACGGCACGATCCTCGGCGGAGAGGCGCCGTTCTTCGAGTACCAGGACCAGTGGAGCGCGGAAGGGAGCATTCGCGCCCTCGGCGGATCTCAGACGCTGCGCGGATTCAAGGCGAACCGCTTCCTCGGGCGCACCGTCGGCTTCGTGAGCACCGAGCTCCGCCACCGCTTCGCCGACTTCGACGCGCTCGGCCAGAACCTGACGCTGACAGTCGCGCCGTTCCTCGATCTCGGATCCGTGGGCGACGAGGTCCTGGTGGTCGCACCGACGGTCCGAGCCTCTGCCGGAGCGGGGCTACGCATTGGCTGGAACCGCTCGACCGTCATCGTCGCCGACGCGGCCTTCTCGCGAGAAGACGCCCAGTTCTTCGTCAACTTCAACCAGAGCTACTGAAGTCCCAGGCGCCGAAGGTCGGAGCCAGCATGGCGCGCCCCCCCGCAGGAGCCGCCACCGACGGTGACCCCGACCACGGCCTCACCGCAACGAGCTCACCTCGCGCGACGACGCCTCGTGACGAGCGACAGCGCGGCGAGCGCAAGGCCGCCGAGCCCGGTGATGCCGCTCGAGGGCGCCGGCGCAGACGCCGCACGGCAGCCGCCGCCGCCGCTGCTCGCGTCGACATCCAACGGGCCGTTGGCGGGCAGGGCATCGGTGCTCGTGCCACCATCCGCGCCCGGCGCCGGCGGAGCGGTCGGATCCGGATCTTCGCCTGGCTTCGGCGCGCCCGCATCCGGGCCCGAACCTGGGGAAGCCTCAGGCTCGACCACGACATCGACCGTGTCGGCCGCCGAGGCCGGGCCCTCGTGCACCTCGAGCTCGAACGTGAGCTTCGTCTGGGCCGTCACCACCGGCGCAGTGAACGTCGGCTTCGTCGCGCTCGACGACGAGAGCGTCACCGCCGGGCCGTCCGTCTGCGTCCAGACGAGCGTGATCGCGCCGCCGGCGTTCGCCGGATCCGCGGACCCGTCGAGCGTCACGAGCGCTCCGCTCTTCACCTTCTGATCGGCTCCAGCGTTCACCGCCGGCGAATACGTGCACACGCCGTCTTCCGCCGGGCGCGACGCGAACGGCGTGTTCGTCGCTCCGGCGAGCGTGATGTCGTCGATCTCCCAGCCATAGGCGCCCGAGGC
This sequence comes from Pseudomonadota bacterium, assembly GCA_023423895.1. Taxonomy (GTDB): domain Bacteria; phylum Myxococcota_A; class Polyangia; order Polyangiales; family Polyangiaceae; genus Labilithrix. The sequence goes on from JAFAER010000005.1 coordinate 83,873, forward strand.
ATCGTCGGTGCCGATACGGAAGCGGAGCTTGATGCTCTTGTTCGCGAGCGCAGTGCCGAAGTCGAGCGTCTCCGTCGTCCGCGCGGGCCAGCCGGCGCTCTGCCCGACGTAGCCCTGGCGGCCCTTCAAGACGTTCGTCGCCCCCCCGCCGCTGAAGTCGCCGATCGTGCCACCATACTGCGGACTCGAGAACGTCGAGGCATCGACCCACTCGCCGCCGTCGACCGAGACCTCCACGACAGCGCCGTCGTAGGCCTGTCCGTCGAGCTCGAACTCGTACCGATGCGAGAAGGTCACCGAGAAGGGCGCCGCGCCGACGGTGATGGCGGGCGACTCGAGCGCCGTATCGGAGGGAGCGCCGAAGTCCACGCCGTGCCACGCCCGGGCGCCCGGCACGATGGCCTCGCGCTTCCAGATGGAGCTCGCGAGCGTGCGGTCGTCCAGATCTTTCGCCGTCCAGGTCGTCGTGCGGCCCTCGACGTCGTCGACGTTCGAAGACGCGGGCTTCTCGTCGACGTTTGCGTGCTCGACGCGCTCGACGACGGTCGTCGGGGTGCACGACGACGACGACGAGAGCTCCACCCTCAGGTCGAGCGCGATCGGGGCCGCCGAGGGCGCGACCGCGACCTCGAAGACGACGTCGGTGGATGCGAACGGCGCAAGCGCCGGCACGGTCAGCGTCGTCCCCTTCGGGAACGTCGTCCCGGCGAGGTTGCTGGTCACGGTCAGCACGCCGTCCGTGAGCGGAGCGTGCCCACTGTTCGCGACGCGGACGACGACGCGTCCCGTCTCGCCGCTGTCGATGTAGCCGTCGGAGTCGCACGAGACGACGGCATCGTCGACGATCACAGACTCGATGGACGCGATGGGCTTCACGTCGAAGCTCTCGACGACGCCTGCGAACGTCGTCGAGTCGCGCGAGGCCGAGACCGCGCAGGTCCCTGCCCCGCGACGAGCGAACGCGGCGACGAGCGCGTCGAAGTCTGCCGTGTCGGCCGCTGCTGCGACGGCGAGGATCGCGTCGCGCTGCTCCGTGAAGGTCGGCAGCGCAGGCGCGAGCTTCATACCGCCGACGACGTACCTGGCCATCCGCGTCCGGGCTTCGTCGAACGAATACGCCGGGGCCGCGCCCGTGGCGCGCTTCTGGAGGGCGACGTATGCCTCGAACAACATCGAGCCCCAGACCTCGCCGGCGTTGTGGACCTGCGAGTTCGGGGCCGAGCTCGGGTTCGTCGGCACGCTCGGGAGCGCGACGCCGTCCGAGATGTGCTTGAACGTGAGCCCGTTCTTCGCAAAGTCGGTCGAATACGGAAGACGCCGGATACCGAAATAGCCAGGATCGTTCGAATATCGTGCGGCGGCATATTGCGAGACCGCAAACGCGCCCGCCAGATCATCGGCCGGGCGAAGCATCATGTGCAGCGCGACGAAGTCGCCCCAACCTTCGCCCTGAGCCCTGCACTGCTGAGACGAGCACTCGACGAGGCGGTTGTGGAGATAGTGCCCCCACTCGTGCGCCACGATCGTGGCGTCGAGGGCGCTGTCGCGACTCGCGACGTACTCGCGTGAAAGTGTCGCCGTGACGGCGCCGCCGGCGAGCGCAGCTTTTAGCGAGTTGCCGTCGACCTGCGAGATCCCCAGGGTCGGGATCGTGATGGCAGGAGTCGTCGGCGGCACCTCGTCGCCGAGGCTCGTCTGCACCTCGGGCGAGTTGGAGGCGATGATCACACCGATCGCCCCTGCGTTCTGTGCGTTGTACGCTTTGCGCCGGAACGTACAGTTGCCGCGATCGGCGAGCACGATCGTCCCGGCAACGCCGTTCGTGATGGGCTCGCACGCGTCGGTCTGCGAGAAGACACCGTCGTTCGCGAGCGTCACCGTGCCGGCGACGTTGAAGGCCGACGGGCCGAACGAGGCGAACACCACGCTGCGCGCTCCCCCGGGAGCAAGCGTCAGTCCGCCCGCCGCGGGTGGATCGAAGACGTAGAACTGAAGGCGCGGAGACACGCCGTCGTCGGGCGTCTGCGCGTTCGCGTTGTTCCGCGACCCGCTGGCGTATGCGTCCTGGACCTCGACCCGCAGCGCGTCGCCCTCCCTGCCGCCGCGTCCGTAGTTGCTCGCTTGCGCGTTGCCTGCGGTTTCGTCGAAGCCCTTGTCGTACCACTCGTCGTGCAGCCAGTTGGTGATGTAGAAGGCCGACGTCACCGCCGCCATCTTCTGGTCGTTCGTCGCCACCGGCTCGAGCGAGGTGTCGTAGGCGCGGTCGAAGACTCCCGGCGCGGTGACGCTGGCGCGGAGGTCACCTGCCGAGAAGCCGTCGGGCAATCCGTCGTCGATGTAAGCATCGGCGTTGTTGCCGCGGGTCTCGGTCGCTCCCGGCGCAAGCCACGGGTCGCGGTGGACGTTGAAGCCGTCGATCGTGATCAGCGACGGCGCGGCGTACGACAGCGGCAGGCGGCTGGGAGCACTCGCAGGGTATGGAGTGAAGTCCGCGACCGGCCCGTCCATCGGTCGATGGGGCGGCGTCGGATCGGCGAACACCCGATAGGTGAAGTCGGCGTGCTGCGTGAGATCCGTCCGGCGCAGGACGCGTCCGTCGTCGGCGGCGACGATGAGCGCGTAAGCGTCGTCGCTCGGCGTGGCGGCCGCCTGCGCGAAGATCTCGACCTTGTACGCCGGGACGAGGCGCTCGCCGACCGGGAAATAGACGCGACGCGCGCGCGCAGGCCGGACGAGGCGCACGCCGAGGTCACGCGACGCCGCGCTCCTGGAGAGGACGAAGGATCGGTACTCCCCTTCCCCGCCCCCGTTCGTGGGCCGCGCGTCCGAGGCAGCGAGGTCGGCTCCCGTGAGCGACGTGCCGTAGAGGTTGTCGATCGCGCGCGCGATCGCGTCGGTGCCGTCGAGCGCGAACCTCCCGAGCTTCCCGCTCGCGAACCCGGCCGGATGCAGACTGCCGCCGACGACGACGAGCGAGAGGCCCCGATCCATGAGGACCTTGGCGTCGCGCTCGAGCACGTCGATGCCGCCTACCTTCTGCCGCATGACGACCAGCACGGCGCCGCTTCCGTCGTCTCGCACCTGCGTGGCGCGTGCGCTCGCGACCGCCTCGCGCGAGAGCTTGTACCGTGACGCGAGGCTCTCGAGATGTGCCCGCGCGGCGAGCTCGGGCGTGGTCGTCCGCTTGCGAACGACGTTCGTGCGCGCTCCCCACAGGAACGTCGGCGTCCCGCTCGCTCCGTCGGTCGAAGAGACGAACGCGCGCGGCGCCGTACCGGAGACCGCGGCGAGCGGCAAGGCGGCGTCTGCCGGCGGACCTGGGGGCGTTCGAGCGCCGGATTTGGCGCTCGAGCCGACATCATCTGAGGCGACTCCCCCACACCCCGCAAGAACCAACAATCCGAGAGCAGTGACACGACGCGTGCAGCGGGAGGTGACTTTGGGCATTGGGCCTCACGGTACTCCGAAGCGCAACTTCAGAGAGCCCAAAGAACGGCCTCGCGACGGAAGTCTTCACGGTCGAGCTACGAAGAGACCAGCGCGGGAGACACATGCGCGGGCGCGCATGCGTGCTCCGCGCGGCCACGCCACGGCGCTTGCCTCAGTTACTGAACCAGAATCGGGCGACGTTGTAGGAGCCCTGGTTACCGGCGAACGTGAATCCGCCGACGACCCAGAAGTTGTTCTTCGTCACGAGGATCTCGTCCGGAGCCTCGGCGGTACCGCCACCGAGGTTCGACCAGCTCGCTCCGTTCCACATCGCGACGTTCTCGACCTCGAAGCCCGTACCGTCATCGGCGACCGGGCCCGCTTGCGTCATCCCGCCGACGACATAGAGCTCCTTGTTTCGGACCGAGAGGCTCGTGACTTCCCCGGGGCCGCCCCACCCGTCGTGCACGCCGGCGCCGAGAGGACTCCACGCGTTCCCGTCCCAAGACGCGAGGCTGTGGATTGCCGTGCTCCCCGAGAGCGCGAAGCCGCCGCCGATCGTGAGCTTCCCGTCGTAGAAGACGATCGATCGGACGGAGCCCATTCCCCACTCTCCTTCGACGCCCTCCCCGACCTGCGCCCAGCTCGTGCCGTTCCACACGGCGATGCTCTTGATCGGAGCATCACCCGAGGCGCCGAACATGCCACCAGCGTAGAGCTTGCCACTCGCATCGAATGCCAGCGCGTAGACGCTGCCGTCGAAGCCGCTGCCGAGCGCGCTCCACTTCTGCCCGTCCCACCTCGCGACACGGTTGGCGCCGACCCCACCGGCCTCGGTGAAGTCGCCTCCTGCGTAGAGGTGGCCGTCCGGGCCGAACACGATGGTGTTGACGGGCCCGTCGACCCCGCCGCCGACGCTCGCCCAGGTCGCTCCGTTCCACTGCGCGACGTACCGCACATTCGCGGGACCGCTCCGGGTGAACGCGCCGCCGGCATAGACGATCGCGTCTTTGACCGCCAAGGTCGTCACCTGGCCGTCGAGGCCCGCGCCGAGAGGCGACCACGTTTCGTTCTCGAACCTGGCGACTCCCGAAGCCGCCACGTCGCCCCCGACCATCGCGAACGCACCGCCGACGTACATCTCTCCGTTCGGACCTTCGGCGAGGGCGCTCGCGCCGCCGTTGGTGCCGACCCGCTTGGCCTTCGGATCGTCGACGGGGTTCCACTGCATACCGTCCCACCGCGCGATGCCGACCGCGTTGCGGCCGCCGATGAGCGAGAAGTTCCCTCCGACGTAGAGCTCGCCGCCCTGATCCACCGTGAGCGCCTTGGCCGGAGGCTCGAGGAGCCCGTGACCACCGGACACGCCGAAGATGCCGTCGTTGAGCGTCGACCAGCGTCCCTGCGCGACGTCCCACATCGCGACGTGACTGACCTGCAGACCGCCGGCGAACCGGATGTCTCCGGCGACGTAGATCTTGTTGCCCGCGACCTCCATGTCCGTGACCAGTCCCGGTCCCACGCCTTCGAGCCCGCCGCCGATGAGGCTCCACGTCGAACCGTCCCAGCGTGCGATGCTGCCCGCATCGCCGGTCTCGTTGTCGAGCCTGAACTGTCCGCCGATGACGAGGTCACCGTCGTACTCGGTGATGTCGTTGACCCGCCAGACGTCCGCGTCCGGGCCGAACGCCTTCCGCTGCCACGAGCCACCCTCGAGGCACTGCACTCCGGGGCCTCCACCGAAGGAACTGAACTGTCCGCCGATGCAGACCTTCGTGCCGACGGCGCGCACGAGCTCCAGGCCTGCGGGGGCGCCTGGAACGTCGGACCAGGTCGTCCCCTGAAGCTTGGAGAGGTTCGTGACCGCTTGGAAGTCGACCTCGGAGAAGTAGTTCCATGCGACGTAAAGCGCGCCGTCCGGGGCGACGTCGATCGAGGTGACCTGGCCGTCGAACGATTTGACCTCGGTCCACACGGTCTTGTCCCACTTGAACAGCTTCGTACCGCCGTCGTCCCTGACCGTTCCGAAGAGCTCGCCGGTGGGCGTCGCGACCATCTTCTCGATCGCGCCAGTGAGGCCGGAGCTGATCGACAGCCACTTGTCGCCGTTCCAGAGCGCAACGAACTTCGTCGGCGTCGAGCCTGCCTGCTCGAAGTTCCCCGCGAGCGCGATCTGCCGGTTCGCGATGCGTGCCATCGCGCTGATCTGCGGCCGGAGCCGGCCAGCAACGCCGGGCAGCGAGAAGCCCGGGTCCCATCCCGGCGCGTGGGGGCCTGCATCGGGAGACGGCGACGCGTCGGGCGTCGCGGCGTCGTCCCCTGGAGTCGGCTCCGCTCCGTCGGGCGTCACTCCACCGTCGGAGCTCGGCACGTCGTTCGCGTCGGATGACGAACACCCGGAAACCGCGACGAGGCTGAGCGACGCGGAGGACGCGAGGGCAAGCAGGAGATGAAGACGCATGTTCGGGAGACCTCCGAGTACGAATACGAGGACGAAGTCGATGACGAGCTCGACGGCGCACGCAGACGCCGCGCGAGCCTGGGTGAAGAAAGGAGAGCGGGCGCTACTTGACGACGGCTGGGCCGGCGATGACGTCGTTGACGTTCAGCACGCGTTCGCCGGCGGGATAGGCGTAGCTGACGTTGCAGGTGAAGCTCGGGTCGTGGATCGACTGGCAACTGCCGTTCGACGTCTCCGGTGTTCCCCAGCCCCAGACCGTGACGCCGAAGGGGACCTTCGACGTCATCTTCTGCACGCCGTTGTCACACTCCCCTTGTGCCTCGAAGTCGTGGCGGACGAGATCCGTCCGCGTGATCTCGTAGTCCGGACCGAGCGGAGTCCAGCCATCGAGCGTGCCGTAACAGTCGAGCGTGACGTCCTCGAAGGTGCCTGCCTCCGTTCGCTTGCGAACGACGAGCAGATTCGTCTCCGGATACGTCGGGTCGGTGAAGAAGAGATACTTGTCGAGCCACTGCGGCGGCGGCACCACGCGCACGAAGTCGGGATCGCCGTATTCGTCGAAGGCCCCTCCTCCGGTCATGTACCCGAAGAGCATGAAGGGGTGTTTCGCGTCCTGGCTCTTCACGACGAAGGGCCCGTCGGTCTCGAGCTCCGCAAAACTTCCGAGCTCCAGCGCGGTGGGCGCGCTCGCAACGGGAGGATCGAACGTCAACGTCGTGCCGTCGGCCGCGCCCACCAATCGCCAGAGGTACTTCTCCGGCTTGTTGGTCTGTCGCGCGCGATGGGGAACCGCGACGTATTCGTTGCCGAGCGCCTGGACCGGAGCGATCTGCTGCTCTGCGTGGTCGCAGTACTCGACGTCGACCGGCACGTTCATGCACTGATGCCCGCCGAAGAGTCCGAACCTCTTGTCCGAGATGAGGGGGCTTCCGGTGAGCTCCTCGTTCTGGGTGAGCTGGAGGAACTCGCCCTTCTGCAGCGTGTACGAGACGGGGACGCCGGCCGGGCCGCCCGGCAGGAGCCCCGGTGAACCCTTGATGTCGACGCGCGGAGTGATCTGAACCGTCGTGTCGTCCTCGAAGGCGACGACGTTGAGCGACGGCGCCATGCCTGGGCCGGTCGCGGCATACGCGTTCACGGCGACGTAGTTCGTACCCCACGCGCTCGTCGGGAGCAGCAGCGACGCGCCGGTCATGGCCGCGTGCCCGCCGCCGTACGGGAGCATCTGGAACGCGACGACGGGCACATCGCTCTGGATGTGGAAGGCGTTGCCGATGCCGGACCCCTTCACGAACGCGCCTGTCGATCGTGGTGCCGGGACGGGGCACTCCACGCCACCGACCCACCCGGACAGGAAGATGATCGCCACCTCGCCGGGCGCGAGGCCACGGACGGGATCATAGTCCGCGTACGTGAGCGAACGTCCCTGCCCGACGGGCAGCTTGGCGTACTTCGCCATGTCGATCGGCTCGTCTCTCAGACTGGCCGTGATGTGCGCGTTCGAGCTGAACGTGTTCGTGACGAACGACACGAAGCAGGCGCCGAGACCGTCCGGCGCGATGATGTCCATCGTCACCGCGTAGTAGTCGCAGCCGACCGACGACCTCTGCTCCTCGGCCTGCTTGCAGGCGTCGACGCAGCGGTCGTTCTCGCATTCCTCGGTCGGCCCGCACGCGACGAACGCGCCCGCCTCGTTGCAGCTGTCGATCAGGCCGCGCTTGTCCGGCGTGCACACCTTCGTACAGAAGCCGGGCTGACCAGGCAGAGCGCCGTCCGGCTCCGGGGGTGCGTCGATCGTGCCGAGCAGCTCGTTGCCGGCCGCGCAGGACGCCAGGAGGACCATCAGGGTGACAGCCGCGAATCCCCCTAAAGACCGCGTTCTCGACATTGCTTCTTGGATTTTCTGACCACCGGTGGCCGGCCCACGGGCCTCACGCCATCGACGGAACGACATCCAGTGTGAGCGACCTCGAGAAATCGATCACGCGCTCCCGCCGAATTTCGTTCGAACCCACCACCGACAAAGCTGAGCTCCTGCCTCGGCCGCGCTTGTCCGCGAAGGCTGAGCTCCTCGCTTCCTTCCAACCAGCGCAGCGCGCGCCTTGATGCATTTGGGCTACAGCGTCACGGCGGCGTTCGTGGCACCCCTTCCGGAACACGATGGACATCGAACGCGTCAGATCGCTTTGCGCACGAACCGACTGGGGAAGCCTCCAGCACGCGTACGGATTCGCGACGGACATCCCCTGGCTCCTCGAGGAGCTCGCGATGGGCGGCCCGGCCACGCGAAAGCGCGTGTTCTGGGAGCTCTGGGGCAACGTCTTCCACCAGGGTACGCGCTACAGCGCGAGCCCCGCGGCGCTCTCGGTCATCGTCGAGATGGCGACCGATCCGAGCTGCCCGGTCTCTTCCGAGCTCCTGAACCTGAGCGTCGGGCTCCTCCTCGGGTTCGAGGAACAGTTCATCGTGGACGGGTACGCGCCGCCGGCCGACGCGGCAGGTGGACTGTACGCGCAGCTGCAGAGCGCGTTCGACGCCAAGTGCCCTGCGTTCGTTCACTTGCTCGATGCCCCCGATGCGCCGACGCGCGCTGCCGCCGCGCGATGTCTCGGATGGGTCCGCGCGCCGGCGGCCGACGCGACGTCTGCGCTTCGCAGACACATTGCCGTCGAGACGAGCCCCGAGGTCCGCGCGACGTTGCTGTTCGCTCTCTCTCTCCTCGGAAGCGACGAAGACGCGATGACCACACTGAGCGACGAATCCCCGCTCGTGCGCGCCTTCGCCGGCCTCGCCATCGTCCGCCTTCGTCGCAACGAGGCATCCGCCGAAGCGAAGGCCGCCGCGCTCACCGCGACGACTTTGGATCTCGGGAATGCCGTTCCGTTCATGGCTGGTGAAGCAACCGAGCTCGCGAGCGCCGTCGTTCGATGCCTGGACGACGAAGAGATGTTTCCCATCGTCGTCCAAGCGCTCTCGAAGGCGCTCCGCGCTGCAACCCCCTCGCAGGGGCTCGCGCTCGCCGAGCGTCTGATCGAAGCTGCCTTTCCGGATGGGCTCGAGGGCGAGGTGCCCTCCGATCTTCAAGTCGAAGCGCTTCGAGCTCTGGCCGAGACCGACGTTGCGTGGCTCATCGCCAACATCGAGGGAGAGCTCACGTCCGCGGGTCTCCCGCAGCGCCGAGAGGACATCGCCGAGCTCGCAGGTGTCGAGCTCGCCATCGAGCCAGGTCGAATGCGTCTGCTCGCTGCACGGGTCACCGAGGAGCACTTCCCCGACAAGGCACTCGAGAGCTACGAGCAGCTCGCTGCGGGCGACTACGCGCGCGATGCCTCGGTTTGGCGTGCGATCGCCCTGCTTCGGGAGAAGCTCGGAGGTGATGCCCTCGGGGCGTGGCATCGCGTGAGCGAGCTCGATCCCGACGCCAAGGACGCCCTGTGGGCGCTCGTCGCGGGCGACGAGCCCGGAGGCGCGCTCCAGCACCTCGAGCGCCTTCTCGCCCTCGGCGCGGATCGCGCAGACGTCGCTCTCGCGCGAGCGAGGCGGCTCCTGGATGGCGGACAGCTCGCAGCGGCCTCGGAGTCGCTCGAGGAAGCCGCGAGCTGCGCGCCGGCAAGCGCCGAAGTTCTCCTGACGCGTGGCGAGCTCGGCGAGGCGCGCGGCGACTTCGACGAGGCCGAGCGATCCTATCGGCGCGCCACCGAGCTCGCAGCGGACCGCGCGCACGTGTGGGCCAGCGCTGGTTCGCTCGCGCTGCGGCGCGGCAAGTTCGCTGACGCGATCGGCGCATTCGAACGAGCGATCGAGCTCGATCCGGATCTCGGCCCTGCCTATGCCGACCTCGCCTCGGCGTACCGCGGGGCAGCGCGCGAGGACGACGCCGTGCGCATCCTCGAGCGCGCCGCCGCGAACAAGTTGCTCCCGCGCGAGGCAGCGCAGGAGACTGCCGATACTCCCGCCGAGATCGTTCCGAGCGAGCTCGAGTCGGTCCCCCGTCCCGGGCCGAGCCCGTCCGGCCGCGTCGAGTGGCTCTCGCTCGAGGGCTCGAGACTGCGCTTCACGGGCGGGTTCGATCAAGTCGGAGCCCCGTCCGGCTGCTCGAGCCTCCTCACGATCGACGGCGACCGCACGATCCGGCAGCCGTGGCCCGTCCTGCGAGGCGGCTATACCCACACGGTCGTCGCAGACGGACACGACGGGTTCGTCGTCGGTGGTGAATGGTCACGGACCGGCGAACGCTCTGGAGGCGGCCTCGTTCGCATCTCCGGGAGCGGTGAGGTCGATCCTGTATGGCTCGAGCGCTTCTCCGGCGTGACGTGCCTGGGGCTGGCGCTCCAGGGTGACACCGTGTTCGCGGTGCTGAGGGGAGGAACCTACGGAAACATGGCGACGCTGGTCGCGATCGCTCTCGAGCGAGCCGAAGTCGTATGGCATCCGAAGATCGACGGCGCCGTCACCGCGATCGCCATGGCTGAAGGCTTGCTCGTCGTGGGAGGATCGTTCTCGCGCGCGGATGGCGAAGCTCGCCTCGGCCTTGCCGCCTTCGATCCGACGACACGCAGGCTCCTCACCTTCACGCCCCCGGCGCTGGGGCGCGCGCCGGGCGCCATCGCGATCACACCGGCGCGCGTCTACGTCGGGTTCACGAGGAGTGCGCCGCGCGGCGGCGAGACGAGCGCCCTTCTGGCGTTCGACCGCGCGACCGGCGAGATCACGTGGCGCCCGGATCTCGGGCCCTTCCGCGCCGAGGTGCAGGCGCTGGCGATCCGCGAGCGCACGATCGTCGTCGGCGGCCGCTTCACGCTCGTCGAGGGCGCGCGGCGAAATGCTCTGTGTGCATTCTCGCTCGACGACCATCGTCTTCTCGACTGGGCGCCGGCGCCCGACGTCGATCCCGCCCCGCATCCGAACGCCGTCTTGGTCTGGGGCGCGCAGGTACGCATGGTCCGCGCGGTCGGCGACGACTGGATCGTCGCAGGCGAGTTCGATTCGATGGGTGGAAGCGCCGCGCGCGGTCTCGCTCGCCTGGACGCTAGCGGTCGCGCGAAGCCGCTCGCCCTGCGCATGAACGGCCGCCTCACCGATTTCGCCTACGAGGGCGGCCGGTGCGCGCTCGTCGGCGCGTTCTCGATGGTGAACGAGCCGCCGGCCGACGGCGCTGCAGAGCTCGATCTCGAGAGCAGCCGCGTCGAAGCCTGGCGGCCGTCCGATCGGCACGTCTCGGCGGGCGCTCATGACGCACGAGGTACGTGCACGCTGGAATCCGCCGAGGCCTATCCGCACGCGACGCGAATCGTCTATCGCGGCACGGACGGCGAGTGGGAGTCGTCGGCCAACGCGAACGTCGCCAGAGCGTTGCTCGACGGCGATCGCCTCTGGCTCGCCGGCGCATTCACACGGGTCGGAGGAGCTCCGCGCCACTACCTCGCCTGCCTCGATCGAGCTACCGGAGCCCCGCTTCCGTTCCACGCCGATCTCGACAAGCCTGCATCGTGCATCGCACGTGTGGCCGACTCCCTCCTCGTCGGCGGCCAGTTTCAACGCGTCGGCGGACGTCGCTCGGGCAGCCTCGTCTGTCTCGACGCTCGCGACGGAGCGCTGCAAGACGTCGCGTTCCGCACCAGCGGACGGGTGAACGATCTCGTCACCGGCGAGCGGCACATCGCAGCGTTCGGACGATTCACGACGGAGTCGGGCCCCCTGGCCCGCAATGCGCTCCTGCTCGATCGCGCGACGCTGGCGGCCACCGGTCTACCGCTCGCCCTTCGCGGGCTAGCGGGAGAGCCCACCGTCGACTCCGCCTTCTTTCACGGAGACCGCTTGATAGTCACCGGCGCGTTCACCCACGTGAACGGCATCGAGCGCAGCGGCGTCGCGGAGATCGATCTCGAAGGGCGCATCACCGAGTGGGCACCGAAGCTCATCCCCGCCGGCACGAGCCCGGTCACCTCCTTCGCGGTCAACGAGCGCGTCATGGCCTTGGCAGGGAGCTTCTCCATCGCCGGTCTCGACCGGCCGATGGTCAATCTCGCCGTGTTCGATCGACGCGCGCGACCGTCCGCGCCTGCGCCACTGGAATCACCAGCGCCCTGAACTCGCTGTTCGGCGTTCCAGAGAAGGCGGGCGAGGGTCACTGGCGTCCTCGCCCGCTGCCAGGGATGCCGTACTTCGATCAACGCACCGGTACCAGCGGTGTCGTCACGAGCTTGCGCTGAGCCGCGCCCCCGGGGGCGGCGTAGCTCGCGTAGAGGTCCCAGCCCCACATCGTCGCGGTGAACGGGCCGTCGCTTCGCATCCGATGGAGGCCGTTCTGGCAAATCTTGTCGCCGAACTTCTGGCCGGGCGCGCCGTCCCGCGCGAGGTCGACGCGGACGAACTCGTACTCGCCCCTCATGCCGATGGGCTGGAAGCCGGTCAGATTGCCGGCGCACTCCAGCCAGACGTCTTTGAACTCCCCGCCGGACTTCGCGCGCACGACGACGAGCGACGTCTCGGCATAGGTTGGATCTGCGTAGAAGCTGTACGAGCTCAGGTACTGTCCCGCGGGCACGACGTTGACGAACTCGGGGTCTCCCATCCCTCCGTAGCCGGCGCCGGAGCCGCTGACCGGACCGTCGCCGCCGATCATGTTCGCGGCCAGGTAGATCGGATGTTCGGCATCTTGTGTGCGAACGACGAACGCGTCCCCGGTTCCCGAATAGAACGTCGCCATCTCGCCGGCGGACAGGGTCGTCGGAGCCCCCGGCGGAACGGCAGGATCGTAGTCGAGACGAGTACCATCACGCGCCGCGACGATCCGGTACGCCACCTCCTCGTGCTCGTTGCCGAGACGCGGGCGATAGCCGACGCCGACGTACTCCGAGCCCCACTGCTCGAACGCTGGAAGCTGCTGCGCGAGGATGTCACAAGCGCCGCCGCGCGCGGGGATGAACGCGCAGCTGTGCCCGCCGACGACGCTCGTCGGCTTGTTGGAGGTGACGATGCTCCCGGTGAGCTCCTCGATCTGCGCGAACTGCAGGATCTGCCCCTTGTCGAGCCGGTACGTCATCGGCATGTCCGCCGGAGTGCCCTGGACGCCGTTCCCGCCGGCCACCGGGACCTTCGGGATGAGGGTCACCTCCGTGCCGTCCTCGGAGGCGAGGATCTGCGTGGCTGGGTAGCCTGCATTGCTCACCTCCCAGCCGTTCACGATGATGTTCTCCTTCGCCCACGTCGTGACGGGCGAGAGGAGCGTGGCCGACGGAACGAGGCTCCTGGCACCACCGAACGGATACATCGCCGTGAGACCGGCGGGGGCGTTGGTCTTCAGATGGAACGCGGTGCCGATTCCAGTCCCGGCAGGGAGCGGTGACTCGAGGTACACCGCAGGCACGACTCCGATCGGACACGCAACGCGCTCGGGCTCCTCGCCAGGCCGAGGTCGGTCAGGGTCGCGGTCGGCCACGAAGAGGATCGTGCTCTCACCCGGCGCGATCGGCCCGGTGTGTTTGACGAGCTCCGCGCTGCCGGGCTCGGTGCGGTACATCGCGTTCGAGACGTCGAGGGGCCTGCCTTCGATGTCGAGCGAGACGTCGAGAGGGAGCGTCGACGTATTGACGATGAACGTCGCGTAACACGACTGGGCGAACGTGTGCGTGAATCGCGGCATCTGGAAGTAAAACTCGCAGCCGTTCGAGCTTCGGTCTTCCGCGGCGGCCGCACAGGGCTCCTGGCAACGGGCACCACCGCAAGCGAGCTCCGGCGGACACGTCTCGACGACGCTGCCGGTGCACGTGTCGACGATGCTGCGTCCGTCGATCGAGCACTGGAAGCCACAGGTCTGGCCATCGGTGCCGGAGCCACCGTCGACGTCCTCTTCGAAGACCCGGCCGCCCTCGAACGAGCTCCTGCTGTCTCCGCAGGCGCCCGCGGCAACGAGGGACGCCCCTGCGCCCGCGAGGAGAAGGACGTGCTGCGGAATGCGTACACGCCTCATGGCAGCACCACTTCTTGCGGAACGAGGCTCGGCAACTTGATCACCCCATTACCGAGTTGCCCGTAGAAGTTGCTTCCCCAGCAATAGACCTTTCCGCTCGTCAGGAGCGCGCAGCTTGCGTCCGGCGTCGTCTTCACATCGGCCGCTCGGCCGGGCAGCCCGACGACCTTGACCGCGTCGAGGGCATAATCCTTCGTCCCGTCTCCGGCCTGCCCGCTTGCGTTGTATCCTCCGCAGTAGACGTCGCCCGTCGCGGCGCTTGCGCACCACCGCTGCGGCTGCACGATCCGTATGCCGAATTCGTCTTCGATGATCGTGCGCGTCGTCGCGATCCGGAGGATCGGCGTGGGCGTCACGATCGACTCCGGCAGCGCACGATCGGTCTTGCTGATCGGTTCTCCAGGACTCTCGACGACGGCTCCCCAGCAATAGCCAGTTCCGCCGACGACGGCGCATGCATTGTCGTGAGCAACATCCATGTTCGATATTCCGTCGAGCGCCACAGGAAGGGGGAAGGGATCAGGAAAGAGAGGGGAGACGCGCCCCAGCGGAGGGTTTGCTCCCCAGCTCACGGTCGATCCGTCCTCGCGAAGGGCGAAGGACGCCGCACCGAGGACGAGCTCCCGAGTCGGTGCGCCCGCGGGGAGGGCGACCTCTTGTGGAGAGAACACCGTCGCGAACGAGTAGTCGTGCGGAACGATCTGGCCGTACAGGTTCTGACCCCAGCAGAGGACGCCACTCTGGGTCGCGGCGCATCCGGTCGAGTAGCTCGTGCTCACCGCCGTGGCGCGCGGGAGCGGAAGCTTCACCGGCGTCCGCTCCATGCTCGTGGCCGACGCGTCGCTGACGAGATACGGACCCGTGCCCCAGCAATGAACCTCACCCGCCGCGTCGATCGCGCAGGTGTGGTGGAGCGAGACGATCTGCGAGAGCCCGACGACACGCGCGGCCGTGGCGCTGTTCGCGATGGATGCGTCGTCGCCGCGACCGAGCTGGCCAGCTTCGCCGGCGCCCCAGCAGGCGACGGTCCCGTCGCCGAGGAGAGCGCAAAACCCCTCGGCACGGTCAGACGGGCTGGCGCCGAGCGTCGTGACGAGCGCCGTGGCGCACGGCGTGCCATCACAGACGACGGGCAACGGCGTCGCGTCGAAGGTGCCCGCGTCGTGCGGAGGAGCGTCTGCATCTACGCCCGCGTCCTCGACAGGGAGCGCCGCCGCATCGTGTCCGGCATCCGGCTCGAGATGCCCTAGCTCGACGTCGTCCGACCAGCAGCTCGTGACCGCCGCCGCCGTCACGAGACAGCCGAGGATCATCGGCGGCGCGAGGTGCCGATCAAGGAGTCGTCTTGTGGAATGCATAGCGAACTCCGATCGCCCAGACGTTGCTGCTCGAGGTCCCGCGAACTTGGTACATGGGTCTGTTCAGTGGTGCTCCGTTGAGCGAGATCGTCGCGAGCTGGAAGGTGCCCCCATCCCAGGTGTCAGCGCCGTGCCCGACCGCTCCCCATCCGCTCACCCAGAGCCGTTCGTCCGGAGCGCTCCAGAGCGACGTCAACGGCGTCGAGTCGATGGTGAGATCGTACCGAACCGGCTTCGTGGCGATCGCGATGTCGTTCCCGGAGACGGTGATCCGCACGGCGTCGCGCGCGCCCTGGAGTCCGACGAGCTGATTCGAACCTCGTGCCTGGAGATCGGTGAGCCAACCGTTGGTCCCGCCGATCGATGCATACCCTTCCCGGGGCCTGCACATCCGGAACATGCCGACGATCCCGTCGGCGATGCGCTCGTAGCCGGACGCGGTCTTGTGAACGAGGGCCGAGCACGCGGACTGCAGAGAGGTGCTGTCTCGCGCGAGCGAGAACCAGACGTCGTCGCGATCGAGCCCTGCCGCGGCGACGACGTAGAGGTGCTCGTCGGCGGAGTCGACGTCGGTGGCCGTGTATTCGGCCGTCCACTCCGGCGCCCCGCCGCCGACGCTGGTCAAGTGATAGATGGTATTCGCATACCACGCATACACGTCGTCACGGTCGAAGCCCCAAACGCCTAGGGCCGGATACCGGAGCTGCGTCGTGTAGAAGGTATGGTTCCGATACAGCGGATGTCCGTGCTCGTGGGTCGGATCCTGATCTGGACTGTGATCTTCGAGCTGGTACCGCGACCACGAGAACGGCTTCGACGGAGCCTCACGGACTCCGTGATAGAGCGTTCCCGGCGACACGGTGAAGTAGACCTCGTTCTCGTCGAGCGCCCACATCCGCCCGACGTACGCGCCGAATCCGGGCTCGTTCTGACTGTCGTCGTCGATGTACTTCCACGCCCCGGTTGCGTCTTCCCACTCGAGCACCTTCACGCCCAGCGTCTTGCTCTCGGCCACGGCAAAGGCACGGCCCGGAAGCGGCCAGATGTCCTTGAACATCAGATCGGCGTCGGGAAGCGGAGTAACGCAGAAGCCCGAGTCGGTGCAGGTCGGCACCAAGGGCTCCGGAGCGTCGGACTCGGCATCGGCATCGTCGACGCCCGCGTCCGTGCTCGGAAGCCCGGAGTCGGAGTCTTCGACGGGCGGCGGCTGGACCGGGTCGTCGCCGGCTGCGGCACACGCAGCGATGGCCCCCAGCGCGACGGATACGGATGCGAGGAGAAACGCGCTCCTCATGGCTTGCCTCCAAGCGAAAGAATGACGCCGTCGCCACCGACCCAGACGTGCCCCGGCTCCGAAACCCACACGGCGGTGAGCGTCGGCCGGCGTCGGCCGAGGCCCGCGATCTTCACGCGTGACCAGTGTTCTCCATCGTAGTGAAGGACGACCGCATCGTCGCCGACGACCCAGACGTCGCTCCCCGACGAGCCCCATACCGAGAAGAGATCCACCTTCGTCGGGACATCCGAAGCGACCTCCCAGAGCAGCGGGTCCCCCGCCCAGTGACGGATCGTCCCTCGGGTCCCGACCGTCCAAGCTTCGTTCGCAGAGGTGGTCCAGACCCCCTGGAGGGCGTTCCACGTCTGCGAGTTGAACGCGGTGACGGTCGGCGTGTCGCTCTCGGCGTCGGTCACGCGGACGATCGAGCCGCCCATTCCCACGGCCCAGAAGGTGTTCGCCTCGACCCCGTCGATGGCGAGCAGCTGACTGCACCGGACAGTGCTGCATTCGTACGGCGGCAGGGCCCGAATGATCTCGGGCGGAGCGGACGGTGTGATGCGAAGCCGCCAGAGACCGTTCGTCGTCCCTGCCTTGTGCGCCGTCATCGCAAGCCAGACCCGCTCGGAGTCGGGGGAGCTCCACGCCGTCGCGAGCTTGAGGGCGAACGGGTCGTAGTACTCCCAGTCGAACGTCGAATAAGCGCGGGTCATCCAACCTCCGGACGACGGCTCCCCGGCACCCTCGACGGGAAGACCGCGCGTGATGATCTTGGTGGCCTCACCGAACACGATCTCCCCCGGATTGCGCAGCAGGAGCGCACGTAGTGTCTCCTTCGGTCCGGGATCCGAGATCGTCCACGACGCTCCGTCGAAGTGAGCAAGCGCTCCCATTGCGCCTGCGGCCCAGACGTCGCTGCGCGAGCGGCCCCGGATGACGTTGATCCGCGCCATCGGCGTGAGCCCAGGACCACTGCCCGTCGCATCGAAGAGCCCGTTCGGGCAGAGGACGTCGTCCGTGCAGGTCTCGGGAAAGTACTCGCAGTCGGCGCACGAGCCGGCGTCGTCCTCGGCCGGCAGCGCGTCGGCTCCGGCATCGGCCGTCGGCGTCCATGTCGTGCTCGGCGGAGGCGCGGCCGGTGGCGTGTCGCCGTCCGTGGCGCAGGCGCCCAGGGTCGTGGCGCCGGCAGCACACACGGTCATCGTCGCGAACAGGAAATGAGTCTTCATCGCGCCGTCACCTGTCCAGCGTCTTGCTCGGCGCACGGTTCGACGACGCATCGACCGCGGACACATGCCTGACCGGCGACCGCATCGCAGACGATTCCGCAGCCGCCGCAGTTCCGCGGATCGCTGTCGATGTTCACTTCACAATCGTCTTCGGCGTTGCCGTTGCAGTCGGCCAATCCTTGGATGCAACGCCGGCTGCACGAGCCGAAGGTACAGACCCCCATGCTCGTCGGAGGGATCCCGTCGATGCACGAGTGCCCGCAGGTCCCGCAATTGAACTGGTCGTTAGAGAGGTCCGTGCACGCCCCCGCGCAGCCGCTTCCCGTGCACCCGAAGTACGAACAGAAGGTCTGTCCCGCAGGGCACAAGCACTGGGGGACACCGGTCCAGTCCATTCGGCACTCCTGCCCCGGCTCACACGCGTTTCCGCACGCTCCGCAGTTCTCGCGCGTGTACAGCGACGTCTCGCAGCCATTCTCTGCATTCCCGTCGCAATCGTTCGTCAGCGGAACGCACTTGAGGGCTCCGCAGCTCTTGTCAATGCACCCGTAATACGTATTTACCGGACGCGGACCACCGTCCCCGTTCGGGTCACACATGATGTCGCACCCGCCACAGTTCATGTCGTCGTTCCAGGTGTCGACGCAATGAGGATACGGGGAGAGGCATGTCTCTTTGCCGCCGACACACCCGCATCCGATGTTTCCCTGCCCGCCTCTCAGAACGCACGGCTTGGCCGGATCGCTACACTTCAGGCCGCATGCGCCGCAGTTGTCGTCGCCCGCATTGGTCTCACAGCCGTTGTCGGGGAGCCCGTCGCAGTCCATCGACAGAGAGGTCTTGCTGCACGTCATCTCGCAGCGACCCTCGACACACTCGTAGGTCTCTCTCCCGTTCGGACTGATTGGGCAGGCAAGCCCGCACCCGCCGCAGTTGTTTCGATCCGTCCTCAGGTTCACGTCACACGGGAAGCGTGAGTCGCCGCACGTCGTGAACCCCTCCGGGCACTTGTTCGACGGGCAATACAACGTCAGCTCGGGCTCCGATGGATCGGCGTCGTCGGATGCGTCCGCCACCACGAAGGACGGCACCCCTCCCTCGTCCGTCTCGGCGACGAGCAAGTTGCGCCCGCACCCCCCGAACACCCAGGTGAAGGTCAACCCCATGATCGGAGTCAGAACGGTTCCGCACCGAATGAGACGTCGAAGCATTTCCTATTGCCTCTTTGCGAAATTCAAATCGATTCGAAGCGACCCCCATCGAAGGCCGCGCCCCCAGCAAGCGCCGGATCGCCTCGACGACCATGCCCAGTGAGTCGAGCCGTGGCGGAGGCGGTTGTCGCTACGGCGACCTGCCGAGGAGCATCTCGATTTTTGCCGAGTAGGGTGTCCGAGGGAACCGCTCGAGGAGCGCATCTGCACGTCGGCGCGCTGCTTGTTTTTCGCCGAGACGGGCGAGCGCCTCGATCGCGAGCATCTCTCGTTCCTGCACGAACTCCCCCGACGGATAATCGCGGACATGTTCGTTCGTCAGTGACAGCGCGCGGCTGGGATCGCTGGCGACGACGGATTGAGCACGTTGAAGCAGCTCCAGCTCTGCCCCGGCTCGATTCACGCCTGCAGCGGCCGAACGGGGCTTCGCACTCGGACGCTGCAGGCTCGGGCTCGGACTCGGGATCGTCTCGCGCGGAGCGGAAAGCTCCGCAGACGGCAACTGGTCGACGGCGATCGCAGGGCCGCTGGCCGCCGGAGCCTGCTCGGACGTGGTGTCCGGCTCCCGCTCTACCGCGGACGGGGCGACCTCCGCGACGTTCGGTGCCGTCGCGGGAGCGCGGACGGACTCCCATGTCAGGGCCACTCCACCAGCGAGGGCTACGCCAATGAATCCGAGCTTCGCATACCCGCTCGCCTTGTCGAGCTTCGACTTCCGCTCTGCCGGCTGGCCGAGGACTCCGGCGCGCGCCAGCTGCTGCGCGATCTTGTCGACGTTGGCACCGGCCGGACGGCCCCGGCGAGCGCGCACGAGCCTGCGAAGCGCCTCCGGGCCCTCTTCCTCGAGACGAGGGGGCTCGAGCGGTTCGGACTTCATTCGGCCTCCTCCAGGGCGCGCGCGAGCTCGCGCCGCGCCGCCGCGAGACGCGCATAAGCGGTCGGGACGGTGCACTGGACGGCTTCGGCGATCTCACGCATCGACATCTCTTCGATCTCGTACAGGACGAAGACGTCTCGTTTGTCCTCATCGAGCGCGTCGAGGACGCGGTTCAAGTGGTCCATCTCCATGCGCGCGGCCGGATCTCGCGTATCGAGACTCTCCGGCACGCTCTCGACGGTCTCCTCGTGGCGACGATGGCTCCGCCGCCGGTAGGTCGAGGCGCACCGGCGGGCGATGGCGTAGAGCCATGCTCGTGGCTGGTGCCCGTCCCAGTCTGGCAAGCGCCGGTTCGCCACGATGAAGACCTCCTGGGCCTGATCGTCGAGGTCCGAGCCCGCGACGCCGAAGTGTCGGAGGATCCGCAACACGAAATCGACGTAAGTCGAGAATAGGACGTCGATCGTCACCCGAGAGGGAGCTGCGTCCTCGGAGACTCCACGCATGACGGCGCGGGCGATCGAAGCATCCACACTGGGCCTATGGCGAGCGCCGAGCAAAATTCGAACGCGACCCCGTCGATTTCGATCTCTCAGCGCAGCTCGTACGCCAGGCCCAAGGACAGGCGGCCGGCGACCAGGCTGGAGCGATGGATCTCGAACGTCTCGCCGTCCCGGATCCAGAAGCGATCGCGGGCGAAAACCGCGTCGATCTCGGGCCAAACGTCCACGAACAGACGTCGTGCGAACCTCAGGCGGACCAGCACGCCTGGACCGCCAAGCGCGGCCGTCCCGACGGGAGAGTGAACGACGGCGTAGTTGCTCGGCTGGACGAGGACCGCCCCCGCACGCGCAGCGACGGTAAGGATGAGCTCAGCCGACGCGTTCTCGCGAGCTCGAAGCCCGGCGAAGGCCGCCCCGCTCACCAGTTGGAACCGGACGTCTCCGCTGCCGGCGTGGACCGCCCCTCCCGCGTCGAAGCCCGCCTCGAGCCCGAACAGCACGAGCGTCCCCGGTGCATACGTCGCACGGAGTGCCGCGCCGAGGCCGGTGCCGGGCAACACCCCGAACGAGGTCACTCCGGCGACGCCGAACGAGAAGCGGGTGCTCCTCGGTCCAGGCGCCACCGGAACTGCGGGCGGTGCGGCCGGCTCGGAGAGCGGAGGCGATGGAGGCGGGGCAGGTGCAGAAGGACTGGATGGCGGCGGCGGCTCGGCAGGAGGTGCCTGCTCCGGACCGGGAGCGTCCTCCGCGGCAGGCCGCTCCGCGATCATGATGGCAAGCAAGAGGGCGGTGGGCCCCTCGACAGCTCTGCAGTTCTCTCCTTCGACGTTCACGTGGCGCTCTCCGATCGGGTCACCCGACCCGTCCTTGAGCGCGAGCGAGATGCCGAAGCCCCCACGCTCCGGAGTCACGGTGCCCTGGATGAAGACCGGCGGAGCGCCGGTGGGAGCCGACTCCGGAAGTCGCGCGCGCGTCGCCGCGAGAATGTCCAGGCGCGACGGGCACCCTGCGGGCGCGGACCATGCCAGATCGAAGTCGGCCGCCTCGGCGGATGACGGCCAGGACGCGACCGCGAGCCCGAGTCCCCCGGTCACCATCCACGCCCGGATGCGGGCGCCGCACAATCGCAACCGCAATCCAGACCTCTGCCTCCGATTGTAGAGAACCAGGCCGTCCCCAGTCCGAGAATTGCGCAGCCCGTGCACGGCGGGATGCGCATGGTGCGCACCCAGCGAAGATCCTTGCCGCGAATGCCCGCAAACGCCCGGTGCGGAGCGCAGGCACATCGGTTGCGAAGCGCGTCCGTGGACAGGTCGAGCACGAGGCCCGATGCGCATCGCCATCATCTGCACGTACACCCATCCGACGCGCCTGCATCGGAAGGAACCCTCCATCATGCAGTCCGCGGTGGGCGAGCTCATCGCAGCCTTGTGCCCGGCGGACGCCGAGATCGAGATCTACAACGAGAAGGAGACGGACATCCCGCTCGACCGGCACTGGGATCTCGTCTTCTTCTCCTATCTGCACGCCTATTACGAGCACACGAAGGTCCTCTCCGCGCTCTTCCGCGCGCGCGGCATGGTGACGGTCGCCGGCGGGCGCCACGCGAGCCACTTCAGCGCCGACTGCAGCACGTGGTTCGACTCGGTGATCGTCGGCGAGCCGGAGAACAACGTCCCTGCGCTCATCGCCGACTTCCAGAAGAACGAGCTGAAGCCGCGCTACGCGCTGCCGCCGGCCTTCGATGCCGTCCCGACGTATCGCTACGACCTGGTCGACTTCTCGAAGAACCGCTATCGGCTTCCCGGGGTGGAGGCATCACGCGGATGCCCGTTCACCTGTAACTTCTGCGTCCTCACCGGATGGGAGAAATACCGCTATCGGCCGATCCCAGACGTCGTCAACGACATCGAGCACAAGATGCGTTTCAACAAGAACGCATTCGGCCTGTTCGACGACGCATTCATCTTCCTCGACAACAACCTCGGCGGTTCTCCCAAATACCTGAGAGAGCTCTGCGAGGCGCTCGTCCCGCTGAAGAAGACATGGGGATGCGCGCTCACCTGGAACGTGCTCCAGGACGAAGACCTGTTGCGCCTCATGTCGCGCGCGGGGTGTCGGTACATCTATTCGGGGCTCGAATCGCTCGATGCCGAATCGATCGCATCGATGGGGAAGAAACAAAACCGATTGAAGGACACGGCACGGACGATTCGACGCGTCTACGAGTCCGGAATCTTGATGAGCTTCGGCTTGATCGTCGGCTCCGACGGCGACACCGACGACTATCTCGAACGCCTGCCTCACTACCTCGACGATCTCGGACCTTCCTGCATCACGTTCCTCGGGATCGTCTGTCCGTATCCAGAGACGCCGTTCTTCGAGATCGTCGCCAGAGAAGGTCGCCTTCTTCCGAACGTCATCTCCCGCGACCTCGACGGCTACACCCTCTGCCATCGTCCGAAGCGGCTCGAGGTCAGCGCGACCGTCGAGCACTTCAAGCGCCTCTGCGCCCAGATTGGCTCGCTCCAGGGCCTCGCGAAGAACACCTGGCCGCAGCTGTGGATGAGCAAGGCGCCGCGTTACAGATCGACGGTCCTCACGTCTGCTCTCGAGTGTCGCTCACTCCGGAATCCGCTCGGCAACCCGGAGCGGACCTTCATCGCCGGGAGCGACCCCGTCGAGACCTGGGACGCCCAGAAGATGGTGCAACTCGGCATCCCTCCTCAACGCATCGAGGGGATGCTGTCCGCGCAAGACAAGGCGCTCCTCCGACCGTCGCTCCGCAAGCCCCGCCTGGTCGTTGCGTCGCCGTGATCGTGGTCCCCGACATGACGGCGATGACGGCGACCTGGCGCAAGCGCGGGGCAGACCGTGCCTTCGATGCCGTGCTCGAGAGCCTTCGCTGGATGGTCGCGCATCATCCGGCGGGCGATCCCGAGCGGCACGGCATCGAGGTCATCAAACACGTGTCGTATCTGCCCAGCGGTGATGCCGACCACACGCTCGACGTCTACGTCCCGCGACGCCGCGCCGGCACGCTGTTGCCCGCGGTGCTCTACATCCACGGCGGGAGCTTCCGCAACCTGTCGAAGGAGCACCTGTGGTTCGCCGCGCTGACGTTCGCGCGTCGCGGATATGTCGTCTTCAACCTCGAATATCGTCGCGGCGGCGCACATCGCTATCCAACCGCGCTCGCAGACGTGTGCGCAGCAGCGGTCTGGACGAAGGAACACGGAGCACGTTTCGGCGCCGACATGAATCGCCTCGTCGTCGCCGGCGAGTCGGCCGGAGCGAACCTCGCCATGGCACTGGCGGTGGCGTGCTCGTATCGTCGCGACGAGCCGTGGGCACGGAGCGTCTGGAATGCGTCGGTGACGCCGCAAGCAGTGGCGCTCGGCTGCGGGATCTTCCAGGTCAGCGAGCCGGAGCGGTTCAGGCCGGAGGGACGTCTCGGGCCATGGATCTCGGAGTGCATCCGCGACGTCGCGCACAACTATTTGCCCGACCCAGCGGCCGCGCCAGGTGTGTACCCACTCGCCGACCCGCTCCTCGTCATCGAAGGAGCTGCAGCCCCCGACCGCCCGCTCCCTCCCTTCTTTCTCGGCGTCGGCGATCGCGATCCCCTCCGCGAAGACACGGAGCGCTTCGCACGCGCGCTCGCACGTCTAGGCGTGAACCACGAGTCGAAGCGTTATGCCGGCGGGGTGCACGGCTTTCACGTCCTCTTGCCCTGGACGCGGCTGGCGCGCGCGCTCTGGGAAGATCAGTTCCAGTTCCTCGAACGCACGCTCGCGTGCTCGCGACCATGTTCGCGACGAGTGGATGGCCGAGCTCGAAGCGACGTCACGGCGCCACCTCCATCGGAGACACGCCTCGCTGCCCCGAGCGCGCTCAGCGCGGGACCGAGACCTTGACGGCGTTCACCGGGCGAAGCCGCTCGGTAGGGCGAGCAGCGGCTGGTTCCACGCGAGCTCGAGCCCGATCCGACGCCGAAGACGAGCACCGGCGGACTTGGGAACGAAGTTTCTCCAAGGCCGTCGACGAAATCGTCCTATCGAGGTGATCAGAACTCCGGGCAGCTCGATACTTAACCCGCATGCAGGCTCTTCTGGTGGGCCGGCGTGCGCTCGTCCTCGGCGCGGCCGGGATCTCGTTCGTCCTCATCGCCGCCGGGTGCGAGGGCGGGCGCGAGGTCCTCGCCACCGAGGACGCCGGGCAGCCGCCGGAGACGTTCGCGACCTCGGAGGCAGGCGCGCCCGATGCCGCTCTGCGGGGACTCTGCGCCACGAACGAGTGCCCCGCGAATCGGGCGACCTGCGTGGACAGCCCGTTCCCTTGCGCCGTCGATCTGACGAGCGACGACGACAACTGCGGCGCATGCGGAGCTCATTGCCCGAACCTTCCGCTCCTCCACGCCCGGACGCGTTGCATCGAGGGCGAGTGCAAGCTCGGTTGCGACATCTTCAGCAGCGACTGCAACGGTCTGCCCGAGGACGGCTGCGAGACCGACCTCTGGAGCGACTCCGCGAACTGCGGCGCATGCGGGAACGCATGCCCGGGCAATTTCGTCTGCCACGAGGCGAAGTGCATTTGCCCGATCTACGAGAGCTGCGGCGCATGCGGGAACATCTGTCCGCCCGATACCGAGGAGCCCTTCCCGCCGGAGTGGAACGCCACGCGCGCATGCGTGAACGGCGAGTGCAACAAACCCATGTGCGACGGGTTGTGGCGCGACTGCAACCAGGACTTCGGCGCCCCCGGCTCCGACGGCTGTGAGACCGACGTCGGCTCCGACGACCAAAACTGCGGACAATGCGGAAAGACGTGCGCCGCGGGGGAGATCTGCGCGGAGGGCGTTTGCGTCTGCATGTGCGGCGCGTCTTGTTTCGATCTCGAGACCGATCCCGACAACTGCGGCGGCTGCTTCCTCGCATGCCCGGGAGATCGGCGATCGATCAATCCACAGCAAGGCATCTTCAGCGATCCGGATCCGGCTCACGGTCGACCGGTATGCGACAAAGGTATTTGCGACTACCGCTGCTCGCCCAACTGGGGTGATTGCGACGGCAACATCGGCAATGGGTGCGAGACGGATCTCCGGATCGACCCGAGCAACTGCGGCGGGTGCGGGATCCGCTGCACCGGCGTCGAGGGGCAAGCATGCATCGACGGTGTGTGCGCGACGAAAGACTGTCCGATCCAATGATGCCGCACGAGCAAAACAAGAGCTGTTCGAGCCGCGGCTCGGGACGAACGAGCCGCGCAGGCGTCGAGCGAGCTCGATGGCTGGTGGTGGGATTCACGCTTTTCGCCGTGACCGCGGGTGTGGTCGCCTGCGCCGACGACGCCTCCGATCCGCCTCTGCGTGACGACGTCGACGCCGGGGCCGACGGAGGCTCGGACGCGGCGACCGACGACGCCAACGGCGATGCGACGTCCTCCATCGACGCGGGCCCGTGCAGCGACGCTGGGCTCTGCATCACGCCGGTGCCGATTGACGACACCATCGGCCTCACGTCGATGTGGGGATCGAGCGCGACCGACATCTGGGCGGTCGGCACTCGAGGCACGGTCCTCCACTACGACGGGGCGACGTGGGCCAGAGGCGCCACGGTCGTGCAGGAAGGAGCCGCGCCCTACACGCTCCGAAGCGTCTGGGCAGGGCGCAGCGACGACGTATGGATGGTCGACGGGCTCAATCTCTGGCACGGCACGGGGTGGGCCGGTCCAGACGCGACCTCGTGGAGCCTCCACGCCTTCGCGGAATACGAGCCTTCGCCGATGGCGGTCCGCGGCTTCGGCGAGCACGCCTGGCTCGCGCGGCGCCCCATCCTCGGAAGCTTCGGAGAGCGGCTCGTGAAGATCGAGGGCTGGGCCGACACGGGCCCGGGCCCGACGGAAGGCATTGGCGAGATCCTGCCATTCCCCGAGATCGTCCTCGACGTGGTCATGCCGACGGCCGCAGACGAAGCCTGGGCGGTGGGCTCCCAGTTCGTCCTCGACGTGAGCGATCCGAGCGCCGTCACGAGCCTCTTCATCAGCCGCGTCTTCCGCGCGACGAAGCCGACGAGCGACGGCGGCGACCCGCCGGCTTGGGAGCTCGAGGAGCATGATCCGCTGACGACCAATCAGATCTTCGCGCTGTGGGCCGACACGGGAGCCGTGTGGCTTGCAGGCGAGCACGGAACGATCCGGCGGTCGAAGCGGAGCGCGATCGCGACCCGTGCCTTCGAGATCCTGCGCGTCCCGGTCGATGCCGATCTCCACGGAGTGTTCGGCTTCGGGCCGGACGACGTGTGGTTCGTCGGCGATGCGAGCACCGTCCTCCACTGGGACGGCACGACGCTGACGAAGCTCGCGACCCCGTTCGACTCCGCCTCCAAGAAGCCGCGCCTCTTCGCCGTGTGGGGCAGCGCACCGAACGACGTCTGGATCGCCGGCGACGGCACGATCCTCCACTACCAGGAGACCTCACCATGAACCGCGCGGCACCTCGTGCTGGATGGCTCGCGCTCACCGCGGCGTCAGCGGTCGTCGTGTTCGCCGCGTGCGCCGAATCGGACCTCGCGGCGAGCCCGGAGACGGACGCCGGCACCGATGCACCCCCGCTCGACAGCTCGACGCAGGACAGCGGAGCCGTCCCCGACGACGCACCAAACGCACCCGAGACCTGCAGCGAAGGCGGATTCTGCCCAGTCCCGTTGCCGGTGAAGACGCCGCTCCTGGGCATCTCGGCAGCGTCGTCCGACGACGCCTGGGCGATTGGCAAAGACGTCGTCCTCCACTGGGACGGAGATTCCTGGGTACAGGTCTATCACCACTCCGAATACACGAACGACGATCCTGGAGCGACGTTCCAGGGCGTGTGGGTTGCCGGTCACGACGACGTCTGGATCGTCGGGACGACCGCAGTGCTCCGCTATTCGGCGATCGACGCGACGAGCCCTCCGACGTTCCGGCTCACGCCTTCTGCCGGCTTCGGCGGCGCGGCGGGCGTCAGTCTGTTCCCGACGAAGGACGGGCTCTGGCGCCTCGGGATGAGCGGTATCGAGTCGTACAGCGATGACGGCGCCGGAGGTCTGACGATGACCGAGCTGCCGCTCCCGCCGCTCGAGCCGTTCAGCATCTGGGGATTTGCTCCCGACGACATCTGGGTCGGCGGGCAGGTATGCCCGGACGGGGAGGAATGTTTCCCTTGGATGCCGGAGACGTACCGAGGGGCGATTGCCCACTATGACGGGGCGGATTGGTCCGTCGAGGTCCTCGACTACGGTCGGCGCGTCTCCGCGATCACGGGATTCACCGCGACGAGCTCGGCCCATCAGCTCTGGGTTTGGACGGGCTTCTCGCGCGAGGATGCGCTCCCGACGAAGTCCGCGCTCGCCCTCCACGCTCCGCAAGTGGACGGCAGCATCGGCACGCCCCTCTTCTCGCAGTCGCTGATCACCGACGGGACCGGGGTATCGGACGACGGGATGAGCGCGCCGATGTGGTGCAGCCGGATCATCGGCTCGATCGTCTCGCCGAACACGTCATGGTTCACGAACGGCTGCCTCGTCTACCGCTGGAACGGTACGGGGCTCGAGCTGGTGCGCTCCGCCATCGGCGGGCTTCCGCCGGGCAAGGTGAACGGGATCTGGGCCGCGAGCGCCGATGACGTTTGGCTCGTCGGCGAGTCGCTCCCGAAAGGCGCGAAGACGCCGCCTTCGGGATTCGCCTTGCGGCGGACTCGAGCGGACGGAGGACGGCAGTGAACGCGCGTCGCATCGTCACTGGAGCGCTTGGCGTCGTTCCGCTCGCGATCGTCGGCGTGGTCCTCCAGTCCTGCACGTCGACGGTCGTCGATTCCCCGATCGACGTGTCGGACGCGGGGCAAGACGTCGGACCCATCGTCGACGCGGGGATCGACACGTCCACCGTCGACGCGCCCGCAACGGACGCCGGACCGCCGCGACCGCGTGACGTCGTCTGCGCGGGAGATCCCTGCTACGTCGCGGTGAGCGGCAATGGCGGCCGTCACTTCTGCGGCCTTCTCCAGGACGGGACGGTTCGCTGCTGGGGTCGCGACTCGATGGAGCCAGGAGTCCGTTCGGACGCCGGCGACGACATCCCCGGTGACGGCGCCCTCGGCCGTGGCGGCTACACCTCGCGTCTCGAAGGCGCGAAGCCCGCAGCCGTCCCAGGGCTGGCGAACGTCACCCGCATCAGCGTCGGATCGAGCTTCGGGACGTGCGCCCGCAACGCTGACGGCGCGGTGTACTGCTGGGGCAAGAACGACACCGGGCAGCTCGGTCGACCACCGAGCGAGGAACGTTTGCTCGTACCGACGCGCGTCGAGGGCCTGCCGTCCGTCGACGAGATCGCGCTCGGCGAGGGGCTCGCGTGCGCGATCGGCTCGGCCGACCGGGCACTCTATTGCTGGGGACAATGGACCGCCGGCCTGGGAATCGAAGGCGCCCCTGGTGACACGATCGGCCCGCAGCGGATCCCGACGTTCCGGCCGCCCGTTTCGTCGGTGACGATCGCGCCGGGCGACACGATCGTCACGCTCCTCGATGATCGGCAGCTGGCGACCGTCGGGCGCCATCCCGCGGGCGAACGGTTCCTGGTCTTGCCGTCCGTCGTGCCCGCCGAGATCCCGGGCGTCGTGCTCGCGGCGCCCTTCGCGTTCGTAGGCGACGACGGTGCGTTGACGCGATGGAGCGTTCGCGCGGATACCTTCGGGCAGGAGTACATCGTGCACGACGCGGTGTATCTCGTGGGCTCGCGCTACATCGTCGACGTGAAGATCGCGAGCGCACAGCCCGGAGCCCAGGCCGGGCTTCTCCTCGCATCGGGGCGGCTCTTTCGCTGGGGTCCGAATTCGCTCGGGACGCTCGGCGTCCATCCCGACGAGCGCCGTACCTCGGCTTACCCGCTCGAGGTGAGCCAGCTCGGCGCGAACGTGGTCTCGTTCGCGACGACCGTCGAGTCGACGTGCGCGTCGCTCGTGAGCGGGAAGATCGTCTGCTTCGGCGGCAACACGTTCGGTGAGCTCGGGCGCGGAGGCGTCGACGAGAACGCGCATCCCGACGCAAAGGAGATCGAATGAGGATGCGATGGCTGCAAGCGGTCCTCGGATTCGCAGCGCTCGTCAGCTCGCCGTTCGCGTGCACCGGCGATCGAGATGGGTTCGAAGAGCCGCTGGAGACCAACTTTCCAGAGGCCGGCGCCGACACGTCCGGACCGGAGTGTGCGGGCAAGGTCATTTGCTCGCGCGACCTTCGAACCGTGGTCGACGCGTGCGACGAGAGCCGCATCGTCACGGCCTGTGCACCGGAGCAGGGCTGCGCCGACGGGCGCTGCGTCGCTGCATGCGACGCGGCGGTGAGCAGCGGCGCGTCCGTCGGATGCGAGTTCGCGACGCTTCCGCCGAGCCGGTATTGGGAGACACACGGCTCGTGCTTCGCGGCGTTCATCGCGAACAACTGGGCGACGCCGGTGCGCATCGAGGCCGAGTACCAAGGGCGCCCACTCGACGTGAAGCCTTCCGCACGCGTCGTTCGGACCTCCGGCGAGAACAGCAGCTTCGAACCGTTCGACGGCGAGCTGAAGCCGGGCGAGGTCGCGATCCTCTACCTGGCGCAGTCGCCCGAAGCGTTGGGCACGAGGAAAGAGGACTGGGTCCGCTGTCCCGACGGCGCGACGCCCGCCATCCACGAGGATGTGAGCCTCGACGGCACCACGCGTGGGTCCTCGTTCCGGCTCACGACCTCTGCGCCGGTGAGCGCGTACAGCATCTGGCCGTTCCGCGGCGGGGACAGCTGGGTCAGCACCGCGACGCTGCTCCTCCCGACCTCCGCATGGAGCCGCGACTACCTCGTGACGACGGCAGGAGAGCGCATCCTCGAGGCGCGCACCAACCCGACGGCGCAGATCATCGCCGCGGAGGACGACACGGAGGTCACGCTCATCGGGAGCGTCGCCATCCAGCCGGGGCAGGACGTCGAGGGCTCGCCGAAGGGCGTTCCTCACACGTACCGTCTCGCACGCGGCGAGGTGCTCCAGCTCGCTCAACCCGAGGACATCACCGGCAGCCGCCTCGTGAGCAACAAGGCCGTCGCCGTCATGGGCGGCCACGAGTGTTTCCGCCTCCCGGCGAACGTCGTCGCCTGCGATGCGGCGCAGCAGCAGCTCTTCCCCATCCGCTCTTGGGGTCACGAGCACGTCGTCGTGCCTCATCTCTCGCGGCTGTCGGAGGGCTTCGAAGAGCGCTACTTCCATCGCATCGTAGGTGCGGTCGACGGCACGCTCCTCACCTACGAGCCGGCCCGGCCGACCGATGCTCCGAAGACCCTCGCGAGCGGAGAGTCGGCAATCTTCACGACGAACGGGCCATTCGTCGTCCGGAGCCAGGACGCCGACCATCCGATCCAGGTCTTCACGTACATGAGCAGCGCCGAGTTCTCACCGGCGCGACTGTTCGACGGCGACCCGGAGTTCGCCACCGTCGTCCCCACCGAGCAGTATCTCGATCACTACTCGTTCTTCGTCGACCTGAACTACCGCAACTCGCATCTCGTGGTCGTGCGAGCACGGCCGGACGGGCGCGAGTTCGAGCCGGTCACGCTCGACTGCGGCGGCGCTCTCGAGGGTTGGAAGCCCGTCGGCTCGCAGGGCAAGTACGAGTACGTCCACGTCCCGCTCGAGTCCGCCTCGGTCCATCAGAAGGTGGGCACCGGAACCTGCGGTCCAGGCCGGCGGGAGATGGACAGCCGCGGTCCGTTCAGCGTGGCGGTGTGGGGCACCGACGCCTACACGAGCTACTCCTATCCAGGCGGCGCGGCGATCCGCACGATCAACGACGTCCCTCCGCCGGTCGTACGGTGAACCGTGACCGCGTCGCATAGCAGGCTCGACGCCTTCGCGTCCGTGTTCGAGACGAGCCCGAGCGAGCCGCAAGATCTCGTCGCGCGGGCGGCCGCGGGCGATGCCCAGGCCACACGGTTGCTCGTCGAGACGTTGATGCCGGACGCGTACCGGGTCGCCGTGACGGTGCTCGGTCCGAAACATCCCGACCTCGAGGACGCCGTGCAACTGGGCGTGGTCGCCGTGATGAAGCAGCTCGCGGCGTTTCGCGGAGAGTCGAGCTTTCGGGGCTTCGCCATGCTGATCGTGTCGAGAACGGCGACCGCCGTACGTCGCAAACGGAAGCGAGGCGCAGAGCTCACCGAAAAGCTCCGCGCGAGCGAGGCGCGCGACGATGCGGAGCTGCCGACCGATCCCGCGGAGCCTCCCGATCAAGGGCTCCGGCGGGTGCTCACCGAGCTGCTCGCGACGCTCCCGGACGTACAGGCCGAGACGTTCCTCCTGCGCGTCGTCCTCGAGTACGACGTCGCGGAGGTCGCCGCCGAAACCGGCGCCGCCGTGAACACGGTGCGGAGCCGCCTCCGGCTCGCGCGCGAGGCGCTGCGGCGTCGCATCGACGCGGATCCACGGCTCGCCGAGCTCCGAGCGCGCGAGCGCACGCTTGCCACCACCTCCAACGAGCGGGCCGACGATGAGTGATTCGGAGTTGCTGAGCGAGACGGAATCGCAGCTCGTCGAAGAGAGCCGCTCCGCGCTGACGCACGCGCGAGCAGACGGCAGCCTCGAGCGGTTGATCTCCGCGACCACCGAGGCCGTGCTCGCAGCCAACGTTGCGCCGACGCCGCCGGTGTCGAGCACCTGGCGAAAGCTCGGCGGGGTCGGTCTCGCGGGCGTCCTCGCGCTGTCGGCGGCCGGCTACGTTGCGACGCGAGAGGATCCGCCTGCTGCTGCCGCGAGCGCGCCTGCGCCGTCGGACGCGCCCCAACGCACGGAGGCGACGCCAGCGCTTCCAACACCTTCGCCAGCGCACGAGACCGTCGTCGCCATCGATGCGCTTCCTTCCGTTCCGCCAACGCCCGCACCGGCGGCGTCGCCAGCGAACGTCGTCGGCCGCGAGCGTCCTGCGTCCGTATCGTCGGCGACGAGAGAGGCTGCACTGCAGCCGACCACGGAACCTGCACTGCAGCCGACCACGGACGAGAGCGCGGCTTCGCTCTTCCGCCGTGCAAACGCAGCTCGCCACGGAGGTGACGACACCGGCGCCAGCGAGCTCTATCGCCGGCTGCTCGATGGCCACCCGGAGACGCGCGAAGCGGCGACGGCCCGGGTCATCTACGGCCGCATGCGCCTCGACGGCGGCGACGCCCGCGAGGCACTCGCGCAGTTCGAGGCCTACCTGGCCCGCTCGCCGAACGGCACGCTCGCGGAGCAGGCGCTCGTCGGTCGTGCACGCTCGCTCCGCGCGCTCGGCCGGCGCGACGAGGAGCGAGCGGCGTGGGCCGCCGTCCTCCGCGCGTTTCCGGAGTCCGCGAGCAAGTCGGAAGCCTTCGAGCGCGGGCGTTGATTCAGAACCGCAGAACGAGGCCGGTTCGAGCGACACCACGAGCCGCGTGCGGCGAGAGGACGACGACGTCACGAATGCTCTCGACGACGTAGCTCGACGCGCCGACGGGAACGTCCAGCCCGAGATCGAGCCGCAGGGCGAGACGTGGATGGATCGCAGCCTTCACCCCGGTGAACACGCCGAAGACCGGGACGACGTCGAGCCCGTGGCTCGCCGCTGCGCGCGGCCCATCGGAAGCGAGGACGGTGGTCGTGACGGTGACGAGGTCGACGCCGCCACCAGCGCCGAGCACGAGATCGAACACGCCTGCGATCGGCAGCTCCGCGGCCACATCGGCGCGAAACGCATGCTGCCCGAACCTCGACGCCGTCCCGCGCGTCGCGACGCTGAAGGCGGAGCGCTGCTCGGCGGCGAGCGACGTCCGCACGGCGACCGGGCCGGCGCGACCGATGACCGACAGCGCCGCTCCCGTCCCCACGACGATCGGCGCCACGTCGGCGTACGTCCGCGCGCTGAACGAGCTCTCGAGCTCGAGTACATACGTGCGACGAACCTGGACTGCGGGCGTCCGTGCGGGAGATTCGTGTCGCACGACCGAAGAACGAGGCACGCCGACGAGCTTCCCGACGCGCATCGCCTCGACGGTATGAACGACGACCTGCGCGATCTCCTCGCGCTCGATCTCGTCGAGCTCGCCGTTCATCCGGAAGTCTCTGACGAACTCGCGATCGTGACGTGGGTCCACGATCGTCACGCGCGCGCCGTCGTCGCCCGTCGCCTCGATCCGGACGAACGCGAGGAGCTGCGAGGCTCGCTCTCCGGACGGCGGCGCCGCGGCGTCTCGCGTGAACGTGGGTACGACCTGGACGCGCGAGAGGACCTCACGCAGCGCGGCCTCCAGGTCCTCGTCGTGGATCTTCGCCAGCGAGATCTCGACGTTCGGAGGTGCGCTCGCCTCGGCACGGACGACGGACGTGCCCGCGAGGAACGCGAACGTGCACGCTGCGAGTCGAAGAAGCGCCAGAAGGCAGGCCCAGATCAGCGCCCTCATGCGCCGGCCGAAGGATAACGGGGCGGGATGCACGGCGTCACGCGTCACCCTCCATGATGCCCACCATGGCTTCGACACCAGCCTCCGCGATCTTCGGTCGGTCGATTTTGATCATCCAATATGCGGTCCAGCGGTCGATTTTCTTCGCTGGAAGCGTGAGCCGTCCAGACGCTGACCGGCCATATTGGGGGGCCGATTGCCGGTACCTCGATGACGCTTCACGCCGTGCCTCCGACGACCGAGCTCGCCTCCTGCCAGGCTCTCCTGACCGGGCTCGTGGCAAGACAGGCCTGGGCCGAACGCGAGCTGCTCGTGCGTTTCACGGCCCGAGTCGAGCGCGTCATCACACGAATAACGGGCGACGTGAGTGCGGATCTCGACGATCGCGTGCAGGAGACCTTCGTCCGCGTGCTCGAGCGCGTGCACCTGATCCGAGACGCCGACAGCCTTCCCGCCTTCGTGACGCGCGTGGCCGTGAACGTGGCCCGTGAGAGTCTGCGCGCGCGGCGCCGACGAAGATGGCTCTCGTTCTTCGGGCCCGCCGACGTTCCGGAGGCCCCTGCCCCCGTCGCGAGCGACGACGTTCGGGGCGCATACCTCGCGTTCTATCGTGTGGTGGACACGCTCGGGGAAGACGAGCGCATCGTGTTCGTCTTGCGCCACGTGGAGGGAATGGAGCTGCGCGAGGTCGGCGAGGTCGTGGGCCTCTCGCTGGCCACCGTGAAGCGACGGCTGGCAGAGGCTCAGCGTACGTTTCTCGCTCGTGCCTCCGTCGTGCCCGATCTGGAAGATTGGCTCGCCGGGAGTCGCAAGTGGAGCACGTGACGCAGCTCGATGACCTCGGAAGCCGCGTGCGCGCGCACCAGGATGCCCTCTTGCAGGAAGGGCACGGCGCCGCCGAGGCGAGCGTGGCCGAACGCGTCGTCGCGCTCCGCGCCGCACGTCTGCGTCGCGCCCCCGCGCCGTCGCGGCACCGGGGCGCGGTCCGCGGAGCCGCCGTGCTGGTACTCGCCGCGAGCGTCACCTTCGTCCTCGCACGCCGCCCGAACACGCCCCCGACCGACGCGTCGCCCCTGACGTACACGGTCGACGGCGAGCCCCGGCAGCCTGAAGGCGCGCGGTGGTCGGCGCCGGGGAGATGGTTGGTCCCGACGTCGAGCGACGCCGTCATCCGCTTCTCCGACGGGAGCGAGGTCGACGTCCGACCATCGAGCGTCGTGCGTCTCGCGAAGGTCGACGCTCACGGCGCGACCATCGTGCTCGAACGCGGGTTCGTCCACACCCATGTCGTGCCGCGCAAGGACAACGTGTGGAACGTCGTCGCCGGGCCCTATCGGATTGCGGTGAAGGGCACGCGCTTCGACACCGAATGGCAGCCGGAAGACGGCCGCGGGCGCCTGCGCGTCGCGATGCACGAGGGAACAGTCGTCGTGACGGGCGCATGCCTCGGCGCGGGCCGTCAGCTCGAAGCCGGGGACGTCGGCGACATCCAGTGTCCATCCGAAGCGCCGGCCGCGACGCAGAGCGCCGCCCCCGCGAGCGCGCTTCCGCACGCGCTCCCCGAGCCTCCGCGAGCGCCCACGGCTTCGCGTCCAACCGTGCGCGCCATCGCGACGACGTCCGCGACCGCGCCTGGCCAGCCCTCCTCCTGGCAGACGATGGCGCGCTCCTCTCCTCGTGAGGCGCTCGCCGCCGCGCCGATCGACGACGTCCTCGAGCGGGGCGGTCCAGAGGACGTCATGCTGCTCGCAGAGGTCGCCCGGCGAGCGGGCGCGCTGGAGGTGGCCGAGCGCGCCCATCGAGTGGCGCGAGCGCGATTCCCCGGGACCGAGGTCGCAGCTCGGTCGACGTTCCTCCTCGCGCGCATGCTGGCCGATGCGCAGCGCAGCGTCGAAGCGGAGTCGCTATTTGCCGAATACGCGGCGCTCTCCCCGAACGGCGTCTTCGCGCAGGAGGCGGCCTCTCGCTTGCTCGAGATCGCTAGGACGCGCGGCGACGTCGCCGTGACGAAGGTGCGGGCACGCGCCTACCTCGAACGCTTCCCCGATGGTCCGGCGTCGGAGATCGCGCGTTCGGAGCTGCGCCGATGAGCCGAACGCTCGTCTGCACCTGTGCGCTCACGTTTGCCTTACCTGCGAACGCCCATGACGCCGAGGCTCCACGTTGTGACGTCGTCGTCGTCTCCGATGAAGGCGATGTCTTCGGCGAGCTCGTCGCCGAAGAGCTTCGAGCGAACGTCTCTTGTATCGCCGTAGCTCAGAGCATCGAAGATGCTCGCCATCGAACCATCGTCCGTGTGGTCTCGCGTCGTTCGGTGGAAATCTGGGAGCAGGGCGCGCTGTCCACGGTCCTCATGCTGACGGGCTCCGACGATGTCGATGCGATCAAGGTCGCCGAGCACGTGCACGCCCGCACGCTCGCGCCCGTCGAGCCACTGCCTCCGCAGATGGCAGACGTGGTGACTCCGCTAGTCGAGTCCCCACGGCCGCCATCTGCGGAGTCTCCACCGATCCGTGCGGCCGCGCCTCCGGCCGACCGCGTCCTTCTGGGGGCGGGAATCGGAGGGAGCCTCGAAGGTACGTCGATCGCAACGACCGTGCGCCTCGATGCGCGCGCGCGGCTCGCCGGACCACTGGGGGCAGGCGCTCTCGTTTCGCTGCCGCTCGCTCCAGGCCGGCTCACACAAGGTGGCCACGAGGCCGTGGTCGCCACGGTCGCCGGCGGCGTCTACGCCGATGCGCTCCTCGGTCATCCAGCGCGGGGATTTTCCTTTCGCGGCGGCGTCGCGACGCTGCTTGCTCGGACGTCGACCTCGGGGTTCACCACTGCGCCGCTCGAAGGCCGACGCGACGCTCGGCTCACCGTCGTCATCGGCGCGCTGGCTTCGATGGCCCTGGCGCTCACCGAGCGCTTCGCCGTCACCGTCGACGGGCTCATCGGCGCGGCGGTTCCTGGCGTCGAGATCCGTTTCGCGGGCGAACGTGCCGCTTCGTGGGGAGCTCCCTTTGCGCTGCTCTCGCTCGGAGGGCGCATCGCGTTCTGATCCGATTGGGGTCCGATGACCGAGCCGTATTGGCGATGTTCGGCCATCTCGAGACAAACACCATGCAACGACTCATTCGCTTTTCCTTGCTCACGTTCGCGCTCACGGCGTGTGACATCGCCATGCTCGATCCGATCACACGCCCCAACAAGGAAGCCCCCGACGACGACGATGATGGCGGCGATGGCGGGACCTTCGCGCCGCCGATGACACCTCCGGAACGCGACGACGACGTCGTGCCCCCTCCCCCCGAGCCTGGGCCGCTCACACCCAACCCGGCCTGCACGATGACGCCGGAATTTCCGGATCAGGTCATCCTCGCGTGCGGCCTCCCCTGGGAGACGTCGATCGTCGCCGTCTCTCCACGGCACATCGCGACGACCGTGTTCGGCGGCACGACGCTCGAGCGCATCGACCGGGTTACGAAACAGATCGAGACGATCGCACATGCGTACACGGAGTATCCGGAAACGCAATTCCGTCTATCCGAGGGCGCGTTCGTATTCTCCAAATCGCTCAATCGACTCGCCTTCGCAGACGCTTTCACCACGGGCTGGGGGATCCGGACGGTCGACCTCGCCTCTGGCACCATCAAGACGCTCTCGCGCAGTGGCGTATCGCATTCCCTCGGCGGCTTGGGAACGGACCTGTTCTACAACGCCACCCCCGAGAGTGGAGGCGGGATTCAGCGCCTCTCGTTCCACGGCGGAACGAGCGTGCGGGTCGGAGACGGCGACAACGCGATCGGCACGACCGGCGGGTGGACGTACTTCATGCACTACGTCGCCGAGGACGATGCCGACGCGCTCAGCCGCGTACGCACGAGCGGCGGCGCCCCGCAGGAGGTTGCTCGCAACGTGACGCGTTTCGGCTGTCCCGTAGCGCTCGACGCAAACGGCGGCGCCTACTACGTCCAGCGAGGCACGCTCGAAGAGCCGTGGCGACTGCTCCACATCGGTCCAGAATATCCATGGTCGCGCGACGTCTTCGTCTGCTCCGACGTGGACCACTGCGGTGACCGGCCGACATGGGTGAAGCTGCATGGGGACCGCGTCTTCGTCGGGGGAGACTACGGGCGCTATGTCGCTCATGCGAAGCTCGAGGAGCTCACCTTCCATCAGTTCATCGAGCTGAGCCGATATCGCGGCCGGAGCACGCTCTGGTTCGAAGGGGACCACATGTTCGAGGTCTCCCTGCACGCAGGCCCGAACGACGACACTCCTCTGGCGATGATCTCGGCGCGTCCGCTGCCTCCGCCCATTCACTGACTCGAACGCTCCTTTCTTGCGACGAGGCCCGGCGGGCTCCTTTGGAGGGAAACGCACGTGGAGGTCGGACTC
This sequence comes from Pseudomonadota bacterium, assembly GCA_023423895.1. Taxonomy (GTDB): domain Bacteria; phylum Myxococcota_A; class Polyangia; order Polyangiales; family Polyangiaceae; genus Labilithrix. Next base: position 122,038 of record JAFAER010000005.1, read on the forward strand.
ACCGCGAAGCATCGACGCGTTCAGGCGATCAAAAGCGCGCCGTGATCGTCATTCCTCGGCAGCGCCACCTGGTCGGCCGATCGGGAATGCCCTTTCCCTGCTGCCGTCACGTGCGGGCCCGCACGCTTCAGGTTGCGTTTCTCCCGACCTCTCTCACGCATCCCGCATCCAGAGCCCCGCACGATGAAATGGACCACGAAGACGTTCGCCGGCGGTCACCTGTCGACCGTCATGGCACTGACCATGCTGACCGGAAAGGCGCGCGAGCGCTTCGTCACCCGCGCCGGAGAGCCAGGCACGCGGGATGACTCGACGCGGGAAGCATTCGCGACGGTCTACGGCTGGTCTCCGCCGGCCGAGCTCGGCGAGTGGCAAGCGGTCGCGAAGGCGTACGCGAAGAGCGCCGCGGAGATCTCGGACGTTTGGATGCTCGGCGACCCGATCTCGTATGCCCGCGGGCTTGCGAAGTCCTTCAAGCTCGAGAAGGTGCTCAACGCCGAGGACTTCTGGATCACCGCGCTGACCGGGCTCGAGATGTTCGGGTCGGATCCGTGCGGAGACAGCTGCTTCGTCAGCACGCTGGCGACCGGCAGGGACGACGGTGCCGAGGTCCACCTCCTCAACCACGAGAACGGCGAGCTCGACGGAGGGCAGTTCGGGTCGATCGCCAACTTCATCGCGTCGTACTTCTCGAGCTCCGACGATGACGATGACGATGACGATGACGGCGACGACGGTCATCCGTGGTCGACCGCGGCCTCGAAGTACGACGAGGCGTTCGAGCAGAGCCGACCGTCGCGACCGGCCTGGATCGCCGCCGATCAGCTCTTCGCGCGCAGCCACTGGCTGATGGACCTACCCACGGGAGAAAAGGGCTTCGAGCTCGCGCGAAAGCTCGGAAGTGCTCCGTCGTTCGCGGTGTGGCTGGAAGAGCGCCCGCGACTCATCGAGCACCCGGTCCTGGTCCACTACTGGATCATGGCGCACTACTTCCTCGGCAACGTCGCGGCGTGTCGCGAGGCGATCGCGATTGGCCAGAAGGCGCCCGGACGCATCGCCCCCGCCCTTGCCGCCCTCGTCGAAGGCCTCCTGGAGAAGCCCGAAAAAGCGGCGTTCGGGAAGCTCTCGGCAAAGGCGCTCGCGAAGCTCTGCGAAGCCGTACGGAAGAACGCGCCGCCGGAGCTGCTCGATCCCGCGGTCGCGGGAACGCTCACGAACGAGCGTGCTGCCAAGAACGGTTCGGCGAGCCGAGAGAAGGTCCGGGCGCGTCTCGCGGCAGGAGAGGACCCGTGGGCGATCGTTGCCGAGCACCCGCACGACGTCGCGGTGCACGATCTCGCGCTCGAGTCGCTCGCTTCGTCGGCGAGGGACAAGAAGCTCGCAAGCTGCATCAAGGAGTACTTCCGGGAGCGCAAGTGCGAGGCCTACAACACTTGGCCGTACGACTCTGAAAAGTACGACCGGCGGTTCAACCCGGTCATCGCCGCAGCCTTTCGCTCGGGGCTGCGCTACGACGTCGACCATCCGAAGGCGTACGCAGGAATCACGAAGACGCTCGGCATCGCCGATGACGATCTTGCGATGGCTGCCTTCGAACAGGCCATCGACGAGCTCGCGGTCGAGGACTCTCGCGTCGAATACGTCATCGAAGGGCTGGCGAGCAGCGCTCACGCACGTGCGGGCGCTCTCCTCGAGCGCGCCGCGTTGCGTTTCTTCGCGACGCTCGAAGAGGCTCGGGAGCGTAACGACAAGAAGGCCAAAGAGGGCCCGACGCTCGACAACATCTTCCGCGTCGACTCGCACTTCGCCGAGGCGCTTCGCGTCGCGCTCCTCCGCGACGACGAGATCGCGGTACGACTCGCCGAGAAGACCCTGACCTTCCGTTCGAATCTGCAGCTCTTCGGCACCGCGCTGGGGCTCGCGGTGAGCGTTCTGGCCCGTCGTGGCCGAACGAGCTGTCTCGCGTGGGCACAGGCCTACGCGTCGATGGCCGTCGAGCAACTCTCCGGCTCCGATTGGGTCGATGACATCGTCCAGGCCAACCTCGCCGAGTGCGCCATCGCGATTGCCCGGCTCGCACCGGGCGACGACGCGATGGCCTTCTTGCAGGAGCGGTTCGCCGCCGAGCGTAAACACCTGAGGGCCGACCTGGCCATCCGCGGCGCGCTCCTCGCGGGCCTTCTGATCCTCGAGCCGAAAAACACCGCATACCGCGGCTGGGTCGAGCGGTTACTCGGCAACCGCACCGGCGCATTCTCGATCTTCAGCGTCCTCCGCGGGATCGAGGAGAGTGGCGCGGACATCCCCGCGTCCTGGGTACTGCCGCACGTCTACGCATCGCGAACCTCGCTCACCGCGACGCAGACCGGAGAGGAGGTCGTCCAGGCCGCCGCCCGGCGCGCACTGTCGGTCCTCGGCGCGCCACCGCCGCCGCCGTACGACGACAGCGACGAATACGCCAATCGCACTCCCGACGAAGCACTTCCGGCCGCGATCCTCCGCCCGGATCGGCACCGGCTCGAGAGCGTCTTCGAGCGCATTCGCGAGAGTAACGTGGTCCATCCGGACATCGTCGCGAACGGCGGCGCCGTCCTGCGCGACCTCTACGCGTGGTCGTCCGATGATTGGGACCGGGTCGACAACCGCGCACGCGTCGAAGGACTGCGCGTCATGCGCCTGCAAGGGCCTGCCGCAACTCCCGCGCTCGCCGCCTTGCTCGAGCTGCCGCACATGTCCGTGGAGGATCGCGGGTTCGCTCGCATCACGCTCCGCTACTGCGGGCAAGAGGCCGTGGTCCGTCGATGGCTGCAGTCGGCGAGCATCGACGAGGTGCTCGCGGAGCTGACGCAGCCCACGCCTTCCTCCGTCGCCTTCCCCGATCTGCTCGCCGCACATGCGGTCGCTCGCATCGGCGAGCGCGCCAGCGAAGCGTGCCTCGCCGCCGTCGAACGACGGCTCGCCGACGCCCCGCGGACGTCCGACTACGCCGGCCCAGGCGATCCCGCGCTCACGCTCCTGCCCTTCGTCGTCGGGACGCTGGGCGACGACGCCCGAACGCGCCTCCGCTCCTTGGCGAAAGGGTTCGACACGTACCGCTCGGCGCGCGCGATCCTCTTGCAGGCAGCCAAGTTCGAGCCCCAGCCGCTGCACTTCGACTGGAAGGGCCCCGTCGCCGTCGAGGCCGAATGCGTCGGGGAGTCCGTGCGCTACCGCGTCGAGCTCCTCCTCGAAGGCAACAAGCTCACGTGGAAGAGCACGACGGACGGCTTCACGATGAACCAGCTCATCGACGAGTCTCACTCCGAGCGAGGCACGCTCGAATTCGAGAGCGACGACGCTGGACGCGCCTTCGCCGACCTCGAGCTCCGAGCGCTCTCGCTCCGTGGCTTCCGTCGTCCGGCGCCCAAGAAGGCGGCGAAGCCGAAGACCAAGCGGCGTTGAAGGCGCACCGTCGGGACGGAAGCCCCGACCGGCAACCCAACGCGACGGCAACGTCGTCGGCGACAGCGAGCTCGAACGTCGAGAGAACGGCCTTTCGCCGTTCTCTCATTCGAGCCGACAGCTACGTCAGGCCGCGAGGCGCTTCGGCCGCGAAGCTGCCTTCTTCGTCGCCGTCTTGCCGCTTCTCTTCGCCTTGGCCTTGGCCTTGGCTTTGACCGTGGCTTTGGCTTTGGCCTTGGCCTTGGTCTTCTTCTTCGGCTTCTTCCGCGGCTCGAGCATCGTTCCCTGGCACTCCTCCGAGCCACAACGGCAGGCGAAGATCTGCTCGATGTCCGGCGGGTCGTCGGGCCCCCGGCTGATCATGTACTGGTAGACGATCTCTTCCCCCTCGCGGATCGTGCGGGTCGCCTCGATGAGGAGGCGCCCTTCATCGATGATGACCTCGCAGTTCGGATCGCACGAATGGTTGATGAACCGTGATTCGTTGCCGCCGACGCCGCCGTCGATGACCGTCTTCGCGTCGACCGTGAAGAGGAAGGTGTGATTGTCGCCGTGAGCCTTCTTGGCGTGACGACGATCGGCCTCTTCGTGCGAGATGCGCTCGCCGACGTATTCGATGATGCAGGTGCCCTTGCGGATCGTGCGCGTCGCGAACACGCCCCTGCCGTGAACGCGGGACCGCGCGACGCGATAGGCGGGCTCTCGGCGTGGGCTCGTCTGGCTCTTCGTCTTCGACATTCTGCTGGAGCCGCTTAGGCCGATAGCCCGACCGCTGGCAAGCTCTCTTTCAGCGGTGCGGCCGCACCGCATGAGCTGCGGCGCGCCGTGAGCGGCCGATCGAACGAATCGCCTACCCCATAGACACGACAAACGCGCCTCTGCCAGTATGGGAGCCTTCGCTTTCGGCCGGCCGCGCGACCACCGCGCGGGAACCAGATGCGGGAAGCACACGGGGGGGGACTGCCGACACGACTCACTTGGAGCCGCCCCTCCCTTGAAAGCCCTAGCGCGTACGATCCCCTCCCTGCTCCTCTGCTGGCTTGCCGTCGCGTGCAGCGACGCCGACAGCGCCGTTCGCGACGTCCATGCGGCCAGGGGAGACGCGGACGCGGGCGCGGCCGACTGCACGCCGGGAGCGGCGAGGTGCGATGGCCCCGTCCCGGAGACCTGCAGCAGCGCGGGCGCGTGGCAGAAAGGTGAACCGTGCGCCGTCGCTTGCGCCGAGGGCGCATGCGTCGACAATCGCGCATGCGCGCCCGGCGCCAAGGACTGCAGCGGACTCGTCCCCCGGACCTGCGACGATTCGGGCACCTGGCAGAGCGCTTCGGCCTGCCCCTACGTCTGCACCGCCGGCGCCTGCACCGGCGCATGCGTCCCGGGCACCAAGGACTGCAGCGGACTCGTCCCCCGGACCTGCGACGATTCGGGCACCTGGCAGAGCGCCCCCGCATGCGCGTACGTCTGCAGCGCAGGCGAGTGCACGGGCTCATGCGTGCCTGACGCCAAGGACTGCGACGGCCTCGCCCCTCGGACGTGTGATGCCGCCGGGGCCTGGCAGAGCGCCGACGCGTGCCCCTTCGTCTGCAGCGCGGGCGAGTGCACCGGCGCATGCGTGCCGACCACGAAGCAGTGCGCCGGGCTCGTCCCGCAGACCTGCGACGCCGCCGGAGCCTGGCAGAGCGCCGACACGTGCCCCTTCGTCTGCAACGGCGGGGACTGCAGCGGCGAGTGCGTGCCCGACGCGGTGGACTGCGTCGGCCTCGTCCCGCGACGGTGCGACGCCACCGGTCATTGGCAGACCGCCGACGCGTGCTCCTTCGTCTGCAGCGCGGGCGCGTGCACGGGCGTCTGCGTGCCTGGCGATCATCGATGTGGTGACGCGACGTCGATCGAGACGTGCGACGCCGCTGGACAATGGCAGCGCTCGGCTTGCCTCCAGGTCTGTTCGCCCAAGACCGACCAGTGTGCCTGCGCGCCCGGCTACGAGGGCAACGGCACGACCTGCACGGCGATCGACTTCTGCAGCAGCCCGAACGGCGGCTGCTCCCCGAACGCGACGTGCTCGCAGGATGGCATCTCGCCGGCATGCACGTGCAACGGCGGCTTCGCCGGCGACGGCCTCGCCTGCTACACGCCGGAGAGCAACGTCCTGAACGAAGGCTTCGACGACATCGGGACGCTCGCCGGAGCCGGCTGGCTGCGCGAGAACCGGAGCTCGCCGGTCGGAACCACCGGCTGGTTCCAGGGCACCAACGTCGGGGCGGCCGGGCCGTTCGACAGCTACGACGGAACCGCGAACGCTTACATCGGCGCAAACTACAACAACACGACCGGAGGCACGGGCACGATCAACAACTGGCTCGCGACGCCGGTCGTGTCGTTCGGCGCGGGCGCGTCGGTCTCGTTCTACACGCGAACGGCCGTCAACCAGCCGACGTACCCGGATCGGATCGAGATCCGACTCTGCGCGGAGCTTCCGTGCACCCTTCCGGCGGATGGGGGCCTCGGAACGTACACGGTCCGGCTGGGCGCCGTGAATCCGGACCTGACGGCAGACGGTTATCCCAAGGCCTGGACCAAATTCACCTTCACAAACGCGGACGGCATCCCCCGTTCCGGCTCCGGCCGCATCGCGATTCGCTATCACGTGACGAGCGCGGGACCGTTCGGCATCCGTAGCGACTACATCGGGATCGACCGCTTCGTCTGGAGCGCCGGCGTCCCCGCGTACGCCGTCGGAGGCACGGTGAGCGGCCTCACCGCTGGAGGCCTCGTCCTGTGGCTGAACGGAAGCGAGCAGCACGCGATCGCCGCGGACGGCAGCTTCGCGTTCAGCCATGTGCTCGAGAGCGGCACCCCGTACTCGGTCAGCGTCTACCAGCAGCCGGCAGGCGAGACCTGCGTGGTCGCCGGCGGACAGGGCACGATCGCCTCGGCCAACGTCGGCGACGTCACGATCACGTGCACGCCGGACTGATCCGCGGTCCGCGCCGCTAAGATCGATTCGGCTGAACGCGTCGTCGACCCGTGGCACTGCATCATCACGGGCGGCTTCTCGGCGCGAGCCACGCAGAATGGGCCACACCAGAGAGCCAGCGCCGCCCCCGCCGACACGAACGCGCGCATCGCGCGACCGCTCCGTTCGGGGTGTCGCCGATGCGCCGCGACGCTCAGCATTTCGTATCCGACGGGCTGCTCGTTGGTCATCGACTACGCCAGAACCTCTCTCGTCGCCGACACGCGGGGCCTTCTCGACGTTGGCTCGGTCGAGCTACTTCCGGGGTCCCGGCAACCAAGATCGTCGCCGGCGGCGAAGCTTGGGTGCGAGTCCGCATCTCTCCCTCTGGAGGCAGCCGGCAGCCCGGACTGGTACGCTAGGCGCATGACCGCCGCAACGAGCAAGCGAATGACGTTCGAGGAGTACGTCAGGCTCGAGGCCAAGAGCGAGGTCCGGCACGAGTTCGACCGCGGCCAGGTGTTCGCGATGGCGGGCGGCACGCCTGAGCACGCCGCTCTCTGCGCGGCCATCACGCATGCGCTCGTGGCTCAGCTGAAAGGACCTTGTCGAACGTTCAGCGAGGCTCTGCGCGTGCGAACACCGACGGACAAGGCCGCCTATCCAGACGCGCTCGTGATCTGCGGCGACGTGATGCGTGACCCCGAAGATCGGAACACCGTGACGAATCCCACGCTCATCGTAGAGGTCTTGTCTGAAAGCACCGAAGCGTACGACCGCGGGAAGAAGTTCCAGCACTACCGGTCCATCCCATCGTTCGCGGAGTATGTGCTCATCGCTTCACAGGGGACACCGTGCATCGAGCGCTTCGTCAGGACGGGCGAGGTATGGACCATCTGCAGTGCTGCGTCCGCCGGCGAGCGAGTCCGCCTCGAATCGATCGACGTGACCTTCGACGTCGACGAAATTTATCGAGGCCTCGTCGGGAACGACGGCAGGGTCTGCGAGCTCTGAAAGGTAGAGCGTCGCTGCGTTCGGTCAGGGGGCGGTGGACGCGCCGATGACGGCGTCCACGTCGGCGACGAGCTCGAGGAGCTCCTCGTCGTCGCGATAGCGCTGGCTCTTGGCGATCCGTTCGCGGAGCCACGCCGTCGCCTGGTCGTGCGTTAGGCCGCCGCGGCGTCTCGCGGCGTCGTACTTGTCGAGCACGATGACGAGCTTCTCTGCGCGGTCGAACGCGGTGTTCGCGCCGAACGGACGCGAGAAGCGATCGTCCTCTCCGACGATGTCTCCCGGATTGACGTCATCGAGCATGTGATGCGTCGCGGCGGCGGCGACGGCCTCCGTGGGCAGGCCCGCCGCTTCCACGATCCCGAGCGTCCACCCGCTGTGGAGGTTCCAGAACTGGCGAATCGTCGACGAGGGGTCGATCCCGAGGGCAGCGAAGCGCTGGATGCGCTCTTCCGCGTCCGCCGGGAAATACGTTCGTAGAAACGTCGCCACGGATTGCGTGACGTCACGCACGTTCTCGACGGCGAACGCCTCGGCGATCCGGCGCCTGTCCTCCGGACCAGCCCCCTCGGGTCCCGTCTTTCCCACGTCGGAGAAGAGACAGGCCAGCACCACGGTCTGTCGCTCGACCGGGGTGAAGGCTCTCGTGGGCTTCGTCAGGTCGTAGTGGCGGAAGATCTGCTCCGCGTACGACGTCAGGCGAAGGGCGTCGTCGAACGCCTTCGATTGCTCTGCCAGGAGCCGCATTCGCTCGAGGAGCGAGCCACCCGCGCGCTCGAGGTCGAAGCCGAACTCCGTGCATCGAGCACGAAGTCGCTCGAGCGGGTCGCCGGCATTCTGTCGATCCGCGGTCATCCGACGAGAGTACCCGCTTCCGACGCGCGAGACGACCGCCCATGGAGCGCGTGGCGCTACTTCGTCACGCTCAGCAGTGCCACGAGCATGTCGGCTTGCTCCTGCGTCGCGAAGTCGTGCGTATCGCGGGCGAGGAGCTGCATCGAGCGGGCGTGCAGCTCCGCGATCTTCCGGAGGCCGCCGGCCCGCGAGACGTCGTCGCCGACGAACGCTCGGTCCAGACGGCGGAGCGTTGCCATCGCGGATGCGTACGCGATGACGTCGCCGTGGCGCGACTTCGCGATGCGCTCGATGTCGTCGTCGTAGACGCATGGCACCTCGGCAGTGAACTCGCGCGGGCCACCCCACGAAAGATCGTCGACGTGTGCGGTGACCGTGAACTTGAAGTCCTCGTTGGGAACCCATGCGGGCACGCTCACGCGCAACATCTCCGTTCGCGCCTCCCCGGCTCTCACGTTGCCGAGGATGAGCTCGCCCGCATCGAGGAGCCAGCGAGCCTCGCCTCCCGAGGCCTCGATGACGTGCGAGGGAGCGGGCGTCCCCTCGAACGTGAGCCGGACGTTCCGGAAGGTCGTCAGGCCCGCCGCCGGGATCGCTGCGCGGACCGATTCGGCGCGGTCGTCGAGATCGCCCTCCGCAGCAGCGCTGTTCCCGACGGTCGTGACGCTCGCGACCTGGACGCCACGCTCGGAAAGGCGTGCCACCTCGCTGATCTCGTCGGGAGCGAGCGCGTGATCCGTGAGGACGAGGACGCGCTGCGTGACCTTTCCGGTCGCGACCGCCGTGCCGGCTGCCGCGAGGGTGCCACGCACGTCCCGCGGGGCAACGCCGGCTCGCGAGCGGAGATGCGTGCGCAGCGCCGCGTTGATCATCGAGCGGTGCGACGCCGGCATCGGTGGAACGATCGTTCGGGCACCGCGGACGTCGAAAATCGAGACGCGATCGCGGCCCGCGAGCTGATCGAGAGCGACCTCGACGAGCGCCGCCGTGTCCGGCCCCTCGCCGTCGATCACGAGCGCGACGTTCTCTCCCCAGCGCGCGGTGCCCTCCGCGGCGGGGGCGATGACGTCGACCCGCACGAGGACCTCACCGCCCCACGACGGCACGCGTGTGTCGCTCGGACGAAGGACGATGGCGAGGCCCGTCGTGGCGAGGACGTGAGGGCGGCTCGTCTCCGTGAAGCGCCCGTCACGCGGGAGGATGAAGCCGATCGGCGCGCGCCACGGCTCGCTCGGGTCGCGCGTGACGACGCGCTGCGGGACGTCGTCGCGATCGTGGAACTCGAGCCCGTTGGCGGTCATGACCGACGCGCCGCGCGCTCCCTGCTCCGGGAAGTACACGGTCCCGTCCTTCGCCAGGTAGGGACGCTCGCAGCCTGCAGCGAACAGCGAGGCGAGAGCAGCGAGCGAGACGGCAAGCGCGCGCGTTCGAGCCACGCCTCAGTATACGCGGCAAGCATCGAGACGCTTCTGCCCGCCGCGAATCGAGTGAGACTGCCGCACACGCGTTGCAGAACGCGACGCGGCCCGAGGCCATCGGCGTGCCCTTCTGCGGGCAGTATCCCGTCGAAAAGTTTGCGACCATCGGCCCGGACGCGGCTCCATGCCTTCAGGTGGTATCCTCGTGACGCGCATGCGCCCTCGCATCGGTGCCGCATTCTTCTGCGTGGCGGCGTTCTCGTCGTCGGTCGCGCTCGCCGACGCGCAGGCGGACGCGCGCCTGGCCCAGGCCCTGTTCGACGAAGGGCGCGCGCTCATGGCCCAGAAGCGCTGGGCCGAGGCGTGCCCGAAGCTCGCGGAGAGCCAGCGGCTCGATCCGGGCGGCGGCACGCTCCTCAACCTGGCGCTCTGCCATGCCGGTGAAGGCAAGACGGCGACGGCGCTCGTCGAGCTCCACGATGTGCTCGCCGCGTCCGTACGCGACGGGCGGGCCGATCGTGAGAAGCTCGCGCGGGAGACCATCACCTCGCTCCAGAACGAGGTGCCGAAGATCACGGTCGACGTTCCGTCCGGCTCCCAGGTCGAAGGGCTCGAGGTGAAGCTCGACGAGACGAGCCTCGCGCCCGCGGCATGGGGCGTCGCTGCCCCCGTCGATCCAGGCTCCCACGTCGTGCGCGCGACCGTCCCGGGGCGCCAGCCGTGGACCGCGGTCGTGTCCGTGGTGCCAGGCGAGCGAAAGAGCGTCAGCGTCCCGCCGCTCGCCGAAGCGCCCGCGGCGGAGTCCTTCGGCGGCATCATGCTCCCGCCGCCGACGCAATTGCCGACGCCGACGACGGGGGACACCCCGCCACAAGCGCGAACGTCATCGCACGCCAATCCCGTCTTCTGGGGCGCGCTCGCCGTCACGACCGCGGCGACCATCACCGGCGTCGTCACCGGCCTGATGGCGCTCGATGCGGACGCGACCGCCGAGAAGGGCTGCATTGCGGACCGCAACTTCTGCCGCACGCAGGAAGGCCGCGATGCCGCCGAGGTGCTGCCGACGCTGGCGTGGATCAGCACCGGCGCGTTCGTCGTCGCTGCCGTTGCCGGCATCACCGCGCTCGCAGTGCCCACCCGCAAGGAGTCGACCGTGAGCCTCTCGCCGTTCGGTGTGCGGGGCACCTTCTGACATCGCATGAACCCGGCCCAACGCTTCTTCACGCATGCGAAGGTCTTCGCCGCCGTCATCCCGCTCGCGGGGTGCTTCGTGTTCGTCGAAACGTTCGACGTGCGCGAGCAGTGCGGCATCGAGGGCTCCGGCTCATGTGCAGAGTGCATCCGCTCGTCCTGCCAGGGCGCGGTCGACACATGCTGCGGAAGCGAGACGTGCGCGGCCGGCTCGAACGGGAGCTCGATCCTCGACGACGCCGACGCCTGCGGTCGCGCCGAGGTGAGCACGTGCGTGAGCGCGCTCTCCAAGGAACGGAGTGGCCGCGACGACGAAGCGCTCCGGCAGTGCATCCAGAGCTCCTGTCGCACCGCCTGCACCGTGGCCTCGAGCACGAGCGGCAGCGGGGAGGCCCCGCGCTGGACGTGTGATGCGCCGAGCACGAGCACCGGCAAGTGCGAGCAGTGCGTCCGCGACGCGTGCGCCGCCAAGCTCGACGACTGCTGCGCCGACGACACGTGCGCGAAGGAGAGCGCCATCCAGCGCGAGCTCGGGACGTGTTTCGCCGGCGATCCTCGCGCCTGCTCGTGGGAGTTCCGGGATGCGAGCTCCGACGGCACGAGCGGAATCGTTCGACAGTGCCTCGTCGCGAGCTGTTACGACGCGTGCTTCGGCGACGGGCTTCCGCACACGGCGTGCACGCCCCGCTCGGGTGGCACGTACTGCACGTGCAACAACGCGGAGAAGTCCTCGGGCCCGGAGTGCTCCGCCAGCAAGGTCGGCGTCGACTACTGCATCATCGGGGGGGCCGGATGCACGTGCGGCGCGTTCCAGCTCGTGTCCGCCACGAGCACCACCTGCAAGGTGGACTACCGCGGCGGCCCGGATACGTACTTCGATCGAGCGTGCGAGGGGCGCAGCGAGGGTAGGTGCTGCCTCACGCTCGAGAACGACGGTATCTCCTGCGAGTGCGATACCTCCGAATACGCCTCGCGATGCAGCGACAGCGAGTATTCGATCAGCGAGTGCTCGGAGACGGCGATCAAGGAGAAGCTCGGCAATCGCGTCGTTCCGTCTTGCTCTCGCTGAGCGCGACGGCCCGATCGCAAGCCGGCGTCAGTCCCAGGTCGGATCGGCCTTCGCGGCGGGCTTGGCGTTCGGGAACGCGAAGCTCGTCGTGAACGTGAACTCGACGAGCTGCGGAGGGTTCCTGCCAGAGCTGGTGAACCCGTAGAAGATCGCGTGCCTCGCGCAGACCTGGAAGCCCGGCGACGGCTGCGGCGAGAACCTCGTCGCCGAGTTCCTCGGGGCGCCGTCGCTCTCGACGAGGACCGTCACCGTGTACGCCTTCGGTGCGCTCGGGTTCCGGAGCAAGTCCTGCTCCACGCAGCGAAGGAGCTCCTTGTGCCGCCCCGCGACGATGTTCTTTCCGTACTGCTCGTTCGTCAGCTTCGGGACCGGCTTCGCGGGCGCCGCGGGCAGCTCGCTGGTCGACGCGGTCTTCGCGGACGTGCTCGACGGCGCCGCCGAGGGTTGGGGCGTTGTCGACGGCGCACTCGCGACGGGCGTCTCCTTCTTGGTCGGCGACATCCGCGGCGACGGCGCCACTATGAGGGCTGCGACCACGCCGATCGACGACATTGCCGCGATGCCTCCTCCGACCAGGAGCAGGACATGAGAGGCCCTTGCATTCGAAGGCAGCTCGGGTTGCGGCTCCGGACGAGGGGGCGCGAGGACGTCGGGGACGCCGTCTCCGTCGAGGTCCTCGCGCATCACATCGCGCACGGCAGCGACGATCTCGGCGCGCGGAGGCACGGGCGGTGCGGGTTGCACTGCGTTGCAGTACGCACAGACCTCGTGGCGCGGATCCGGCCCGGGGCGGCGAGGGGCGCCGCAGCGGACGCATGTGTTGGAGCTCATCGCGTGCAAGCCTCGTCATGATAGCCGAGGTCGCGCGCGTCCGGTCTGCTTGCTACCCCGTTTCGGTCGGCGGGAGCGCGCTCACCGCTGGAGATCGGCCGGTCGCAGCCCGGGGATCGAGATGAAGCCGTTCCCCTGCACCTGCCACATGATGACCTCGAGCGCCGTGTCGCCCTTGTCGTCGATGTCGAACGTCCCCGCCGCGCCCGTGTAGTCGATGTCGCGACCGTTCCGGACGGCATCGAGCGCCTCCGCGAGCTGGCCCGGCCCGTACGCGTCGCCCGGCGGCGCCGAGACCTCGTAGAGCGCGTCCCGCACCGCGACGCGGTCTTCGAGACCGCCCGCCTTCTCGATCGCGAGCGCGAGGACGATGACCGAGTCGTAGATCTGCGGGATCGGCGCCGGGAGGTTCGATTCTTCTTTCGTCGGCGGGAACTGCGACCGGTAGAGCGCCGTGAAGCGCGCCCACTCCGGGCTCGTGTTGCGCTCCTGGTTGCAAGCGGCGCCCATCACGCCGTCGACCTTCGAGAGCTCGTTCGTGTTCTTCGCGTCGACGCGCCCGGCCTCGATGAAGCCTTGCTGGTAGAAGCGGATGAAGCCGTACGACGGGAAGCTCGCGACCGCGAGCGCAGGCTTTCCCTCCGCTGCGCTGCGGAACTCGCGCATGTAGCGGCCGCCGTCGGCCGGGAACATCAGCATCGCCTGGCACTCGACCTCGCCGCTCTCCGCGGCCTGGACGACACTCGCGGCCTCCGCAGCGTACGAGGCCGCGCCTTGCTTGATGATGATGTCCTTGATGGCACCGCCGTACTTCGAATATTCGGCGCGGAGCACCTCGATCGTCGCGCTCCCCTTCCCTGGCGCGTCCTCCGCATAGAGCACGGCCATCTTCGTGCATGCCTTGAACGTGGTCGGTGAGCCCGCATCCGCCGGCGTGCTTCCTCCACCGTCGGCCCCGCCCGCGTCGTCGGAGCCTGCATCGTCCTCCACCGGAGGAGGTTCGACCGCGCCCGGCGGTGCGAACGAGCCGCCGAGCGCATAACGCGCGATCGCTCTCGCCTGAGGCTCGACCGCGCACGAGGTCCGGAACAGATAGCGATCCCTCCCCTCCTGCAGCAGCGGCACCTCGGGGGAGGTCGCGAACGGCGTGAGGATCGGGATCTGGGCGTCTTTGAAGGAGCCGTGCATCGCCTTGAGCGCGTCGGTGGTGCTCGGGCCGATGAACCCGGCGATGCCGCGTCCGATGAAGTCGGTGGCGATCCCGCCGATGAGCGAGCTGTCGCCGGCGTCGTCCCGGATGTCGAGGACGACACGACGACCGAGGATGCCGCCGACCGCGTTGAGCTGTTGCTCGGCGACACGAAGCACGCGCTGGGAGCCCGCGCCGAAGTCCTTCTGCTTCGTCAGGTCGACCGTCGCGCCGATGACGATCGGCTCGTCGCGCGGGACGACCTTCGCCTCCTTGCAGCCCTGGCTCGATCCGAGCACGACGACGGCCGGGACCGCCACGAGCCCAGCCGCGAAACACGACAGAGCAGGCGACCGCCGGGTGAGCAGCCGTCGAAACCAGGGGGGTGCGGGAGAGGAGGCCATCTCGTCCAGCCCCGATGGTACCATCTCCCGGCGTGCTACCCCTCCTCGGCTGTTTTCGTCTCCTGCGCCCGCGGGCGCTGGTCGTCGCGACGGCCGCCGCGGCGACCGTCCTCGCGAGTGGCTGCGCGAAGGAGGAGGATGTCACCGTCCGCCTCGACGTCGTCTTCCCCTCGACCGCGCTGGCGATCGCCGCGGACGACATCCGGTTCACCGTCTATTCGGATCCGGAGCCGGGGGCGTGCCAGCGCATCTACCTCAAACACATCACGAACCAGACCGATCTGCCGCCCGTCGTCCTGGACGTGGCGCCGACACCCGTGTGCAACGTCGCGTTCGGCCGGAACGAGCCGATCGTGCTTCCGCTCGGTAAACACTCGATCCTCGCGGTCGCCACGCGGAGCGGCGATGACCTCCTCGTGGGCTGCTCCGACGTCGCCGTCTCCGCGGACGGCGGCGAGGTCGCCATCAACCTCGCGCTGCCGAGCGCAACCCCCGTCCCGGAGATCACGACGTGTGCCTCCCTCCGCGACTGGTGCGATTCCCGTTGCGACTGACGTCCGCTTACTGGCGCGGCCTCAGTCGAGGAGCGCCAGCAGCTCCTCGCGCGTGATCGCCGCCGCCCCTCCGGCATCCCCGAGCGCCACGTCGGCGAGTGCGCGCTTCTTCTCCTGCAGGGCGAGGATCCGCTCTTCGACCGTGTCCTTGGCGACCATGCGATACACGATGACGGGGCGGTCCTGACCGATGCGGTGGGCACGGTCCGCGGCCTGATCCTCGGCGGCGGGGTTCCACCACGGGTCGAGCAAGAAGACGTGATCGGCGGCGGTGAGATTGAGGCCCGTACCGCCTGCCTTGAGTGAAGCGAGCAGGACCGGTGGGCCCGAGGGATCCTGGAAGGTGTCGACGACGGCACCACGGTCCTTCGTCGAGCCGTCGAGCCGCGTGAAGCGCACGCCGGCGCTCTCGAGGTGCGGCTCGATCAAGTCGAGCAGGCTCGTCCACTGGGAGAAGACGAGTGCCTTGTGACCGTCTGCAGCCGCGTCTTCGAGCGCGCCGAGTAGCGCCTCGATCTTCGAGGAGCTCTCCGCCTTCTGTCCGGGAACGAGCGCGGGATGACACGCCGCCTGACGCAGGCGGAGCAGCGCCTCGAGCGCCGCGAGGACGCCGGCGCCCTCGGCGAGCTTGCTCGCGAGCTCCTTCCGCGCGGCCGCGCGAACGGTGTCGTAGACGACGCGCTCGTTCTCCTCGAGCTCGACGTGCAGCACGGAGTCGGTGCGCGGCGGAAGCTCCGGAAGGACGTCCCGCTTCATGCGCCGGAGGACCACGGGGCGGATTTTCGCCCGGAGACGCTCGGCGGCGGAGCCGTCGCCGTTCGCGATCGGCGACACGTAGCGATCGTGGAAGCTCGTCCGGCCGCCGAGGAGCCCCGGATTGGCGAAGTGCATCACGCTCCAGAGCTCCTCGAGCCGGTTCTCGACGGGCGTGCCGCTGAGCGCGACCCGGAACGCAGCCTCGAGCTCGAACGCGGCACGCGCGGTCTGGCTCGACTCGTTCTTGATCGCCTGCGCCTCGTCGAGGACGACCGTGTCCCAGTTCTCGGCGGCGAGCTTCTCGGTGTCGAGCCGGAGGACGGCGTACGTGGTGAGCGTCACGGCCGCCTTCGGATCGAGGGCGCGCTTCGGCCCATGGTAGACGCTCACGGAGAGGCCAGGCCGAAAGCGGGCAAGCTCCGCCTGCCAGTTGTAGACGACGCTCTTCGGACAGACGACCAGCGACCGCGCCGGCGCCTCGGGCAAGGAGCAGATCGTCTGGAGCGTCTTGCCGAGACCCATGTCGTCGGCGAGTACACCTCCGAGGCCGGCGCCCCGAAGAAAGGCCAGCCAGTCGACACCACGCGTCTGGTAGTCGCGAAGGGTAGCCGTGAGATCGGACGGCAGTGGCGTGCGCGGGATGCCGTCGAACCCGTCGATGAGCGGCGCGAGCCGGTCCACGATCACCGGACGCGGTGCATCGAGCGCATCGCACAGCGCAGCCAGGTCGACGAACGACGCGCGCGGCAGCTTCTTCGTGTCGGGATCGCGCGCGGCGAGCAGGTCGGCGACGCGCGAGCCGTGCTTCGCCAGCCATCCTGCAGGCAACGGCGCCCAGCCGCCGCCCTCGAGCGGAACGATGTCGAGCCCGTCGCGCCAGGCGCGAAGGACGAGCGACGCGTCAGCGCGCTTCTTCTGCTCCTTGTCTTCCCCTTCGGCGGCCGCGGCCTCTTCGTGCTCGAAGATGATGTCGAAGCGGCCTTCTTCGTCGACCTCGACGCGCGCCGAGACCGGACGCCCCTCGAAGACCGCAGCGTGCTCGTGCTCGCCGAGGAGGTCCTGGAAGTCGCGAATGCGCGCCGCGAAGCGCGTGGCGTCGGGCCCGTCGAAGTGGACGCGCCGCCCGATCACGAGATTGAGCTCGCTGCGAAGGCGCTGCATCAGCGCGCGCTCCTGATCGAGCTTGCGCACCGGGACGCCGCCGCCCAGCGAGATCACGGCATCACCGTCGATGCGCGCGATCGGAGGGTCTCCGTAGACGAGGAGCGGCAGGACGCTGAGCGTGTGCCCCTGGTGCGACAGGTCCATCTCGATGCGCGGGCGCGCATGGACGGACTTCTTCGCGAGCTTGCGCGCGCGGACCGTGACCTCGATCTTCTTTTCGAGCTCGGGGAGGACGCGCGTGACGAGCTCCGTCTCCTCGTTCTTCGAGAACGTCCGGACGAGCGGCAGCCTCTCCAGCCGCTCGCCCGTCGTCGCGGTCTCTCCGAGCGGCCGGAGGACGCCGTCGACCTTGGCGACTCCCGGGCCCACGACCGCCTGCACGGCGGGGTCCGCCTCGACGCGCAGGACGAACGCGCCGTTCGGGCCGGCCTCGACGACCGCGCGCGGCTTGATGCGCTCGGACGAGGTCCGGATCGGTGCACCGTCGAGCGTCACATCGGTCGCGCTCGAGAGCGCGTCGAGCACGTCGCTGATGCGATCGAGCGGCACGACGTCCCGCGTGGTCGACCCGAAGATCCGATCGATCCGGATGTCGTCGTGCGTCGGCGCGAGCTCGGGGATCTTCACCCGCACCACATCGGAGGCGACGGAGCCCTTGAAGCTCTCCTCGCGCCGAGCATCCCCCTCGCCGCGAACGATCACGCGCTGGAGCGTGAGCCGCCCCTCACGCGCGCCGAGCCGGTAGCCCACGTGAGCCGCCAGCGCCGGAGCCGTTGCTCCCGCCGTCCCCGCCCCGTCCGCAGCCGCGCTCTCGAGGCCTTGCGCGAGCGCGATGGCCGCCGCGGCAACGTGCGGACACGGGTCGACCTTTCCACCGCAATCGCAGGCCCACTCCTCATCGTCGAGGTACAGCGTGACCGTGGGGGCGACGGGATGGCTCGGAGCGCGCACCCGGACGGTGACCTCACCTTTGCCTTCGCTCACGCGGGCCACTGCGCCTTCACGCGCGAGCTTCACTCCTTGCGACCAGATCGCGGGAAGGCAGGCCTTGCGCACGACTTCGAGCATGATCGGCTGCCTTCTAGCACGCTGCCCTGGCCTGGAGGTCGAGACGAGCTCGCAACGAGGCTGGGGCTGTCGGCAGACCGGTCTGACGAGCTCGACGCGCGAGCTCGACGACCGAGCCTCACGGGCGAGCTCGACGAGCGAGCCTCACGACAAGGATGACCTCCCTTCTCGGCAGTTGCCGCGCTAAGTGAACTCGGCAACTAGCCTTCGCCGTGCCACCGGTACCGCCGCTCGGATGCGTCGCTCACCGTGCTCACCATGCTCACCATGCTCGGCGTCGTTCACCACGAACGATGTCGCGTCGCGCGAAGGCCTGACGCCGGTCCCGAGCTCGAGCTCGAGCTCCACCTGTAGCAGCCCAGCGCTCCTGCACTGGACGATAGCCCACGACCTACCCTTCGATAGGTTCGGTCGCCACACGAAAGCTTTCAGATCTCAGACGTCTAGGGGGATCTTCCCCAGCTTCTCCACATGAGTCGGATTCGGCTGTTTTGGTGATCAAAACGTGGCTTGTGATCCGACCACGCGGCTCATCGTCGCAGTGGTAGCTTGGTGCAATGGCGTCCTTCTTGATTGTGGACGACAACGACCTCGTGAGGCACGCGCTCACGTATGTACTCCGCCGGTACGGGGACTGTCGCGCAGCCGCCTCGGCGACGGATGCCGACGAATACATCGCGAGCGGCATCGATTGGGACGGCTACGTGATCGACGTGCGGCTCGGAGACGGCTCGGGCCTCGACGTGCTGGCGAACGCTCGGCGACTGCATTCGCGAGCCCCGGCCGTGGTCCTCTCGGGGAACCTCGATCGCGACGCGGTGAATCGAGCAGCGACCCTCAACGCTCGCTTCGTGTGCAAGCCGTGCGGGACCGAGGAGCTTGCACCGTTCGTGTCCGACGTCCTCTTGCGCACGACGGGCGACCGCATCTACGCCGCGACCGAGCACGCGCGTCACCGCTGGCGGCTCTCGCCACGCGAGGTCTCGATCGTCGAGGCCGCTCTCCGAGGCCGCTCGCGCGACGAGTACCTCGACGACAGCGGCATCTCGGCGAACACGTTCAAGACCCACGTGCGCAAGCTGCTCGAAAAGGCCGACTACGAGAACCTCTCGAGCCTGGCGATCGATCTGCTTAGCGAGCAGGTCTGACGAGCGACGGCGGCGAGCCGCCGGATACGTTCCGCGCCTCAGCCGCCGGACGCGCTCGAAGGCGGCGGCTGCGACAGCGGCGCGCCCATGGCCCGCAGCGCCGCGAGGCAATCGTCGGCGACGAGGCGGTTGCCCGCAGCGCGCGCGAGCTCACGGAGCTTCTGGTACTCGAGCCGCGCGGCATCGGCCTCGCCGCGTTGATGATGCAGCCGCGCGAGCAGGCGGCGCCCGCCGATCACGTCCCATGTGAAGTCGTTCGACTCGGCGTACCGGATGCCCTGGACGAGGATCTTCTCTGCGTCGACGTCGCCTGCGAGCGCGTCGAGGAACGCGAGGAACATCCGGTTGTGACTCGCGAGCCGGTCGTAGCCGAGCTCGTCGCACAGCGCGACCGACTGCTTGAGCGCGCCGTACGCGCGCGGGTAGTCCTCGAGCACGACGAGCGCATCTGCGAGGTTGTGCAGGTTGATCGCGATCTCGTACTGGAGCCCGAGCTCGCGCGCGGCGTCGATCGCCTTCTCCGCGTTGAGCGCGGCGGCGCGGAAGTCGCGGGCGAAGTAGTCGACGAGCGCGCGTAGCTTGTACCGCTCGCAGATCGCGACCGGATCGTCGGGCAGGACCTCGGAGGCGCGCTCGAAGTGGCGCATCGCAGCGACGTGATCACCCATCGCCGCGTTCGCCTGCACGAGGCTGACGAGCAGCTTGTGCTCCTCCGCCTTGCGCTCGGGCGTGTCCGCGGCGCTCGTGACGATCGACTGCAGGCGCTCGAGCAGCGCGAGCGAGCGCTTGAAATCCCCCTGGCGCCCCGCGAGCTCCGCGGCCGCGACGATGGCCGACTTCACGAGCTCCGAGCGATCCTGCGCAATCGCCTCCGCGGACGTGAGCTGCGCCCGCGCGGCATCGAACATGTGGAGCGTCCCGAGGATGCGCCCAGCGTCGAGGCGGACGCAGACGCGCCGCTCGACCCCCTCCGGGGTGCCCGGCTTCGACGCGTTGTCGACCCGCGCGATGACAGCCTCGCAGATCTCCATCGCCTCGGGCAGTGCGGCCGCCCAGCGAACCGCCTTCGCGAGCCCCGCGAACCAGCGGCAGACGTCTTCCGTGTCGCGCGCGGCGAGGTCTCCGAGCTCGATGGCACGCGCGTAGTCACGTGCAGCCGCGTCGTATTGACCGGCTTCGAGCCGGGCCTCGGCGCTCCTCGCGAACCAGAGACCGGCGCGATCGCGTTCGCCGGCAGCATACAGATGCGTCGCGATCCGGCCGGCGTGCTCGGCAGGGTGGGCCGGGCTCTGCCCTTGCGCGCCGAGCGCGAGCTCCAGCGAGAGGCCCGCGGCAGCATGCATCTCGCGCGCAGCCTCTGCGGTGAGCGCGTCGACGACGACCTCGCGAACGATCGGCGACTGGAATCGGAGCTCGATCGGCCCGGTCTGAACGAGGAGCCCACGCTCCTTCAGGACGGCGAGCGACTTCTCGAGCGTCACCATGTCCGCGTCGGTCATCTGCGCGAGGACCGATGCGTTGATCGGATCGCCGAGGACGGCTGCGCTCTGGAGGAACGCGCGGTCGCGGGATTCGAGCCGCGCGATGCGCGACGCGACGAGGCCGCGGAGCGTCTTCGGCAACGCGAGGTCCTGCCCGACGAGCTTCATCGTGACGACGCTGCCGTCCGCGACCGTGACCGCGCGGGACTCGACGAGCGCCTTCAGCACCTCCTCGACCATCTGCGGGTGACCACCGGCGCGCTCGCGAACGAAGCGCATCAGCTCGCTCGGGACGCGCGTGACGTCCAACCGGACGCCGACGAGACGCTCGACCTCTTCCGGCTTGAGATCCGTCAGCTCGATGCCGGTGTGCACCGGAAGCTTCTCGAGCGGATGGCTGAAGCCCGCACGAACGGCCAGCACGATGAGGAAGCGCGCGGTGGGCACGCGCGAGAGGACATTCTCGAGGAGCGCGTAGCTGTCGGCATCCATCGAGTGCGCCGCGTCCCATGCGAGCGCATGCGGGCGGTCCTCGCAGAGGCGCTGCACCATACGCGTGAACGCGTTCGCGAGCAGCGCCTTCGCGTTCCCGGTCACGGCCGGCCGCACGCTCTCGCTCTCTGCGGTCGACGACGAAGCACCAAGGGCCGCGAGCACGGCGCCAACCTCGTCGTCCTGCAAGCCGAGCGCGCGGAGGCGCGGAGCCACCTGACGGATGCGGACCTCCGAGTCACCCTCGGCGACGCCGCACAGCGTCTGGAGCATCGTCTCGATCCCGGAGAGCGGCAGATTGGTCCCCCGCGGGAGGCACGTCGCGAGATACCAGCCGACGTTGTACCCGCCCTTCTGAAGGCGACGTTCCGCCTCGTAGAGCAGGCGCGACTTTCCGAGCCCGTGGTCGCCGCGGATCGTGAGGACGCTCGCAGTGCGCCGGGTCGCGTTCGCGAGCATCTCGCCTACGATGCGCAACTCCTCGCGCCGGCCGACGAAGCGACCAAACGCCTCGTTCCTGCCGCGCACGTCCTTCACGAGGAGCGTCGTCGTCGTGCTCACGCCCGGGCGCGACTCCGAGAGCGTGTCGAACACGAACAGGTTCCGGACCTGGCGCATCGCCGACGCGCTGATCGCACACATGCCCTCGCGCACGCGAGCGAGGTCACGCGCCGTCGAGAGGAGCGTCGTCAGCCGCTCGTCTTCCGTCGGCACCCCGCCGTTCGACACGTGGATGCGTCCGACGTGCAGGCCGGCGCTCGGCTGCTTCGCGCCCGCGAGCGATCTCAAGACGACGAGCGCGCAACGCGTCGCCACCTCCGTGTCGCGCCCGTCGGGGTCGTCCGTGCCGAACAGCGCCGTGATGTGCTCGGGCTCGCTCGACACGACGCGACCGCCGTAACGCGTGATCGTGTCGGCGGCGCGTTCACCGAGAGACGGCGCCTCGCCGGGCGACGGCGGAATCGAGGAGGCACGCCGAGCCGGCAGCTCGATCGCGAGCGCCGTCACCTCGCGGCGCTCGCCGAGCTCGGCAGCGCGGCCGACGTCGACGACTGGAACCCCCACCTCTACTTTCGTGATGGAGGGGTACTCGCGGCGCGCGGCCGGAACCTCGACCGGCGTCCGCTCCTGCGACGGCTGCCCTTCGGCATCGAGGATGACGTACGGCCCGGTCTCGTCGGGCATACGGAAGTCCGCGAGGAAGTCGGCGAGGTCGTGCGCACTGAACCGCCGGCCTTGAGAATAGAGGAACGCGAGAAGAGCCTCGTACATCCGGCCGGCGTCCGGGAAACGCGCGTCCATGTCGTGCGCCATGGCGGTCTTCAGGATCGCGACGAGCTCGGGCGGGCAATCGGGACGGAGGAGCTCGACGGGCGGGTACTCGCACGCCTGCACGCGGCGGAGCGTCTCGAACGACGTCGGCGCGGTGAACGGGTTCACCCCCGCGACCATCTCGTAGAGCACGGTCCCGAGCGAGAAGAGGTCGCTCCGCGCGTCGACCGCCTCACCGCTGGCGTGCTCCGGGCTCATGTAGCCGAACTTGCCCTGGAGCCGCTGGTTGCGGGTGTCCTCCATCCCGCGCGGCTCGAGCACGCCGCGGGCCTTGGCGATGCCGAAGTCGGTGACCTTCACCTCGCCCTCGAGCGAGACGAGGACGTTCTGCGGCGAGACGTCGAGATGGACGATGTTGAGCGGAAGGTTCTGCTCGTCCCTGCGGCGGTGGGCGTGATCGAGCCCCTTGGCGACCTCGGCCGCGACGTACACCGCCATCTCGATGGGAACCTGCACCTGAGCCCGGCGGCAACGCGCGAGGAGCGTGGCGAGGTCGAGCCCGTTCACGTACTCCATCGCCATGTAGTAGGCGTCGGGCGTCGGCATCCCGCCGCTCACGGTGCCGGGCGCAATGCCGAGATCGAAGACCTGCACGATGTTCGCGTGCGAGAGGCGGACGGCGAGCTTCGCTTCGTGGATGAACAGCTCGACGAACTCGTCGGACTGCGCGAGCTCCGGAAGGATGCGCTTGATGACGACGACCTTCTCGAAGCCTTCGACGCCATAGCTCTTGGCCTTGAAGACCTCAGCCATGCCCCCCTGGCCGAGCCTCTCGAGGAGGCGGTAGCGCCCGAACGTCGTGTTCACCGAGTCGCAGAAGCTACCACCAAATAGGCAACAAAACGCTGGATCCGAGGTGAGGTTCCGAGGCAGGCCCCGATCCGGCGCCGACAACAACTGTGCCGGTCGGGCTAGTGGACAGCCGGAGCTCCCGGCTCCGCTCCCTCCGGACCGGACATCGATCGCGACTCGGCTCTCGTAAGCGCGTAGCCAGCCTGGGCGCGTCGTGGTCATCCGTCTGCTCGTTCACCGAGTCCGAGCGCGTCGATGGCCGGCCGCGTGAGGCGAGGCGGAGGACCACCGACGAAGCGCCGTCGCTTCGCCTTCGAACGTTCACTGTTCACTGCGTTGACGCCCGGTCCCCGATCGCGCGCGTCTCCATGATCATGTCGTCGCGGGACGTGAGAATGCGTCAACGCGCGAGATCGATTTCCGAAGATGCGACCAACCGCACGCGGCGCATTGCCCGACGGACAGCGCGCGGACGCGCGATCGTCGCGAAGAACAGCAACCTGCGCGCCCGCCCGTCGGGCCGGGGTCACTGCGCGTCTGACCACACGCGCATACCGACTTCGTCATTGCGATGCGTGAAGCGCGTTGACGCCCTTGCGCACGCGGCCTTCACTGCCGCACGCTGGGCCTCTCTACGCGCCGCTCTGGCCCGCCGATCCGGCCCGACTCCGCCCAGCGGCGACGCGCCGAGGTCAGGCCCCCGCTCGGCTCGAGACGAACGACCGGAGCTCGCGGGCTTCGAACGGCTTCGCGAGCAGCGGCAGCTCGGCGCGCTCCAGGTACGCGCGCGCCTCGGACGAGATCGCGCCGCCGCTGACGATCGCGGTGCGCTTGGCGTGCTCCGGGTCCACGCGCGTCAGCCGCTCGTGGAAGTCGGCCCCGGTCATCCCGGGCATCGTGAGGTCGCAGAGGATCACATCGAAGCGCGCTCCGGTCTCGAGGAGCGAGAGAGCCTCGCCCGCCGAACCCACGCAGATCACCTCGCACGTGTCGCGGAGCACCCGCGCGATGGCGTCGAGGACGCCGGGCTCGTCGTCGATGACGAGCACGCGTGCGGGCGGCCCGTTCGGAGGGACGCTGCGCTGAACGTGGGTGAGCACCTCGTCCGGACAGGACGGAAGATGCACACGGAAGCACGAGCCGCGTCCCAGGCTCGAGGTCACCTCGATGCGTCCCCCCATCGCGTGGACGATGCGGGCGCACGCTGCCAGCCCGAGACCGGTCCCCTGCCCTACCGGCTTCGTCGTGAAGAACGGCTCGAAGATGCGGGAGCGGACCTCGTCGCTCATGCCGGCGCCCGTATCTTCCACCTCGATGATCACCTCCGCGCCTTCTTCGCGCGTCCGGATCGTCACGCGGTGCTCCTGCGGCGAGCCTTCGGGGATCGCCTGCGTGGCGTTCACGACGAGGTTCATGATCACCTGTCCCAGCCGCGAGCGCGCGCCCTTCACGCAAGGCACGGGAGCCAGAGCGATCTCGAGCCGAGCTCGAGCCCGTACCTCGTTGTGCACGATCCGCAACGTCGACTCGACGACACTGGCGACGTCGACCGGAACCGTCTCGTCATCCTCGGCCCGAGCGAACACCCTCAGCTCGCGGACGATCGCGGCGACGGACTGTGCCGCGACGCGTGCGTCGTCGAGCGCCTCGATCACCTCGTTCGCGGCCTCCGACCGATCGTCCGGCAAGAGCCGCCGGAGCTCGCCGAGCGCGAACTCGACTCCGCTCGCGACGACCGTCACAGGATTGTTGATGTCGTGAGCGATCGTCGCCGCCAGAGTGCCCGTGGATGCCATGCGATCGGCGAGGAGCAGCTGGTCCGAGAGGATCCGGCGCTCCGTGACGTCGCGAACCACGGAGACGATGCGAGGCGCGCCGCCGAGGACGACCCGCGTCGAGCTGATCTCGACCGGAAGCTTCCGCCCGTCGGGCCGTGACGCGTGCAGCTCGATCGTCGCCGCACCGCTGGTCTCGACGAGCGCCGCGTGGGCAGCGAGGTCGGTGTGCTGCTCCTCCACGACGAGCTCGGCGACCTGTCTGCCGGGCAGCTCGGCTCTTGGTGCAGTCGCGAGCTCGGCAAGCTTTGCGTTGACGTAGCGGATCGTCCCGCCGTCGGACACGATCGCGCCGTCCGGAAGCGCGTCGAGCAGCTCCTGGAAGCCCCTCCCCTCCTCTTCCGCCACCCGCGCCAGCTCCATGCCGCGCTCTGCGGCGCTGGAGACGAGGGCATGGATCCGACGCGCCGTATAGACGCACACCGCTCCGAAGAGACCGAGCACGATCACGAAGCTCGTGACGATCGAGATGTCTGCCCCGCACCCCAGAGCGAGGACCGACTGCGCGACGACCGCAGCCAGCGTCGCGGCAAGAATCAGCCAGGGCCACATCCACAATGACGAGGCGACGATGAAGAATCCCATCGTCGCGAGGTTCATCGTGATGACGACGAATGGGTCCGCGGCCGAGCGCACCATCCCGACCTGCAGCGCGTAGAGCGCCGTCATGTCGAGCAGCGGGACGAGGACCCCCGACGCGAGCGCGAGAGAACGCGACCTCCGAACGATCACCAGCGCCGCGACCGCGAGGGCCGCATAGACGGCGGCGATGACGTACGAGTCGCGCCAGACGTCCTTTCCGAGCAGCCCGCCGAACACGAAGCCGCACGCCGCGTGCGCCGAGGTCGCGACCGCGCGCATCAGCGCGACCCGTCGGGCGCTTCGCACACGCTCGCACTCGAGTGCATCTGCAACGGTCGTCGCAGCGCGGTCGGACGAGAAGTCGAGGGTCATGCGAACGAATGAACGACCAAGCCAGCGATCGGTGCAGGGAGGAACGTCGACGAGAGTGGAACACCGGATGAAATAGCGCGCCGGGCCGGTTCGAGCGGCACGCTGCTCGAACCGCCGAACGCTCGAGCTCGCCGGCCGCGGCGCTCGAACGTCCCGCCGGGCTTGTCGGCCCTCTCGGTGATTCGGCGGTTCGGCGTTCCGCGGTCGACTTCGCAGCCCGAGGTCGAGCTCGCGGCTGCGACGCTCGCTACTTCAGGTAGACCGGATTCGTGAAGGCGAGGGGCTGGATGGGCATGAACGGGATCGCGTCATCCATCAGCCGCTCGCCGCGCACGATCACGACGACCCAGCGCGCTTCCAGCGGCGGGCGGAGCGAGAGCTCCGTCTCGAAGCGGATCGTCTTCGCCTGGAGCTCGTCGAGAGTCCCCTCCTCCTTCTCGACCTGAAGCGGACGCGAGGGGATGGCGCTCTTGAAGAGCGACACGGTCGAGCCCGCTGCCGAAGGAGACGGCGGGAGCCCGGCGATGACCTCCACCGACGTGACGTCGATCCAGGGCGTCGCGCGGACGCGCAGCCTGCCCCCGAGCGCGCCGGTGCGCGGGAGCTCGTCACCGGGCCTGCCGCGCTGCCCGGCCGCCGTGAGCTCGAGCTCGATGATCGGCCCGCTCGACACGAAGCTGCGGCCTTTCTTCAGCGCCGCGACGACCTCCTTCACGTCGATCGGTTGCCCCGTGTCGCCGGCAGCTCTCCCGTCGACGATCGCAAACGTACGCGGGTAGCCCGCCCACTGGTACTGGATGCGATGCGAGTCGCTCGAGCCGGTCGCGGCCATGCGCTTGCCGAAGTTGAGGAGCGAGAACCAGTCCTCCATCACGCGCTCGGTGAGCTCGCGCTTCGACAGCTCGTACCCGTTGTAGACCTCGATCGTGTCGAACGGCGCGACGTTCGGCGCACGTCCGCTTCTCGAGTCGAAGTTGATGATGTTGAAGTACCCGATGTTCTGGGGCAGCCGCGGGTGGTTCACCTGCACGATGCGCGACGCGTCCCCGCGCTTCGATGCCGCGATGACGGCGCCGACCGTCGTCCCCTTGAACGGCGGGACGCTCGAGCCGACGTTGTACGGGAAGACGCCGAAGTGACCGAACCGCGGGTTGTACGTCGTCACCTCGACGCCCGGCACGTGCGCGAGCTGCTTCGTCAGCCGGAGCGTCTCGAGCGGCGGCCCGTAGTCGCCGACCATGTTGTGCTCGGTCGGGACCGCAAAGTCGACGCCGGCCGAGACGAGCGACAACACTCGGTCTTCGGGCGTGACCGGGCTGTCGAAGCTCGGACGCGCATGAACGTGTAGATCGCAACCGACGAGGCTGGGCGTCGGCACCACGTGGCGCGGCGCGAGCTCGATCGCCTTCGTGTGACCGCTCACGATTTCGACGACCTGCGAGTCGATGCTCCACTCGATCCCCTTCGTGACCGAGACGCGATACTTGCCCGCCGGCAGCGGTGTCTTCACCTCGCCTTCGAGGATGTCCATGAGAGGCCCTGCGCCCGATGCGCGGTAGTCCGGCCCGAAGCTCGGATCGATCGTCCCCTCGATGCCCTTCACGATCAGCCGCCCGACGAGCGGCTGCTTCGTGTCGCCGTCGATCACCTTCACGTGGAGCTCGCCACCGGCAGAGACGTCGAGCTTCAGGTCCCACGGCGTCCCCGGCGTGAAGCGAACGGGCGCGCTCGTGTGCACGGCCTCGAGCGCGGCGAACCACTGCACCGTGGTCACCGGCGCGTCGATCGAGAAGCGCCCCTGCGAATCGACGGACGCACGGACCTGCACGTGCCCTTCCTCGTCGACGCCGATGACGTGCGCGCGCTCGTTCGTGCCGGTCACGACCCCCGTGAGCTTCGCGACGGGAACGTGCTGGAGCTGATTGAGCCGGCCCCATACCCCCTGGCTCGACTCCCCGACGAGGACCGCGATGTCGAGTCGCGCGGGCTTTCCGGCCGCCGCGCCCTTCGCACGCTCGAGCGCCGTCTCCGTGCGCGCCGACACGACGAGCCGCGAGCGTGCGCCCACCTGATCGGTATCGGGCTCCGTCTCGGTCAGCGTGAGCGGCCCCTGCGTCGAGAGGAGCGCAAAGGGATGCGCGTCGTCGTCGAGCACGACCGAGCGCGCCTGCAGGTTCGAGGCGTCGCTCACCTCGCCGCTGCCCGGCACGAAGACCGTCCGCCCCTCCGGAGCGAGCCCGAACCGGAGCGCATAGGTGTGGTTCGAGCTTCCGGCCTCGTGCGCGACGGCGAGGCTCGCCGTGAGGAGGTCGGTCGCGGGGTCCATGCGGAGCTCGAGGGTGCCTGTCGCGCGCTCCTCCCCGAGCTCGAGCGGGAATTCGCCGACGAGCGTGGACTTGTCCTTCACGTGGACGTCGCTGCGACGCATCGCGAGCGGCCGCTCGATGCCGTCGACGACGAGCGACATGTCGACCTCGAGGCGGCTCCGCGCGTCGCGGCTGACCACTTCGAGGCGCCCCGACGTGGGGTAGAGCGTGTACTTGGCCGCGATTCCGCTCAACGCGGTGACGTCCCCGGTCCGCGCGACGACAGCGAGCGTGCGCCGACCGCGCTGGGCTCCGAAGGCGAGCGCGAGCGCGATCAGCGCCGCGACGATCGCGACGCCGAAGAGATCACGGCGATCTCGGCGGGGTGAAGCGTCTCTGTGCACGTGGGCGTACACCCGATGAGACCAGAAACGGAGCCGCGACGCACGAGCGGACCGAACACCGCTCGCGCTAGAGCGCTTCGAGATCGCGGCCCGCGAGCGTGGCCTTCCGGGCGTCGCCCTGGATCGTCATCGTCACCGACAGCGTCGCCGGACCGCCGAGCTCGCGCTCGAGACCTTCGCCCCACTCGACGAGCAGGATCGCGCCATCGGCGCGGCGCTCGTCGAGGCCGAGGCGGAGGACCTCTTTCACCGTCTTCGCGGCGTCGTCCTCCTCGCGCAGCCGGTAGAGGTCGACGTGGAGCAGCGTGCCCTTCGGGGTCTCGTACTCCTGCACGAGCGTGAAGGTCGGGCTCGCGATCGCAACGTCCGCCGGGACGCCGCGCGCGCGAGCAATGGCCCGCGCGAGGAACGTCTTCCCAGCGCCGAGGTCGCCCGAGAGGAGGACGAGGTCTCCGGGCTCGAGCGCGTCGGCGATGCGCGCGCCGAGCCGCGTGGTGTCGCGGCGCGTGGCAAGCAGAACGACGCGTTCGGCAGGAGGGGGCACGGGCGCATCGTAGAGCGCCGATTCGGTCGAGGAGTGCAAAAACGGCGCTCACACGGGCGGGGGCGGAGCCCTCGAGCTCGTCCTCCGACGTCTGCACGAGCCCCAGACCATGCCGGCGCAGGGCGTAGTCGTCATCCTCGCCTCGTGACGCCACATCGAGATGCCCGCGCCGCTCATGACGACGAGCGCGACGCCGTAAGCCTGACGATGACGCCGATTCGCGTCAGGTGGCGTTCGGCTGCGCGATCGAGGAATCGAAACGCGCCGTCTCAATCCTCGCGAGACTCTCGTCGCGGTGGACGCGCTCGTCGAGAGCGATGCGACGGAGCACATCGCCCACGGTCGCGTAGCTACCGAAGTCGACGGCGAGGACGCTGTCCCACGGCTCGACATCGAGCTCTGGGTGTTCGGCGGCGTAACGCATGTACACGTGCTCGGCGTGGTCCTCGAAATCGGCGTTGAGCGCGTAGCTCAAGCGCGGCTGGAGCACGTAGAGGATCCAGCTCACGTGGTAGTAGACGACCGCGAGAAGCTGCGGGACGACTCGGAACCGAACCCACGAACGCGAGCGTCCGTGCCCCGCCCTCCGCGCGACGAGCTCCTCGAGGATGAGGAGATGCCACTGCTCGTTGTCCTGCTGAGCACGCGACTCGCGCACGTAGTCGAAGATGCGCCGGGCAAACGCGGGACGGCGATGGACGTGCGAGATCGCCACGTACCCGACGTTCTCCCAGGCCTGATAAGGCACACGAGCGACGAGCTCGAGCACGACGAACCGCTCGAGGCTGCTGGCCTTCCCGTAGACGAGATCGAGCGTCGCGAACAGCATGCGAGCAAGGAGACCGTAGCTGCGCGGGGCCGTCGCCAGCGTCTCCCGCTCGGCGGCGCGCAGGGCGGCGCGGGGCGTCGGCGCAAGCGGGTCCGCAAGCTTCATGTGCAATCCCCCGTCCAGCGCCGATCTCGTGTTCGGTCGTTCCAAGATACCTGGTGGATAGGTCCTACTCCCGACGCGGCAAGCGCCCGCACGCATCGTCGTGGATCGGCCCACCGACGATCCACGAAGGACACTTATGATCGCGGCCGTGAGCGCTGCACGACTCCCTCTCCTCGTGCTCCTGACGCTGGGCACAGTCGCGAGCTGCAGCCGTCCGATGAACGTGGTGCCCTCCAGCACCGATATCTGCAAACGCGACTGCCGAGCTTCGCACTACCGCACGTGGGCAGAAGTCGATCGCTGCCTCGCGACGTGCAGATGAAAGCTGCTTGACGCGTCAGCCCGGTATGAAGCCGTTCGGCGCCGAGCTGACACTGCGTTTGCGTCCGAGATGACGCCCGAAGGAGCACGCAGTGCTCACGCCTTCAGCGTCACACACCGACGAGCGCTCGCATCCACCAGCCGAGCTGCTTTCGCTTCGCGTATCCCGGGAGCTGCGCGAACGTGTGGCGAGCCTCGGCGAGCGCCTTCTTCGCGTTCGCGCTGTCGCCTCGTCGGCGCCGCACACGTGCGAGGCGGACGAGAGGCTCGAGGATCGACGTGTTGTTGCTGGCGGCAAGCTCCAGGGCGTGCTCCGCCTGCTCGAGGCGGCCGAGACGCTCGAGCGCGTCCGCCGCGCCGAGGTACGCTTCGCCGTAGCGGCGGAACGCTCGCTCTTTCTGCACCGCAGGCACGCTCGACAGCGGCTCGTCGGCGTCAGGGTCGACGCCCACCGCTTCGCCGAACGCGCGAAGCGCTCCTTCGGCGTCGCCGGTGCGGAGCAACGCGAGGCCGAGCAGGTACTGGATCTCCTGGTTCTTCGGATCGCGCCCGCGAGCCTCCTCGAGGTAACGAAGCGCGCGCTTGTGGAGGCGCAGCTCGAGATAGGCGATCGCGAGGTCACGCCGGGCGATGACGTTCGCCGCGTTCAGCTGCACCTGGCGCCGGAGCCCGCCGATGCGCGACAGGTTCCGCATGATGACGACCGGATCGGGCAGCCACGGCCGCGCGGCGAAGAATCCGATCGCGACCAGCGCGAGCATCGGATTCTGCTCCGCATAGGCGAGGAAAAACGTCGCCAGGTAGTAGACCCAGTAGTAGTTCACCGCCCGCAGAGAGCCGTATAGCACGCGACGGCGCGCGTGCACGCGCCCGCCCGCGAGCAACGGCTCGTCCAACCGACGGACCACCTGGGAGGGGAGACGCGGGGCACGGTCATCATTTCCCGAGGCTCGTCATGGCGCGATGATGACCGAGGGAGATCAGGCTCATGAGCACGCTACCCGTCACCGTCACCAGTGAACCCAACGGCCGTCGAGGGTTGGTCCTCGGCCTCGCGATCCACGACGACACCGTCGTCGCCGTCGGAGGGCAAGGCCGCGACCTGATCCTCTCGTCGAAAGATGGCGTGACCTGGCGGCAGCTCCGGAGCCAAGGCAAGGGTCTTCGCGGCGCTCTCCTTCGCAATGACGAGCTCTGGGTCACCGGCGAATACGGCTACCTCGCGAGGTCGGAGGACCTCGGAAAGACGTGGACGGAGATCAAGACGAAGACCAGCGGCTGCCTCTTCGGTGTGGTCGCCGATGACGCCGGCCACGTGTGGGTCGCAGGCGACGACGGCTACCTCGCCGTCTCGAAGAACGGGACGACGTTCACCAAGGTCGCGGGCGTAGACGAATCGATCGCGCGGATCTCGGCCAGCCCGCTCGGCGTGCTCGTGCCGAGCGACAAGCCTGGTCACCTCTACGTCGCGAAGGACGGAGCGGTCACGAAGACGAGCGCGAACGCCGGCTCCGATCTGATGTCCGCGGTCGTCACGCCCGCGGGGACCCTCATCACGGTCGGCGCGAACGGCGTCGTGCTTCGGTCGGAGGATCGAGGCGAGAGCTTCGAGAAGATCGACCTGGGGACGACGGCGCTGCTCTGCGCCGTCGAGTGTTTCGAGGACGGTCGCGTGGTCGTCGTCGGAGCGAAAGGCGCCATCTTCGTCTCGAACGACGACGGGAAGACGTTCGTACGCGTCCGCCATGCGGCCTCGGGCGGAACGTTCTGGTGCTGCAGGCGCTACGAGGACGTGCTCCTCGCCGGCGGCGAAAATGGTCTCCTCGTCACGATCGGCGAGCCTCGCGCCGCGCCGGCTGCGGCCGTGGACACGACCCCGGCCTCGCTGCCCGTCGAGTCGAAAGACGGTGTGTGGTGGAGCCCGCAGCTCCGCGCGATGCTCTATCCGCGGCGAGGCGGGATCGCGACGATGGTTCGTCCACTGCCGACGCTCGAGGAGGCGTGGTCGACGCTCCGCCGGATCCTCTGGGCCGCGGATCGCGTGGGGATGGAGACGAAGTCACGCCCGTCGGGCATCTGGACCTTCGCCTCCTCCCATGACAAGTCCGAGCGGCTCATGGGCGAGCGCATCCTCGATCCGGTCGCGCGCGTCGGCACGGCGGAGGAGGACGCCGCGCTCGTCGCGCTCACGTTCGAGAAGTATCGCGGCTTCATCGCCGACTTTCACGAGGACATCTTCGAGGCGCTCGCGGACTTCCTCGTCGTCTCCGTCGGTCTCACCGAGGCGTTGCGGCGCTGCTACGCCGGGCTCGAGGGCGAGCTGCCGTACGTCGGCGTCGGGCTGTTCGGTCGTCTGCGCGATCTCCTCGCCGTCGCCGAAGAGGGAGAGTACTCCGCCGCGCGCGCAGCGATCCTCGCGAGCTCGGAGCAGGCGATCGCGAAGGATCCGAAGGCCGACCGTCACATCGCCGACCTTCGCTGGGCAACGACCTTCCTGCTCCCGCTCGGTCCTCGTGCCGGTGACGAGGAGCGCGAGCTCCACGCGCGCGCGCTTCCGAACACGGTTAAGTTCGGCGATTTCGGCGTCCATGCCTGCGGGATCGCCGCCGGCGACCTCGCGACGCTCGTGTACTTCCTGGAGAAGAACGGAAAAGTAAGGCACGAGTTCTTCTCCCCGTTCAACGGACGGATGTACCTCGCGTCCGTCCTCGAGATCGCGGGCAGGAGCGCCGCTCCCGTGCTCGCACGGATGAAGCCTTCGAATCCGTTCCACAACGACGCCACCCACAACGGCCTGTGGTGCCAGCTCATCGCCCACGTCGACGCTCCGGAGATCCTCGAGGCGCTCTACGCGGAGCACACGACGGAGGGCTCCATCTGGGGCACGGCAGGGCTTGTGACGGCGGCGCGGCTCGACAAGGACCGCGTCCTCGCGTTCGTGCGGGCGAAGAACGATGCGGACCTCGCTCAAATCATCGAGGCCGAGACGTCACGCCAGGCGCCGCCGCCGAAGTGGCGACTC
This sequence comes from Pseudomonadota bacterium, assembly GCA_023423895.1. Lineage (GTDB taxonomy): Bacteria > Myxococcota_A > Polyangia > Polyangiales > Polyangiaceae > Labilithrix. Next base: position 155,510 of record JAFAER010000005.1, read on the forward strand.
CCCGGAAGCGAGATCCCCGAAGAGCTGACGCAGCCCGTGCCGTACGAGCCGCCTGCCGCGCACCGCGGCGCAGCGTTCGCATCGCGCGTCGTCGTCGAGCCCGAGGCGACATGGCGCGACGACGAGCGCGAAGAGGCAATGGCCCAGAGCGTCTACGACGACGCGGTGAAATGGGACGGCGTCTCGCTTCGAAAGCTGACTCCGGAGGCGCTCGAAGCGTTCATCGCCCATCGCGAGAAGTGGCGTCTGCCGTCTGCGATCCCGGACTTCGGCCTCGCGCCGCGATCGATCCACGAGCGTCTCATGGCGCTCGGCTTTTCGCCCGCCGAATACGCCGTCCGCTGGATGCTCCCGGGAGTGATGGTCAAGAACGGGCTCGCGCTCCTTCCCCTCCTTCGAGCCGCCCTCGAAGATCCGACGTCGTCCGAGGCAGCGCTCGAGGTCGCGCAGCCGTTCGGGGACGTCGCGTTCGTGCCGGTGGTCGCGAAGGCGTTCGCGGGCAAGAAGCAAAAGGCGCTCGCGCGCTCGTGGCTCCTTCGCCATCCACGTCACGCCATCGCCGGTGCGCTCGCGCTCTGGTCGGAGGGTGGCGCGCCGGCCGCCGACGCGAAGCGCGTGCTCCGCTATCTCGACGGCCGCGGTCATCGCGCGTCGATCCTCGCGCTCGCCGCCGCCTACGACGTGGCCGCAGTCACCCGCGTGCTCGACGAAGATCCGCTCGCCGCGCCAAAGGTGAAGAAGCCCACGGTGCCGGGGTTCGCCGACGTGGGCGCGCTGCCGGAGCTCGTCACGGTCGACGGAGAGAAGGCGGACGCGAAGGAGGTCAGCGAGCTCCTCGTCCGGCTCGCATTCTCCAACGCCGACGAGATCCACCCCGGCGTGATCGCCGCCAAGACGCGGTACACGGCGCAGTCGCGAGCCGCGTTCGTCTGGGCGCTCTTCGAGGCCTGGCTGAAGTCCGGCGCCGACGCCAAGCACGGGTGGTGCATGCAGGCCGTCGGCTTCCTCGGCGACGACGAGTGCGCGCGTAGGCTCGCGGCGCTCGCGAAAGCGTGGCCCGGCGAAAACGCGAGCGCGCGCGCGCAGGCGGCCCTCGATGCGCTGCTCAACATCGGGACCGATACCGCGCTCGTGAACATCAATCTCCTTGCCGAGAAGTCGAAGTTCCCGGCGTTCAAAGCCGCAGCACGAGAGCGGATCGACGCGATCGCGTTCGCACGCGGCCTCACGGCCGACGAGCTCGCCGATCGTCTCGTCCCGACGCTCGGGCTCGAAGAGAAGGGCGCGACCGTGCTCGATCTCGGCGGGCGCACCTTCGAGATCGTCTTCGGCGAGGACCTCCTGCCGCGCGTGAAGGACGTCGACGGGAAGGTCCATGCGGATCTCCCCAAGCCGGGCAAGAACGACGCGAAGGATCTCGCGAAGGCCGCCAAGGCCAAGCTCGCCGCGCTGAAGAAGGACGCTCGCACCACGGCCTCGCTCCAGATCGCGCGCATGGAACGCGCCATGCGCAGCGAGCGAGCGATCTCGGCGAGCGTCTTCACGAGCTGCTTCGCGGAGCATCCCTGGATGACGCATCTCGCGCGCCGCTTCGTGTGGGGCGCGTACGAGGGGACGACGCTCAAGAGCTCGTTCCGCGTGGCAGAGGACGGGAGTCTGGCGAACGTCGACGACGCGCCGTTCGAGCTCTCCCCGGAGATGACGGTGAAGCTCCTCCATCCGCTCGCGTTCACGAAGGGCGAGCTCGAACGCTGGGGCCAGGTCTTCGCCGACTACGAGATCCTGCAGCCGTTCCTGCAGCTCTCGCGGCCGGTCTTCACAGTCGACGATGCGGAGCGGACGGCGAAGGTCCTCTCGCGGTACGACGGTCGAACCGTGAGCTACTCCGCGCTGCGCGGCCTCGAGGCGCGAGGCTGGGAGCGCTGGTACGACGCGAGCGTGCAGATGGCGCAGCGCATCGACTCGAAGAGCGTGGTCGTGCTCGGCACCGAGCCAGGATGGCATCCGTCGCAGACCGCGGCCGACATCGAACCGCAGCGCATCGATGGGCTCCACCTCACGGTCGACGGCGAAGGTTTCGGCAGCCTCCCGCCACTCGTCTTCTCGGAGATCGTCTACGACCTCGAGACGATCACGTCGTCCTCCTGAACGAGCAAGAGTAGCGCGCTCTCGACGAACGTTCGGGACGACATGGTTGGCGGGAGTCGGAGCACGCAAGGACGTGTCGTCCCGATCACGCACGACCCACGAACCGAGCTCGTCGAAGCGATTGCATCTCGATCGGAATTCACGCAAGCAGTGGGATCCATGTCTTCACGCTCCAGGATCGCCGGCGCCGGCGTATCACTCATCGCGTTCTGTCTGATGGCTTGCTCGTCGGCGGACGACATCGCGCCGGGGCTCGACGACGCGGGCGCTGACGGCACCGCCCCGCAGGTCGACGTGGGCGTGCCCGATGCGGGAGCGGACACCGGTCGACCGGACGCCGACGCGACGAACATCGACGATCCGAACAACGCGACGAAGGACACGGACTGCGACGGCCTCACGGACGCCGAGGAGTTCTCGACGATCTACCCCGGCGGATTGAAGACGGACCCGGGCATCGCCGACACCGACGGCGACGGGATCCTCGACGGCGTCGAGGTCGGGCGCGTCAGCAGCGTCGACCCGAATTGCGCCTTCGCCGGCGACCAGGACCCGACCACGCGGACCTCGCCGGTGGCTATCGACACCGACGGAGACAAGCTCCCGGACGGAGTCGAAGATCTCGATCGCAACGGACGGCGCGACGCGAACGAGACCGATCCCAACGCGCGGAAACCGACCGCGACGGTGTCGCCGACGGCGACGAGGACAAGGACGCGAACGGCGTCGTCGGTCCGGGGGAGACGAACCCGCTCCTCGCCGACACCGACGGCGATGGCATTCCCGACGGCGTCGAGGACGCTTCGTGCACGGATCCGCTGAAGGCCGACACCGACGGCGACGGCATTCCCGACGGCGTCGAGGACGCGAATCGGAACGGCGTCCTCGATCCTTCGGAGCTCAATCCGTGCGACGCGGGCGACGGCGCGGTCGGGACGCCGATAGGGAGCGTATGCACCACGGCGAACCTGCGCCCCGTCAAGCTCGTGAAGGAGCAGGCGCCCGACCTTCAGCTCGCGCTGCCTGCAGGCTTCCGCGATGACCTCCGTCAGCCGATCCAGCTGGCTGGCGTCACCAAGGGCGTGCTCGCGCGGGACGACGTGAAGCAGGTGACCGCGATCGCGTTCAAGCAAGGCGCCGTCGCGGCCGGGTCGACCGTCACCGACGAAGAAGCGAGCATCCGCGCGGCTGCGCTGCCCTCGGCGACGCGCGAATACACGCGGACCTTCACCACGTGGGACGGTTACCCGGCGCTCGCGGTTCGGTATGCGGTCGACGACGCGCGCGACTTGAACACGTTCACGAACGCGCTCTCACAGCTCCTCGTCCCCGGCAGCTCCGGCGCGCTCGCAGGAACCGCCGGCATCGAGGGCCCGTTCAAGATCCAGGCTCAGTACGTGCGCCGCTCGGACGCGAGCTTGCTGGTGACGTGGGCCATCACTCCGGCGAGCCGTTTCACCTCATCGGACAACGCTCTCGTGATGGCAGACGTCGCAGCGGGCTCCGCCCTCGCCCAGGCCGATGACACGGACGGGCTTCGATGCGAGGCGTTCGCCCCGACGCCCGGCAAGGTGGACTTCCTCTTCGTCGTCGACGACAGCGGTTCCATGTCGGCTTCCCAGTACGCTCTCGCGAATGCCGCCACCGCGATGGCGGAGCAGCTCACGTACGCTGCACTCGACTGGCGCATCGCGATGGTCACGACGTCGTACGTCTCGCCGACCGGCCCGAACGCGAACGTCGTGCGCGCCTTCACGAAGAACATTCATCAGTTCCGTGCCTGGTTGACCCCCAACAGCACGTGCTCTGGCAGCCAATGCTCGGGCGTCAGCATTCCCGCCGGCGCATCCCCGACGTCCTGCACCACGAACAGGGACTGCTGGGTCGGGCTCAGCGGCGCGGGGACCGAACGACCGCTCGACTCCGGACGGGCAGCGATCAACCTCCTCGGGTCCGCGGGCGGCACGGAGACGACACGTTTCCGAGCGGACGCGAACGTCGTCGTCGTTCTCCTGACGGACGCGCGCGATCAATCGGCCGCGACCGTGAACGAGTATCGACAGTACTTCGCCGCGTCGGGCAACGTCGCCGAGGTCAGCAAGAACCCGCTCGAACGCCTGATCCCGCTTCACGGCATCGTCTGCCCGCCCGAAGGAGCGACGAACGACACGGCGACATGGTGCAACTCGCAGGAGGATCCGAGGAACCCGCGGCACGTGGACGTCATCACCGCGAACGGGGGCGTGCATGGGAGCATCCGCAGCGCGTCGTCGATCTCGACCACGATTCGCGCCATCGTCGACAGCGTGATCGCCTCGTCCGGACGCCGCGTTGCCCAGCCGCCGATCGGTGCATCGTTGAAGGTCGCGATCGAAGCCGTGGAGGACGCAGCCGTCTGTCCGAACACGGGTGATCTACCGCGCAGCCGCACGAACGGCTTCGACGTCGACGGGATCGACCGCTCGATATCGTTCTTCGGGGCATGCCGTCCGGCGGTGCCGGGCGTGACGCGCGCTGCCATCTCGTATCGCTGGTGGAACGAGCGTTCGGCGAACCCGGACGGCCTCCCCGCAGCGTGCCAGGACTGCAACGGAGCCTGCGGCGCATTCGAAGCCTGCACGGCCGCATGCACTTGCGAGTGCGTGCAGTCCGCGTCCTGCGGGCCCGGCCTTCGATTCGATCCAGAGGCGTGTGGCTGCGTTTGCGATACGGCGACGCTCGATTGCGGGCCGGGCCGAGTCGCCGACGCGGACCGGTGCGCGTGTGTCTGTAAGCCTGATTGCGGCGGATGCGCGTCGGGCACGACGTGCAACACGAGCAGTTGCTCGTGCAAGTGACGACGCGCTCGCCGAGGCAGAGCGGCCGGCGTGCACTCCGTGCTCCCAGGCGCCATCACGTCTACACTCTAGGCGTGCGAACCTGGTCCGCCCTCCGCGCCGCCGCGGCGATCACGATCCCGCTCGCGTGCCAACCCGCGCCACCACCATCCGCTCCGATGGCTCCGACCGCCGAGGTGGCTGTCGCAAAGGCCGCTCCGACGCACGAACCGCCGGTGTCGGCCGCTCCAGCGTCCGACGAGCCGCCTGCACCCAGCCCGACGTCATCGGCGTTCGTCGATGCGGCCCCATCTCCGACGCCGAGCGCATCGTCCTCCATCGGGGCCACCCACCTCTTCACGCTTCAGCCCGTGCCAACGGCTTCCACCAGCGCCCCCGCGCCCTTCGATCGAGGCGCTGCAGCAGGCGCGCTCGGCAGCGTGAACATCCGAGGGTGTGCGAACCTAAACGCTTCGGGCGGGCACGGCCACGTCACCGTGATCTTCGCCCCGAGCGGGCACGTGATCAGCGCGGTCATCGACGCGGGGCCTCTCGTCGGTACGGCGGCGGGTGCGTGCATCGCCGCCTTGTTTCGGGGCGCCACCGTTCCGCCGTTCGGCGGAGCGCCCACGCGTGTAGGCAAGTCCTTCAGGCTGCCGTGAACGCAGGCCCGTACGCTCCTGCGTCGAAACCTTGGTGGACCGGGTGCCCGTCACCTTCCTTCGGGAGACGGCCTACTTGCACGGCGCATGCGGCGCGAACCCGACGCGCCGGTCTTGGCGATCGAAGATGACGATGTTGGAGCGCATCACCGGCGCGCCCATCACCGATGCGAGCGGGATGTCCTCGCTCGGTTCGAACGAGGCGAGCGTCGAACACCAGCGTCCTCTCTCGTGCGCGAGATAGGACTCCGTCGGCGCGGCTCGAACCGAGATCACGTCGGGCTCGCTCCCGAACGTCAACGTGAGAGGGGGAAGTTTGGCATCGAGCTCCTCCTTGCTCGTCGCTACCTCCTTGCAGCTCTTGGCGGATCGGGTCTCGAACCAGGACGCGTCCTCGCCGAACAGCGCCTTGAAGCTCGCATTCGAGGCCAGCGCCTCCGCCAGCCGGTCGAATGCGGCGCGCGGAAGCAGGAAGACCGACGCGCCCGTATCGACGGCCGTACGCGTGTACCTGCGGGATGCGATCGGCACCGTCGTCCCGTCGACCTCGACACTCGCAAGAGAGACGGCGTAGTAGGCAAACGCGCCATTCAGGAGCGGCGTGTATTTAGGCTCCGCCGTGGTCCGTGTCGCGTCGTAGCCGCCGAGCCACAGCGTGCCGCCGTCATCGCAAAGCTCGGTCGCGAAGACGTCCGGGGTCTCCGTTTCGGCAACGAAGCGGTCGAAGAATCCGGTCGTCCCTCCGACCGCACCGAACCGCTGACCGAAGCCGATGATTCCCTGGAGGCCTCCCGACTTCGTCCCACAGCGCTGGTCGACGAAGAAGTCTTGTTGCTCTTCGATCGCAACGAACTTCATCGTCGCTCTCGTCTGGGCGTCGAGCGCGACGTCACCTTCATAGACCGTCCCCGACCATCGCCCCGTCACGTACTGGGCCTTCGCTTGCACTCCCTGGTCGGCCACGTCACCTCCAGGCGAGAACTTCGGGTCGACATCACATCGGTCGCACGAGCTCGAGGCCACTGCGAGTGATGTCGATCCCGTGTCGAGCGCGACATCGAACGGCTCCGACTCGCCGATCCGCACGGGCAACGCGTACGTGGCGGGGCTACACGCGGAGAGGGCGAGCGCGGCAACGGGGACCTCACCCTCTCGGCGTCCGCCTCCGCCGCCGGGATCGGAGCTTTTCGGCGTCGTACCGAGACGAGCATCGCCATCCTCAGTCCCGCTGTCACACGCGACGGAGGTGAGCGGCAACCAGAACGCCCCCAGGATCGCGCCGACGGAGAACACGCGCGAGAGCAGCATCGCTCTTCGGGTCGCAAGCGTCGTACCCCGGTCGGACTCGTGCGGCGAGGGTCAGCGACCTTCGACGACGATCCGGTCGCTCTGATGGTGACGGAGGAGAAGATCAACATCCGAGCTTCCGCGTCGATCGGCGTCCTCGAACGCCTCGGCGCGGTCAGCCCGAACCGAGCACTGAGCTCGGCAGCTCTCCGTTCTGACGCGCACTGAATTGCCGCAGCGTCTCGCCGCGTTGCTTTTCACCTCGTCATCGCTTTGGACAAGCGAAGCGAGAGGCCGCTGTACAAGCTCGCCGCTTTCGGGCACGTGATGGGAACCGAAAAGCGAGCCGAGGCCGCAGTGCGGCCATCGCCGCGCGACACGATCTGGAGGAGCACCCATGAAGGTACATACGAAGGAGACTCAGGCGAGCACGACCCCGAGGCTCGCGCTCGACTTCCTACGCGAAGGCAACCAGCGCTTCGTCAAGAACCTCAGGCTGAGTCGCGAGCTTCTCCAGCAGGCGAACGAGACGCGCGAAGGTCAATGGCCCTTCGCGACGATCCTTTCGTGCATCGACAGCCGCACTTCAGCGGAGCTGATCTTCGATCAGGGCCTCGGCGACATCTTCTCCATCCGCATCGCCGGCACCGTCGTGAACACCGACATCCTTGGCAGCATGGAGTTTGCGTGCAACGTCGCCGGGAGCAAGTTGCTCGTCGTGCTCGGCCACACGAGCTGCGGTGCCGTCAAGGGCGCCTGCGATCAGGTGGAGATGGGCAATCTCACCGACCTTCTCTCGAAGCTCCAGCCAGCGATCTACCAAGAGCGCACCTTCCTCGATCCCGCCGAGCGCGTGTCGAAGAACCGCGCCTTCGTCGAGAGCGTGGCGCGCATCAACGTGCACCGGTCGGTCCGAGCGGTGATTGAGAGAAGCTTCATCCTCGAGCACATGGTGATGGCGGAGAAGATCGGCGTGATCGGGGCGATGCACGACCTCAACACCGGCGTCGTCGAGTTCTTCGAGGAGACGGCCCTGTTCACGGGCGACGACGTCGAGCGGCTTCGCAAGTCGAGCTGATCGACGACGCCGCGCTTCTTCGCCGCGAATCCGAAGAAGTAGCCGTAGACGCGCGTGACGAGCTCGCCGCGCGGCTTCAGAAGCGCACGAGCACGCGCGCCGTGCCGCCGCCGAGCACGAGGGTCCCCGCGCCGCCGAGCGCAGCCGAGAGATCACCGGCGATCTCCGCCTGCAGGTTCTTCGTGATCCCGTACGCCACGAACAGCGAGCCGTGCGACAGGAAGCGGGCCGTCTTGTCCGCGCCGAGCGCGACGTGTGCACCGAGCAAGAGCTCCGGACCAACGAACAGCCGCACGCCGCGGAAGGGCGCGAGCGCGTAGCGCGCCCCCGCCGACAGCTCGAGCGCCCGCGGGCCCACCACCTGGCTCGTGAGATTGCCTCGGACCTCGAGACCGGGCACCGCGTCCGGCAGCGCATAGCCGACGGCGACGCCGATCGGCATCGCCCACGACGGACCACGCGCCGAGTCCGGACGGACGAGCGCATTCGTCACGCCAATCGACGCGCCGATCGCGAGCGGGTGGCCCTCACCGTAGACCCGTCGCGGCGGCGGAGGCGCGGGAGGCTCTGCAGGTGGCGGCGGCTGAGCAGGCGCTGCGGGCTTCGGCTTCGGCTTCGGCCGACGCACGCCGACGTGCGTCCACGGGATGTCCGCGTTCGCGATCCCTTCGGGACGGATGAGGAGCGCGATCATCTCCGCGATGTCGTTCGGCCCCTCGTCCGGCAACACCTCGCGCGAGAGCGACTCCAATCGCCCCGTCTTCACCTGGTAGGCCTCGAGCTCGATGCGATAGGTGGTGTACCCCTCTTCCTCGGCGCCGTTCGGCAGCCGCGCGGGCGGGTAGTCGTTCCGTTCGACGCGCGCGGTGAGGGCCCAGTCCGCAGAGACGGCGTTTGCGGCCGCCTGATACTCCTGGCTGGTGTCGGCGACGCCGTCCCTCACCGCGGCCTGCGCCGAGACCATCTCGTTGTCGGTCGCAAAGGTGTGGCCCTTCTGCGTGACCGCCTCGCGCGTCCAGCGCCTCGCCTCTTCGAGCTCGGGACTCGGCACGTTCTTGGGCGACGTGAACGGGAGCACGACGATCTTGTCGGCCCACGCGGGAGCGGAGAAGGCAAACGTCGCGGCAAGGACCGCAGAAGAAAGGAAGAAGCGCCTCATCGGAGCGCCGCGAGCATAGCAGAGCTCTGCCTACGGTCCTCTTCGCAGCGGCCGCCGGGATCAGGAGCCGCCCCGTCGATGCGCTGCGGAGGAGATGCGGCCTCGTGGCAGTCGCCGTTGCCTCGGCCCTTGCCCTCGGCTGCGCGCGCGACGCGGAGCGGCCGGCGACGCGCCGTCCTTCGCTCCGCTCCGATTCACAAGGTGACGAGCTCGCCCGGCTCCGGGACCTTGCACGCGACCTGTGGCAGCTCGCGGGCCATCACCTCGGCGAAACGGTGCCGCGCGCCCGCGATCGTCGATGCGAGGAGATGCCCTGCGATCGGATCCGAGAAGTAGGCCTCGGCGTGCGACGGCATCACGAGCTTCGCGCCGAGCGTCCGGGCCGCGCTCGCAGCGTCTTCCGGCGTCATCACGTGCAGGGCGCCGCCCGTGAGACGCGTGCCGTCGACCGGAAGGATCGCCGCGTCAGGCGCGAACCGCTCCGCGATGGCCGGGAGGTCGGGATGAAGGCGCGAGTCGCCTGCAAAATACACACTCTTGACGGCAACCTGGATCACGAAGCCGATCTCGTAGATGTCGTGGAGCCCGGGTACGGCGGTCACGACGACCTCTCCGAGCCTCCTCGACTCCCACGGCGCGAGGACCGCGACGTCGGAGAAGCCGCGAGCGCGCACGCGTGCGGCCAGATCGTTCGTCGCGACGATGACGACGGCGCGCTTGTCCATCTCGTCCATCGCGCGGAGATCGGCGTGGTCGGGATGATCGTGCGTGACGAGGATCGCATCGAGTGCGCCGATCTCGGACGGAAGCACGGGCGGAACGACCTCGTGCGAGAGCGCGCCGTACGACGGATCGTAGAACCACGGGTCGGTCAGAAGGCGCATCTTGCCGACGGCGATGAGATGCGTCGAGTGCGCGAGGTGGACGATCCCCGATGCGCCGCCTTCCGCAGCACGCAAGGACGCCTGGAAGCGCTCCTTCGCGCTCGCTCCTGGCGAACGCCGATGATCGAACCGGCCCCGCAGCGAGATCCACTCGAGCCCGCCCGCGACGACGCCCGCCGCCGCGCCCGCCACGAGCGCGCGGCGTGAAACGAGCTTCCGCTTCTTCGGATTGCCGTCGCTGCTCATCGCTCAGCGAACGACCGGGAGCGCTTTGCGCACCACGCCGGCCGTCCGCTTCACCGCCTTGGCGTTCTGCCACTGCATCACGTTCAGCTTCTCGATCTGGGAGGCAGCGTCCTGCGTCCGCGGGAGGCTCCGGTTCCAGCGCGACCGATCCGTGAACGTCCGGTAGCTCTCCGTACGGCTCGGCGAGTTGAAGCGACGCATGAAGCGCGCGAAGTCGTAGGCGTCCAGCAGATAGAGGAGCTGCCCAGCATCGGCGTTGAGATGTTTGTTCATCATGAGCTGGATGCCCTGCTTGAAATGCCGGCGCAGCTCGGCGTCGCCCTTCAGCATCTCGGGCGCGAGTCGCGCGCCAATGAAGGCCTTCTCGACGAGGTTCGACCCCTTCTTGCGGCGCTTCCAGTTCCGCTCGATGCGGTCGTACAGGTTGTCGGCACCGTACGCCTGCTCGTAGAGCCAGACGTAGCCGTCCATCAGCTCCTCGCGCGTCATGTTCGTCGGCTCGAAGACGACGTGTCGCGTGTCGTAGAGGTGCCAATCTTCGTGATCGAGACGACCGGCTGCCTTGTAGTCGTCGAACAGCTTCGTTCCCGGCATCGGCGTGAGGATGCTGAAGAACGGATAGAGGATGCCCGTCTTCTGGACGAACTCGAGCGTCTGCTGGAAGACGCCGAGCGTGTCGGTGTCGAAGCCGACGATGAAGTTGCCGATGATCGTCATCCCGCGCGCGTGGATGCGGTCCACGGCCTCCTGATACGTCAGGCAGAAGTTCACGGGCTTGTCCATCGCCGCCAGCGAAGCCTCGGTCACCGACTCGAAGCCGATGATGAGGGTCGAGCAGCCCGCATCGCGGAACAGGTCGAGCATCTCCTCGTCGTTGGCGACGTTGAGCGTCGTCTCCGCCGACCAGGAGGGGATCTGCCCCGCCTTCTGCAGCGGGATCATCGCGCGGAGGAGCTCCTTCGTGTAGCGGACGCGCGAGATGAAGTTGTCGTCGACGATGTAGAGCGGCTTGCCACTCGCGATCGGGCCTCGGCTCTTCGGAAGCGCGCGCAGCTCTTCGATCACGCGCTCGACGGGCTTGAAGCGAAAGTCCTGGCCCGAGATGTCCGGCACGCTGCAGAAGCGGCATCGGAACGGACAGCCGCGGGTCGTCTGGATCTGGTGGAACAGGTACCCGTCCGGCTTGCTGCGTCCCCATGCGGGTGTGGGGATCTTGTCCATCGGCGGGAACCCGACGGCGTCGTAGCGCTCGCGGAGCCTGCCGTTCTCGAGATCGCGCACGACCTGCGGCCACAAGAGCTCCGCCTCCCCGGTCACGACGCAGTCGACGTGCTCGAGCGCCTCGTCCGGACGCAAGGACGCATGGATCCCGCCGAGGACGACGCGTTTGCCCTTCGCCTTGAAGCGCCGCGCGACCTCGTAGGCGTAGGTGACGCAGGACGTCTTCGCCGAGAGCGCGACGAGATCGGTCTTCACGTCGTAGTCGATCGGCGAGAGGTACTCGTCGACGAGATCGATCTTCACGCCCGGCGGCGTGCACGCCATGACCGTCTGGATGCCCAGGTCGAGGAAGGCCCGCTTGAAGCCGAGGCCGCGGCACAGCAGATCCATCTCGTAGAGCTCGCGCTCCGTCGGATCCATGTTCTTCCGCGTCGCGACGAACGTGATGCGTGTCATGGGCTAGCGCCTGCCTTGCTCGACGAGCTCACGGAGGGTCGGCCGCCGGCGCTCGTTCACGAGCGAATCGTACCGCTCCTCGAGCCAGCGCAAACGCGGCGATCCGTCCCACGCGGTGACGAGGACCTCGCGCGCGATGCTCCGCGGCGACGCGCCGTCGACGCGCACCGAGCTCGGCTGCCGCCATCGGACGACGGCGCGCTGGACGCCGCTCCAGAATCGCGCGCGCGCTTCGAGCGAGAGGAGCGCACCGCGACGGATCTGCGCGCGTGCCTCTTCGGTGCCGCCGAAGCGGATCAGCGCCTCTTCGAGCCAGGCGCCGTGATCGACGTCCTGCTCGACGTGCAACGTGAAGTACGCGATCTCCTCCGGCGTGAAGCCCGCGCGCCGGAGCCCGGGAATGACGGAGTCGAACATCTTCGGGATCGCCCACTCGTGACCGGGCCCCACCGCGCCGAGGCCAACGAGGAACGGCTCTTCCGAGACGATGCGCCGGTGCTCGGCGACGAACGCGTACGCAGGGGCAGGCACCTTCACGCTGCCCATGCGATCGGGAACGGAGCTTCCGCACGAACGGAGGAAGTGTCCGTAGAGCGTCGCGTGGTCTTCACCGTCGGAGCCTTCGCCGTATTCGTCGACGAGCACCTTCGCAAGCCACAGCTTCGCGTCGCTCGTCGGAGCACGCACGAGCAAGCGCTCGAGATAGCTCGTGAAGACGCAGACCAGCGGATAGTGGTTCTCGCCGAACACGCGGTAGTCGTGACGCGAGAACGGGCTCGTCGCGCAGCGGCTGAGGAACAGGTGGTTCACGCCGGGATGCGACTCGATCTCGATCCGCAGATCCGCGAGGAACCTTCGCGCGGCGTTGGTCGCGCCCGACGCGACGACCGGAATGACCTCGGAGCTCGGGACCGCCGTCATCATTCGCCCACCCCCGCGCTCACGGCTGCGGTGGATTCACTCCGAGTCGCTCCGCTTCGCTCCGCGACGTCTACCTCTTCGGGGGGTGCCCCCCCGAGCCCCCCGATATTCCTCCGAGTCGCTCCGCTTCGCTCCGCGACGTCGTCGACCCAAGTCCTTCTCGGGATCCGGAGCTTCAGGAGCTTGCCGCCAGGCGCCGGCTGCTCGACCTCGGCGTGTTCGTCGCCCTTCGGATAGGTGACGTCTTGCCACGTGATGCCGGCCTTTGCGCCCGGTCCGTTCAGGAGGCCCTCTTCGTCGCGCAGGAACGAGCGGTGATCGCCGTGGATCCGCTGGTAGCGCCACGTGCGCGCGTAGAACCAGACGATGCCGCGGAGGTTCTTCGGGATGAACGTCGGCCGCGCCTTGAAGAACCACTTGTACGCGTTGCGAACGCTCTTCTCCGTCGCGTCGTACGCGCGGCAGAACTCGGCGTAGAACTCCTCGCGCGGCAGGCGCGTCGGAAGAACGGCGTGGAGCAGGTCGAAGAGCCGGTGGTCCGTCGTGAGGAGCTTGTCCTGATACGCGCGATGAAGCTGCGTGCCGGGCAGCGGCGTCAGGATCGTGAACAGCGGAATGCCGATGTCGAGGCTGTTCACGTATTCGTACAACTGCTCGAACTGCTCCTTCGTCCAGTCGGGGCGCACCATGAAGATCCCCGTCGAGACGACGCCGTTCTTCCGGAGCACGTCGTTCGCGCGGAGGTTCTTCTCCCAGGAGCTCTTCTTGCGGAGCGCCGCGAGGTTGTCGTCGTCGTTCGACTCGAACCCGGAGAGCAACATCACGAGGCCGTTCTTCGCGAGGCGCGCGATGAGCTCCGGGTTGTCGGCGGCGAAGTCCGTGCGCCCCTGGGTCATCCAGAACTTCTTCAGCCCGCGCCGCTCCATCTCCTCGCAGAGCTCGACGACGCGGCGTTTGTTCGTGAGGAAGTTGTCGTCGAGCACGAAGACGAACGGCTCGTCGCACGCCTCCATCTGATCGACGATCTTCTTCGCCGAAAGGAAGCGCGTGCGTCGCTCGTAGAACTCCCAGATCGCGCAGAAGTTGCAGTCGAACGAGCAGCCACGACTCGTGAAGATCGACGCCATCGGCCGGAACGCGGTGAAGAAGTAGCGCCCCTTGTACTTCTCGATCAGGCGGCGATCGGGCACCGGAAGGTCGTCGAGGCTCGTCGTCTGCTCACGCTTCGCGTTCACACGGCGAACGCCGGCGGGCTCGCGCCAGCGCGTGCCTTTCACGCCGTCGAACGTCCGATCGTCGGTCGCCTTCTGTGCCGACCAGCGGCTCAGGATCTCTCGGAAGGTCTGCTCCCCTTCCCCTTGGACGACGACGTCGACGTAGTCGAAATCGAACTCGTCCGGACAGAGCGTCGGATGATGCCCACCGACCACGGTGAGCGCCCGAGGACAGACACTGCGTGCCGTGCGAAGGACGGCCTTCGCCTGGTAGGCGTCGGTCGTCATGCTGGTCGTGCCGACGACGTCGGGCTTCCACGACGCGAGCGTCCGGACGAGAGCGTCCTCGTCTTCGAGGCGCAGATCGAGCACGCGCACCTCGTGTCCGTCCTCGGCGGCGGCGGTCCCAACGGAGGTGAGCGCGACGGGCTCGGAGAGCCAGACGACGTTCTCGAGACCAAGCCGACCGTTTTCGAACGGCGTCGGCATCACCAGCAAAACGCGCATACCCACTCCCTTCGTTCGGCGCGGGCGTTCGGACGCATCCAAAGCGACAACAGGCCCACTTTTCTTTTGGCCCCCCTGACCGCAGGCCAGAACGCCGAGCGTACCCTGGAGGCAGCGACTCCGTCGCGCTGCGTCTATGTCCAGTGCGCGCGGCCTCCCGAGGCCAGCCGCGGTGGCGCTACCCCAGGAAGCCCCAGACCCTCCCCACCCCCTCCGATGCGCGGCGCGCTGACGTTCCCGCGCCCCAATGGCACGCCGACGAACGAAGGGCGACCTGCGCTCGATGCGCGGGCCGCCCTTTGTCGGTGAGCCTGTGCCAGTGCCTCGGATGAGGCGCTCGGCCGAGGAGACGCTCAGGCGCTCTCGGCGGGCTCTTCCTTCTTTTCCTTCTCGTCGCCGTCGGTGGCCTTCGTGGCGCTCTTCGGCTCGTCCGAGGGCGCTTCGGTGGCGTCCTCCGACGAAGAGCCCTCGGCTTCCGCGGTCGCGGCATCGTCTTCGGCCGCCTTCTTCTTCTTCACGAGGCCCTTCTTCTTGGCGGGCTTCTTCTTCGGAGCGTCGTCGTCGCGTGCCGAGTCGGCGATCGCCTCGTCGTCCTCCTCGTCGCGCTCGTCCTCGTCGTCGTCGCCCTTGCGGCGGCGCGGGGCGATGTCGTCCTGCGTGGCCTTGATGTCGCCGAGCGACTCGAGGCCCATCGCGAGCTTCGGGCTCTTCCGCGCCGTCTCCCAGATCTTCGCGTAGAAGTAGGCGCAGACGACCGCCGACAGGAGGCCGATCCACTGGCTCGTCGAGAGCTGCACCGCCTGCTGCTTCGCGAACGACGCCGGCTTCAGGATGACGAAAGCGATGATCGGCGGCAGGAACGCGAGGACGCGGGCAACGGTCCGAACCTTCGCGTTCGTGATCCCGAGCGAGATACCGAACACGAACGCCACGCTCATGAAGAGAAGGGCGCCCGAGATGAGCCAGTGCTCGCCCATCATCGGGCCGAACTCGCCACGCTCCGTGTCGTCACGGAACGTCTCGATGAGGAAGCGCAGGTAGCCGTACCCGAACGCAAAGAGGAAGAAGATCTGCCCGCGGAAGCGCTGGTGCTTGCGCTGCCAGAGGAGGAGGGCGAGCAGCACGAGACCGACGAGCGACTCGTAGATCTGCGTCGGGTGGACCGGGAACGAGTGCCCCATCTTGAGCAGCTCGTCGCCCGCCGGCGAGTGCTTGCCGACGATGTCGAGATGACGCGCGAACGCGGGCGCGCCCTCGCTGCCCTCGAGCGTGCCCGGCTCCCAGTGCGGGAACGTGCCGAGCTTCTTCAGCGCCGCAGGCGCCGTCTCGGGAAGACGCTTTCCGAAGTCGCAGCCGAAGAGGTAGCAGCCGATGCGCGTGATCAAGAGACCGGACGCGAGGCTCGGCACCGCGACGTCCGCCCACGGCAAGAGCCGGATCTTCTGCGACCGCAGGTACAGCCAGCTCCCGAGGTAGCCCCCGAGGAACCCGCCGTAAGCGACGAGGCCGCCGCGACGCAGGGCGAAGAAGTCGCTCGCCTGCTTGAATTCGTCGGGGTTCGTCACCACGTAGAGGATGCGGGAGCCGAGGATCGCCGCGATCGCCGTGATGACGTAGCAGTTGGCCATCGTCTCCTTCGGCAGCCCGTCGCGCTCCGCGAGCGTGAGCGTGAGGTACCAGCCGACGACGAGCGAGAGGCCCAGCATGACGCCGTACGAGTAGATGGGCAGGTTTGCCGCCTCGTACTTCGTCTCGCGGAACACGTACCCCGCGATGCCGGCGCCGATGCCGATCACGAGCGCGATGCCGGCGGTCCCTCGGTCTTTCCGTTTGAGTCCGATGATCGCGTAGATCGCGGCGATCGCCGCGACGGCCGCAAGCGCCCACCACAGCATGAGGGGCATCTTCGGGAGCGGAATGCGAAAGAGGATCGGATGCATGGTTCGTTGGATTCGGCCCGGTCCTGAGCCCAGGCGCTCGCCGTTTTACCACATCGAGGGTGCGCAGACCGAAGGTCGGCATCGATTGGGGGCGGTTCGGGATACCCCTCGCGTTCGTCCGGCGAGCGGCCCGACGGCTCGGCTGGTTCGTGTGAAGTCGAGCCCGCACGAGCCTAGCCCTACCTTCCATGGCCACGAACACGCCGGGCGCCAGTGCGGAAGGCCGCCTGTGGTAAGAACGCGCGCGTGAGCTCGCGCGTCTCGATCGCCCCGTCCAGTGCGTCCGTCTTCGTCGGCCTCGTCGCCGCGTCCGTTGCGTGGGCAGCGTGCGTCCCGACCGGGAGCGCTCCGCCGTACGACGCCGGACCGAGCCCGGTGCAGACCTCGACCTTCAAGCCGTCGATCGGGATCATGACTGCGCCGTTCGAGGACAACTTCGACCGTCCCGACGGCGGCGAGGCGCTCGCTCTGCCGGGGGATGCGACAGGAACGGTGCCGACCATCGACGCCGCGATCGACGCCCGTAAGGTGGTCGCCGTGAACGAGGCCGGAGCGGACGCTCTGCTGTCGCTCGCGGTCCCGGACAGCGCCGCCGACACCGCAGACAAGCTTCGCGGGACGAGCAACCTCGGACCGAACTGGGTCCAGATGAAGACCAGCGCCTGGAAGGTCGAGAACGGCCGGCTCTGCGGGGAGAACGCCCGCAACCGCGGCGTCTGGCTCAATCGCACGCTGCCGGTCAACGCTCGCATCGAGTTCGACGCGTATGCGATGACGGACGACGGCGACCTCAAAGCCGAGGTCTGGGGCGACGGCCGGTCGTATGCGACGAGCACGTCGTACACGAACGCCACCAGCTACCTGGCGATCCTCGGCGGCTGGAAGAACTCGATGCACGTGCTCGCCCGCCTGAACGAGCACGGCACCGACCGAAAGGAGATCCGCGTCGACAAGGACTCGGACGATCCGCGTCAGCGCTCCGTCGTTCGCGGGCAGCTCTACCAGTTCAAGATCGAGCGCACCGACGGCAAGACCATCCGCTGGTCCGTCAACGGGGTCGACTACCTCTCGTGGAACGACCCCTCGCCGCTCGCCGGGCAGGGCCACGACCACTTCGGCTTCAACGAGTGGGAAGCGAAGGTGTGCTTCGACAACGTCAAGGTGACGCCGCTGTGAAGCGGCGGCACCGTTCGGGAAGGCTGACGCCGCGGTGAAGCGGCGGCACCGCGGCTGGAGCTGAGCCTCACAGGCGTCTCTCGTCCGTCGCCCCCCACGCGCGGCTTTACTCCGTGGCGGCTCGGCTCGAAACTACGCTTTGGGTCGGAGTGGAACAGCCGAAGTCGAAGGACCCTCAGAAGGAGCTCGAGATCGCGCTCAGCGAGCTCGAAGAGCGCGTCGACCGCCTCCGCGCGTCGTACGAGCAGTACTTCATGGGCTACGAGAAAATCGAGCCCGGGGTCCAGCGCAAGGACGTCGACCGTAGGTTCACGGCGCTTCGCAAGCAGCAGATCCGGAACACGGCGCTCCGCTTCCGGTTCAACGTCATCACGCAGAAGTTCAACACGTACTCGATGTACTGGACGCGCATCTGCCGCCAGATCGAGGAAGGGACCTACAAGCGGCACGTCGCCAAGGCTGCAAAGCGGTTCGGGGGCCCGAACGCTCGGGCGCGCGAGCAGGACTGGTCGATCGACGTCGAGCTCGGAGACTTCGAGGACGTCGACATGGATGCCGTCCTCGCCGAGGCCGACGCCGCCGCGGAGGCGTACGGGCGATCGGCCGAGCCCGCCGACACCGTCCCGCCCCCGGCTCCACCCGCGATCGCCGAGCCTCCCCCGTCCGTGCGCACGCCCGCCGCGCCTCGTGCACCGATGACGATGGCGACGCCGGGAACGTCGTTCGCGATCGCCGGAGCACACAGGAGCGTCCCCGAGGGGCCTGGCTCCGAGCGCACCCCCGCGCCGGGACCGGCGCTGCGAGCGGCACGGCATGCCCCACTGCCACCCGGCGCGAAGCAGCCGGTCGTCGTCCGCCGGCGTGGGGACGGCGACGCGCCGCCCCCGTCCACACCAGCGATTCGCGCGCCGATGGCGAGCCCGGACCGTTCCGGTCCTCCGTCGAGCTCCGTCATCCGTCCAGCCCCTGGCTCGAGCCCGAATCCGAACCGGCCGCCGCCCGCTCCTTCGCCTGCGGCCTCGAGCGGGGGGCTCCCGCCGTCGGCCGGGCGACTGCCGGCAGCCGGCCCGTCTTCCGTGCGTGTGCCCGTTGCGGCAGCTCCGTCTTCGGTCGCGCGTGCTCCCGTGGCCCCCGCATCGTCGGCCGCCGGCGTGCCGGGTCCCGCGGCATCGTCCGGGCGGCTCCCCGGCCACGCTGTCCCGCCTGGACCCGCTGGACCCGCTGGACCCGCTGGACCCGCTGGACCGATGGCGGGCGCGGCGCCGCGGGCCACCGCCGGCGCGCCGTCGACGCCCCGGACGCCGGCGTCTCCGCCGCAGCCGCCTTCGGCCGGAGTCATCCGGACGCCCGCGTCGGCGCCGCAGGTCACCCCGCGGCCGCAGGGTTATCGCCCAGCGGCACTCCCGCCGAGCGCCAACCGCGTCCCCGTCGCGCAGGCAGCGCCGGCCTCGCCGCGCACGCCACCGTCGCCGATGCCGATCGTTCGCCCTTCCGAGGGACAAAATGCGAAGGCGCCGGTCGCTGCGGCATCCAAGCCGCGTGCGCCGGCACCTTCCTCGAGCGGGGAACCCGTCCCCGGCTCCGACCCTTCTGGACCGGCGGGGCGGGTACCTCCGCCGCTTCCCGGTCAGGTCAAGAAAAACCCTTAGTGCGTTGGCGTGTACGAGTGGCGTCGCTGCGCCGATGACGGCGGCGGCATCTCCTCGGCCTCTTCACAGAAGAGGATCGCGCAATGCTTGTTCTCGCTCTGCCGAATGCGTGTGCAGAGCTCCACGAGGTCGTCGTCAGCGTCGATGATCGTTCCTTCGACCGGCTCAGCGGTTCGTGCGTCGTACCTGCAGTTGTCGAGGGCCACCCATCGGCCTCGATATTCGTCGCTCTGGCGGATTTGTGGCCAACTCATGCGACTGCCCATGTGCGTACTTCAACCTCGTCCTTGCAGTGCGTTCGGAAGGTGACCGTCACGGGCACCCGAGCCGGCAGCTTTGTCTGCCGGTCTCCGAAACGTCCCCGGTGAAGAACCCTCCACAAGGCGACGTCCGTCGTTCGAGTCCTCATCGCTACAATGCGCCTGTGAGGTCGGTCAAGGGACGGACTGTCGTTTTCAAGCAACACCTGAACCGATCGACAGCTCTGCACTTCGCTAAGTCGGCGGAACATTTCAGACCTACCGAACGGGCGCTCCGAACGCCGATGCGGCGATAAATCCCATTGCGTACGAGGCCGGTTCGTACTCGACCGTTCGCCTCCTCTTCACGGAAGAGAAGCGCCGACCTGACCGTTCTGAGGAGTCAAGGCATCTATCCTTTGGTCCGTTCGGACGACGAGCTCGCCTAGAGCCTCGCCTTGCGGGTGCCGCTCATCCAGGCGCCGAGCCGTAGCGCCATCTCGAGCGCTTGCCGGTAGTTGAGGCGCGGGTCGCAGACCGAGAGGTAGTTTTTGTCGAGGTCGGCCTCGCTGAGCCCGCCGCCGATGCACTCGGTGACGTCCTCGCCGGTGAGCTCGAAGTGCACGCCGCCGAGGATGGTCCCGAGCTGCGCGTGGACGGCAAAGGTCTTCTCGATCTCCGTCAGGATGTCGTCGAAGCTTCGCGTCTTCAGTCCGCTGCTCGTCGTGATGCCGTTGCCGTGCATCGGATCGCAGACCCAGAGCACGCGGCGTTCGGCGCGGCGCACCGCTTCGACGAGGGGAGGCAGCGACTTTTCCACGTTCGCCGCGCCCATACGCGTGATCAGAACGAGCTTGCCCGGCTCGTTCGTCGGGCTGAGCGCTCGAAGGAGCCTCACGGCGTCGTCCGGATCCACCTTCGGCCCGAGCTTCACACCCACGACGTTCTCGACGCCGCGGAAGAACTCGACGTGCGCGCCGTCGAGCGCACGCGTCCGCTCACCGATCCACGGCATGTGGGTCGTGAGGAGGTAGTGCCCTTCGCGTCGCGGGACCTTGCGTGTCTGCGCCGACTCGTAGTGGAGATTCAGACCCTCGTGGCTCGTGTAGAAGGTCACCCGCGTGAGCTCTTCGACCGTGCTCTCGCCAATCGCCTCCATGAAGCGGAGCGCCTCGGCGAGCTGATGGGTCGTCTGCTTGTACTCGGCGCGGAGGTCGTCCGGCAGATCCGCGCGCGACATGAACCCGAGGTCCCAGTATTCGGGATGGTGCATGTCCGCGAAACCGCCGATCGAGAGCGACCGGATGAAGTTCAGCGTCATCGCGGCGTGCCCGTAGGCATCGAGCATGGCTCGCGGGTCGAAGCGGCGGGCGGCCGGACTGAACTCCGGGCGATTGACGATGTCGCCGAAGTAGCTCGGGAGCACCACGCCTTCCTTCGACTCCGTCGGGCTCGAACGAGGCTTCGCGTATTGCCCCGCGAGACGGCCGACGCGCACGACCGGCTTCTTCGATGCGTGGATCAGCACCAGCGACATCTGCAGCAGGATCTTCAGCTTGTTCGCGATGATCCCCGGCTGGCAATCGGCGAGCGTCTCCGCGCAATCGCCGCCCTGCAGGAGGAAGCGCTTCCCGACCTGCGCCTCCGCGACCAGCTCCTTCAGCCTTTCGACCTCCCACGAGGTGACGAGCGGCGGGAGGCTTTTGAGCTTCGAGACGACGGACGCAAGGGCCGCGGGGTCGTCGTAGCTGACGTCCTGCGCGTGCGGTTTGTCCTTCCAGGAATCGGCGTGCCAGGACACGCGCGCACCATACCACGCGATTTTTGCTTCGCAGCGCGGCGCTCGACCGGAGCGGCGGCGCGGTCAGCCCATCTGTCGCACGGAACTTGGCCGTCCTACCACGACCATGCCTACGGTCGTCGCATGCGCGTGTTTTCGGCCGGCGTCCTCGCGTTCGCTTCTTCGCTGTTCTTGCTGGGTTGCCCCCACCAGTCTCCGCCGGCACGCGCTCAGGAGGCGGCGACGGAGCTCAACGTCAACACGCGCTTCGGACGGATGGAGCTCGCCGCTGAGCACGTCGCTCCTGCTGCGCGCGAGGCGTTCCTCGCACGCCGGAAAGCATGGGGCTCCAACATCCGCGTCGCCGACTACGAGATGGCGAGCTTCCGGATGAAGGGCGACTCCGACGCGGAGACGGTCGTGAAGGTCGCGTGGTACCGGATCGACGAAGGCGACCTCCACGTGACGATGCTCAAGCAGAGCTGGCACGACTTCCGTGGTGACTGGCGGCTCGTCGAAGAGCAACGCGCCGACGGAGCCGTCGGGCTGCTCGGCGAGCCTGTGCCGGTCGAAGCCCCGCGCACGACCGCGAAGAAGGCGCACTTCCCGACCATTCGCCTCGGCGAGAACACGGAGCCTTCCGCGCCCGAGGCACCTCCGGCCAAGGACAGCGCCGCGCCGGACGGCGCCGCGACGTCGAGCGCCGGCGCGCCCAGTCCGTGACGCGCACGCCCGGCCGCGGCATCGGGTGGCGCGCATCATCGTGACGAGCGCGCGCGCCCGGCCGCGGCATCGGGTGGCGCGCCATCATCGTGACGAGCGCGCGCGCCGTCGTCCTGCTTCCTCGGACCGTCCCTGTCGACGAGGGTAGGCGGAACGCGATGAACGACGTTTCTCGGCGGCTTCTCGAGACGACGCGTTCGACAAGGCGCGCTTCGGCACCGCCCCGTCCATCGCCGGAGGGGTGCGGAGGTGCTCGTCGAGAACCGTCGCTATGCGCCAGGCCGAGCCCGGCCTCCGTCCCGATCCTGCGCAAGCGGCGGATCTGGCGCGACGGAGGCCCGAGCGCGATCAGGCCTGGGTCTTCGGCGGCGCGGACTTCTTGGCAGCAGCCTTCTTCGTGGCGGCCGGCTTCGCGGAGGCCGTCCGCACGCGCTTGAGGCGCGCCTTCTTCTTGGTCTGCGCCTTGCGGCGCTTCATCTTCTGCGAATTCCTGCGGTCGAACTTACCCATCGCCGGCGCATCCAACGCGACTTGACGTACTTCGTCAAGGTCGCAGTGTGGCCGAGGTCGCGACCGGATGAACCAGGACGGGCCAGCAAGCCCGGACGAGCGGCGACGTGATCAGCCCGCGCTCTCGGCGACCGCGTCCTCACGTCCGCGGACTTCGAGCCGATAGCGACTGTTGATCGTCTCGATGTAGAAGACCTCACGTCCTGCCAGGCGAAGCACACGCTTCACGGGGGTCGTCACGTACTCGTGCATCCCATCCGGGAACTCGATGACGACGACGGAGCCTTTCCGCGGTGCTCTGACAAGGCGGCCGGCAACGGCACGCGACCCCTTACCGAGCTTGCGGAGGACGACTTCCACAGAACCCAATCTAGCATTGCTATCGGCCGCGTCTACGGGCCCGGCGCCCCGTCCGGACCTTCCATTCCCGCGACCTGCTCGGGTCGGGCGCTGCCGGGAAAATCGCCGTCATGGGAACGTCCCGCTCGCCCCGCTGGCCCCGCTGGCCCCGCTCGCCCCGCTCGCCCCGCTCGCCCCGCGGCCGAGCCCTCCCGCTCGGTCCGGCAGACGGCCGAAGAGGCCGGCGCAGGACCTCAGGCGGGCGACTGCCCACATGGAAAGCTGCGAACGCGGGGCACCTCGGCTAGCCGCTCCGCTGGGTGACGCGCGTGCTCCTTGCCGGTGACCGCACGCGTCAAACCAGCGATACGCCACGATGTTCCAGGCGCTCTCGCCACCGTGTCTTGTCGTCCCGAGAGCCGCCGAGTATGCGGCGCTTGATGTCGCTGCCCCATGGGACCCACGGTGAGCACCTCGCGTTTCGGGTCGTCTCGAGCTCGACCGAGCGTCTCGGCTGTATCGAGGTCGTGTGCGGCTCGATGTTCAGCGGCAAGACTGAGGAGCTGCTCCGACGTGTGAAGCGCGCCCGGCTCGCGCGGCAACGTGTCGTGCTCTTCAAGCCTCGCATCGACAATCGTTACGACGACGTGAAGGTCGTCAGCCACGAAGGCATCAAGGCGGAAGCAACCGCGGTCGCCTCGTCCGCCGAGCTGCTCTCGTTCGTGAACCTCGACAGCCCTCCGGACGTCGTGGGCATCGACGAGGCACAGTTCTTCGACGACGGCATCGTCGACGCCGCCGAGAAGCTCGCGAACGCAGGGATCCGCGTCATCTGCGCGGGGCTCGACCAGGACTATCGCGGAAAGCCGTTCGGCCCGATGCCCGCGCTCATGAGCGTTGCGGAATACGTGACGAAGCTCCAAGCCGTCTGCTCACGGTGCGGCGCGGCCGCCTGCCGCTCTCAACGGCTGATCGGCATGGAAGGGCAGCTCTTCGTCGGCGGGGCGGCGGACTACGAGCCGCGCTGCCGGCGCTGCTTCGTCGCGGGCGCCGTCGACGTCGCGGGCGGTCCGCCGCGGCGGGTCTGATCCGCTCTCTTCTCGCTCTTCTCGCTCTTCTCGCTCTTCTCGCTCTTCTCGGCCTTGTCGCTCTTGTCGCTCGTCGGCGGCGCGGTCACGCCCGGGACGTGTTGCCCGGCGAAGTACGCGCGGAGCACCTCGCGCGCGAGCACGTTTGCCTTGATGGTCCACTTGGGATCATTGACGACCAGGACACCGAAGGAGACCTTGCGCGGCTGCGTCGGCTCGTGTCCGTCCTTTTGCGCTTCCTTCTGCGCTTCCTTCTGCGCGTCGGGCAGCACCATGGGCTTGCTCGGCGCGAAGCCGGCGAACCACGTGTAAAAGCGCTGCGCCGACGCATCGGTGAGCGTCCCCGTCTTTCCGGCGACGCTGACGCCGGGCAGGAACGAGCGACCGCGTGCATCGTGGAACGCACGGTAAGACGTGCCGTCGCTCACGGTCATGTCCATCATCGTCGAGATCGCGTGCGCCGTGTCCGCCTTCATCACACGCTTCTGCGCGAGAGACGTCGGCGCGGACCACTGCACCTTGCCGTCGTCGACGATGTCGGTGACGAGGACGGGACGCACGGGCTCGCCTCCCCGCGCGATCGCTGCGCCGAGCCACGCGGCGTGCAACGGCGAGAGCGTCGTGTTCCAGAACCCTGCTGCCGTGCGGGCGAACCCGAGCGGATCATCGGGGAACTTCAATGCGCTCGGCTGCACCGGGACGTCGAACGGCAGCGCCGAGCCGAACCCCAGCGCTCGCGCCGTTTCCTCGAGCTGCGAAGGCTTGAGCTGGGAGACGGCGAGCCGCGCGAAGACGGTGTTGATGCTCCGGCCCATCGCGCCCGCGAGCGTCGTGCACCATCGGTCGCGTCGTGGATCGGGGACGAGATCTTGTGCGAGGAGCCGCTGCTCGCCGCCGGAGTAACATTCCTTCTGATCGGGCGTCGCGTTCGCGTTCTCGACGAGCGACGTGCCCGTCACGACCTTGAAGACGCTCGCCGCGGGCGCCGTCGCCTCGATCGCGAGATCGCGCTTCGGCCCTTTCTCGATGTGGCTCGCATAGGCGATCACCTTGCCGGTCTCGACGTCCATCATCACGACGGCCGCTTCGGGCAGGTGATGCCTCGACATGACGGCGTCCGCGACGCGCTGGAGCGCGGGATCGATCGCGAGCTTGGCGACCTTCTTGTCGGGAAGCGGAGCCGTTGCGCCGCTCTCTTTCAGCTCGATCTTGGCGAGGTCGAGGCCGGCGAGGGTCGGTGGTGGCGGGGCCGTTGCGGCCGCCGACGCCGCGGCGCCGCTCAGCTTCGCAAGCGATGGGCCATCCGTCTCGACCGAGAACGTGCGCCGGGCGATCGGAATGGCGAGCGCGAGGACGAGCGGCACTCCCACCGCGATGGCCACCCAATGCCTCTGCCGCATGCGGAATCGTGTGACACGCCCGGGACCTCCAGGGCAAACAAACGGCGTCCGCCGTCGCTCACGAGCCCGACCGCCACCACGCTGCGACACACGCCGCTCGCGTGCCAGTGGCGGCTCTGGTACTTGCTCCGCCAATCATCTCCTGGTGCTTGCCGATGAGGCCGATGAGAATGAGAGCCCGCGTGTCTTCGACCGTCCTCGTCGCGTTGACGAC
This sequence comes from Pseudomonadota bacterium, assembly GCA_023423895.1. Taxonomy (GTDB): domain Bacteria; phylum Myxococcota_A; class Polyangia; order Polyangiales; family Polyangiaceae; genus Labilithrix. The sequence continues at coordinate 181,167 of JAFAER010000005.1, forward strand.
GATGCTCGCCCTCACCGTTTCGAGCTCGGCGCGGGCCGAAGGACGACGTGTGGTCGCACCTGCGGGCGGCGGTCTCGACGCCGTCGAGGCGGTCATCGACGTTCGGGCCGGCGCACTCGAAGTCCGGCGATGCAAAGCGGCGGACTGCTCGGACCCCGCCGCCTCCAAGCGGTCGATCCCGATCCCCCTCGACCGCACGCGCATCGACGCGTCGAGCGCCACGGCAGAGGTCATTGCGATCGGCGAGGGTCGACACGTCATCCACGTCCGCATCCCCGACGTCCAGCGAAGAGATCTCGCGTTCGAAGCCATCCTCGCCGGTACGGCGCACGATGCCGAGCCGATCTTCGCCGGGCTCACCGGCTACACGCGCGGTGAAGAGGGCGATCGGAGCGGTGAGGTCGTTCTCGTGTACGACCGTGACGAGCGGACGAAGTTCGTGCTCGTCGCGGAGGCGCGCGAGGACACGAAGATCTGCGGCCAGAGCATGACCCCGCTCGGCGCACGCGGGCTCGATCCGAAGACGATGCAGTTCCGTGGCGCGACGCTCCACCGCCTCGAGAAGAAGGCGCGCGACGGAGCGACCCGCGTCGTCGCCCAGGCGCGGGCGTCGGCGGCGAAGCCGCCACTCGCGCGCATGCTCCTCGGAACGGGCGGAAGCGCCCCCGGAGCGCAAGCGCTCACCGACGGCAAGGCCGAGACGCTGTGGAGCGAGAAGCGGCCAGGAGATGGCCACGGCGAGTTCGCGACGATGCGTGCTCCGTCGGAGGCTCCGCTCCACGCGCTCGTCGTCACCATCGCGCCCCCCGAAGCCGGCAAGTCGGACGGGGCCGCGCCGCGCACGTTCTTCGTCGCGACCGATCAGAAGCTGTTCCACGTCACGATGCCGGAAGACGCGTGGCAGAAGCCGGGAGCCAGCTACGAGATCGCCTTCCCGCAGCCGGTGAGCACCACTTGCCTCGCCGTCGTCCTCGACGAGGCGTACACGCGCAACCTCGCCGCGCCCCAGTTGGAGGTGTCGTTCGCCGAGGTCGCCGCGCTCACGAAGTTCGACGTCGACGGCGCGTCGATGGACGACGTCGCGAAGGAGCTCGGCGGTCCGCGCTCGGACGAGGCCGCCGCCCTTCTTCGTCGCGGAGGCGACGCAGGTCTCGCGGCCGTCGCCGGCCGATGGAGCACGCTGGACGCGCCGGGTCGCGCGCTGTCCGTCGACGTCGCCGCGAGCGCCGGCTCGTGCGAGGGCGCTGCGATGGATCTGCTCACGCGCGCCCTCGCCGACAAGGAGACCGAGGTCCGCAAGCGCGCGCTCGGTCGGATCGAACGTTGCGGAAAGGCAGCGACCGACTCGCTGGCAGCCGCGGTGCGCGAAGGCGACGAAGCGAGGCGTGCCGCGACGGCGCCGATCCTCGCGACGATCGCGCCGGCAGCTGCGCTCGAGCCGATCGGCGCACAGCTCGGCAAAGGAAGCTCCGAGACGCGACGAGCTCTCCGCGGCGCGTTCGCACGCGCGTCGGCGTCGTCGCCTCGCGACAAGCTCCTCGCGCTCCTGACGAAGAAGGACCTCTCCGACGCAGCGCGCATGGATCTGCTCCGCGCGATGGGCCCGAAGCTGCCCGAGCTCCGTCCAGAATCGAGCGCCGCCATCGCGGATGTCCTGCGCGCGTCGCCCGACATGGCGACCCGCTATCTCCTCGCACAGCCGCTGTCACAGCTCGCGCGCTCGTCGGACGCCACGAGCGGCGAGCTCACGCGGCTTGCCGAGCTGGCTCGGCAAGATCGGGAATGGCCCGTCCGCATGCGCGCCGTGGAGCTCTCCGCGGGGATCGCACCGCTCGCGCCTGCCGTCGTGGAGGCCGCAACGGATCCCGAGCCACGCGTGCGCGAGGCAGCGTTGCACGCGATCGCGATGGGTAAGATCGCCAACGGCGCCGCCGCTGCATCGAACGCCCTCGGGAGTGATACGTGGACGTTCGTCCGCGTCGCCGCTGCCGATGCGCTCGGCGCGATCTCGACCGAGACGGGCCCCGGACAGAACGCGCTCGCAACGGCGCTCGCCGATGCGAGCCCGAAAGTCCGGTCGGCCGCGGTCACGGCGCTCGGGAACCTTCGTGCGACGCGACACGCAGACAAGATCCGTGAGCGCCTCGACGACGGCAAAGAGGACGTCGAGGTCCGTGCCCTCGCCGCGCGTACGCTCGGGGCGATGTGCGTGAGAAGCGCGACGGACCGGCTGACGAAGCTCGCACAGCTCTCGCGCTCGCCGGTCGACGAAGCGGACGAGCGTATCGGGATGGCGGCGATCGACGCTCTCTCCGCGCTTCGTCCTCCGGATCTCGAGAAGCGGCTCGCGCCGCTCCGGGCGAAAGAGGTCAGGATGCCGGTTCGTCGGGCGGCGGAACGCGCGCTCGCGGAGCCAGGCGTCTGTCGCTGACCAGCGCGCGCCACGTCGACATCCGCACCGAAGTCGCATTGCGTCGCGCTGCGGCGCCCTTAACTCGGCAGGGTGCCAGTTCCCGATTGTGAGGCGCAGCTTGCGACGCTCGAACGTTTGCTGGGGATCTCCACCGCGAGCCTCGAGCTCGCGTTGATGCACGCCTGTAACGAAACGGCGACCACGCTCGGTGCCGACAAGGTCGACGCCTTCCTGTACGAGGCCGAACGCGACACGCTCGCCGCCATCGGATCGAGCACGCAAGAGCTGTCGAGGCTACAGAAGAGCCTCGGCCTCGATCGGCTTCCGCTCGCGAACGGCGGACGCGTGGTCGAGGTGTACCGTACCGGCAAGAGTTTCCTGCACGGCCATGTGGACGAGGACGCGGAGGAGCTCAGAGGCATCAAGGAAGCGCTCGAGATACGCTCGTCGATTGGCGTCGCGCTCGTCGTCGGCGGCGAGCGAAAGGGCGTCTTGATGCTCTCGTCGCAGCAGCCCGAACGCTGGGGCCGCGAGCATCTTCGCTTCGCCGAGACCGTGGCCCGCTGGGTGGGGACGCTGGCCTATCACGCGTCCCTCGTCGCGGAGATCGAGCGCAATGCCGCTGCGCAAGGTCGTCAAGCAGCCGCCGAGGAGCTCGTCACGACACTCGCGCACGACCTCCGCAACTTCATCCATCCGATCGACGTCCGGCTGCAGCTCGTCCGCCACCGAGCCGAGATCGACTCCCGCGAACGCGATCTGAGCGATGCAGACAAGGCGCGCGCCTCCCTCGCACGCCTGAACGGGCTCGTGAACGACATCCTCGATGTCGCCCGCATCGGACACGGTGCGCTCCTCATCGATCCCCGGCCCCACGACCTGACCCGCCTCGTGCGCGAAATCGCCGCGACGCTCTCGACACCGCAACAGCCGATCCTCTGCATGGCGACCGAAGACGTGGTGGTCGTCATCGACGCCGCGCGGATCCGACAGTGCATCGAGAACCTCATCGGGAACGCGCTCAAGCACTCCCCGCAGAGCGCGAGCGTCAACGTCGTGGTCACGCGAAGCGTGAAGGACGACGACACGGAGCAAGCGCTCGTGGAGGTCGTCGACGAAGGCCCGGGCGTTTCACCGACCCTCCGACCTCGCCTCTTCCAGCGTTTCGCGACCGGCGACGCCCGCAAGGGGCTGGGCATCGGTCTCTTCCTGGCGCGCCAGATCGCCGTCCTCCACGGAGGCGACCTCACGCTGGAGTCGCACACCGGCAAGGGAGCGCGCTTCCGCCTCACGCTCCCGCTCGGTTGAGGCGTCGACGCGGACGCTTCAGGCGCGCGGCACGACGACGTCGAGATCCGTCTCGGCCGGCTGCTCGCTCTTCACGAACAGCGGCCCGTCCTTCAACGGGTCGTAGCTGTCGTCCTGGTAAGAGGAGATCTCGGCGTCCATCTTGATTTCGGTCGCTTCAGGCTTGGTCCAGCTCATCGTCTTACCTTGTGGTCATTGTGACGCGAATCGCAACCGTGTCCAGCCCGATCGCGGCCTCGTATTCGACGCCCTCCCGCACGCACCTCTCGTGGTGCGTCAGAAACGCCCGGCCCGCGTCGGCGTTCACGGTCGTCACCGCTCGCGTTTGCCGCGAACGCCGGCAAACGAGGCAAGCGACGCAAGCGCGCTCCGCAGATCGCGGTACGTGCGGATGTCCCCGAGGTCGACCCCCATGTGCACGATCGTCTGGGCGATGCTCGGGTTGATGCCCGTGAGCAGGCACTCCGCACCGAGGAGGCGCACCGATCGGGCCATGCGAAGGAAGTAGTCGGCGGTGGCCGTATCCATCACGTGGATCGCCGTGATGTCGATGACGGCGCATCGCGCCTTCCGCGTGACGATCGCGCCGAGCAGAGATTCGGTCATCTCTGCGCTGCGCACGCTGTCGATGACGCCGACGACGGGCAGGCACACGATGCCGTCCCAGACCTCGATGATCGGCGTCGACAGCTCCGTGATCGCGGCGCGCTGCGCGTCGATCACGAACAGCTTCTCCTCGAGCTCCTTTGCGTAGGCGGTCGAACGCCGCTGAGTCGCTTCGAGAGAACCGATCATCTCGTTGATCCCCTCGTACAGCGCGCGAACCGGGCTGTCGGGGGTGATCTTGTTCGGTTCGAGCCGCGATCGGAAGTCGCCACCGACCACGCTCGACAGGACGGTGAGAACATCCGCGACGCTCTCGAGGAACGTCGCGTCGTCTTCGAGGCCGCTCTTCTGCTTGCTCATGTTCAGCGCCGCCGCGTCGTCGCGAGCCGTGCGCGCGCGGTCTCGACGGCCTTGGAACGGGCCTCGTCGGCGGAGGAGCCGGAGGCGCGCGCGAAGTTTGCGCCCGGGCTCGCGTTGTCGACGTGACAGAAGTACCGCGGACCGATGCGATACCGCGTGATGCGGATCGGCCAGCCCTCGAGCTCCTCGTTCGATGTGATGAAGTCGACTGCACCCTCGGCCATCGTCATGTCTCTCCAGGCCCCTGTCGCTTGCGCAGCTGCTCGACGCTACGACGAAGCGCCGCTGCTGCATCTCTCATGTCGAGCGTCACCGACGCATTCGCCAGCGCGACGTCGGCCGCCTCTTCTTGCGTCGCCCCGCTCGCGCGAGCGATGACGGCTCCTGGATCGACGTTGTCGACCCGGCACGCCCATCGATTCCCCACCATGTACGTCGTCACACCGACCTGATGTGACCCGAGCTGAACGATCTTGCGTTCGAGCATCCGACCCGAGGGACCCGACGCTTCGACCCATGCGGTGTCGACGAGCGCTTCAGGATTGGAGTCCCCCACGTGGACGATCCTAAACGTAGAGAGGTTGGGTTGACGAGCGGTCACGTACGCGACCGCCAAAGCTCCGGCGTTCGCGCTACGGCGCGAAGGTCTCGGTCCCGCTGCACGGAGAGTATCCTCTCGCTCGTTCGCAACGGCTACGATGACGTCGATGCATGCGATCGTGCTCGGATCGGCCGCCGGCGGCGGCTTCCCTCAATGGAACTGCGGGTGTCCGAACTGCGTCGCGGTGAGGGAACGCCGACCCGGCTACGAGGTGCGCACGCAGGATTCGCTCGCCCTGACGGCCAGCTCCGACCCGATGTCCGGCCGCTTCGTGCTCGTGAACGCGTCGCCCGACGTACTGTCGCAGATCCAGCGCACGCCTGCACTATGGCCGCGTGGCCCGCGACACTCGCCAATCGCGTGCATCGTCCTCACGAACGGCGACATGGACCACGTCCTCGGGCTGTTCTCGCTCCGCGAGTCGTATCCGCTCGCGCTCTACGTGACGTCCTCCGTCCGCCGCGGGCTCGAGGAAAGCGCATTCATCCGGACGCTTCGTCGGTTTCCGGAGCAGCTCGTCATCCGGGAGATCGCGCTCGGTGAGCGCATCGAGCTCGCCGGACCGGGGCCGGAGCCGGAACCGCTCGGACTGTCGATGGTCGCCTCGCCGATGAGCGGAAAGCTGCCAGTCCACTTCGTGGGCCACGCCAAGGGCTCGCCCGAAGACAACATTGCGCTCTCCTTTTCCGATGCGGGCGGCCGATCGCTCCTCTATGCCGCTGCCGGCGCGAGCGCGGACGTCGTTCTCGGAGAACACGACGTCGTGCTGTTCGACGGCACGTTTTATCGCGAGGACGAGCTCGTGCGGCTCGGCCTGTCGAAGGCGCTCGCGCGCGACATGGCGCACGTGCCCATCGACGGGGAAACGGGGAGCCTGGCTCGCCTCGCGGGCCTCGAAGCGCGCAAGATCTACACTCACATCAACAACACGAACCCGATCCTCGCGCCCGACTCGGAGGAGCGACGCGCGGTCGAGAACGCCGGTTGGGAGATCGCCTACGACGGAATGCACATCATGCTCGAAGGGGAAAACCGATGACCACCGGCGACGCCGCGCGCGCGGACGACCGGCCGCTCGACCGCGAGGCCTTCGTCGCCCGCCTCCGCAAGGAAGGCGAGAAGCGCTACCACGACCGCCACGACTTCCACGTGAGGATGCACGCCGGGAAGCTCTCGCGCAGGCAGATCCAGGCGTGGGTCGAGAACCGCTTCTATTACCAGACGCGGATCCCCATCAAGGACGCCATCATCCTGTCGAAGTCGGAGGACCCGGCCTTCCGCCGCGTGTGGATCCATCGCATCCACGATCACGACGGCAAGGAAGAAGGTCAGGGCGGGCTCGCGCAGTGGATCCGGCTCGCTAAGGGCGTCGGGCTCGACGTCGAGGAGGTGAAGAGCCTCCGCAACGTCCTGCCGGGCGTGCGCTTCGCATGTGACGGCTACGTCCAGCTCGTCCGCGAGCGGCCGCTCGTCGAGGCGGTCGCGTCGTCGCTCACCGAGTTCTTCTCGCCGGACATCATGGCGCGCCGGATCGTTGCATGGGAAGAGCACTACCCATGGGTGGACGGCGAGACGCTCGCCTACTTCCGCGGGCGCGTCACACGTGCGCGCGAGGACTCGCGGGAGGCCATCGACTACGTCTTGACCAACGCGACGACGCGCGAGGTGCAGGAGCGCTGCATCGACGCGCTCATCCGCAAGACGGAGATCCTCTGGGCGCTGCTCGACGCGGTCGACCGCGCGTATCCGGCGTGAGGACGCGCGGGCCGTGAACGTCGACTCCATGTTCGTCCCGAAGCTCGCGAAGAAGGCACGACTGCGCTTCGATCGGCACTCCGGGAAGCACATGATCGTCTATCCGGAACGAGGGCTCGCGCTGAACGAGAGCGCCGCGGCGATCGCGAAACGGTGTGACGGCACACGGTCCGTTGGCGAGATCGCCACGGAGCTCGCAGCAGAGGCGGGCACCGAACGCTCGATCGTCGAAGGCGACGTGGTCGCATTCGTCGAGATGCTCGCGCAGAAGGGGCTGCTCGAACGATGACGGATGCGCCGCGCCCCTACACGCTGATCGCGGAGCTGACGTACCGCTGTCCGCTCAAGTGCCCTTATTGCTCGAACCCGACGAACCTCGCCGAACACGAAGGCGAGCTCTCGACCGAGGAATGGACGCGCGTGCTCGGAGAAGCCGAGGCGCTCGGCGTCGTGCAGGTGCACTTCACCGGAGGCGAGCCGCTCGCTCGGAAGGATCTCGAGAGGCTCGTCGCCCGTGCGCGCGAGCTCGAGCTCTACTCGAACCTCGTGACGAGCGGCGTCCCGCTCACGAAGGAGAGGCTCGCGGTGCTCGCAGCGAGCGGCCTCGATCACGTGCAGGTCAGCATCCAGTCCGCGCGCGCGGACCGGGCCGACGCGATCGCCGGATACGCCGCCCATCCGCACAAAATTCAGGTGATGCGATGGGTGACCGAGCTCGGGCTCCCGCTCACGATGAACGTCGTCTTGCACCGCGCGAACCTCGACGAGGTCGACGAGCTCGTCGCGCTCGCCGAGGACGTCGGCGCCAGCAGGCTGGAGCTCGCGAACACGCAATACGTCGCGTGGGCGCTCTCGAACCGCGACGCGCTCCTGCCGACGCGCGAGCAGCTCGAATCCGCCGGCGTCGCCGCCGCGAAGCACAAGGCGCGCCTCCAGGGGAAAATCGACGTCCTGTTCGTGAAGCCCGACTACTTCGGGACGACGCCGAAGGCGTGCATGGACGGCTGGGCGCGGCGCTTCATCCACATGGTCCCGGACGGGCGCGTGTTGCCTTGCCACGCCGCGACGAGCATCCCGTCTCTTCGCTTCGACAGCGTGAAAGCTCGCGCGCTCGCCGACATCTGGTCGTCCTCCGAGGCGCTCCTCGCGTACCGCGGCGAGGCCTGGATGCCGGAGCCATGCAAGAGCTGCGACCGGAAAGCCGTCGACTTCGGCGGCTGCCGCTGCCAGGCATTCGCGCTTACCGGGGACGCGTCGGCGACCGATCCCGCGTGCCAGCTCGCGCCGCAGCACGCGCTCGTGGCGGCGGCACGTGAAGGGGCACGCACGCATCCGCCGCTCGAGCGCCGCTACCTCTACCGAGGCCGTTGAGGATCGCATCGAGGCCGGCCGAGCGCTAAGACAAGCGCTGGATGACCAAGAGGCCTCTCGCGATCGCGTCCGCCGGCGCATTCGTCGCCGCGCTCAGCACGAGCCTGGTCGCGGTCTCGGCCCCGGTGATCGCCAGAGAGCTGTCGGTCACGCCGCACGACGTGAGCTGGGTGCTCACTGGCTACCTGCTCGCGATCAGCTCTCTGCTCGCGCTCGCGGGCAAAGCCGCGGACGTCCTCGGTCGGAAGCGCGTCTACCTCACGGGCTTCGTGTTCTTCGTCGCGGGCTCGATGATGTGCGCTGCGGCGCTCGACCTCCGCGCCCTCGTGGGCGCACGCGTCATGCAAGGCGTCGGCGCATCGATGTTGATGGCGGTCGGCCCGGCGATCGTCACGCGGGCGGTCCCTCCCTCGCGCCGCGCGCGCGCTCTCGGGCTCCAGCTCGCCGCGACGTACATCGGGCTGACGCTCGGTCCGAGCCTCGGCGGCATGCTCGCGACGAAGCTGTCGTGGCAAGCCGTCTTCGTCGTGATCGCCGGCGCGGGCGCGATCGGCCTCGTACTCGCGCTCGCGATGCTGCCGGCGGACGAAGAGCCGCACGAGCGTCCGAGCGTGCGCTCGCTCGATCTGCCCGGCGCTGTCCTCTTCGCCGTGGCGCTGTCTGCCTTGCTCGTCGCGCTCAAGCGTACGCAGACGGACGGATGGACCGGCCGGCCCGTCCTTCTGCTCGGCGCATTCTCGCTGCTCGCGCTCGGCGTGTTCGTGCGACACACGGCGCTGCATGCTTCGCCGCTCCTGCCGGTCGCGCTCTTCAAGAAGCCACCGTTCGCGTTCGGCGTCCTCGGCGCGACGCTGCTCTACACGGTCACGTTCATGCTCGCGTACCTGCTGCCGTTCCAGCTCCAGCACGGAGCCGGGCTCTCGGCTGCGCACGCAGGCGCATTCATGACGGCCCAGCCGGCGACGATGGCCGTGGTTGCTCCGCTGAGCGGCGCGATCGCGGACCGGTGGGGCCCGCGCCTACCGAGCGCCGCGGGCATGCTCGCGATCGCCTGCGGAATGGCCGCGGTCGCCTCGACGGCCGCGGTTCCGGGCGCCGTACTCGTTCTCTCACTCGCGCTGATCGGCGTCGGCGCCGGCCTCTACGTCGCGCCGAACAGCGCGCTCATCATGGGCGCGGCCCCGCGCGACCGCCAGTCCACCGCCGCCGCGATGGCCGCCACGGCACGCAACGTCGGGATGACGCTCGGCATCGCCGTCGCCGCGTCGCTCGAGCATGCCGTCGGCTTCCGCCAGGCGCTGCTCGTTGCGGCCGCGCTCGGCGGAATCGGCACGCTGCTCGGCGTCGTCCGACCCGTCGCGATCGAGCCGGGCGGCGCGCGGTAGAACGCGTCACGGACGCAGCAGCGGCAGCGGGCTCTCGTAGTATCGGCTCACGGCGCTCGCGAACTGACCGCCGTCGGTCGTGATGTCCGTCTGGTTCGGCGCGCCGACGCCGAAGGCCATGCCGAAGCCGCCTGCCTCTTCGAGCTCGTCCGGGTGCTCGAAGAAGTAGCGCACGCGGTTGTCGCGATAGCGCTTCGGCGTCCCGCCCGGCGTCTCGCTCGGAACACCGAGCGGAATCTGCCACCACAACACGGGCAACCCGAGGCGCTCGTGGATCGTCCGCGCCCAGGCGAAGTGCTCCCGGAAGTTGGGCGATCGCTCGTTCTGCTCGTCCCAGTAATGCTGCTGACCCGTTCGCTGGCAGTACGTGTCTCCGGCCTCGAAACATCCTGCGTCGCGATCGAGCGCATCGACGGCGATGAAGTCGGCCTCGAGCGCCCCGCAGTCCGTCAGGAACTTCCCGACGCGCTTCGGCCGACCGATCGCGCCGAAGCCCGACGCATGGAAGCCGACGGCCACCTTCGGCGCGCCGCCACGGGCAAGGCGCAGGATGCAACGTCCCAAGCCCGCAACGTCGGACGGAAGGTCGGAGCACTCCGGGACGAGCTCGCCGACGAGCACGCGGACGTCCGAGGGATCCCCCGTCCTTCGAGCCGCTTGCTGGGCGAAACCCCAGAAGTCCGGCTCGAGATGAACCATCGCCGGTCGATCGAGCTCGCCGAGCTTCTCGAAGAGGAGCCGGACGCCGTACCAGTACTTCGTCATGAAGTCGTTCTCGGCGAGGACGTCCATGCGCTCTTCGCCGCGCGCCGCTGCCTGGTACAGCGTGAACATCGGCAGCACGCCGCGCTCGACGGCGTTCGACGCGATCATCGAAACGAACGTCCCGTCCGGGTTGTAGTCGGGCCATCCGGGTCCCGTCTCGGTGCGCTCGTCGTGCAGCCCCGATAGGTAGACGTAGTGGACGTCGAGCTTGGCCGGCAGCGTGTAGATGCCAGCCTGCGCGAAGTCGAAGCCCTTCTCTTCGCCGGGAAGATCGTTGCCATGGCCGACGAGCAGCCTGCGCTCGCGCCCGAGCTTCGCGAGCAGATCGAGCCGGGACTTCAGCGGCGGGGGCGGGCCGAAATCCTCTTCCCGTGCGATCGGAGTGCCCTGCCCGGTGCCGTCGTCGATGTGGCAGGACGAGCCAGGGCACAGCAGCAGCGCCACGGACATGAGCAGGAGCCGTGCGAGCCTCGGGATCCTGCAGCCTCTCTCGAGATCCACGCGCGGCGGGCTGCATCGTCCGTACCACGACCATGCGCACGGACGTCGCCGGAACCCGCGGCATGGTAGGTTTCTGCGCGATGAGCAGCCCGGTCCGCATCTCCCCCGCCGAAGCGCACGAAAAGGTCACGAGCGAAGGCTTCACCTACGTCGACGTCCGCACACCGGAGGAGTTCGCCGAAGGGCGTCCCGCGGGATCGATCAACATCCCGCTCGGCGACGACTTCGTCCGCAACGTGGAGGCGAAGTTCTCGAAGGAGGCGAAGATCATCGTCGGCTGCAAGGCCGGTGGACGCAGCCTCCGCGCGGCGAACGCGCTCATCGCCGCGGGGTTCACGAACATCCTCGATCAACGCGCAGGCTTCGACGCCGCGCGCGGCCCCTTCGGCGAGGTCACCGAGCCAGGCTGGTCACGAGCAGGGCTCCCGCAGGACGCAGGCTGAGCCGCTGACCGCGCTCAGGGCGACGCGGTCGACGCCGGAGCGGCGCTGGGCGCGGACGACGGGGCAGGCTCGGGCGATTCTTCCTGGTTCGCCCGCCACGCCAGGAACCCGAGGAGCGCCACCATCAACGTCACGCCCACGATGATCCCGGTGAGCAGCGCCGTCTTGGCGTTCATCCCGCCGCTCGGCAGATCGTCGAGCTCCTCGATCTCCGCCTGGCTCACCGGCCTCAGTGCATATTGCACGCGATCCTCTTCCAGCGTCGCCACCTGGACGCTGCCGAGGCCGCAGACCTTCACGAGCTGCTCGGAGAGCTCCTCGACGCTCTGGAATCGCTTCGCCGCTTCGCGGTGACACGCGCGCAGGAACCAAGCGTCGAGCCCCGGCGGCACGTCCGCGACGAACTGGCTCGGCACCGGGAGCGGCTCGACGCAGACCTTGAGGACGATGTCGCCGAGGACTTCGCCCTCGAACGGGATCCGGGCGGTGAACGCCGCGAACGCGCATGCGCCGAGCGACCAGATGTCCGTCAGCGCGTTCGGCGTACCGCCCACGGTGAGCTGCTCGGGGCTCATGAAGTTCGGCGTCCCGATGACCGAGCCCTCCTGCGTCGGTCCCTTGAGGCCACCTTTGCCTGCGCCGTCCACGTCGAGCATCTTGGCGATGCCGAAGTCGACCAGCTTGACCACGTAGCCGAGCTCGCCGGGCTCGCCGTCGACGTTCGTCGCGAGGAAGATGTTGTCCGGCTTCAGATCGCGATGAACGATGTTCGCCGCATGCGCCTTCGCGAGCGCCTTGCTCGCCTGCGCGATGATCTGCGCGGCCTCCTGTGCCGGGAGCGGGCCACGCCGGATGAGCACCTCGGAGAGCGACTCGCCCTCGAGGTACTCCATGACGATGTACGGCAACCCCTTGTCGGTGACGCCGTAGTCGTAGACCTTCACCGCATGCTTCGAGTCGACGCTCGCTGCGGCGCGCGCCTCGATCTCGAAGCGGCGGCGCGCATCAGGACGTTCCGCGAACTGGGGACGGATGAACTTGATCGCCAGCCGTGTCCCGAGCTGCTCGTGGCGCCCGAGCCACACGGTGCCCATCCCGCCGGAGCCGACGAGCGGGCCGACGCGGTATTTCCCGCCGACGACCTGTCCCTCGAAGGACTCATCGGGCCCAAAGTCCTGCGCCGCTTCGGATCCCGTCGCCGACATTCGCGACTAGAATACCCCAACTCCCGCCTCTCCTGCGTCCGTTCCGAGAGCCCCGCATGCGGAAGACTGCGGGAAAGCCGGAGGATGGCGCTGGGCAACAACGTTCCCGCGCGTGGCGGAGACGCTCAAAGCAGAGCCCGACCGGTGATACGCTCGGGCGATGCTCCGTCGGCTCGGGTTTGTCTTCACGCTCGCGTCTCTCGTTTGTGCGTCCATCGTGGCGTGCGGCGACGACGACGATGCGACCGTCAATGATCCTTCGCAAGACGGAGGATCGGATGGTCAGCAGGACGTCGCCGTCGCGAGCGAGAACGAGGCGAAGCAGACTGGCAAGATCATCAAGGCGCAGACCGAAAACGAGGGCGTCGCGGGCGCGACCGTGACGGCCGGCAACACGAGCGTCACCACCAACGCCGCCGGCGACTACGAGATGATCGTCCCCCGAAACACGCCCTACCGGATGACCGTCTCGGCGCCCGACTACTTCAAGCTCCTCGAGCAGGAGGTGATCGTGAAGACGGCGTCGCTCGCGCGCGGGAACACCAACCTCCTGCCGACGGCGACCGCGAACCTCCTCGCCGGCTTGCTGCCCGATCGGAAAGCGGAGAAGGGCCTCGTCGTGGTGAAGGTCAATCCTCTGCCTCCGTGCACGTCGGAGGAAGGCTCGGTCGTGACGATCGATCCGCCGGGCGAGGCGAAGGTGACGTACTTCGAAGGCTCATTTCCGAAGACCTCGCTCACGGCAGCCAAGGCGGGCGCCACGTTCTCGGCGGCGATCTACAACGTCGAGGTGGGCGTCCCGTTGAAGGTCACCGTGACGTCGCCGGACTGCGCCGAGGTGGCTTTTCCGGTCGACGTCGGCGACGTGACGTACACCGCCACGTTGAGCGCGGAGCCTGGCGAAGCGCTCTCGTACATGCGGGTGTTCATCAGGGACACCGCCGAGCCCGACGCGGGCGGGGACTGACTTCCGAGTCGATCGCGTTCGTTTGCGCTCGCTGAGCCGCGTCGTCGGCTTTCACGGCGCCCCGAGGGCCGTGCTACAGAGCTCGCGTGCTGCGCGCCGTCATCTTCGACATGGATGGGCTCCTCATCGACTCGGAGCCGCTCTGGGTACGCGCGGAGATGGAAGTCTTCGGCGGCGTCGGCTGCATGCTCGTGCCGGAAGACTGCGCACGGACGAAAGGCCTTCGCGTCGACGATGTCGTTGCGTACTGGCACACGCGGCGCGGGTTCGGCGGGGAGTCCGCGGCCGTCGTCGAAGCGCGGCTCGTCGCGAAGGTCGTCGAGCTGATCCTCGCCGAGGGCCGTGCGCTCCCCGGGATCGAGGCGGCGCTGGCCGCAGCGCGCTCGGCCAGCGGGCGCCGGATCGCGCTCGCGTCGTCGTCCCCGCTGCCGATCATCGAGGCCGCGCTCCAGCGCCTCGGGCTCGCATCGACGTTCGACGTCGTGAAGTCGGCGCAAGGCGAGCGCTGGGGCAAGCCGCATCCGGGCATCTTCCTGAGCACCGCCGAGCAGCTCGGCGTGTCCCCGCTCGACTGCGTGGTGATCGAGGACTCGATGACAGGCGTGATCGCGGCGAAGGCAGCGCGCATGGGCTGCATCGCGGTTCCGTCGGACACTCCGACCGAGGGGCATCCACGCGACGCGCGCTTCGTCCTCGCAGACGCCATCGTCACCTCGCTCGTCGAGGTGACGTCGGTGCTGCTCGAGCGCGTCGCCGGCGACCGCTGATCAGCGCATCGGATCGGGGCGACCCGGCGCAGCGCGGAACGTGATGACGTACTGCTCGATGGCGCGATCGAGAATGCGGAGCGTGTCGAGCTCGGGAAGGCCGGCGACCTCGACGATCGTCTCGAGCGGCAACAACCCGTCGATGAATCCGAGGATGTAGGCCGTCTTCGAATCCTCGATCAGCGGACCGAGCTGGGAGATCTCCCGCGTGAGCGTCGGGACGCGAGTCATGGGGGCGAGCCGCGCCCGCAGGAATGCGAGCTGCTCGCCGTCCTCGAGCGCTTCGACCTCCGCGTACTGGACGGCGACGTGGATCTCGGGCGCCGAAACACGTCCTTTCGGAGGCGTCGAGTCCATGAGGACGGATGCGATGCGCGCCTCTTCGGTGGCGGCTTCGTCGGTGATCGTCGGCAACCGCTCTCGGCCGATCGTGTCTTCTGCGTAACGCTCGACGTCGAAGGCGGGCCGCACCGTGTCGCGTGGGACCGTGCCGGACTCGTGGGCCTCATAGCTCTCCTCGTCCTCGTCATCGAGGTCGTGGAGACGCTTGGCATCACGAGGGTCACCGCCCATCGCACCAACACTACCACTACCCACGGTGTCCGGTCGTCAGAGTCCTCGGACCTTTCAAGCAACTCAACCAACGCCAACGCCAATGCGGACGCCCACGATCACTCCTCGCTGTCGTCGGAGTCACCGCGATCGATCTGGGCACCCGAGCCGAATTCATCGTCCGGATAGGCACTCGCGCCCGCGCCCGCGCCCCCCGCACGCGTCCCCTGCCCGGCCGGCGGTCCGCCAGGACGCGTCCGCGCACGCGCCTGCGGCCCGAGCGCCGTCATGAAAGCGCGATCCTCGATCGGGTTTCCGGCCGCGTCCTTCCAGGTGGAGGGCGCGAAGAAGAGCTGCCCGTCCCCGGGACGCCGAACGACGACCCAGCGCGCGCGGCGCGCGTTCGCGGGCGGGATCACCCACGACCCGTAACGCCAGGCGTACCGGTTGCCCGACCACTCCCACGAACCGTCGACCCACACGGCCTTCTTCGAAGGGGACGGCGGAATGAACTCCACCGGCGGTGGACGTGGCGAGAACGGCACGGGCACGTAGTCCGAAGCCGACACTTGTGTGACGGCCGGCCTCGGCAAGGCGGCGCTGCACGCGACGAGGAACGCCGAGATCGGGAGCGCCACGATCCCAGCGCGCCAGCCGCCGCGCACGGAGGCCGAGACCCGAGCCGCAAGAGCGATCCAGGGTCTTCGTTCGTCTCGCACCCTGATATGGTGCGCGCGATGCCGCCCCTGAGCGGTAGCCGTCCTCATCCTCTCCTGATCTCCGCGGCGGCGCTGTTCGCGCTTGCTGGCAGCGCATGTTACCGCGTGCCCGCTGGCAAGAAAGCCGTTGCGGACGTGAGAATCGAGGGCGCCCCCGACGTCGACGACGAAGAGCTCCTCGAGCGCATCGCGACGCGGGAGAGCTCCCGCTTCCTCGGCCTGTTCGACGGGGTCGTCTACGAGTACGAGATCTTCGACCAGTACGCCCTCCGCCGCGACCTCCAGCGGATCGAGCGCTACCTCCGCGCCGAAGGCTTCTACGACGCACACGTCCACGCCGCCCGCGTCGAAGAGCGGAACGACAAGGTCTACGTCACGATCGCCGTCGACCAGGGGCCGCCCGTCCTCGTCGGCTCCGTTTCCATCGCCGAGAAGACGCCCGTCGACGAGAAGACGCGCCTCGCCATCCGCCGTGCGATCCAATCCGTCCTCCCGATCGGCCGCCGGCTCGACGAAGAACGGTTCGCCACGTCCGAGACCGCCGCGCTGAAGGCGCTGACCGCGACCGGTCACGCAGCGGCGAAGGTCACCCGAGCCGCCGAGGTGGAGCTCGCGACGCATCGAGCCCGGCTCCTCTATACGGTCGACCCGGGGCCACTCGGCAAGTTCGGACCCGTGCGCTTCGAAGGCCTCGGCGAGCTCCCGGAGGGAACGATCCGCCGCCTCTTCGGGGTCGAGGAAGGCAAGCGTTACTCGAGCGACGACATCGACGAAGGTCGGCGCGCGTTGCTCGACCTCGGCGTCTTCGCGGCGATCGACATCGACCAGGACCTGTCCGAATACGAGCGCACGCAGACGGTCCCGATCACGGTGAAGGCGCAGCCCGCGAAGATCCGGGCTCTCCTCGTCGGCGGCGGTGTCGAGCTCGACCAGCTCAAGGCCGACATTCACACGCAGATCGGATGGCAGAACGGGAACTTCCTCGGCGGGCTTCGCAAACTCGACCTTCGCTACAAGCCGGGAATCGTCCTCTACCCCACGCGGTTCCCGGAGCTGTTGCCACCGACCGACCCGCTCTACGAGCACCGGATCACGGGGACCGTGAGGCAGCCCGCATTCGTCGAGCGGCTGACCACCGGATATGCCCGTGCAGAATACAACGTCTATCCCGTGCTCCTCCCCTTCCGTGAGGCACGGCCGAGCCTGGACGTGCTCGGTTATCACGAAGTCCGCGGCGAGATCGGCGCCGACCGCAAGTTCTGGGGCAAGCTCTTCGTCAGCCCGGAATACAACCTCCAGGCGAACTTCCCGTTCGACTACGTCGGACACATCGAGGGCGTCGACACCCTCGTCATCTCCTACGTCTCGCTGACGACCCACCTCGACCTCCGAGACAATCCCATCAAGCCCCGCCGCGGGATCTACGTCGGCAACGAGCTGCAGCTCGCAGGAGGGCCGCTCCAGGGCGTCGCCGACGACGTCCGGGTCCAGCCGGAGATCCGCGGGCTCATCCCGCTCCCGAAGAAGGTGACCCTCGCGCTCCGGGCTTCGGTCGGCTTTCTCTTCCCGTTCAACTACTCGAAATATTCGCAGATCAACTTCAGGACGCCTGGCATCTCGCGCGCGGAAGAGTCTGCGCGCGACTACCAGCTCCTCTTCTTCCGCGGGTTCTTCGGCGGCGGTCCGGCCTCGAACCGCGGTTATCCACTGCGAGGCATCGGCCCGCACGACTACATCCCGTACCTCAGCCCCGCCGGGCAATCGGTGGCGGGGATCTGTGACCCCAACGATCAAGCCTGCCACCTGCCGACGGGGGGCCTCTCCTTGTGGGAGGCCAACGCGGAGGTTCGGTTCGTCGTGTCCGGCCCCTTCTCGACGGCCGTGTTCTGTGATGCGGGCGACGTCTCCCCGTTCTCGGTCGACTTGCGCTTCGACAGGCCGCATCTGTCCTGCGGGGCCGGAGCGCGCTACGACACACCCGTGGGACCCATCCGCTTCGACGTCGGCTATCGCATCCCGGGACTGCAGTTCCCGAAGGGATCGCCGTTCGACGTCGAGCCGACGCCGCTTCTGGGCTTGCCCGTCGCGATCGCGTTCGGCATCGGCGAAGCGTTCTAGAAGATGACAGGCTCCGTCCACATTCTGCTGGAGAGCGTGTAGTGCGAAGACGCGCCGTCCTCGCGCTCGCTCTCGCGCACGGAGCCGGAAGCATCGGGTTCCTCGCGACGTTCACGGGGTCGCTCGTTCTCGGTCTGACGCTGCACGCGAACCTGCCAGCCGTCCGCCGGCTCGCGACGACGATCGGCAACGACGTCACCGCCGACCTCTTCCAGGGCAAGCTCGTGATCGGCCATATCGAGTCGCTCTCGATCGGGACGACATCGCGGGTGCACGTGACCGAAGCCGAGGTCATCGATCCCGACGGCGCGCGTGTGATCGTCGCGAAGGACGTCGAAGCTTCGATCGATCTCGCTCGCCTGCTCTCGTCGCTCGCGAAGACGGGTGTACCAGACGTCGAGCTCGAGAGCGTTCGCGTCGGCGAGGCCGAGGTGATCCTCGACGTCGACGCGGCGGGCGCTCCGAAGATCAAGCGCGCCTTCGCCTCGCGCCCGGTGCCGGCGTCTCCGACCTTTCCTCTGCCGACGCGCCCCACGCCGCCACCGCCGGTCCAAGAGCCCCGCGTGCGGATCGGACGCGTGCACCTGGCTCATGCTCACGTGCACGGAGACGTCGTGCCGCCTTCGCTCGACGGTGACGTCGACGAGCTCGACGGGCGTTTCACTCTCGAAGACGGCGTCGCGCACGTCACGGTCGACAAGGGACGCACGGAGCTGCGCTCGCCGCGGTTGCCCAACCAGAAGGCGCCCGTCATCGGTAGCGTGATGGGTGAGCTCGGCGTCGACCTCGCGACGTCGACGTTGAAGGGTCACGCAAGCCTCGACGGCTCGTGTGGCGGCACCGGCATGGGCATAGGCGTTCCCGTAGTCGCGCGCGCCAGCATCGACGGCGAGAAGGTCGAGGCAACGGTCGACGTCGCAGCGACCGAGCCGGCGGCGATCGCGACGGCCTTCTCCGGGATACCGGTGACGAAAGCGGTCGAGCTGCATGCCCATGCGCAGGGCAAGCTGCCGACCATCGGCGTGGATGCACGCGTCCGGACCGGCGAGACGACGGCAGACGTGAAGGGCGAGCTCGACCTCCGCGAAGGGAATGCCTTCAAGCTCGAGGTCGATGCCGCGCACGTCGACGCTCGGACCTTCGGAGCGGACCTCGCCACCGACGTCTCCGGCAAGGTCACGGCCGAAGGCACGCTGTCCGGGGCCGCAGGTCCGCTCGGCACCTTCCGCGTCGTGACCGCGGAGGGGAGCGTCGGAGGCGAGTCGATTCCCGGCGCCACGGTCGAAGGTCGATTCGAGTCGCCGACCATCACGGCAGTGGTGCGCGCGCGTGAGCCAGGCGTCGAGGCGAATGCGAAGGTCAGCTTCGACGTCACCTCCAGCGTCGCGACCTTCGATCTGCAGGCGCGGTCGGACTCCCTTCGCGCGCTCGCGCGGGCGCCGAACCGCGTGCACGGCGCTGCATCGGCGCGCGCGCAGGGCAAGATCGACCTCGCGCGAGGCACCGTCTTCGCGACGACGACCGCATCCGCGGACGATTTCCGCGCGAGCTCGTTCTCCGCCCGTCACGTGACGGCGAGCGGTACGCTGAGCGGCCCGCTCACGACCCCGGTGCTCGATCTCGGCTTCGCGGGCATCGGCATGAAGCTGCAGGCGAACGGCAAGGAGCCGCTCGTCTATCCGCGCGCGTCCGGCCACGCGAAGGTCGCGCTCGCCCCCTCTCCTCACGTGGTGGATGCGTCGATCGACGTCGCGCAGCCCGATGACGAAGGGAACGTCACCGCATCGGCGAAGACCATTCGCATCCAGAACGGCGTCGTCGAGGCGCGTGGCCTGCGCATCACCGGGCTCGGCGAGCCGCTCGAGCTCGACGCACGCGTGGGCGGCGGCGGCTGGAACGTCCGTGCGAAGAGCGCCGGCGTCGACCTCCACCGAGCCGCGCAGCTCACCGGGATCAAGGAGCTCGAGCTGGCGCCCGAAGGGACGCGTGCCGTGCTCGATGTCGAGCTCCACGAACACGCGCGCGGCACCGACGGCCACATCGACCTCGTCGTGCGCAGCGAAAAAGGCCTGACGGGTGACGGCGAGCTCGTCGCCGAGGTCCACGCGACGATGACCCGCGGCAAGCTGGTCGGCACCGGCAAGATCGCCGCCGAGGGCTTCGGTCAGATCGAGATGACGCATGTCGACCTCGACGTGCCGGGCCGTCTCGGGTCGGCGTCTCTCCGGCGGAGCACCGGCGTCGTCGAGCTGCGAGGCGCCGTCGATCTCTCGCAAGGCGCTGCGCTCTTCGGCGGCGAGCACATCGAACGCGTCGCCGGCACCGGATCGTTCGAGGCGCGCATCGAGCGGGGCGATCCGAGCGCATTGCCGACGGTCCGAGCGACGATGCGAACGGAGGGCCTGGAGGTCGCTTTCGCGAACGCCTCGCATTCGCGAACCTTCGAGGTGTCGGGCGTCGATCTGCTCACGCACGTGGCATGGGACGGACGAACCGACGACACCGAGGTCTCCGTCTTGTCGTGGGATCGGCACGGCCTGCTCGGAAACGCCGGCATGAAGGCGAAGATCCCCGTGGCGGCGTGGATGACGGGAACGAAGCCGCTGAACGCGGATGCCATCGGACAGCTCCACGTCGCCGCCGTGGCCGACGTTCCGCGTCGCGACGTCTCCGAGCTGCCCCCGTTCCTCGGAGCGCCCGATCTGCGCGGGAAGATCGACACCCACGTCGAGCTCTCCGGGCTGCTCGCCCGCCCGAGCGTTCTCGTGAGCGCAAAGGCCGTGAACATACGGCCCGACCGCCGGCGCATGCCTGGGCAAACGGGGCAAGCGACGTTCCAACCTCTCGACGGGACGCTCGAGGCGCGCTGGGACGGAGAGCGCGCGGCGGTCACGTTCGCGATCGACGAGCGCGAGCGGCGCGCGCGAGCGCAGCCGGTTCGCGCGGCCGCCGCTTCACGCTTGCAGCCGACACGCAGGCAGCCCGGCCATGTGAGGGGGCTCGTCCTGATGACCGACGTCCGGATGCGTGACCTGCTCGAAGGTAAGTCGCCCGCGCAGCTCCCCTGGCTCGCCTCGGCGGAGCTCGAGGTCCAGAACCTCGCGCTCGCCTCGATGCCGTTCGCGAACGGGACCACGGGCGTCGTCACCGGGCGGGCGCGCGTGACTGACCTGAACCGCGACCCGTCCTTCGAAGCGACGATGCACGTCGACGGTTTCGGCGCCGGAGGTGCCCGCGTGCAGAACCTCGACGTCACTGCCGGCGGTCGCGATCGCTCGCTCTTCGCGCACGCGTCGATTCGAGACGAGCAGGGAACCGAGAAGACGCAGGGCACCTTGCAGGTCGCGTCGAAGAGCCTGCGCATGAAAGGCGTGACGTTCGGCTGGGACCCTTCCGCCCAGACCCGCATCGACTACGCGATCCAGAACGGCCGGCTCGGGCTCATCGCGCCGTTCGTGAAGGGAGCCGTCTCGGAGATCGACGGGCGCGTCGACGGCGCCGGGAACGTGACGCTCGACGAGACCTCGCAGGTGTTCGAGGGAGGTCTCGCACTCCAGAATGGCAGGCTCTACGTCAACATCCTCGGAGAGGAGATCTCCTCGCTCACCGGCACGGTGAAGTTCGACCGAACCGGCGTCTTCCGGATCGACGAAGCCACCGGAAAGATGGGCTCCGGCGAGTTCCGCGCGTCTGCGAACGGCCGAATGAAAGGCCTGCTCTTCATGGGCGGCGAGGCGACCATCATCGCGACGAAGGACGGCATCCCGATCAGCGCGGAAGGCGCGACGTTCGCCGAGGCCACCGGCGAAGTGAAGCTCTCCGCGACGATGTCCGAGGACCGGAGCACGATGCTCGTCGATGTGAACGTCCCACGAGCTGACGTGAAGCTCCCCGACCGCGACGTGCAGACGCTCCAGGCGCTCGATCCGGATCCGACGATCGCCATCGGCGTTCGCCGGGGCGGAAAGCTCGACACCACCGCAGTGCGCAAGCACCGCGGCGGCACCGGCAAGCAGACGGGGCTGACCAAAGCCGACGGCTCGAGCCTCGTGGCGCGGCTGAACGTGGACCTCGGAAATTCGGTTCACCTCGAGGGCCGTGGCATCGACGTCTCGCTCGGCGGTCGCACGGTCGTCCAGGTCGCCGACGAGCTGCAGGTCACGGGCCGCATCGATCTCCGCGGCGGGACCATCGAGGTCCACGGACGCAGCTTCACCGTCGATCGCGGCACCGTCACCTTCCCGGAAGGCGGCGATCCCGGCAACCCGACGATCGTCGCCGCCGCGTACTGGGACTCGCCCGACCGAACGCGCGTCTGGGTCGAGATCACCGGGCCGCTCAAGGGCGGCACGATCGCCCTCCGATCCGAGCCGCCCTATTCGCCGAACGAGATCCTCAGCGTGCTCCTGTTCGGTCGTCCCGATCCGAACATGGCCGCGGCCGGCGCCTCATCCGGAAAGTCCGACTCGGGTGCAACCGCGGTGGGAACGGGCTTCATCGCGGCGGACATCAACCGAGCGCTCTCCGAGCTCGACGAAAACCTCGACGTCGAGACCGACACGTTGAGCGGCAACCGCACTCGAACGAAGCTCGGACGCAGCTTCTTCGACCGCCGCCTCAAGGTGCAAATAGGCTACGCGCCCGGCAGGACCACGTACCGCGAGCCGGACACGACGTACGTGTTCTTGAACTGGCAGTTCATCCCGAAGTGGTCGCTCGTGGCGACGCGCGGCGATCGCGGCACGTCGATCCTCGACGTGTTGTTCCAGCACCGATACTGACGTCAGCCGCCGTCCGCAGCGCCACCTTCGGCGGCTACCCACTTGTCGACGGCGGCGCGCTGCTCCGTCGTGAGCGCAGGACCGGTGTGCAGTCCCTTCGTCACGAAGAGGCTGTTCGGCAGGTGATAGCTCCGCTCCTTGAAGAGCGGGTAGGTCGCGCTCGCGTCGGCGCCGAAGAAGATCGCCGCGCCGCCGGTGCCGGGGAGATGGCATGCGCCGCAGGCCTGGCTCACTTGCGGGTAGACGTCGCTGACGAACACCGGGTTGACCGTGGCTGGAGTCGTGCCCGTGCTCGACGGCGCTGGCGAAGGATTGTTGGAGCTCGAGCCTCCGGACGCCGAGGCTCCGCTCGAAGGACGCTCGGAGAACGTGATGATCCCTTCCGAAGGTCCGCTGCACCCGATGACCATCACCCCAGCCGTGACGGCGAGGGCGAGGCCCATCAGGACGGCGCGAGGATCCTTCATGTTCGTCCCCCGCGCCTCAGAGCGCGTAGACCTTCCCGGTGGCCGCCGTGCCGTGGCAGTTCGCGCGGTTCGCGTTGCATCCGCTGTCTTCCGGCTGGAGCGGCGTGGCCATGAACATGGTCCGGCCGCCTTCTTTACGAACGCCGACCTTGCTGCCAGCGGGGATCGTGGTGCCGGCCTTCTCGAGCCAGAAGTTGCCGTTCGGGTCCGTGTACGCGTTGCCGATGTCCTCACCGTTCGGTCCCACGATCTTGATCTCGGCCTTGGGCACGGTCTGGCCGCCCTGCGCCGTCGAGTAGACGGTCCCGCCGAAGACCCACGGCTTCGCGGCGGCAACCCCACCCTCGACGTGGCATCCGTCACGGCAGTCCTTGCCCTCGACCGTGTTCGCGTGGGCGTCGTTCGCGTCGTTCGCGGTCACCCCGGGATCTTCGTAAGCGAACGGGGTCGAGCCAAAGATGGGGTCGGGCGGCGTGGCGGTGCCCGAATCGCCGTCCCCCGATGTGCCACTCGTGCCGCTCGTGCCGCTCGAGCCCTGGGGCTCCCCCGTCCCCTGAGTCGAACGCTCCGCAAAGGTGATGGCTCCCGGATCCGGGGCCGTGCACGCCGTCGAGGAGGCGACAGCCCCCGCTCCGACGACCGCGCCAATGAGGAGAACACCGCGATAGTCCATTGATCCTCCGCCGCAAAATGACCGAAAGCGCCTCGCTTCGTGAGGTGTCCGGCCTGCAGCCACGGGGAGCCGCCGAGCGACTCGTGAGCGGTTCATCTGCAAACCGCGCGCCCCTGAGTTCATCATCAGGTCGGCCTTCCGACAAGGCAGCCGGCGACCGTCCGGAAGAGCTCATACGGCGCCGCGTTGCCCTTCTCTGCCCTTCCCGCCTCCGCGCGTGTCTTCTCCGCCAGTTCCGCTAGTTTCGCTTGCGTCTGAGAGCGGACGCGGCGCCCGCCTCGCGCAGTGCTTTACAAATGCTCGTGCGCGCGTATAGTGCCGCGTCCCACGCCCTGGAGCGAGCGACGAATCCGAGCTTTTTCGAGAGCTTGAGCTTCGCCGGCCCGGTCCTCGGCAGGGCAACCCCGCCGCCGCGGTCTCTGGCACAGAGCACGAGGCTCGCACGGCTCACGAAGAGGGATCCATGTACGCGGTCATCAAAACGGGCGGAAAGCAGTATCGAGTGGCTCAGGGCGATCGGCTTCGGGTCGAGAAGCTCGCGGGCAACGTCGGCGACACCGTGACCCTCGGCGAGGTTCTCCTCGTCGGCAGCGGCGACGGCGTGAAGGTCGGCGCTCCCATGGTCGGCGGCGCCAAGGTCGAGGCGAAGATCGTCGCCCAGGACCGTTCGCCGAAGGTCATCATCTTCAAGTTCCGCCGCCGCAAGAACTACCGCAGGAAGACCGGTCATCGTCAGCCGTTCACGGCGCTCGAGATCACCGGCATCACCGGCTGAAGCAGGAGGAGAAGGACCATGGCTCACAAAAAAGGCGCAGGCAGCACGCGCAACGGTCGCGACTCCAATTCGCAGCGCCGTGGCGTGAAGGTGTACGGCGGCGAGACCGTCCGTGCAGGC
This sequence comes from Pseudomonadota bacterium, assembly GCA_023423895.1. Taxonomy (GTDB): domain Bacteria; phylum Myxococcota_A; class Polyangia; order Polyangiales; family Polyangiaceae; genus Labilithrix. The sequence continues at coordinate 205,819 of JAFAER010000005.1, forward strand.
AACATCCTCGTCCGCCAGGTCGGCGAGACGATCGCGGCCGGCAAGAACGTCGGGCTCGGCAAGGACTTCACCGTCTTCGCGCTCATCGACGGCGTCGTGAAGTACGAGTGGGCGACGAAGGACAAGAAGAAGGTCTCCGTCTACGCCGCGGCGTCCTGATCCTGGCAAAGGATCACGGGGCTCGCGAGGAACATGGCGGGGAAACGAAAGAGCGGGAGCACGCCTGTCGAAGGACGGCGTAGCTCCCGTTCCGTTGCTGCGGCTGCGAAAAAGCAGCCGTACAAGCTCCTCGCCCTCGACCTCGACGGCACGCTCCTCAACCATGCCGGCGCCGCGAACGACGCGGACGTCGCGGCCGTGCGCAAGCTCCGCCAGCGCGGCGTGAAGGTGACGATCCTCACCGGGCGCCTGTACTCGGGGACGCGCGAGTCGGCCGAGCTGCTCGGCATCGAGGGGCCGGTGGGCTGCGCGGACGGCAGCCACATCGTCAACGTCAAGAACGACAAGACGCTGCTCCATCACGGCATCCGCGGGCGCGCTGCCGATCGCCTGCGGGAGAGCCTCGAGCGCAACGACCTCGTGGCGTTCCTCTTCGCCGAAGACGCGATCGTCCATGACGAGCGGGGCGCCGACTACTTGCCGTACGTACGGACGTGGTCGACCGACCTCCGGTACGTCTACCGCGTGACGGAGCACGCGCTCTGGGACTCGGACACGGGGATGACCGCCGTCGTCGCGCTCGGAAAAGAAGCGAGCATCGGCCGTACGGTCGCGGACATCCAGCGCGACTCGACAGAGGCGATGCAGGTCGCGATGTTCCCGTTCCGGCGCGATACCGAGCACTGGGGAATGGTCGCCCGCGCCTCCGGCGGCACGAAGGGCACCGCGCTCGCCTGGGTCTCTGCGCATTACGGGATCGACATCTCGGAGACGGTTTGCGTCGGCGACTGGCTCAATGATCTCTCGATGATGTCCTGCGCCGGTCGCTCGTTCGCGATGGGCCAGGCCCCGCCCGAGGTGAAGGCGGCGGCCACGGATGTGCTCGAGGGGACGATCGACGCGGGCGGCGCCATCGCCGAGGCGATCGGGCGCGCATTCGGCACCAAGATCTGAAGCTGCGAGTAGACTGCCGGCCATGGTCGACGGGACCGAAGGCCGGACGCAGGTCGATCCGAGCAGCTCGCTCGCGAGCGCTACCCTCGGGGTACGTGTACGCATCGTCAGCGCGCAGCTCGACGAAGACGTCTCGGCGTGGCTCGCGGCGGTCGGCCTTCATGAAGGTGAAGAGGTCATCGTGCTCCGGCGCGCTGCGTTCGGAGGGCCGCTCCACGTACGGACCTCTTCCGGCGGAGAGTTCGCGGTCGCGAAGGAGCTCGCGGCACGGCTCGCCGTCGGGAAGCCCGAGCAGGAGCGACCGTGAGCGCCGCGGCGCCGAAGAGCGAGGTCATGCCCGGCGGTCGGACCACGATCGCGCTCGTCGGCCGACCGAACTCCGGGAAGTCATCGCTCTACAACCGCATCACGGGTGGCAATGCCCGCGTCGGAAACTACCCGGGCATCACGATCGACGTGCTCGAGGCGGAGATCGAGCTCCCATCCGGCGACCGCGCGATCGTCGCCGATCTTCCGGGCCTCTATTCGGTCGAGGCGACCGTCGCGAGCGACACCGACGAGGGCGTGGCCAAGAGCTTCATCGATCGCCTCCGCGCGGGCGCAACTGGCGAACGGTTCGTCGTCGTCCAGGTGATCGATCCGACGCGGCTCGCCCTCGGCCTTCGTCTCACACGCGAGCTCGCGAAGGCCAAGCTTCCACTCCTCGTCGTGCTCACGCACAAGGACGTCCTCACCGCTGAGGGCCGCGCGGTCGACACGGACCAGCTCTCGGACGCGCTCGGCGTGCCGGTCCTCCTCGTCAGCGCACGCGACGCCGACGCCAAGCCGGCCGTCCTCGCGGCGCTCGATGATCACCTGCGCGCCGGGCAGGACGCGGCGTCCGCGCGTTCGACGTTCGATCCCGCGAAGCTCGCGCAAGCGGTCGTCCAGGACGTCGCTTCGAACGACAACGCGCGCCGCCGTAGACGGGTGACGGAACGTGTCGATGCCGTGCTGCTGCACCCGCTCGTCGGCCCGTTCTTGTTCGTCGGCGTGATGGCGCTCGTCTTCGCGGCGGTGTTCCTCGTGGCCGATCCGGTGACGGGTCTGTTCGACGATCTCGTCACGCTCGCGCGAACGGGGCTCGACCGCGCGCTCGGAAAGGGCCTGCTCGCCTCGTTCCTGGCCGACGGCGTCCTCGCCGGTGCGGGGACCGTCCTCGCGTTCATGCCTCAGATCGTCATCCTGACGGTCGCCCTGGAGCTCCTCGAGGCGAGCGGATATCTCGCGCGCGGCGCGTTCCTGGTCGATCGACTCCTGCGCGTCCTCGGCCTGAGCGGCCGGAGCTTTCTCCCGCTGCTCATGGGCCACGCGTGTGCGGTTCCGGCGATCTCGGCGACGCGTGTGGTCCGCGATCCGCGCGAGCGCCTGACGACGATCCTGGTCTTGCCGCTGATGACGTGCTCGGCGCGTCTCCCGACGTACGGGCTCGTGCTCGCGGCGTTCTTCGCCGGCCATTCGGCGCTGTTCCGCGCGCTGATCTTCGTCGGTCTCTACTTCTCGGCCATCTTCGCGGCGCTCATCGCCTCCTTCGTCCTGCGGCGTACCGCGACGAAGGGGAAGAGCTTGCCGCTCGTGCTCGAGATGCCTTCGTACCGGGTTCCACAGGCGAGCGTCGTCGCCCGCAAGGGCTACCGCGCCGCGCGGCGCTTCCTGCGTGACGTCGGGACGACGATCGTGATCGCGTCCGCCGCGCTGTGGATCCTCCTCTCGATCCCGATGCCGGGCGTCTCGCGCGAGCCGGATGCACCGGAGATCGAATCGAGCATCGCGGCAACGGTCGGCCGAACGCTCGAGCCGGTGACACGCCCTGCAGGATTCGACTGGCGGATCGACGTCGGTCTCATCGGCTCGTTCGGAGCACGCGAGCTGATGGTCGCGACGATGGGCGTCGTGTTCGGTGTCGAGGACGCGGAGGACGATGCGACCCCGCTCGCGGAGAAACTGCGCGAGGCGAAGAAGCCCGACGGCTCTCCGGTGTACGGCGTGCGTACCGGGCTCGCGCTCCTCGCGTTCTTCGTCCTCGCCTGCCAGTGCATGAGCACGGTCGCCGCGATCCGGCGCGAAACGGGCGGGTGGCGGTGGCCCGCATTCGTCGTCGGCTACACGTACGCGCTCGGCTACGGCGCTGCCGTGCTCGTGTACCAGATCGGCGGGCTCCTCGGAGTACCATGAGCCGGCGAGGATGAGCACCGAGCGACGCACGCGATCCGGCCCGGGGCTCCGGCTCCAGATCGTGCTCGCCCTCGCCGGGGTCATTCTCTTCGCGTACTTCCCGCTGTTCTTCGCCATCGCACAGGTGACGCGCGGGACATCCCTCGCCTACCGCGAAGACGCTGCGCGCGGCCTCGGTCGCGCCGTCGCTGCCCACGTCGCCGACACGCGCCGCGCAGCCCCGAGCGCGCTCGAGCGAACGATCGCGTCGCACGTCGGCGAAGGTGGCGCGCTGGCGATCGCGGTTTTCGGCCCGGAAGGCGAGGTGCTCGCGCACGAGGGGACGGAGCTATCCGCGCTGCGCGTCCCGTCGAGGCCATATCGAGAGTCGGCGGTCCGCACGGCGGCCTCCACCGGACGCGTCCTCGATGTCGTCCTCCCGAGCGGCGACGATGCCGCCGTGCTCGTACGTGTACGCGCGGAGGACGATCCGGCGCGCACGGCGCAGCTGGTCCGCGGAATCGCGCTCTACATGTTCGTCTTCGCGCTCGGGCTGCTCGTGTTCGCGTACATCGCGCTCACGCGAGCGATCGTCCGCCCGATCGAAGAGCTCGGACGAGCGGCCGATCGTGTCGCGACCGGCGGGCGTGACCTCGACCTTCCATCGTCCGGCGCCCGCGAGATCGCCGAGCTCGGCTCGAGCGTCCGCGCCATGACTGCGCGGCTGTTGAAAGAGGAGCAAGCGCTCCGGACGAAGGTGGACGAGCTCACCGCGACGACCAAGCGCCTCAGCGAGACCCGCGAGCAGCTCGCCGGCAGCGAGCGGATGGCGAGCGTCGGACGCCTTGCGGCCGGAGTCGCACACGAGATCGGCAATCCCATCGCGGCGATCATGGGAATGCACGACCTCATCGAGGACGCAGAGACGAGCGAGGACGTGAAGGCCGACTTCCTCCGCCGGATGCGCAAGGAGACCGAGCGCATCCACGTGGTCGTACGCGACCTGCTGGACTACGCGCGCCCCGAAGACGGCCCGCTCTCGCTGCGCGTCGTCGCGGTCGCCTCCGTCTACGAGGTCGTCGACGACGCACTCAGCCTCGTACGCCCGCAGAAGGACTTCAAGTCGATCGACCTCCGTGTCGAGGTGGAGCCTGAATTGCGCGTCGCGCTCTCGCCCCAGCGTCTGACCCAGGTGCTCCTCAACGTCCTCCTCAATGCCGGGGCGGCGCTGAGCTCCGTCACGCGCGATCAGAAGACGATCGTCGTCCGTGCACGAAAGCAGGACGACACGAAGGTACGGATCGAGATCGAGGACAACGGGCCCGGCGTCGCGAAGGACATCGCGCCCGGCATCTTCGATCCGTTCGTCACGACGAAAGACGTCGGAGACGGGACGGGACTCGGGCTCGCCGTGTGCCGCGGCATCATCGAGGGAGCGCGGGGGCGTATCTTCGTCGACGGCGACTACGCAGACGGCGCTCGATTCGTCGTCGAGCTTCCCTCCGGTTGATGCTCCAGAGCGACAAACGGTTTGCTCCCGTCGTCTTTCCGCCGATTTCCGTCGCATCGCGTCGTCGCTCCTCCTCCGGATACTCCAGTATCCGTCGTCGTCACTCCTCGCGCTGCTCGGAGCTCGGCGGAAATACTCGGTCCGAAAACCGTTCGTCGCTCTAGGCCGCGAGCTGCGTCGTCGGCGGCGCCTTCTTCGGCGGCCAAGCGAACCGGAAGATCTTCTTCAGCACGCTGAAGAACTGCTTGCCGAGACTGCCGGTGTTGTACGGGACGCCGTACTTCGCGCAGATCGCACGGACCTCGCGCGCCATTTCCGGATAGCGATAAGCCGGGATGTCCGGGAACAGGTGGTGCTCGATCTGGTGGCTCAGATGTCCGCTCATGAAGTGGAGCAGCCAGGATCCCTCGAAGTTCGCCGAGCCTGTGATCTGCCGAAGGTAGAAGTGCCCGCGCGATTCGCCCTCGAGCGTCTCGGGCGCGAACGTGGCCGTCCCTTCGGGGAAGTGGCCGCAGAAGATGACGCTGAACGCCCAGACGTTCCGAGCGAGGTTCGCGACGGCGTTCCCTGCGAGGACGGGCAACGCGAACGGCCCGGCGAGGACCGGGAAGAGGACGTAGTCCTTGAGCAACTGACGCTTCGCCTTCCGTCCGATCCCGCGGACCTTTGCGCGGTCCTCGTCGGTGCGCCGGCCGGGCGCGCTCAGATACGCGTACATGTCCACGTCGTGCGCGGCGACGCCCCACTGGAACATCGTCGCGAGGACCGCGGTGTACACGGGCTGGAGCGGCGTCGTCCAGCGCCAGGGTTGGCTCTCCTCGATGCGAAGGAGGCGATAGCCGAGGTCATGATCGACACCGCGCACGTTCGTGAACGTGTGGTGCAGATAGTTGTGCGAATGGCGCCACTGGTCGGAGGGGCACACGTTGTCCCATTCGTACGTCGTCGACGAGAGGCCAGAGTCACGAGCGAAGTCGTACTGGCCGTGCATGACGTTGTGGCCGATCTCCATGTTCTCGATGATCTTCGCCGCCGCGAGGGACGCCGTTCCGAAGACCCACGCTGCAGGAGCAAACGCACTTCCGAAGAGGAGGGCTCGACCGGCAACCTCCAGCCCGCGCTGCACGCGGATGACGCGGCGGATGTAGCGGACGTCGCGCTCACCGAGGTCCGCCTTCGTGCGGAGGACGAGCGCGTCGAGCTCTGCACCGAAGGCTTCGAGCTCGGCGGGGGACAGTTCAGGGAAAGAGGTCATGGTGGTGGTTCCTTTCAGAGATCGATCTCGACGGGGCCGACCGGCTCGCTCACGCAGAGCTGCACGTCGACGTCTTCGTCGGTGGACAAGGCGCCGGTCCGCAGATCGCGGGTGACGCCCGAGACCTTGCGGCAGACACAGGTGTGGCAGATGCCCATGCGACAGCCGCTCGGCGGTGACAGGCCTGCGCCTTCGGCCATCGCGAGGAGGGGGCCGCCTCCCCTCGCGCGACGTTGCGAGCGCACGAAGGTCACCTCGCTCGCGGATGCAGCCGAGTCTCGTGTGGCCGGCAAGCCTCCGCGCGTGAAGCGCTCGACACGAACACGATCGGCAGCGCCGCGCGCTCCGAACGTCTCGCGAACGACGTCGAGGAACGGCTCCGGTCCACACGCCCAGGTGTCGCGCGCGTCGAAGTCGGGCACCAGGTCGACGAATCCCGCGGGCTCGAACGGCCCGGTGAAGACACGGACACGGAGTCCCGATGATGCTCGTCGCGCGATCCGCTCGAGCTCGCTTCGATAGACGACGTCGGCCTCGGAGCGCGCCCAGTGCGCGAAGACGACGTCCCCGCGATGTCCACGTGCGAGAAGCGTGCGCAGCATGGACATGACCGGCGTGATCCCGCTGCCGCCGCTGACGAGGAGGAGACGCTCCGGCACGGCCTCGGGGAGGACGAACTCGCCCGAAGGCTGCCCGAGCGTGACCACCGCGTCGCGCAGCGATCCGGAGACGAGCACCGGCGTGACGACGCCGCCAGGCCGGGCCTTGATCGTGAGCGCGATCGTCGTGTCACGTTCGGCGCTCGCGATCGAGAAGACCCGCGTTCGCTGGATTCCGTCGACCCGCACGGTGACCGCCACGTGCTGCCCGGCGCGGTGCGGGCGGAAGCGGCCGTTCGGACGAAGGCGCAACGTCGCGACGTCGCGCGTCTCGCGCTCGACAGAGACGACACGCGCGCGGACGTCGCGTGACTCGCGCGCGGTGTGGAGCGGAAGCGCGAGCTCGACGAAATCGTCGACGGCGCGTGGATAGGCGAGCGCGGCGAGGAGCCGCGAGGCGATACCGTTCATGGAGACCTCCCTTCGCGCGCGGAAGATCCGCGACGCCGGATGGACGTAGGCCGACGGCGGGCCAGACCGATGACGGCCGGCTCGGCGCAGGATGAGATGGTGAGTTGACGAGGTGCCGCGCGGGCGCGACGGGGCGCGAGCGGTGCGGTGGCTACGTGCTCTTCTTCTTGGTGGTGCGCTTGCGTCGGGTGAAGACCGCGGTGGCGCCGGATTCGGTCGCCTTCCGCAACGTGCGTTCCATCTCGCGCGCGAAGACGACGCGCACGGCCTCGAGGCTGACGGGCCGAAGCTCGTTGTAGGCCTCGTCGACGTCGTCGCCGAACGCGTCCGCGTTCTTGATGAAGTAGCTGGCGAGGTCGTCGGCGAGGCGGCCGAGCTGCTTGTGCAGGATCCGGAACGCGCCGGCGACCGTCTCGAGCGGCATGCCGACGCGATCGAGGCGCAGCGCGAGGCCAAGCAGCGCCGGGCTCTCGACGAGGTACGAGTCGCCGCGACGCTCGATGGCGCCCATACGCGAGAGCTCGCCGACGAGGCCGGGTCTCCGGCCTGCGAGCTCGGCCTGGAGCTCCGCTTCCGTCATCACCTTCGGTCGATCGCCGGCCCAAGGCGACGAGAGCTGGTCATGCGATCCGAGCCACTCCTGGAGCGAGAACTCGCCCTTCTCGGCACGCGTGAGGACATCGCGGATCGCGCGGATCTGGAGCCCACGATCCTGGAGCGCGGTGATCTGCGCGAGACGCTCGACGTGTGCCTGGCCGTAATACGCGACGCGGCCTTTGATGGTCGGCTTCGGGAGCGCTCCTTCGGACTGGTAGAAGCGGATGGTCCGGCTCGGCACGCGGCTCACGCTCGCGAGCTCGTCGATCGTGTACTCGCGGGCGTCACTCATCTCGGGCGACGCGAGCATAGCAGCCATCGGCAAGACATCTGAACCAGTCATGACCGATACTGTTATGACCGTTACAGTCCTTGCTGTCAAGGAACGGTCGTCACGAACCTGCTGGGCGGCTTGCCCGATGCACTTTCAGGCCTCGAGCGCTTCGATCCAGTCGCCGAGCCGCGCGATGCGAAGGTTCTTGTCGGCTACGGCGGCGAGAAGATCGGGCAGGGCGCGCGCCGCGACCGGCTCGTGATCGTCACGTTCGGCGGCGTCGTGGAGGAGCACGATGTCGCGATCGTCGAGCTTCCGGACGATGCGCGTGACCACCTTGCGCGGATCGGCGCCGCCGATGCCGTCGTAGCCGGCGACCGACCAGCCGACGATCGTGAGATCGAGCTGCTCGGCAATGCGCGCGATCGTCGGATTCGTGTGACCGACGGGTGGACGGAACAACGTCGGGCGCTGCTGCGTGACCTTCTCCAGCGCTTTGACGGCTCGTTCGAGATCGCGTTTCACGCGACGTGGGCCACGTAGAGAGAAGAGCCGATCGTGCGCGTAGCCGTGTACGCCGACCTCGTGGCCGCGTTCGACGATCTCTTTCACGACGTCCGGGTGCTTCTCGACCTTGCGTCCGATGACGAAGAAGGTCGCCTTCACCTCGTGCGCGTCGAGGATGTCGAGCACCTTGCGCGTGTGGACCGGATCGGGCCCGTCGTCGAACGTGAGGACGATGCCACGCGCGTCCTCCGGTCCGCGGATCACGGCATCGGCGAACATCCGAAGCCCGATCACGAAGACGCCCGCCAGCATGATTCCGACATAAACGCCCACGCCGAGCAGCGCGGCCCAGAGCGGCGGCGGCTCGGTCAACAGCGAGTAGATCGTGAGGACGATCCCACCGAGCGTTGCAGCAAGGAACACGAGACGCGCAAGCGGCATCAATCGCTCCTCACCGCGCAGAAGGGGGCGGCAGCCCCATCATGACGGGGACCCGCGCCCGCAGAGCGGGGGTGCGGGTTCGCTCCGAACCCGCAGAGCGGGGCGGGGTATGGGGCGGCAGCCCCATCATGGCGGGGACCCGCGCCCGCAGAGCGGGGGTGCGGGGTCGCTCCGAACCCGCAGAGCGGGGCGGGGTATGGGGCGGCAGCCCCATCATGGCTAACGCCGCTTCCTGGCGGGAGCCGCCTCTTCCTCTTCTTCGGAGTCGTCGGCTTCATCGCCGCCCGCCACCCTGAGCTTGCTGCTCGCACCGGCGCCGGACGAGAGCGCTTTCGCGTCCTTCTTGTCCGCGTCCTTGTCGCCGTTGTCCGTATTGTCGAGCTCGAAGAAACTCGCGAGGACGGCGGCGATGAGCGGAAGCGAGACCGCCGGGAGCTGCCCGATCTCGGCAGGGCCCGCGCTCGCCTTGAGCGAAGAGAGGTCCACCTCGGCATGAACCCACTGCCGGAGGACGAACATCCCGCCGAGCGCGAGGAGCGCGCCGAAAAACGCCTTGAGCCCCGCCTCGATCTTTCCGTCGGCGGACCAGATGGGTTTTCCGGCGACGAGGCCCGTCAGCACTCCGGTCAGCGCAGCAGCGAGGTACGCGCCCGTCGCTCCGAGCACGGAGCCGTCGAACGTCATCACACCGAGCCCCTGCACGAGCACCGCGGCCAGGATGGCTCCGACCACTGCTCCAAGGAAGAGGCCGACGAAGAGACGCTTCAACATAAAGGCTTCCTGAGTCTACCCGGCCACCTGGTCGCCGCAAGCGCCGCGGCCGACGCGGCGTGCTCCGCCTGCGACTCCATCGACGTCGATCGGAAGCCCAGAGCTCGCTTCGTCAACGTGTGTCGCGTCTTCGCCGATGTCGAGTTGATCGATGCTCAGGACGGCGCGGGCTGTGACGACTCGCTGCGGCTGTCCTCGGCCGCTCGACGGATCCGCGAGGCGAGCCGCGTCTGCCGCTCCTCACGCCTCTGCTCTGCGAGCGCGAGGCGCAGCGCTCGCGGATCGGCGACCAGCACCACGAGACGCTTCCCGCGCGTGACGGCCGTGTAGACCAGGTTCTTCGACAGCATCACGAAGTGGCTCGTGAGGAGAGGGATGACGACGGCCGGGTATTCGCTTCCCTGCGACTTGTGGACGGTGCAGGCGTACGCGAGCGTGAGCTCGTCCAGAGAGCGCCCGTCGTACGGAACGTCCCGTGCTCCGGTCTTTGCGTCGTCGTCGAAGCGGACGACCAGCGCGTCGGCTTCCTCGTCGACCGACGCGACGACGCCGACGTCGCCGTTGTAGACGTTCTTGTCGTAGTCGTTTCGGAGCTGCATCACCTTGTCGCCGACGCGGAACGTGACCTTCCCGCGTACGAGGCCGGGGCTCGCCGGGTTCAGCACCGCCTGCAGCGCTTCGTTGAGCACAGCCGTTCCGACCGGACCGCGGTTCATCGGCGTGAGCACCTGGATGTCGCGGACGGGGTCGAGGCCGAACTTGCGTGGGATGTGCCGCGTGACGAGCTCGACGAGCACATCGCGTGTCGCGTCCGGATCTCGCCGGTCCATCATGAAGAAGTCCGCCGATGGATCGCCCTTTTCGGGGACGATGGGCGACTCGCCGGCGTTGATGCGGTGCGCGTTCTGCACGATGAGGCTCTTCTCGGCCTGCCGGAAAATCTTCACGAGCCGGACGCAAGGAACCGCTCCGGACGCGATGGCGTCGCGAAGGACGGACCCTGGCCCGACGCTCGGGAGCTGATCGACGTCTCCGACGAGGACGAGGCGCGCGCCGATCGCGACGGCCTGCGTGAGCGCATCGGCCATCCACACGTCGACCATCGAGCTCTCGTCCACGACGATCGCGCCTGCGGCGAGTGGGTTCTTGGCGTCGCGCTTGAACGTCCCCGTCTTCGGATCGAACTCGAGCAACCTGTGGAGCGTCGCCGCCTCCTTGCCGGTCGCCTCGCTCATGCGCTTGGCCGCGCGCCCCGTCGGCGCTGCGAGGCGCGCGACGACGCCGGCGCGCTCGAACACGCTGAGGATCGCCTTCACGATGGTCGTCTTGCCGACACCAGGGCCACCGGTGACGACGAGGAGCGGACAGCGAGCCGCTCGCTCGACCGCGAGGCGCTGCTCGTCCGCCAGCACCGTTCCGGTCTCCTGCTCGAAGCGTCCGACCGCAGCATCGAAGCCCGCGAGCGCGCACGCGTCTTCACCCGCGAGCATGGCGAGCCGCGCCGCGAGACGGCTCTCGGTCTCGTGCATGCGCGCGTCGTAGACGACGGCGCTCCGCAACGGCGCACCGGCTCGAAGGCGCGTGAGCGCGTCGCCTTCTTCGGCGACGACGTAGCCGCCCATGATCACCGCGCGCAATGCGTCGTCGAGCCTCGCGACCAGCTCCACGCTCGGCGGCTCGGTCCCCGAGACGTCGTCCGCGAGCAGCCGTGCGGCGCGCGCCGTGAGGTCGTCACCGACGAGATAGCAATGTCCTGCCTCGGTCGCATCGCGCAGAGCCTGGAGCAGCGCCGCCTGCATACGCTGCGGGGAGTCCTTCGCGATCCCCATCTCCGCCGCGATTCGATCGGCGGTGCGAAAGCCGATGCCCCAGACGTCGATCGCGAGTCGATACGGGTCCGTCGAGACGATGCTGATCGCCTTCGGGCCGTAACGTTTGAAGATCCGCGCTGCGAGATGAACGCTGGCGCCATGGGCCTGGAGAAAGACCATCACGTCGCGGATCGCGCGCTGCTCGTTCCACGACTGGGCGAGCTGCTCGGCACGCGCGCGACCGAGCCCCGGCACCTCACGCAGCCGATCGGGCGCCTCCTCGAGCACCTTCAGCGTGTCGAGGCCGAAGTGCTTCACGATCTTCTGGGCCGTCGCGCCGCCGATGCCCTTGATGAGACCGGAGCCGAGGTACTTTTCGATCCCCTGCAGCGTCGTCGGCGCGAGCTGCGTCACGTTCGTCGCGCGGAGCTGCTCGCCGTGCTCGCGGTTCCGCTCGACGTGGCCGCGCACGCGCACCCGCGAGCCCACCGCGACGCGGGGGAAGAGGCCCACCACCGTGAGCCGCTCACGGCGCTCGGGCACGTCGACCTTCACGACGCGGAACCCGGTCTCCACGTTCTCGTACGTGACGACCGCGACCTCGCCCTCGACGGCGATCTCGGCGGCGGCGGGACGATCGCCGGCCTTACCACCACCACCAGGAGGAGAGGCCACGCACGAACCCTACTGCCTATGCAGACGCGAGGCGACCGTCTTCCCCGATCTCACGAGCGCAGACACACCCGTCGAACGAAAAAAAGCCGCGACGTGGCGGCAGAGCACCGCCACGTCGCAGCCGACCCCTCCACCCAACCTGTGTGACGGCGACGGCCCTCCCCGGATACCGGGAGCTGGGCCGCCGCGTTCATCGGTCCGGCCCGATCAGGGCGCGACCGACTCCGTCTTGACGTTCAGCTTGATCATGCCGGTCGACTTCGACGGATCATTGGCGTCGTACGAGTACCAGGACGCGAAGTAGACCTGAGCCGAGCCGTTCGCCGGGATCGAGAGCGCCCTCGTGCCGTCCAGCGAGGCAAAGCTGGTGCTGCCCGTCAGCGTGGAGTTGCCGCTGTCGTTTCCGCTACCGACGCAGTTCTTCCGCGCCGCTTCCGTGGCCGGGACGTTCGAGCCGGAATAGCCGACCATGACGGTGTCGATCACCGGCCCGCCCGGCGCCTGCGAGTTGTACACCGAGACGGTGATCGCCTTCGGGTTCGGGTTACGCACCTCGATGTACGCGTAGGGCGTCACGCTCGTCGAGATCGTGACCGGGCACGTCCCCGTTCCGGCGCGCGCGATCGTCTGCGTCGAGCTGAGGATCGCCACCGTGCTGTTCACGCCGCCAACCGTGGGCGGAGCGTTGACGAACGTCGGCGGGGCAAAGCACGTCGCCGAGATGTTGTCCCACGTGCAGTCCGCCTTGCAGGACTTCTGGCGATAGAGGTTCGAGCCACAACCCGCGCCGAGGAGCTCGACCGACCCGGGCGTGCACGAATTGGTCGGCTGGCCGGTGCACGTCCCGTTGTTCGTCCACCCGCAGTACGCGTTGCAGGTTCGCTTCTGCTTGCCGCAGTTCCCGCACGCGACCTCTTCGACCGTCCCCGGCATGCAGCCGTCTACGACCTGGCCCTTGCACTCGCTGTAGGGGCTGACCTTGCCGCCCGCGCTACCGTCGGAGTTCGCGAGGCAAACGGCCTCCTGCGTTCCGCAGGTTCCGCACGAGCGCTTGATGATGTCGTTCGCGGTCGGGCAGTTCTCGCCCTCGTCGGGCGGGGGCGGGCCGGCGTCCTTGCCAGCATCCTTCTTGCCTGCGTCCTTGCCGCCGTCCTTCTTGCCCGCGTCGGCCGGACGATCGTCGTCGTCATCCTCGTCGGAGTTGCTGGGGGGGAGAACCGCGCCCCGCTGATCGTCGTCACCTTCCGTCGGATCGGTGGACGTCGTCGGATCAATGAAGCCGGTGTCACCACTGGCGCTGCAGCCGACGACCGCGAAGGTGCCGAGAAGCCCCGCAACGACGCAGCCGAAGAGACCGGACTTGAGAGAACGCATTGGGCGAAGTCGCTCCTTCTCTCGCCAATGCCCGTGGCGAGTGGAGGGGCGCTCTAGCGCTCCATATGGGGGTGTGCAAGGTCCGCCCCTGCTCGTACACGAGCGGGCGGAGGACACACCTTGCGACCTCTAGGCCGCAACGACTCGAAACTTCAATCGAAAGCTGTGCTTGTCGATTTCGGAAGCCGGCGTCTCGTCGGTCGGTCTCGCAGACGTCTCAGCGGAAAGACGGAGAAAGGGATCCGAATCGTGAATGATTTCTTGGAACGGATTCCGGCTGCTTCAGAAAAGACGGTCAGGCAGGGAATTGCTGCACACGTCACGCAGATCGGTGGCGCGCGGCGTCGTCGAGCGGCGCTGCTCAGCCCGATCTGAGAATTGGTCGACGGCTCGGACAGGCGGCCTTGCACGGCGGATCGTGAACGAACCGCGGCATCGGCGGCGAGCCGCATCCCCGGAGCGGTTGCTCCGAAGTGCGCTCCGAGCCGTTGCCCCTTAGTCGCCGGCCCCGCAAGAACGGGTCACGGTTCGTGATGACGATGCGGGCGAAGAGCTTCAATTTCCTCGCGCACCTACGCGCACATGGGCCGGGGCATCCGGGACCGCGCACGACGACCAGACGAGCGCCACGGCCCCGAGGACCACGGTGGTGAACACCGCACATCCTGCCGCGACGCGTCGCGTCTTCGCCGAAGGTTTCCGCGTGCCGCTACGCCGTCGCGCTCCCACCCCGGTCACCGTGCCGCTCGTCGTGCCGCTCGTCATCGAGGACCTCCCGTGTCGATGGGTCGGTGCAACCCGAAGACCAACTGGTTCAACCACTCACGCAAGCCTCGCGACCGGGTTTTCGTGGGGGTCTGCGTGCGTGCACATCGCCAGCTGTGAACGACGCCTCACGGCCGACGAGAACGACGGCTCACGGTTGTTCAGCACACGCCTCTCGAGATGGAGGAAGATTCGCGCGCATGATGCGCGCTCCGGTCGCTCTCGGCTCTTCCCTCTTCGTCGGCCTCATCGTCGTGGGCGTCACCCAGCCGGGCTGCCAGACGAGCGCGCACACGCAGGCGCCGCCCCCGGCCGCCGCCTATCAGATGCCGCCGCAGGGCATGCAGTGCGCCGACGGGCCGCCGATGTGTGGCGCAGACCGAGCCTCCGTCGTGCAGTGCCAGCGGGGCCTCTGGGCTCTGCTCCAGCCATGCCCCGGCGGATGCTCGATCGCGAACGGCGCCATCCAGTGTGCCCCCGGCGGCGCATCGCAGAGCGGAGCCGGCGTGCCGTGTGCTGCCGAGGGCGGATACGACTGCACGCCGGACCGACGCGCGCTCACCGTCTGTCGCGGCGGGCGCACGGTCATCGCTTCGACGTGCCGCGGAGCGCGTGGCTGCTCGGTCGGAAACGCGGTCGACTGCGATCACTCGACGGCGCTCGTCGGTGATCCGTGCGACGGCCCGAAGGAGATCGCATGCGCGCAGGACGCGAAGTCGATGCTCCGCTGCGTGAACGGCACGTACCAAGTCGGCGAGGCATGCCGAAACGCATGCCTGTCGACGAGCGGCCGCGTGCTCTGCCAGTGACGAGGCGGCTCCAGGTCGAGCGCCCGATGGGAGTGCGCGACCTCTCGCGATCGCTCGGCCTATCGAGAAAGACCAGCGCACGTGCGCTGGGCGTGTTCCTCCGCGAGAAGCGCGTCATCCGCACCGGCTGCGCGCACCATGCGCGACCAGGCGAGGACACTCTTCCGCGAACAGCAGCTACGATACGTTCGTGGGCCGCTTCGACCATCCAGCGCGCCACATGTACTCGGTCAACACGCACACGTGGTCCCGGGCCGGCGCGACGATATCGTTCGTCGGAGCGGCACTCTCGTGCGTCGCCACAGGTGAGTTAGGGATCGCGACGGGGCTCGTCTTCTTGTTCGAGGCGCTCGCCCTGGGCGCCGCAACAGCCGCGTATGGTCGCTGGAAAGCGAAACGTAGCCTCCGGTCCATCCTGCCAGTCCGAGCCTTCCAGATGCTCTCGGGCGGAAGTCTCCTCGAAGAAGCTTCCGAGTTGCTCGATCGCGTTCCAAGAGGAGCGCCTCGAACGGACCTGGTCGTCGGCTTCCAGCGCTCGCTGATTGCGCTCTACCAACACGACGCGCCACGGGCCGAGCGCATCGCGACGCAGACGCTCGAAGCGGCATCGTCGTTCGCCCATGACAGCGAACGCGACACGCTCCTCTCGCTCATCCGCTCCGCGCGTGCGCTGGCGCTCATCGCGCTTCACCGGGTGGATGCCGCAGAACGCGAGGCTCGCGAGGTGCAGTCAGCTCCGGACGCGCATCCACGCGCCGTCGCGTGGGCGCAGCTGACGCGCGCGCTCGTTGCAGCCAATCGCGGTGATCTCGAGGCGACGTCCGCGCGACTCGATCACCTTCGCTCGGTCGGGAACGGCTACTTCGGTACGCGTGAGCGTGTGCTCGTCACAGCGCTCCGCGAGGCGGTCACAGCACGTCGGCGGAGCGTGTATCGGAGCCCAGCGGAGATCGACGAGACAGCCACCGCTCGGCACGACGGGAAGCCACTCTGGCTCGCGATGTTCCTCCCATCGGAGAGCGGCGACCGATCGGCCCCGGCGATGGTCACGGATGCAGGCGGCCATGAACGGCAGTCCCGCCGGGTCCTCCGTCGTGTGCCGGAGATCGACGCAGTTTGCATCGGTCTCTACCTTCCGACCCCCGCCATCGTCGCGGCCACGCTCGTGCTCGCACGCACGTCAGCATCGGGACCGCTGTTCCCGTCGCCGGTGAACAGCATCCTCGTCGTTCTCGTGCCGCTGATCCTCGCGGCCGTCATCGCCCGCCCTGAGGTCTGCCGGCGCAGCGCGCGGGCGCGTCCACTCCACGAGGTGATGCTCGACCTCGGCTCCGCCGACCCCGCTGGCCTCGATGCGAGCGGAGGAACGTCCGAGCGTGTCCCCGAGGCGCTGGAGGCGGCCGCAGATCTCGTGGCCGCCGAACGTTCGTATCGAGCAGGCGCGTTCGGCCGCGCCCTCACCCTCGCCGATAGAGGCGTTTGGCGGGCGGACCGGTTGGAGGCCGAAGCCTCGAGGGAGTTGCTGCCGGAGCTCCTCGCGCTGCGAGCGCGCGTCCTTCCGCTAGTCGGCAACCCGGATGAGTCCGAGAGCGAGCTCGCCGCGCTGCTAAAGGAATTCACCGAGCTGCCCACGCGCGCCCTCGTCCAGTGGCAGGTGAAGCTCCGATGCGCGCTCGCGCGCGGGGATCATGCCGGTGCGCTTGCTATCGCCGAGCGCTACGCGGACTTTACCCCGCCCATGCACGACGAAACGCTCGCGGTCCTCGTGCTCGCGCAAGCCGATGCATGTCCACGCGACGACCTCGAGCGCATCGCCGCCACGCTTGCTCATGACGAAGAACATCGCGCTTGGATCGATGCGGCGGCTCCTGGCCTTCGCACGCGTGCTCGAGTGGTCGAGCGTCCCCCACGTGTTCGTCTAGATCTGACAATCGACAATGACGAGTCGGCGTCAGGCCTCGACGACTCGGAAACCGCCGAACCTCGGGTCCGTCGTCGGAAAGACCTCTGACGATGGAAACACGACGGCCCCTCGTGCCGAAGCGCGAGAGGCCGTGTGTTCCATCAAACAACGAAGCTGACGGACGGAGCCTAGAGGCTCCGGGCGATCTCAGAAGCCGTGGCCGTGGCCGTGATCGTGGCCACCCGCCGCCGCCTTCTCCTCCTTCGGACGCTCGGCGACGAGGCACTCGGTCGTGAGCATGAGGCTCGCGACGGAGGCCGCGTTCTGGAGCGCCGTACGAACGACCTTCACCGGGTCGATGACGCCCTGCGAGAGGAGGTTGCCGTACTGGTCGGTCGCCGCGTTGTAGCCGAAGTCGTCCTTACCTTCCTTGACCTTGTTCACGACGATCGAGCCTTCGAGGCCCGCGTTCTGAACGATCTGGCGGAGGGGCTCCTCGATCGCGCGGCGGATGATCGAGACGCCGAAGCGCTGCTCGTCGTCGAGCTTGAGCGACTCGAGCGAGGACTGTGCGCGGATGAGCGCGACGCCGCCGCCGGGGACGATGCCTTCCTCGACCGCCGCGCGGGTGGCGTGAAGGGCGTCTTCGACGCGGGCCTTCTTCTCCTTCATCTCGGTCTCGGTCGCAGCGCCGACCTTGATGACCGCGACACCGCCGACGAGCTTCGCGAGGCGCTCCTGGAGCTTCTCGCGGTCGTAGTCGGACGTGGTGTTCTCGATCTGGGCGCGGATCTCCGCGATGCGGCCCTTGATCTTCTCCTTGTCACCCGCGCCATCGACGATCGTGGTGTTGTCCTTGTCGAGCGCGACGCGCTTGGCGCGGCCGAGGTCGGAGATCGTGACGTTCTCGAGCTTGAGGCCGAGCTCCTCGGCGATGACCTGACCGCCGGTGAGGATCGCGATGTCCTTGAGCATCTCCTTGCGGCGATCGCCGAAGCCCGGCGCCTTGACGGCGGCGCAGTGCAGCGTGCCACGGAGCTTGTTGACGACGAGGGTAGCGAGCGCCTCGCCCTCGATGTCCTCGGCGATGATGAGGAGCGGCTTCTGGCTACGGGCAATCGCCTCGAGCACCGGAAGGAGATCCTTCATGTTCGAGATCTTCTTCTCGGAGATGAGGAGGTACGCGTCCTCGAGGATCGCCTCCATGCGCTCCGGATCCGTCACGAAGTACGGCGAGAGGTAGCCGCGGTCGAACTGCATACCCTCGACGACCTCGAGGACCGTCTCCGCCGTCTTGCTCTCTTCGACGGTGATGACGCCTTCCTTGCCGACCTTCTCCATGGCCTGGGCAAGCTTCTCGCCGATCTCCTTGTCGCCGTTCGCGCTGATGGTGCCGACCTGAGCGATCTCCTTCGGATCCTTGGTCTGCTTCGCCATCTTCTTGAGCGCGTCGGTCAGGGTCTCGACCGCCTTGTCGATGCCGCGCTTGATCTCCATCGGGTTGTGCCCCGCCGCGACGAGCTTCGAGCCCTCGCGGTAGATCGCCTGCGCGAGCACCGTCGCCGTCGTGGTGCCGTCGCCCGCGACGTCGCTCGTCTTCGAGGCGACTTCACGGACCATCTGGGCGCCCATGTTCTCGAAGCGGTTCTCGAGCTCGATCTCCTTCGCGACCGTGACGCCGTCCTTCGTCACCGTCGGCGAGCCGAAGCTCTTCTCGATGACGACGTTGCGGCCCTTCGGTCCGAGGGTCACCTTGACCGCGTCGGCGAGCGCGTTGACGCCCGAGAGGATCAGGTTGCGAGCGGACTCGGTGTAGACGATTTCTTTCGCTGCCATTTGGAATACCTCTTTCGAAGGTCCTCAGTCCTCAGACTTCAGACCTCAGGGGGCGCGCGCTGCGCGCCGAAAACTTCGATTCGTTCGATTCGTCTCGGTCTGTCTCTCTACCGAGGACTGAGGACCGAGGACTGAGGACTCGCGGCGAAGCCGCGCCTCACTTCTCGAGCACCGCGAGGATGTCGTCCTCGCGAACGATGAGGCGCTCCTCACCATCGAGCTTCACCTCGGTGCCGCTGTACTTGCCGAAGAGGACGCGGTCGCCGACCTTGACGTCGAGCTTCTTGACCGTGCCGTCCTCGAGGACCTTGCCGTTGCCGACCGCAACGACCTCACCCTCGATCGGCTTCTCCTTCGCCGTATCGGGGATGATGATGCCGCCCTTGGTCTTCTCCTCTTCCTTCACACGCTTGAGGATCACGCGGTCCTGCAGGGGACGGATATTCATGGTCTGCTCCTCCGATTCGTGCTGGAACCCGCACCTTCCGTGAGGCGGGTCCGGGGACTGTGTTCGTCGCCCTCTCCCCGGTTCGAGTCCCATGCGCGCATGGGGACCGAGGGCAGGGCGGGCGATTGTTAGCACTCACCTAGGTCGAGTGCTAACGGGCGCGGCGCAATCTAATCGCACGCTCCGGGTCGTCAAGTGGCGCCCGTGCGCTTCCGAGCTCGCTTTTGCCACGCGATTTTTACAAGCGATCTCAAGCGCTTGTTCGCGGGGCTCGATCTCGACCACGTGACGCCGCGGCGATTTGGCACTCGACCTTGGCGACTGCTGCCTGGGCTAGCCGACTAAGTACGCGTAGGTACACGGCAATTTGCCGAAGGCATCGCGCTTGTATAGAACGAAGCTAGGCCGGCCGATTCTCGCCCGGATCGCAAGCTCGGGCATGAACGCGGTCGGTTCTGGACCGTTTCTGTTCGAGGGAGCTCAACGATGTCGATTGTCGCAACTGCTTCGGTCTCTGACTTCTTCGAGGAGATCGTCGACGACGCCATGAAGTCTCGTGGCGTCAGCGCATCGGAGGGAGCGCGCTCGTATGTGATCGCCCTCCTCACCGATCTCGCCAAGCCGGGCAGCCCGGTCGAGCGGACGCTCGATCGCCCGCTGACCCTCCTGCTCGACGAGGCGCTCCACACCCCCGAGCTGGGCGAGCGCTTCGACAAGCTACGAACCCTCGGCGACGGTGTCCTCTACTCGTCCGGCTTCTTCGCCGATCACTTCGAAGCGCGCGGCGTCGACACCAGCTACCTCATCGGTATCGGCCGGACCGCGTACGACAATGCGGGCTCCTTGATCCGCACGCGGGCGCCGGCAACGGGCGACGAGAAGAAGCTCGACATCTTCGGTGAGCTCTCGGACGGCTTCGCGAGCTTCGTTGCGGTGATCGGCGAGGTAGCGAACGCCACCATCGCGAGCGGTGTCGCGACGTCGAAGGGTTTGCTGAAGCTCTACGAGCGATGGTTGAAGACGCGGAGCGAGAAGCTGGCCGACGCGCTCAGCTCGCACGGCTTCGTCGCTCCTCGAGGAGGCGGACGGGTCCTGTCGTGACGCAACATTCAGGTCCGACACGTCCGGCGACGGGGCTCGAGGGCAACGGTGCTCTCCTCGTGCGCGAGATCGCGCTCGCGAGTCGCATCCAGCGCGGGCTCGAGAACCTCTATCGCCTCGACCGCGCCGCCAACGTGGACGACTTCGTCCACCACGCGGGTGACGGCGAGCGTGAAGGGCTGCTCGTGCGCGAGACGGAAGGCGGCCTCGAGCTCCGACTGCATCTTCCGCGGCTCGGCGCGGGTGCAGGCGACCTCGATCCGATCTGCCAGATCATCGAGGGCGTCAGCCACTTCGTGTACCTGGCCGACCGCGCTTCTCGCGAGCAGACGACGACGCAGCTCGAGCTCGAGCTGCAAGCCGAAGTCGACAAGTACGTCGTCCTGGCGGCCTCTCTCGACAGCTTCGACGAACGATCGAGCCGGCACCTTCGCGAGCGCCTCTACGAGCGCGTCGCATTCATTCATCCGCCGGAGACGGTGGAGGGTGAGCGCTATCGCGTCGCGAACGACCGTGCCTGGCGCTTCACCGGGAGGCTCGAGCGGGAGTTCATCGCTCGCGCGAGATACGGCGAGCTGCGCGACGCGCTCCGCCGGTTCTTCCACATGAGCCAGAGCGACAAGCTACGCGCCGCGTGATGCCTGTCCCACGGCGATGTGGACGACGGCCCGTCCCCGTCGATCCGGTCACTCGTC
>JAFAER010000023.1 GCA_023423895.1 Pseudomonadota bacterium
GGAGCGCAGCGCGACGCGGCCGATCGAACGAGGCGGCTGCGACCGTCGCGAGCGCCGTGGCCAGTCCCGTCTCCATCCCGCTCGCCGCCCAGGCGCCGATCGGGAACGCGAGCGCGACGATGACGAGCGCGATCGCCACGTGGATCGTCGCCGTTCGCTCGCCCTTGGCGCGCCGGGCGAGCGCGAGACCGAGGACCGCGCCGGCCAGGGTCCACACGACGACGCCCGCGACCTTGGCTCGCTCGAGCGCCGCGACGAGGTCATTGCCCGTCGAGAGCAGGGCGAGCAGCGGCGCCCACGGCAGGGGCGTGACTCCGTCGGTCGCAGGCGCGGTCCCGTGGCCGTCGAAGCGGTACCCGGCTCCGTCCGCGATGTGCTGCGCATAACGCAGCGAAATCAACGCGTCGTCGACGGTGAAGCCCCACATCGCGAGCGCCGGGACGAGCGCGGCGCCGGCGCCGGCGAGAGCGAGCGCGCGCCCGTACCAAGCGCCAGGGGCCATGTCCACTCTCCTGCAGTCCGCGCCGAAAACTACGAACGAATCAGCCCGTCTTTCTACCATTCGATCTGTCGCTGGTGGCGCCGAACAGAACGTTCGGTCCCATGAACGGACGAGCCAGACTGGACAATGCGTAGCTTCGAGATCTTCGTCGAACCGGAACCGCAGCGAACGATGACGTGGACGGAGGAGGAGCGCGCCAGCGCCCCCCCGCCTGCGCCCCGCTCAACCACTCGTGCGCGGACGAGCGAGGTCCTCGACCTCTTCATCCAGGGCGCCAACGTCACCGCTCGGGTCGCCGAACGCCACGCGTCGTGCGTGCTGCGCGACCTGGCGTTCGCGCTCGGTGAGCTCATCCCTTCGCCGCGCGGCAAGCGCATCGTTCGCTTCTACGACGATGCGTGGGAGCTCTGCGTCGAGCGCGTCGGCACGAGCGCCACCTTGAGCGTCTACCGCGGCGGCTCGGAGCCGACGGTGCTCGTCTACGATCGCCCCGTCGTCTTCGCGGAGATGTGCGCGAGCGTCGTCGACGCCATCGACACGACGCTCGCCCGGAAAGCCGGCGGTCCGGTCGCCCGTGAGCTCGCCGAGATCCGCTCGGTGCTCGTCGAGCGGCCCGAGATCTCGGATGACGATGCCGACGACGAGCTTGCGCCGCCGGTCTCGATCGAGATCGAGCGCAACGCGCCCATCTCGTTTGCAGCCGAATTCCCGATGCGCCCGGGTGCATCCGAGTCCAGCGCCGGCGAGAGCGGCGTCGAGCGTGCCGATCTTCACGCGCTCCTCGTCCGCGGGCGCATGCGCGCCGAGGTCCGGGGCCGTGCGGTCGAGCTCGGCGATGCTTACCCGTTTCTCTTCGCGGAGCGGCTCCTCGATCTCTCGCGCCGCGCCGTCGACGCTTGGGAGCGCGGGCAGCCGTTCTTCGCGCGAATGGACGCCGGCGGCGTGATGCTCGGGCTCCGCTCGACCGCGGACGATGACCTTCCCCGCGCAGCGCTCACGCTCGGCCCCGCCAGCCGGCCGGACCGCAGCCGCGGCGACGCTCGCCCGCTTCTCGAGGTGCTTCCTCGCGTCGTCGACGACGCCCCTTCTTCGCGCCGCGGGACGGCGACGTTCCCGGAGCTCTCGCTCTTCGACGTCGTCGAATCGGCGCTCGCCTTCGGCCGTGCGCTCGTCCGGGCCGTGGTTCGTCGGGATCGCGCGCAGGGCACGAACCTTCGGCTCGCCGCGTTCCGGCGAGACCTCCGCGCCGTTAGCGATGCACTTCGTGATGTGCGCCGCCAGGACTCGCGCATCAATCCCGCGCCCGAGTCCTACCGCGCCTTCGCCGAGAACCGCCGCACGCGTCCGTCCACCGACGCCGCGCCGCTCTCGTCCGCGGCTCGTCTTCGCTACACGCAACGCTGGCAGGCGCTCGTCCCGGGCATCGACCTGCGCGCGACCTTCCTCTGCGGGGATCGCATCGTCATCGGCTCCGCCGCGGAGACGTTCTGCCTCGAGCGTACGACCGGTGAGCTCCTCTGGCGAAAGAACACGCCGCGCGCCGCGAGCGTGGTGACCCCGGCAGGCATCGCACGCATCGGCAACGACGGCGCGATCGCCCTCCACGACTTCGCGACCGGCGACGTCACCCTCCGCGCCTGGATTGCGCCCCGCGTATCGGGTCCGTGTGCAGGCGCCGTCGTCAGCTCCGCCGGCCTTCCTCGCCTCCTCATCGTCACCGAGGGTGAGCGTCATCTCGTCGCGATCGACCTCACCAGCGGTGAAGCGCGCTGGCGCTACCAGTGGTCGTCCAGCGGTCGTTCTGGAGCGCTCCGCCTGAAGCGCGCCGGCAAGCTTCTCTACGTCGCCTCGGGCGACAGCGCGCTCACGGCCGTCGATGTCCAGACCGGCGCGGTCGTGTGGCGGATCCGCGATCGCCTGCGCTTCGTAGCGGCGCCGACGGTCGACCACGAGTGCCTCTTCGCCATCGCCGGCGGCTCGAGCAGCGCCGCTGCGCTCCATGCGGTCGACCCATTCTCGGGCCAGCTCTCCTGGACCGCGCGTCTCCTGTCCACACCGAACAGCGTCGAAGGTCCCCCGCTCCTCGCGGGCTCCTCCGTGTGCGTCGCCGTTCGCGCGCGTCGCGGCCTGCGCCTCGCCGGGTTCCACCGCGAGACCGGCAAACAGCTCTTCGAGACGGAGACGCCGGTCGCCCCCGTCGGAACGTCGTGGCTCGCCGTCGACGATCTGCTCGTCGGCAACACGCCAACCGGCGAGCTCGTCGGTGTCGATGCGTCCACGGGCGCCGTTCGCTACCGCCACTCGTTCTGCCGTACCGTCGAGTCCGATGTGCCGCGCCGCCTCGAGCCGGTGCTCCGCTCGGGCGCGCTCTTCGTGCCTCACGTCGACGTGCACGTCTTCCGTCCGAGCGACGGCGCTCACCTCGCCCAGATCGGTCCGTGCGATGCCATCCCGGACCTGCTGCGTGTCGACGAGCGCTGCGACGTCTACGTCGCCGAGGAGAGCGGGCACATGGCCGCGTTCGGAGTCGGCCCGCGGCTCTCGCTCGTGAAGTGAGCGGCGTGCAGACCGCCTGAAGATTCGATAACGTCGCGGGCAATGCGCCCGTGGAGCAAGGAAGGCTGCGCTCGAGCTCGCTCGGCGCGCGCGTCGTGGAGGGAGAGCGCTCGCGCTCCCCTCGCGGTGTTCGCCCTCGCGTTCGCGTTGATCGGCGCCTGCGACGATTCCCGAAGGTCCTCGCTGCCCGCGAGCTGGCCGACCTCCGCCGATCAAGCGAGCGGCACGGGAGGACCGGGCAGCTCCGGGCCGTCGGGCTCACCAGCTTGCGGCAAGACGGGCGCCAAGACCGGCGTCCTCGCACAACGGGTCCCGGTCTTCGGAAAGAGCCGGAGCTACACCCTCGTCGTCCCACCGAGCTACGAGCCAGGGACGTCCTATCCCCTCGTGTACGTCCTGCATGGCCACGGCGGGAATGGGGCGCAGGCACGCCGCGCGATCGATCTCGAGAGCGCCGCAAACGGGCGCGCCATCTTCGTCTATCCCGACGGCCACGGCGGCGGCTGGGACCTCGACTCCCCCGCCTCGAAGAACGCCGACGTCGCGCTCTTCGACGCGACGCTCGCGGTCACCCAGAGCAACTACTGCGTCGACCTCCATCGCGTCTTCGTTGCGGGCTTCAGCAACGGCGCGTACATGGCCAATCAGCTCGGCTGCCGGCGGGGTGACCGCATCCGCGCCGTCGCGTCCCATGCCGGCGGGGGCCCGTACGAGATGGCGGGCGAATACGACGACACCGGGCACCTTCGCTGCAACGGAAAGCCCGTCGCCAGCCTCGTCGTCCACGGAACGGCAGATGGCACCGTCGCCATGAGCGAGGGCCAGAAGAGCATCGATCACTGGACGTACGCGAACCACTGCAGCGGGAGCGCCCCGACGACGCCGACCGGCTGCATCACCTACCGAGGCTGCGCGAACGCGGTCACGGCGTGCAAGGTGCCCGGGCTCGCGCACACGCTCTGGGCGCAGGCGAAGAACGTGACGTGGTCGTTCTTCGACGCGCAACGCTGACTCACGGAGGCGACAGGACCTCGACGACGGCGGCGGCGCCTTGAGGCTCCACCGGCACCGTTGCCATCCTGGACGGCGCGACGCCACGCTGATGCGCCGCCGACGCGATCGCCTTTGCGGCCTTGTCGCCGCCCTTCGCCGAGATCCGGAACACGCCGCGCTCGAAGACCGCTGCGAGGAACGCGATCTCGGACGCGACCTTCTCCGCATCACCGTCGACGGCGCGGTAAGCGACGTTCGGGAGAGCGCCCGTCGGGATCGGGCCGAAGGTGACGGCAGCGCCACCGTCGCCGTCGCCGTCGCCATTGCGCGGCACGGCCGCGTCTTTCGGCGGCGGAGCGATCGCGGAGACGATCCGCGCGTCGATCGGAAGAGGCTCTGGAGCCGCGCCCGCCGTGAAGCCACCGCCGCGCGCGACTTGCCAGGTGCGCTGCGTGAGGACATCGAGCGTCGCGGCAGTCTTGCCGTTCTTGCCGTCCGCGAGTGGACCGATGAGCGACGTCTGCGCGTCGAGGCCCACGTTTTCGATCTGACCGAGACGCTCGACCAGGACGAGCGCCTCGGGCGCTCCGCCCACCCCGGCTGCGAGCGGAACCGCCTCTTTGCTCGCGAGGCGGCGAGCCACGCCCGGCACATCCGCCTTCGCTCGCGAGAGGCCATCGAGCCACGCCTTCGCCCACTCACGCAAGGTCGCCTCGCGCGCGTCGATCGTTGCCTTCGAAGCGACGGCGACGATCGGCACGAGACGGGACGCGTCGGCCGTCGAGAAAGCGCGCGGGCGGTCGTCCACCGCGCCCTTCACCACCGCCGCGAACGAAGCGGCTTTCGCTTCAGGCGTGCCCGGCGCGACGAGGCGAATGCGCGCCGGCGCCACTCCGAGGAGGTCGAGCGCGAAGAGACCGAGGACGGTCGCCGACTCGCTCCCTGCCGCGCGCGCGGTCGCATCCGCTGCCGTCGATGGACCGAACGCGACGAGCTTCACCTCGTCCGCAGCCGGCGGAGACTTGAGGAGCGAGCCCGCTGCAGCCCGCACCTCTTCCCGACCGCGCGAGAAGCCGACGACGACGAACGCGCGCGGCTCGAGCGCGCGCAAGCGCTCGAACGACGCCACGAACGCCGGAAGCGGCAAGACCGCAACGTCCGCGCCCTGGGGATCGGCACCACCTCGCGCGAGCCTGGCCTCGATGGCGTCGAGCGACGACTCCGGCGCAAGCTCCATCGGCGGGGCGGTCAGACCGGCATCGACGCCCGGCGGCGCGGCGAGCGCTGCACCGGCCGCGGCGAGCTCCCAGCCGAGCGCGGCGACCCGCAGCGGCTTCTCGAGGGGCGCGACGCCCGCGTCCGCCATCGCGACGGCGGACGCGTCAGGTGCGAGGCCAGGCGCGGCGCCATCGACGCCTGCGTCGGCAACGTCACCCGAGGCCGTCTCGTTCGGCGCGATGACCTCGGCGGGGGCCTCGTGCTTCGAACGTGCGCGGCTGACGAGCGACGAGACCAGCGCCAGGGTCATCAACGCCGTGATGAAGAAGGTGATGTAGCTCTTCATCGGTCCAGCCTCACTTGCTCCCGTTGCTCGCGCCTGGCGCCGCCGAGCCGGACGGTGCCGCCGAGCCCGAGCCTGAGCCTGGTGGCGCTGCCGCACCGCTCTCGTCCGGGAAAACGGGGCTCACGCCGCCGAGGAAATAGACGACGCGCGCCATCGTGCGCGACCCCGAGCGGGCGTAGCGATCCCCTTCCCGCACGAAGAGCGGCTTCGACGCGAAGTCGGCGCTGACGAGGACGAGCGCTACACCGAGGAGCACGATCGCGAAGACGTCGCCGACCATTCCGAGCCCACCGCCGAGGCGCGTTCGCTTGAGGAGCCGATCGGACAGGAATGCCGGCAGGCCCACGACGATGACGAGCGCAACGAGCAGCCGCACCCAGAAGTTGTCGGTGGCGAAGCCGACCACCGACATCATCGCGACGAGCGTGACGAAGCCGCCGAACAGCACGCCCACGGTGCGCGTGATGCGCATCAAGCGGAGCATCTGCGGCGACGGGCCCTTCGAGGACGGCTTCACGGCCGATCCCTTCCCGATGGCCGACGGCTTCTTCTTGGGCAAAAGGTCGTCTTCTCTGGCCACGCGCCACCCGGCTTTCGCGTGCAGAGGACGACAAAGGTCCTCAGGCGTCAACCCTCACGCACGGGCGTGCAGGCCCACACGGACCTCGAAGAGCCGACGCACGGTGGCTGAACGGCATGGAAGCGAAACGGGCACGGGATCGCGTCCCATGCCCGGTCGTCGCATCCGCGCTCGTTCGCGCTCGTGTCCACTCAGCGGCGAGGCGGCTGCGCGAAGCGCGGGTCCGCCGGAAAGGGACTCGCGGTATCGCGAAGCCGGAGCTCGCTCGCCGGGACGAACGCGTCACCACGCTCGGCGAAGAACGCGGCGCCGATGACGCCGACGTTGCGCGCCGAGCCCATCTGCGCGGCATAGGACTCGCCGACCGCGGCGAACCGGAAGGCGGCGACGGCGTTCGTGCTCTGACGGAAGCCGTCGATCTCGAGGGTCGCGAACGGGAGGAGGACGTAGCCGCGGTTCTCGAACGAGCCGGGCTTGCCGTTGATGACGTCGAGGCCGTCGACCGTCACCACCGACTCGAAGCGATGGCTCGTGTGGTTGGTGAGGACGATCGAGTATCGCTGCCCGGCTTGACCGACGACCATCGTGCGGTCACCTACGCGGACGGCCTCGAGCGGGTTGCCGCTCGCGTCTTTGATCGAAATCGTGACGGCGCCCCCCGCGGTGCTCAGCGTCCGACTCGACTCGCGCTGCGCGTGCAGGTTCGCCATCGCGTCCACTCCGCGACGATCGTTGTAATGGAGCGTGGCGGTCGCGAAAGGCCGGCTCGCGTCGCGAACGAAGGTCACATCATGCACGCGGGACGTGCGCGTCTCCCCCCACTCGGTGCCGAGGCCGGGCCGTGACTCGGGCGCCGGCTCGCGTGCGGAGCTCGCGCGCTCGTCGGCGCCACGCGACCGAGACGTCGACGGCGGCGGTGCCGGCTGCACCGACTCCACGCTCGCCGTCTGCGGAGCCGCCTCGGCCTCGGCCGGGGCGAACCGAGAGGAGTCGCCGAACGGCTCGCTCGAGCCGCCGCGCGCGGGCGATTCGGCGGCCTTCGGGGCCGCGGTGCCTCGACCGCAACCGGCGAGGACCAGGAGCAAGCAGAGGAACAACCACACCTTCTTCTTCGACGACACCATCGCGGCCTCCGTTGCATCCACAACGGGGCTCGACGGGGCGTCTTACAGGCCCCGCGAAAAAGCTCCGGCAGATCGCGCGAGGGTCTTCCGGCAGATCGCCCCAGCCCGGCGCCGCCTCGCGCTCGCGCCGTTCAGCGCAGCGTCAGGAGCATGCTCTTCATGTGCGGATCGCGGCCGCCCACACCCGGGAAGTCTGGCGCTTCGGGCAGGTCCTTGAGCTGCACCACTTCGCGCTTTGCAGCGCGGGCGCCCTCGTGCACGAGCCGCCGGAGCTTCTGGCGGGCCATCCCGCGATGATTGCAGCACGCGAGGATCCGTCCTCCGGGCGCCACGACCGCAGCCGCCAACGCGACGAGCTCGTCGTAGTCACTCTCGGCGACGAAACGCCGCTTCTTCGTCGAGGAGTAGCTCGGAGGGTCCAGGATCACGAGGTCGAAGCGCTCGTCCTTCTTCGCTGCCTTCGCGAGCCACGTGAACGCATCCTCGCCGACGAACGCGTGCTCCGGACCGAGCTGCACGCCGGCGAGCTGAAAGCCTTTTCGGCCCCGCTCGAGCGCGGCGAGAGAAGCGTCGACGCTCACCGTCCGCTTGGCGCCGCCGACCGCCGCGACGACGCTGAACGCACACGTGTACGAGAAGAGGTTGGCCACGCGTGCGCCGCGCGCGGTCTCGCGCACGACGCGACGGTTCAATCGCTGATCGAGGAAGATGCCGGTGGAGAGCCCGTCGCCGAGACGGACCGCGAACGGGACACCTTCCTCGTGAACGACGATCTCCTCGCCTGCGTCCGTGCCGCGGACCGGCAGGCGTGGCGCGAGGTCGTCACGCCGGGTGTCGACGAGGACGTTCGCCTGCTTCGGACGGAGCTTCAGGTAGACGCCGTCGAAGCCGAGCGCGGCGAGCGCATCCAGCATCCGCTCACGACGTCCGGGGACCTGCCATTCCTCGGAGACGTAGATCTGCGCGACGAGATGCGCGCCGTAGACGTCGACGGCGAGCCCTGGAAGCGCATCGGCCTCCTCGTTGACGAGTCGGAAGGCCGTCGTTTTTCGTTCGACCGGGTCGCGATCGTCGCTGCGCCCTAGCCCCCAGCGCCGCTCGACCGCGACCGCCAGGATGCGCTCGAGCGCCTTCGGGTCGTCGTACGCCGCGTAGCCGAGGTCGCCGCGCTCGAGCCAGCTTTCCATCTCGGCGCGAGCGAGGTCGTCACGCACGACGAGACGACGCTTCGTGCGCGGATGTTCGAGCTCGATGGAGACCGAATGCAGCATGAGCCGCGGCGCTGGAGAGCCGCCGTAGAGGACGTCGCCCCCGATCGGCGCGCCGGCATGTGCGAGCTGGACGCGCGCCTGATGCGTGCGCCCGGTTTCGAGCACGAGCTCGAGGAGCGCGCGGTCGCCGTGTTGTGCGCGCACCGTCACGTGTGTGAGCGCGCGCTGACCGTGCCGAGGCGCGTCGCCGGCGCGCACCGGAGACGGCGTTCGTGGGCGTCCGCCCCGCGCCTTCGGCCCAGACGGTCGCGGCCGACGCGAGACGACCACCATGCGCCCGTCCGTCCCCTTCGCGAGCTCGTCATCGAGCGTCGCGTCGCGCCGCCCCTTCGGCCAGCCGACGACTCCGGCGAGATAGCGCTTCTTGACCTGACGCCGTTCGAGCTGCGCAGCCAGGCTCGCGTTCGCCTCCGGCCGCTTGGTGAAGACGACGATGCCGCTCGTATCGCGGTCGAGCCGCTGGTGCACGCCGAGGTAGATCGCCGCCAGCTCCTTCTTCTCTCGCTCCGCCAAAAAAGAGCGCACCCGGAGGACCAGGTCGTCCGGGCGCTCGGGATGCGCCGCCTGACTCGGCACGCCGGTCGGTTTGTGGACCAGGATGAGGTCCTCGTCCTCGTGAAGGACGTGCTCGGCGCGAAAGTCGGGCCACACGCGCGATCGTTCCATCGCGCCGGCACCCTAGACGAGATCCGCCGCCGCGTGCGGACCGATCCTCAGCCTGGCTCGAGACCGACCTCGGCGAGCGACGGGTTCGAGTCCTTGTCGCGCTCGAGCCGCTCGAGCCCGCGCTTGTGAAGCACGAGCGTCGCGCCTTCGGTGTAGATCTGCCCGTTCGTCTCGATGCGGACGCTGACCGGCAGCCGGTAGCAGCGAGGCGCGTCGATGAAGCGAACGCGCCGGCTCGCGTCGTCGAGGACGGGAACGGGCTTGGTCGCGTCGTCGAGACGCGCAAACAGCGGCGACAGGTCGTAGCGGAAGACGTGCTTCACGCGGCGGACACCGGAGCGAACGAGGTGCGCGTTCGGGATCATCTCACCGCGATGCTCGTACGAGAGGACCGTCATCGCCGTGGACGCGCCGCACTCGGGGTTGAGCGGATCGGGCAGGTTGGCGACGCTCTGGTTGAACGACTCGCGGGCGCTGACGACGATGTCCCGCGTCGGGAGACGGCGGTGGGGCGCGCGGTAGCGGCTGATGCGCTGCGCTCCCCACACCCGCTGGACGCGGTGGGTCATCCAGTTGCGACCGATCTCCTTGATGCGGTCCTTCCCCGCGTAGACGAGGCCGGCGACGATCGCGAGGACGACGACACCGGAGCTCACGGTCGTCGCGGTGTTCGCCTGGTTCATCAGCGCGATCTGCCACGCGAAGGCCCACGTCGATGCGAGCACGGCCACGAACGCGGCGATCCAGTGATAGGCGCGTTCGGCGACCTGGAAGGTCTCCTGCTCCAGGAAGAGCACCTCCTGGAAGTGCTTCTTCAAACGGCTCGCGCGATCGAGGTAGCGCTCGAGCGCCTGCGCCGAGGTCGGGTCCGCGTTGGTGAAGCCGTGCTCCTCACGGTACGCGAGCTCCGCAGCCAGCGCCTCGGCGACGCGGCCCTGCACCTCTGCGACGACCGGAGCGAGACGCTCCGTATGCCGGCTCTTCGAGACGACGATGTTCGAGAGCGCGCGCTCGGCGCCGGCGAGCATCTCGAACAGGCGAACGCTGACGTACTCGTCGACGAGCTTCCGCTCGCGCGTCAGCTCGGCGGCTTCGTCGGGCTCCGTCACCGTGAGCCTCTCGCGCGCCTCCTCGGCGATGCGGACGGCCGCTTCGATCCAGATCGTCAGGGCGTCTTCGAGCTCGCTGTGCGGCGCGGTCGCGAACAGCGAGGCCGCGAGCCGGCAGTGCCGCTGGAATCCGTCGCTCGCACGCGCGAGCTGGTGCGCCATCGCGAGCGCTCCACGCCGGAGAGCGTCGATCGTGACCACGTCTCCGATGGGCGCGATCGCAGGGCCGTCGAGGCGCGTGAACGCCTGCATCTGGTCCCAGGGGACGTGACGCACGAACGCGTTCTGCGGGATCTGGATTTCCACCCGCAGCGAGTACGTCGCGGGCTTCTCCTCCGGCAGCGGCAACGAGAGGCTCCATTCGAGCCTCGACGCATCATGGACCGCGACACGAACCTTTCCGGCCCCTTCGGCGGCCGCCTCGGTGGCGGCATAGGCTTCTTGTGTCAGCTCCGCGATCGCCATGAAAAGTTCACAAACCCGTCACGTACGTGGCTTCCATCTATTGACGGATAACATGATGACCTGCAATCGGAAATTTGACGGATGATTGCGTAATCTTTGTCGCACGCTTTTTCGTTGACGTTGCGAACCGCAACGAATTGCCGGTGTCTCGGGACAAAACGGCGGCGGCCGGCGACGCGCGTGGCGTTCGCCGGCCGCTCGAAAGCGTGCCCGATACACGCTCAAGAAGCCGAGATCACATCGAAAGTCCGCCGTCGACGTCGAGCGTTCGCCCGTTGAAGTAGTCGCATTCGAGGACGAAGCGGACCGCCAGCCAGATGTCCTCCGGGACGCCGATCCGGCCGACCGGGATCGCGGCGACGAGTCCGTCGCGCGCCTTCTGGTTCATCCCCTGCGTCATCGGTGTCTCGATCATGCCCGGGGCGACGGCGCCGACGCGGACGCCGAACGCCGCGAACTCGCGCGACCAGGTCACCGTGTTCGCCGCGAGGGCCGACTTTGCCGCAGTGTAGTTCGACTGCCCGCGATTGCCATGACGCGCGATGCTGGAAATGTTCACGACCACGCCCGGTCGGGTGTTGGTCTCGACCATCTTGGCGACGACGTCGCGGGTGAGGAGCGTCGCGCCGGTCAGGTTCACGCCGATGACGGCGTCCCACTGCTCCTTCGTGAGCTTCTTCACCTGCCCGGACTCCTTGTCCTTCTTCACGAGAAGGCCGTCGCGGAGGATGCCGGCATTGTTGACGAGGCCGTTGAGACCGCCCATCGCGCCGTGCGCCCACTCGACGTACGACGCGATGTCCGCCTCGTTCGACACGTCGAGGCGCCGCGCGTGAATCTTCCCCTTCAGGCCCTTGGCAGACTCGACCGTCTCGGCGAGCCCGACCTCGTTGACATCCGCGATGGCGACCTGCGCGCCCGCCTCCGCAAGGCGCTGCGCGAAATGACGGCCCATGCCCTGGGCGCCGCCCGAGACGATGATCTTGAGCTCTTCTAGCTTCATGGCGGTCGACTCTACACCCGAAGGACGTCGAAGCGGTGTCGCCACAGGCGCACCCGGCGGGGGGGCAAGCTAAGGCCGAGGAGCTACCAGTGCAGCCAGCCGAGCTCCGACGCGACGGCGAGCGCGAGCGTCACTGCGACGACCTCGACGGCGAAGCGGGAGGTGCGTTTGAGCACGCGGTAGCCGACCGCGATGAGGATCCCGGCGACGACGATCACGGGTACGCCCGTGTGGACCGAGAGCCACCGGACGGCTGCCTGGCCCCCCGTCAGCGCTGCCGAGAGGCCCGGCAGGCCCGAGAGGCGGGAGAGCAGCGTGAGGAAAGATCTCACGACGTCCGACCAGCCGATCGTCACCGGCGGATCGAGCCATGGACACCGCGCCGCGGCCAACTTCAGCGACATTCTCGTCTGCTAACGAGCTCGGCGTTACTATCCGGCGATCCGCCATGACCGACGTCGGCACTCAGGAGCTCTCGAAGGCTGCCGATGCCCTCGTGCGGACAGCGCTCAGGGTGTCTCCCGGCGAGCGTTTCGTTCTCGTCGGCGACGCGCCGACGGCCGCCATCCTCGCGGCGCTCGAGCAGGCGGGCCGCGCGATGGATGCGGAGGTCGCGTCGCTGCGCCTCGACGAGCTCCGGAGCTATTCGACGAATCACTCCGGTGAGCGCCCGCACAAGGTCCTTCCGGATGCCGTCCGCCGCGCGATGCTCTCCGCCCAGGCGAGTGTGTTCGTCGCGTCGGCGCCGCGTGCCGAGTCGTCGATGCGCGAGCAGCTCCAGCACGTGGTCGCCGCCTGCCGCGTCCGGCATGCCCATCTGCCCGGGATCACGCCCCAGGGATTCGCCGCCGGGCTGGCCGGGTGCCATGCCGGGATCGCGGAGTCGGGAAAGGCGCTCCTCCACTTGCTCGAGGTCGGGCGTGAGCTCACGTCGACGAGCTCGGAGGGCACGAACCTCGTCGTTCATCCTGGTGCGCGGCGGTGGGTCTCGCGCTTCGGCACGGTGGGACCGGGCGAGTCGGTCTCGTTCCCGACGGGCTCGCTCTGCGTCGCGCCCGAGAGCGTCCGCGGCTGTTTCGCGGCGACGGCCAGCCTCGGCGAGTTCTTCGGAGCGCGCGAAGGCCTGCTGCGCGAGCCGGTCCTCTTCCACATCGAGGAAAGCGCCGTCGTCCGCGTGGAATGTCCTGGAAACCCGGAGCTCGTCCGCGACGTGGAGGCCATGCTCGCGGTGGCCCCGAACTCCGAACGGGTCGGCCTCGTCGTCCTCGGCCTGAACCCCGGCGCTTCGGAGCCGCTCGGGATGGCCGCCATCGATCAACACCGCCCGGGCCTGCACCTCGTGCTGGGCGACCCGCAAGCGAAGGTGACGGGCGCGACCTGGTCGGCACGGACGAGCTTCGCGGCCTGCCAAGCCCGCAGCCTCGTCCAGGTCGACGGCGTCCCAGTCGCCGAAGGCGGCCGCCTCCTCCTGGCGTAACAGCGGCACCGCAAAGCTGTAGCAACACTTCAACGAGCCAGGCCCGGGCCCCGCGCCGCGAAGCGGGGTGCGGGGGTGAGTCTGCGAATCCCCCGCAGAGCGGGGTGCGGGGGTGAGTCCGCGAATCCCCCGCAGAGCGGGGTGGGGTTTGGGGCAACGCCCCATCCAGAACCCCCGCGCCGCGAAGCGGGGTGCGGGGGTGAGTCTGCGAATCCCCCGCAGAGCGGGGTGGGGTTTGGGGCAACGCCCCATCCAGGAACCCCCGCGCCGCGAAGCGGGGTGCGGGGGTGAGTCCGCGAATCCCCCGCAGAGCGGGGTGGGGTTTGGGGCAACGCCCCATCCAGGAAGCCCCCTCCAGCAAGCGAGAACCGTTCCTGTGAATGGCGCGCACACTAGCGGCCAACTCGAGAACGGGTCATAAGCGAACGGTAGCGAGACGTTCCCGATGACGATTCACGTCACGCCCCCGGCCAGCCCGGCGCTCGACACGTCGGTCGACTCCGCCCGTGCGTCGCGCGTGCACGCAGAGCGCGCGCGCACGTGGGGGATGTTCGGGCTCGCGGCCGTCCTCCTGGTCGCGACGAGCGTCTTCTGGGCCTTCGAGGCGCTGCCGTTCCAGGACCTGCCTGCGCACGCCGGCCTCATCGCGATGCGGCATCGGTTCGAGACGTCCGCGTTCGAGCAGCGGTACTACGTCCTCGCCCCGCACATCGGGCCCTATTCGCTCTTCCGCTTCCTCGGCGAGATGTTCGTCCGCGGCATCGGTCCGATCAACGCCGTGCGCGCGCTCGGCACGTTGCCGGTGATCGCCACTCCGCTCGCGATGATGTTCGCGCGCCGGCGCCTCTACGGAGACCACGGTCCGACGTACGGCTTCCTCGGGGTCGCGCTCTCGTTCGGGATCATGACGCTGCTCGGCTTCGCGAGCTACCTGCTGGGCGTCGCCGTGATGCTCGTCGGACTGACGCTCTGGCTCGATCTCCTCGCGGCAGCCGACGACGAAACGGATCGGCGCACGGTCCGCCGGCGCGAGCTCGTCGTGATGGCCTTCGCGCCGGTGATGTTCGTGGCGCACGGCCACGCCTTCCTTCTGTTCCTGCTCTGCGCGTCCATCTCCGCGGTCGTCACGGGACGTCGCGCAGCGCGCATCCTCAGGCTCCGCGCGCTCGTCCCTGCCCTGCTCCTGGCCGGGTGGGTTGCGTGGATCGAGCGCGGGGCGACGACGCCTCCGGGCTCGGTCCCCCGCGACATCCAGCTCGTCCCGCGCTTCCAAGGCGTCGCGGACAAGCTCGGTCTGCTCTTGAGCCCGACGCTCATGACGCGCACGGGGATCGACTTCTTCGTCGGCTGCCTGCTCCTCGCGTTCGCGGTCGCGTGCACCGTGGTCACGGTCCGCTCGATCGGCCGGAATGCGGGAGCAGGCGCCGCGGCCGCTCCCGACATCCGGCACAGCCGCGCGCTTTATGCGTGCGCCGGCGCCATCGCGCTCGTCTTCGTCGCCCTCCCCCACGCCGTCGGGTGGTTCGGGTTCGTCGACGGACGGCTCGTCCCCGTCGCGCTGATCCTCGCGCTCCTTGGCATCCGTCGCGACGCGCTCCCGCGCGCCGTCTCGCTCGGACTGCACTACGGCGCTCCGGTCGTCGCCTCGACGATAGGCGTCCTCGCGCTTGTTGCATCTCACAGGTTCCAGGACGAGGCGCGCGGCTACAAGGAAGTGCTCGCGCGCGTGCCGGCCGAGTCACGGCTGCTCAACCTGCCGCTCGATCCGAACAGCGACGTCTTCACCGCGCACCCGTTCATCCACTACGACAAGCTCGTGCTCGTCGAGCGGCCGATCGTCGTCAGCGACATCTGGTTTCACCAGGGCTCCGCGCTCTATCCCACGCCGGAGAACCCGGTGCTGCGTCTTCCGCAGACGTACAGCGAGAGCAACCTGAAGGTGATCGACTGGCCGGCGTATCATCTCGAGGACTGGGACTACGTCCTCATCCGGACGCGGCCGAACGCGGCGCAACCTCACACGCCCGATCGGCTCGCGCTCGAGGAACATCGTGGCGGTTGGTGGCTCTTCCGGCGGGAGAGCGAGGGGGGGCGCGACGGATCATGATCTCACGTCACTGGCTCTTTCGCCCCGTCCTGGTCGGCGCCTGCGCCGTCGGCGCGGTGACCGTCGGGATGCAGATGCTCGCGTGCAGCGAGACGGGACCGGATGCCCCCGACCGGACGAACGGCTGCATCAATCGTAGCTGCTACGAGGACGGTAGCGACGTCACGGGAGACGACGGCGGCATCCAGCTTCCAGACGGCGCGATCGTGTACGGCGATCCGCTCGAAGGCACGTCGAAGAAGGCGACGCTCGTGCGGGGCCGCTTCCGATTCACCGAAGGCCCGGTCTGGATCGGCGGCCGTCTGCTCTTCACCGACATTCCCACGAACCAGATCATCGAGCTCCTCCCGGACGGTGGCACCACCCAGTTCCGGAACAACAGCGGCGGAGCGAACGGGCTCGCGGTCGACTCGAGCGGCCGCCTCGTCGCGTGTGAGGGAAACGCAAAACGCGTGACCCGCAGCGCAGCAACGAAGGACGCGCCGACGACGCCGCTGACGGAGGGCTACGACAACGCGGACTTCAACGCGCCGAACGACGTCATCGTCCGCGCGGACGGCAACATCTACTTCACCGATCCGAACTACTCGGGCGAGCCGAACACGCAAGACGACGAGGCCGTCTATCGGATCGATCCCCAGGGCAACGTGTCCCGCATCGCGCACGACTTCGACAAGCCGAACGGCATCGCGCTCTCCCCGGACGGCGCGACGCTGTACGTCGTCGACAACGGCGCAGGCAAGCTCCTCTCGGCGCCCGTCGACGGCGCGGGTGTGGTCGGTGCGTTCACGGAGATGGCGAGCACGCCCGGCGGCGACGGCATGGCCGTCGACGACGCCGGGAACCTCTACGTCACCGACGACGCGGGCGTGGACGTCTTCGACAAGACCGGAAAGAAGCTCGGGACGATCGAGGTCGACGTGAAGCCGGCGAACTGCACGTTCGGCGACGCCGATCGGCGCACGCTCTACATCACGGCGAACGGGCCGGAGCTCGACGGCGGTCGGAACCCCCAGACCGGCGTGTATTCGATCCGGCTGAACGTGCCCGGCCTTCCCTGAGCACCGCTGGCCACATCGAACGCGCCTGGGTGCTGCCGAAAGAACGTATCCAGGTTACGCCACTGACCGAGCGCATTGAGAAGGCCGGCGAAGCTTCGTACGCTCTGACGTCGTCTGGAGGTCAGGATGTCCGAGCAACGGAAGTTCAGGCTGGTGACCCGCAGTGACTTCGACGGGCTCGTCTGCGCGGTGATCTTGAAAGAGCTCGCCATGCTCGACGAGATCAAGTTCGTCCACCCGAAGGACATGCAGGACGGGAAAATCGAGGTATCGAGCCGGGACATCACGACGAACGTGCCGTACGTCCCGGGCGTGCACCTCGCGTTCGATCATCACCTGAGCGAGACGACGCGCGTGAAGGACAAGCCGGCGAACCACATCATCGACCCGAAGGCCCAGAGCGCGGCGCGCGTCGTCTACGAGTACTTCGGAGGAGCGCCGAAGCTCCCGCGCATCAAAGAGGACATGATGCTCGCGGTCGACCAGGCGGACGCGGCGCAGTACTCCCGCGACGACATCCTCGATCCGAAGGGCTGGACGCTCCTGAACTACCTGATGGATCCGCGTACGGGTCTCGGTCGGTTCCGCGAGTTCCGTATCCCGAACTATCAGCTCATGATGGATCTCATCGACGCCTGTCTCGAGAGGCCGATCGACGCGATCCTCGACCTCGCCGACGTGAAGGAGCGTGTCGAGCTCTACCGCGAGCACGAGCCGAAGGCGAAGGAGCAGATCGAGCGGTGTGCCAAGGTGCACGGGAACGTCGTCGTGCTCGATCTCCGGCGCGAGGAGGTCATCTGGCCGACGAATCGCTTCCTGATCTATGCGCTCTTCCCCCAGTGCAACATCTCGATTCACGTGATGTGGGGGCTGAAGAAGCAGAACACCGTGCTCGCGACCGGCAAGTCGATCCTCGACCGCAGCTCGAAGACGAACATCGGCGAGCGGATGCTCCACCACGGCGGCGGTGGCCACGAGGCCGCCGGCACGTGCCAGATCGAGAACGAACGCGCGGATGCCGTCCTCGCCGAGCTGATCGAGCAGATCAACGCGGACGGCTGAGCCGCTCGTTCCTCGTCGGTCAGGCACGGGGCCTTCCCTCGCCCGCTCTCTGGAGAGCGAGCGAGGACGTGAGGAGCGAAAGCGCGAAGAACGAGGCGCCCGCGGATCGTCAGGCGAGCAGCGGCAGCGGCTCGTCCGTCGCCGGGAGCGGGAACTCTCCGATGAACGGCGTCTGGTCCACGCCGAGCACGCGGCGCAGCTCGCGATGCAGGTGCGACGGATGGATGCGGACGCCGTTGGTGTCCTTGTCGGGGAGCACCTGGGTCACGTTCCCTCGCGCCACGCGGAGCGCCTTGTGGCCCTCGTCCGTCTTGCCGATCGCGCGGCCGCCACGGATGCCCGGCCCGAACAGGAGCGTCGAGGTGACGTTCCAGTGATCCTTGCCGTTGCCCGTGTTGTACCGCGGGGTCCGACCGAAGTCGGAGGTGACCATGATGAAGAGCTTGTCGCGCAGGCCCATCTGCTGCGCGCGGAGGAGCACGTACCGGAGGCGCGCCAGGAACACGCTGAGCGCGTTGCCTTGCGCGACGTCGTGATCGGAGTGCGTGTCGAAGCCGCCCTGCGCGTACGTCGCCGAGGCCGAAACGCCGGCCTGAAAGCACCGGAGAATCGTCTCGAGAGGACGACCGAGATCGACGAAGCGTGAGAGCGCGCCGGTGTTCTGATTCACCGGCGCTGTCAGGTAGGCCTGCGTGTCCGGCGCGAGATCGTTGGCGAACGAGTCGATGGTCGGCGGCTCCGCGCTCGCGACCGACTTCAGCAGGTTGACCGATGCGCCGCCCTTCGCGGCCTCACGGAATGCCGCGAGCGTTCGCTTCGTGCGCGGCAGCGTCGTCTTCGACTCGAGGCGCGCGATCCGCTCGTCGCGGAGCTCGGTGAGCCGGCGGACGGCGAGCTCGGAGAGGAGCGCCTTCTCGTCCCGCGGCGCCGCCTTGAAGGGATCGGTGAGGAGCTCGACCTTGTCTCCCGGGAAGCGGGAGAGGCCGACGACGTCACCCGTGCGGTTGTACTGACCGCCCGCGAGGAAGGCCATCGGCACGTTGATCTGGCGCGCGACCTTGCCGGCGAAGAGCGCGGCGAGCGCCGGGAGCTCGACGTCGTTGTGCCCGCACGCGAGGCCCTGCACACCGGTGTCGTGGTTGTTCGTCTGCGTGTCGATGCCGTTCAGGACGAGCACGTCACGGCCGACGGTCGTGAAGAAGTTCTGCGGGTCCTCGATCGGGTTGCCGTTGTTCCGGAGGAGGAACTTCCCGCTCGCCGTCGCGGTAGGCACGACGATCCCGTTGATATCGGCCACCTCGGTGAAGAGGCGGTTCTCGTATGTGGGCGTGACCCCAGGAGCGGTCAGCTTCGCGTCACAGAACATGGTGGGGTCCCAGCCACCCGCGGCGTGCATGTGGAGGAAGTACGGTCCGCCCCAGACGGCAGGGTCGGCGTGCGCCTCCTTGCCGAGGACGGACGGGAAGAACAGAGAGAGCCCGGCGAAGCCGGCCAGCTTGACGAAATCGCGGCGATCCATCGCTTTCCTCTCCTCGTCCCGTCACTCGTGGGTGAATCGATAGTCCGTGAGCAGGTACGTCATCACCGCCTGCCACGAACGAATGGTGAAGTTCTCGTCGCGATCGAGCCGCATCCCTGGCTCGTACGGAGCCTTGTCGGGCCGCTCGCGCAGGCGCTCGAAGACGGGCTGGAGCCGGCCGTCGCGCGTCTCGAAGCGTACGCCCTTGTCCCAGTCCCATTCCGCGACGCAGCGGCCGTTCGGGAGGCTCGTGCCGCCCTTGTTCGGGTTCGTTTGCTCGAACTGTTCGAGGTCGCGCCAGACGTCGACGAAGAGCCCGTAGACCTTGTTCACTTCCTCCGAGCTCGGCTCGACCGTCTCGCCGAGCAGACGGAAGAAGAGGTGCACGATCGTGTCCTTGATCTTCTTCTCGGCGTCCGGAACGGCGACGAGCGGCTGGTCCTTGTTCGCACGCGTGAACGGCGTCGTCGTCAGATCCACCGTTCGGAAGAGACGGCGTTCGGCGAGCGGCTTCGTGAAGTCGTAGGTCGTCGCGCGGCAGGCCACGAGGGCGCCGGTGTATTGGCTCGTGGCGATCATGATCGGGCTCATCGTCTCGGTGCGCTTCGTCACGTCACCCGAGTCGATGCCGCCGTAGACGAGGCGCCAGTCGCGATCCTCGATGAGATCGCTCCGCAGATAGCCGTCACGCGCGCGGCGTTCGTTCTTCGCTGCCGCGTCGCCACCGAAGTAGTAGAGCCCCGTCGTCGCGCGGTACTTCCGCCCCAGCATCTCCGGCGTGAGGATGCGCCCCTGCCCGAGACCGTCGTGCAGGCCGTCCTTCGTGGCGTCGCCCGACTCCGCGCGGAAGTAGGCGCTTTCGACGATGGCGACCACCAGCTTGCGCAGGTCGAAGTTGTTCGACGCGAACTCGTCGCCGATCTTCACGAACCAGTCGTTCTGGATGTTGTACGCGCGGACGCGGTCGGCGTAGTCGGCGGCGGCCTTGTCCTGCGGGAACGAGATCGGGTCGTCTCCGACGATGCCGCGGTACATGACCTGCGCGACCGAGATGCCGAAGCGCCGGTCCTTCGGGATCTGCGCGCCGAGCCACATGAGCGCGTTGCCGTAGCTCTGCGGGGGCATCTCGACACCGTTGATCCCCGGCGGAAGCAGGTCGTCGTGCCAGTTGTCGTCGGCGTTGAACCTCAACATGTTGTTCTCGCCGAACCCGCGGAAGCCGCCCGCGATCGGATCGATGACCGTGTGGCACACGGAGCACATCGGCGAGTTCAGCGTCGGATTCTGCACGGACGTGAGCGCGGTCGAGTCCACCGGGCGCGTCGCGAACTTGAAGATGTCCGTCGCCAGGAAGTTCTTGAGGACGATGCGCGCGCGCTTGCGCCCTCGGTTCGTCGGCGTCGTCTCCCAGCGCGTCAGGAACGCGGGGGTCGAGAGCACGCCGGCGACCGGGATGCCGGTCGTCTTCATGACGCCGCCCTCTTGCCGGTTCTGCACGGGCGAGAAGTCGATCCGGCGCCAATCGAGGAAGCTCTCGGGCACGAGGGGCGCGTCGTGCGGCAGGCCGTACATCTTCGCCGTGTACGGGTTGGCGACGACGTAGTTGCCGGCCACGACGTCCGAGAACGGCAGGTTGTTCCGGACGACGTATTCGATGTACCGGAGCGGCTCCTCGGTGACGGACGCCGACGTCCAGCTGCGCGTCTCGGTCGTGTATTGCGGGTAGCTGTCGTTGTGGAGCCAGGGCGCGTTGTTGAACGCAGTCTCTACGCCGGCATCGACGCCGCGTTCGGTGAGCAGCGCGTCGTTCCAGATCTCCCGGAGGCGATCGTAGAAGAGCTCCTCGTTCGTGAGCTTGACGATGAAGTCGGCGAGGCCCTGATCGCTCGCGACGGACGCGAGCTCCTCGTCCGTCGGATAGCGCCCGGCAAGCGTGATAGCCGCCTTGCGCGCGGTGGCTTTGTTGCCGATCAGCTGCACGCCGAGCTGCCCGTCGCCGTCGCACTTTCTCTCTTCGCGACGAAGCTCGTCGACGAAGGCGGAGAGGAGCTTGTACTCCTCGGAGTCCGGCTTCAGGACCGAGCCGCCGCCGTGATCGCGCTCGCCGAGAGGCTTGAGGAGCAGGACGGGGATGTCCTCGACCTCGAGCTTCGCGTAGTCGCGCATCGCATCGAGGTTGGCGCTCACGAAGTCCGGCCACGTCTCGCGGTAGATCTTGAACTTCGCTCCCTTGGTCTCCGCAACGCCGCCCGGCGAGTGACAGCCGATGCAGGACTGCATGGCCTTGCCGTAGATCTGCGTGGTGAAGTACTCGCGCGTGCTCGTGCACGCCGCCGAGGCTCCGTCCTTGTCCGGATTCTCGTCCTCCGCTCCGCAGCCCGTCCCGGCGACCGCCGAGCCGAGGACGAGCGCACACATCGACGCTGCGTGCTTTCCCGAGATCCGCCGCGAGCTTCTCCTCATCCGCCGTCCCTCTCTTCGCGCGTCAGCTCAGCAAGCATCGCGCCGATGACGCTCTTCATCGAACGTTCACTGCCTTCATCGCCACCGCGGCCTCGTCGGCCCACGAATGCCGGAGATCCAGTGGGAGCCACCATGAACGCCAGTGTCGAACGGATGTGCACTCTCCACATACTTTCTCGCTGCACGGATTGGGGACCATCCCCCGCATCGCTGGGGGCTCTAGCCCATGTCACTTCATGAAGTGCCGCACGTGCTCGCGGGTGGAGAGAACCTCGAAACGCCGGATTCATCAACGACAGACCCGCGAGTTGTCGAGCGCGATGCTCGAAAAGGTGCGTGCCGAGGTGCCTGCCTGCGCCGCGGTGCGCGCGCTCGAATGCGGGTCAGTTCGCAACTTGCATGTTAGCCTCGCCACCGATGCGCGTGCGCCTTCCCCGTATCTCCATCTGGACTGCAGCCGCCCTCACCGTCTTCCTGAGCGTCACCGCCGCGTGCAGCGGCGACGAAGAAGAAGGGAGCGCCGCGGCGGAAGCAGAGAAGAGGCGGAAAGCGGCGTCAGGGACGAGCACGGCGTTCATCCCGGTCGATCCGCCGCCGCAACCCGCACTGCCGCCGGGCGCCGGTCCCTACGACGGCCCGGGACCGGTCGAGGATCCGCCCGACCCGCCGCCGCCGGACTCCGGGACGAAGCCCGACACGGGAACGCCGCCTCCGGACGACGACGCCGGGCAAAACTAGGCGCGAGCACCGGCGTCGAGCTCACTTCATTGGCGACGTGGAACGAGACTCCTGCGATGGGAGAAGCATGACGAA
This sequence comes from Pseudomonadota bacterium, assembly GCA_023423895.1. Taxonomy (GTDB): domain Bacteria; phylum Myxococcota_A; class Polyangia; order Polyangiales; family Polyangiaceae; genus Labilithrix. The sequence goes on from JAFAER010000023.1 coordinate 22,336, forward strand.
GAGGATGGCTTGCGTGTTGGCCGCGGCACTGCTCGCGGTCGCGTGTGGTGACGAAGAAGATCCGAACCCGAACCCGAACCCGAACCCGAACCAAGAGCAGACGTCGCAGGGATCACAAGGGCTCTCGACGTCCTTCAAGGACGTCTGCTCCGTGTGTCATGGCGAAGAGGGCCGCGGCAAAGGTCAATATCCGTCCATCCCGGGCACCAAGGACGAGAGCGCGTTCATCGCCATCGTTCGCTCGGGTCGCGGCGACATGCCGGCGTCGGACGCGTCGCGCATCTCGGACGCGGAGCTGAAGGCCGACTATCTGTGGCTGACGACGAAGCGCCAGTGAGGCGCGTCACTCGATGAATCGCGCGCCCAGGAACGACAGGTAGACGCCCGGGTTGTCCTCGAAGAAGCGGCCGAGGTCCGTCTTCTCGATCGCGAACAACTTCCCGCTCCGCGTGACCCGCGCGGAGCTGGGCGCTGGGCCGCCCGTCCGAAGCGCGTCCACTTCACCGACGAACGCGCCGGTGGAGAAGGGCTTCAGGTCGCCCTCCGGGCAGCGCATCGTCACGACGGCATCGTCGACGAGGTACGCATGCCGAGGGATGTCGCCCGAGCGCCAGAGGACGGCGTCGTCTTCCGCCTGCGAGGGAACGAGGTACATCTGCAGCTGCGTCTTCTGGGCCGACGTCAGCGCGGCGAGCACGGAGTTCTTCGCGAGCAGCTCCCACGCTCCCTCGTCACGCACACGAACGAGGCGCTCGAGGCGGGTGAGCATCTCGCTGCCGCGGAGGATGGCGAGGAAGTCGTTGCGGTCGATCGCGATGAGATCGACGTCGGTCATCGAGATCGCGTCCGCGGAGCGTGGCTGATCGAGCAAGATCGCCATCTCGCCGAAGTAGTCACCCGCCCGATAGCGCTTGAGCGGCACGCCGCTCTTCACGATCTCCACGGTGCCGTGGACGATGATGTAGAAGCTGTCGCCGCGCGTGCCCTGCTTCACGATGGTCTCGCCCGCCGGCAGCGTCATCCGCCGCGCGACCTGCAAGAGGCTCCGAGCGCGCGACAGCGGAAGGTCGCGGAGGAAGTCGACCATCGCGAAGATGTCGAGCAGCTCGATGGCCTCGCTGAACCGCGGCGTGCTCGAGGGATCGACGCGAATCGTGTGCTCGAGGCCTTCGCGCGCGGCGCGGAGCCCGACGCCCTGCGGGACGTCCTTCGCCGCGATGTGGACGAGATAGAGCCGCTTCTTCACGTCCTCCGGGAGCTTCGCGAGAGCGCTCGTCGGCGTGTGCAACGGCGGGATCCCTGCTTCGTGGAGGATCGCGCTGTGGTGCTCGGGGAAGCCGACGAGCGACTCGTAGCGCGCGCGCTGGAAGACGCCCGCCGCATACATCTGCTCGATCCGTTCGGGGTCGTAGAGCGTGTCGGCGCTGATCGAGATGCTGCGGTTGCCGTAGAACGCGTCGAAGCCGATCGTCGGGATCGAATGGAGCGTGTAGCGGAACCACAGCTCGCCGCCGCGCACGTGCACCGGCTCCCCGATGCGGACGGGATGAAACGAAAACGTCCGGCGAAGGACATCCTCGGACAGGCCCGAGAGCGCCGAGTACTTGCGGAGGAACGATCCGAGGATGTGTGGCGTCGTGTAGAGGCTGACCTGCGACTCCTCGAGCAGCTTCTGGAACGTGCCGGCGTCGTGATCGGCGTGGCAGTGCGTGAGGATCACGCCGTCGATCGTCTTCGGGGCGACGCCGCGGGCGCGCAGGTAGTCGGTGGCGTCGGTCGGCGGATCGATCAGGATCGCGCGGCCCCCCATCCACAGGAGGAAGCCGGTGGTCTTGCCGGAGGGATCGAAGCCGTGGCTCGCGCCGAGCACGGTCACGCCGAACGACGGCGGAACGAAGGAGTGCGGGACGAGGTCGGGATCCGTCATCCCCGCGCGCGGGGGCAGGCTGACGGTCGACCCGACCGAGGCCACGTCTTGTCCCTGATCACGGACGACGATCGCGTCGGCGCCGATCTCGATCGAGACGTCGCCGTCCAGCGTCGCCCGACCGTCCTCCGAAGCGACGACGAACTCCACGAGGTCGTCGACCGTGAGCCTCCCCTTCCCCGGCACCGTCCTGAAGTAGTCGCTCTCCTTCTGGAAGTCCGGACGCGCGGACTCGGGGTAGCCGTCCGCGAACTCGCTCGGCAGCGGGCCGCCGCTCGGCCCGAAGAGCGATTCCTGGAAGATCGCGCGCACGCGACGCTCGACGTCCGACGAGAGGACGACGAGGCGACAGCGACGCTTGAGCAGGAAGAAGCTGTAGTACGCCGGAAACTCGAACTCGGCGACCGACAGACCACGCCGGCGATCGAACAGGTCGCGCGGGAGCACGTAAGCGACCGGAACGTCGAGCGCGAGCTCCATGACGTCCTTGATTGTCTCGGGCGGAATGCCGATCTGGATCGGGCCCGCGGAGGTGCGGACGTAGTAGCCGCCACGCGGCAGCGCGAGCCATCCGATCGCCGTCCTCGCGCGCTGCTCGCCCGTGCTCACGTGGGGGGCAGCATATCAGAAAGGGCCGCGCCTTCGGGGAGATGGAGGACTCAGGGAATCAGGCTCCAGGCTCCAGGCTCCAGGCTCCAGGCTCCAGGGGGCGCTCGCATCTCGCGCGCGCGTCTTCGTCTGCTCCCCGTTCGCGTCTCGCGTTCTCAGCGTTCGCATCTCGGGTTCGTGTCTCCGTCTTCTCGACGCTCACGCTCACGCTCGCGTTCATCGTCGCGTCGCGCGCCTTCTCACCGTGTGCGGCGCGTCTCTCGTTCGTCTCTCTTCGGTCGTCCCTGAAGCCTGATCCCTGAAGCCTGAGGCCTCAACAGGTCGCCGAGAAGCAGCCTCTCGCTCTCGAGCCTGGAGCCTGGAGCCTGAAGCCTGGAGCCTGAAGCCTCTCTCCTCCCCGGAGCCCCGCTACCTCCCCTACCTCCCCTACCTCCCCGGAAAGCCCAAGGTTCCAGCCCACCACAGTCTGGTCCCCCGCCTCTCCGTGGTGATACACCTCTCTTGTGAGCGTCGTCGGTATCGATTTGGGGACGACCAACACCGTCGTCGGCTGCGTACGAACGGGAAAGGTGCACGTCCTCGCGGACGAGAAGGGAGTGCGCCTGCTCCCGAGCGTCGTCTCGTTCCATCCGAACGGCGAGGTGCTCGTCGGCGGTGCGGCGAAAGCCCGACGCGTCATCGACGCGCGGAACACGGTCTACAGCCACAAGCGGCTCATCGGCCGATCGTGGGGCAGCCCCGAGATTGCGCAGGCTCGTCAACGCTTCGCGTTCGAGCTGCGCGAAGGGCCCGGACAGGGTCCGCTCGTGCATGCCCGCGGCCAGGACTACACGTTGCCGGAGGTCAGCGCGTTCGTGCTCAAGCGCGCGCGGCAGATCGCCGAGCAGGCGCTCGGCACGGCGGTGGAGCGCGCGGTCATCACGGTGCCAGCGCACTTCAACGAGCTGCAGCGAGCATCGACCAAGGTCGCAGGTCGCGTCTCCGGCCTCGAGGTCCTTCGGATCCTGAACGAGCCCACCGCCGCCGCGCTCGCGTACGGGCTCGGGCGCACGGGCAACGAGCGCGTCGCGGTCTACGACTTCGGCGGCGGGACGTTCGACTGCACGCTCCTCGATCTGAACGGGAACGTGTTCGAGGTCCTCGCGACCGCGGGCGACTCGTTCCTCGGTGGCGACGACGTCGACAACCTCATCGCCGACCGTATGGCGGAGACGTTCCTCAAGCAGTACCGCCAGGACGCCAAGCAAGACCCGCAGATGTACGAGCGGCTCAAGACGACCGCCGAAGACATCAAGATTGCGCTCTCCGCAGCCGAGACGCACACCGTCATGCTCAAGGACTTCGCGCATGGCGCTGGCGGCTCGACGCTGAACTTCCAGTTCACGATGACGCGCAGAGACCTCGAGGCGATGGTGACGCCGCTGGTCGAGCGCTCCTTCAAGGTGACGCAGGACGCGCTCACGCTCGCGCGCCTTTCGCCGAGCTCCTTCGACAAGGTGATCCTCGTCGGCGGCTCGACCCGCATCCCGCTCATTCGCCGCCGCGTCGAAGCGTTCTTCGGTGCGCCGCCGATGGACCGCGTCAACCCGGACGAGGTGGTCGCGATCGGCGCCGCCATCCAGGCCGCGGCGCTCACCGAAGGCATTCGGCGACGGAGCATCCCCGCTCCGCCAGGCGTGCCGGGACGACCTTCGCAGAGCGATACGCAGGACAACACGCAGACGAGCGAGCTCGATCCCGCGATGCTCAAGCCCGCGTTCGGGAGCGAGCCGCCGTCGTTCGGCTTCGCCTCCGCGCTCGGCTCGCAGCCGCCGGGCGGCCACCTCGGGTTCGCGTCGACCGTCGGCTCCGCGCCGCCCGCCAACGCGCAGCAGACGCAAGCGCAGGCGCGACCGCCAGTACAGCCGGGCACCACGAACGCGCCCTCGACCGCACAGCCGACGCGTCCACGACAGACGAATCCGGGTCTGGCCCCCACGACGCAGCCGATGGGCGCGCGGTCACCGGCGCACGGTCCTCCGACTCAGCCGGCGCCCCAGACAGCTCACCTGGCCCAGACGGCCCAGACGGCCCAGACGGCCCAGACGACGCAGGCGAACGACGACGATCCGTCGGTCGCGTCGTTCCCCGATCTCGCCGTGCCGACGCCGTTCGAGTGGTTCCCCTCCGGTGCGCCTTCGTCCGGCGACACGCAGGTCACCCAGACGGCAGCGCGGCCCGGCGATCCTTCGAGCGGCGGGCCACGGCCGGCCGCCGGTGCGCCGGCGACGCGGAAGGATCCGACCGACAGCGGCGGATTCGGCGCGATCGACGAACCGCCGTCGATGATGTCGACGCCGAGCGCGAGCGCACCGAGCTTCCCGAGCATGAGCGCGACGGGCCAGGCGATCCCCTCGCCACTCGGTGACGACGAGCCCGGGGCTGGCGCCTGGCCGCAGCATGCGCCTTCAGCGCCGTTCGCGGATGGCCCGTTCGGTGCCGTCCAGGACCTGAGCCTCGTTTCGACGACCGGCGTCTCTGCCCCCGGCGTCTCGGACGACGCTGGTTTCGGCCACGTGTCGGATCTGTCGCTCATCTCCACCCAGGCCGCCGACGCTCCGACCGAAGCCGTCGCGCGGAAAGGCAGCACGGTCCAGCTCGATCCGAGCTCGAACCCGGCCGCGCCGTCCGCGCCTGGGTCCCGCCCGCGATCACCGAAGGAAGAGCACGATTCGCTGATCGATCGGGCCGACCTCCCCGCCGTCGTCGCGAAGGCGAAGCCCGCACGCAAGCCGGGGCAGCTCGGGATGAACCCGCAAGGTGGAAGCTCGGCGATGGCCGGGAAGCCGCCCCCGCTCGTCGCACCGCAGCCGTTCGGCCGAATGGAGAAGGTCACGCCGGCCGACGAGTCGGGCCCGCACTCGCGCACGGGAGCGATGCAGTCGCCGCATCGCCCGGCCGCAGGCGCAAAAGCACCCCCGTCGATCGCGAAGAAGGCCGTCCCCAACACGACGCCGATGCAGGCTCGTCCTGCAAACCCGCTCGGGACGACCGCGCCGCTCGGCCAGGGCGGCCCGCAGGCGAAGCAGCCGCCGCCCGCCACGGCAAAACAACCACCGCCGTCGGCAAAACGCCCCGTTCCGACGACCGAGTCGTTCGGCTCGCCCCCCCCGCCAGGAGGCGCCCCCCACCCCGGCGCGCCCTTCGCTCCTCCGGCGCCCGCGCCGCCGCCCATGCAGCAGGCGCCAGCGTATGCCGCTCCCGCGCCGACGCCGCACGGACCGCCTCCGCAACAAGCGTGGCAGCAAGCGCCGGCGCCGGTGCAGCAGGCGCCGTATCCGCCCGCGCCGCCGCCGATGCAGCATGCGGCTCATCCATCCGCGCCACCGCCCGCGCAGAGCGCCTACGCTTCAGCGCCGCCGCCGATGCAATCGCACTTCTCGGCGCCGCCGCCCGCGCAGCCGTTTGCCTTCGGAGCGGTCCCCACGGCGCCGTCGGGGCCGTACGGATCGTCACCTCCTCCCGGTCCGGGTCCAGGGGCATCCCAGCCGCCGATCTTCGGATCGTTCTCGTCTTCACCGCCACCCCACGCCGGGTACACACCGCAGGAGTACCCGCCGGGCGCGTTCGATCCGAGCATCCCGGCAGCGCCGGCCCCGCCGCAAGGGATCCAGTACCAGACGCCCGTCCTCGTCGACGTGACGCCGCGAGGCCTCGTCGTCGAAACGGCGGGCGGATACACGGACACGATCATCCCGCGCAACTCGAAGATCCCGTGCGAGCGCACGCGGCGCTTCGCGACGGGGCGCGACATGCAGACGACCGTCCGTGTCCGCGTCGCGCAGGGCGAAAACCCGGCGTTCCCGCAGAACACGTATCTCGGAGAGGTCGAGCTCTCCGGTCTTCGTCCGGCTGCCCGTGGCGAGGTGACCGTCGCGGTCACGTTCGAGGTCGACGCCGACGGCACCCTCCGCGTCCGCGCGCGCGACGTCCAGACGGGGCAAGAGGCCCGCGCTACACTGCAGCTCGTGGGCGTCGCCGACGAGTCCTCGGTCGTCATGATGATCAACCGGTTTGCTCAGCAGCCGGTCGTTGGCGGCTCGTCTTGATCTGAGCCGGAAACGAGCACATGGACACCCTTGCGCTCCGGCAGTGGCTCGCCGCGCTCGACGCCATCTCCTACTACGATCTCTTCCGTACGCAGCCGACGGCCACGCACGACCAGCTCCGTGCTGCCTTTCACCTCTTCGCAGAGACCTGGCATCCGGACGCCCATCGGTGGCGCCACCCCAACGAGCAGCAGGCGATCGGACGCATCTACCGTCGCGGGACGGAAGCGTGGCGCGTGCTCTCGGATCCCGCGCTTCGCGCGCGGTACGACGAGGCGCTCAAGAACGGCATCCTCCGTCCCGAGGACCTGATCATCGAGATGGAGCGCCCTCGCTCGCTCACTCCTGCGGCGGCCGGGAGGCTCATCGACAAGGTCCGTTCACCGGGGGCTCGTCCGTTCGTGCTGCGGGCCGAGGAGCTCCTCAAGAAGGGCGACCCCAAGCAGGCCAAGATCCAGCTCGTCATGGCGATGCACATGGACAAGGGGAACGCCGCGCTCGAGGCATTCGCCAAGCAGCTCGACGAGGCGGTCGCGGCGAAGGCCGCAGCGGACAAGACGAGCTGGAAGAAGTAGCCGCAACGCACCCGCGGGAATGCGCCGCGCAGCTCGGCTGTCGCTCGCTCTGGCGTAGCAGATCCGGCCGTCCGAGCCTCTTGCGAGTCATCCGCGGGCATCGAGTCATCCGGGGGCATCGCGTCATCCGCGCGCTTCTCACCCTCGCTGACGCGCCCGTGATAACGTGCCCCCCGTGACCAAGGCCACCGCACGCAGGGGCAGTGGGGTCTTCTACGCGCTGCTCGCGACGTCGACCGTCCTGTTGCTCGCGACGATCCACGTCGTGTTCCTCCGCGCGCCGATCGAGGCGCGGATGGGCATCGTGCAGAAGATCTTCTACTTCCACGTGCCGAGCGCGTACGCGATGTACATCGGCGCAACGGCCTGCTTCATCGGGTCGCTCGGCTACTTGTTGAAGCCATCGGACCACTGGGACGCTCTGGCTCGCGCCGGCGCCGAGCTCGCGGTCGCCATGGGCCTCATCGTGCTCGTCACGGGCCCGCTCTGGGCCGCCAAGGCGTGGGGCTACTACTGGACGTGGGACCCGCGGCTCACGACGTCACTTCTCTCGTGGCTGATCTACGTCGCCTACCAGGTGCTCCGCGCTTTCTCCGGTGACGGCGCCGGGGAACGGAAGTTCGCCGCGGCGCTCGGAATCCTCGGCGCAGCCAACCTTCCGATCATCCACTACAGCGTCCAGAAATGGGGCGGCCAGCATCCGACGGTCGTCACCGGCAAGGGCGGCGGGCTCCAGCATCCGGACATGAAGCTCGCCTTCGCCCTCGCGATGATCACCTTCACCGTCTTCGCGATCACGCTGCTGTACGCGCTCGTCCGCCTCGAGCTGACGCGGAGCCGTCTCGTGCGCGCGGAAGAAGACGCGATCGACCTCGGCCTCGACGACCGAACGGAGGCATGATGAACCACGCATCGATGATCCAACCGAGCTCTGCGCCCGCAGCTGGCGCCGCCGAAGATCGCGCGACCGAATTCACCGCGGTCGACGGCACCGGCGAGCAGTTCAGCGGCTACACACTGATGGTCGAGGCCTACGCCGCGATCTGGCTCATCATGATGCTCTGGCTCGCCCTCGTCTGGCGGAAGCAGCAGAACCTCGCGACGCGCGTCGAAGGCCTCGAAGGCGCGATCGCGCGCGCCGAGCGCAAGATCACGGCGAAGGCCAAGCCGCAGACCGCGCCCGCGGAGGAGACCACCGCTTGATCGGACTGCCGGGGCCGGAGCACTTCATCTTCATCCCGGGCATCCTGCTCATCGGCGTGACCATCGGCTGGGTCCTCGGCTCGCGAGCCGCCCGGAACAGGATGGAAGCGCAGCGCCGCCGCGCGCGCGAGTGACGCGCAGACGCGCAGACGCGCAGACGCGAAAGACGCGAAAGACGCGAACGACGCGCGCGAGTAACGCTCCAGACGCGCGCGACACGCCCGTTGCTCCAGAGCGCAGGGTTCTCTACCCTTTGCGCCCCATGATCGATTTCGAGCTCACCGAGGAACAGCGCGCTCTCATCGACGTCGCACGTCGCTTCGCGAAAGAGAAGATCATCCCGGTCGCGGCGGAAGCCGACCAGAAGGCCGAGTTCCCGAAGGAGGTCTTCTACGAGGCCTGGAAGCTCGGGCTCGTGAACCCTACCCTTCCTGTCGAATACGGCGGCCCGGGCCTGTCCGACCTCGACTCGGTCCTCGTCACCGAAGAGCTCGCCTACGGCTGCAGCGGCATCCAGACGAGCATCACGGCGAACACGCTGGGCCTCACGCCCATCAAGCTCGCCGGGAGCGAAGAGCAGAAGAAGAAGTACCTCGGCTGGCTGATGAGCGAGCCCACGTGGGTCAGCTACGCCACGACCGAGCCCGGCGCCGGCAGTGACGTCGCCGGCCTCCAGACCCGCGCCGTGAAGCAGGCGGACGGCAGCTACGTCCTGACGGGCACCAAGGCGTGGATCACCAACGCCAACCTGTCGAGCTTCTACGTCATCTTCGCGACCGAGAACCCGGAGCTGAAGCACAAGGGCATCGGCGCGTTCATCGTTCACCGTGACGCGAAGGGCCTCAGCGTCGGCAAGCACGAGGACAAGCTCGGCCAGCGTGCGAGCGACACCGCTCAGGTCATGCTCGACGGCGTCGTCGTGCCGCCCGCGCAGGTCCTCGCGGCCCCCGGACACGGCTTCAAGCTCGCGATGGAGACGTTCAACCAGACGCGTCCGGACATCGGCGGGATCGCGTGCGGGATCATGCGCCGTGCGCTCGACGAAAGCGTCGCGTACGCGAAGGAGCGCAAGACGTTCGGCACGGCCATCGCGAACCACCAGCTCGTGCAGGCGATGCTCGCCGAGATGGCCATTCGCTTGAACGCGACGCGCCTGCTCGTCCACAAGGCGGCATGGAGCCTCGACAAGGGCATTCGCGATCCGCTCACATCCGCGTGCGCGAAGGCGTTCGGCGCGGACGCCGCGATGCAGTCGGCCATCGATGCCGTGCAGATCTTCGGCGGCAACGGGTACGTGAAGGAGTACCCCGTCGAGAAGCTCATGCGCGACGCGAAGATTCTCCAGATCTACGAGGGCACCGCGCAGATCCAGCGCATCGTCATCGCGAAGCAGCTTCTTTCGTGAGCCTGGCGGGGAAGCTCGCCGCTCGAATCATCCTCGCGGGCGCCGTCCTCACGGGCGGTCTGCCCGCGACGGCCATTTTGTCCTCGGGATGCGCGCCTTCGCCGCGCGACGTCGTACCGGAGTCGCGCGACGTCCGCGTGACCGTCGATGACGGCGGCGCAGGCGACGCGTACGTGCACGTTGCGCGAAGGCCCCACGGCGCGGTCGCGCTCGCCGAGGCGAGGCACATGAAAGACGAGGACGCGCGCGCGATCGTCGAACGGCTCGCCGACGACCTCGAGCGTTGCGCGACGATGCTCGAAGCGCAGGGCGCGCTGGTCGATGGCGCCGTCCGCATCGCCGCCATTGCGGGACCGGACGGAACGCCCGCGCTCAATGTCCGGCTCGCCCCCGGCGACGCCGTCGCGCAGAACGCGCTCCTCTGCATCATCGCGCCCGTGCGCGCGACGCCGCTTCCGCCGCCGACGACGCGCGGGACGCCGGGCCTCGCGATCGAGGCCACGTGGGGGCCTCGGGCTTCGAGCGTGGGTGCGCCTCCAGCAGGCGGAGCCGGAGGAGGAGACGGGCCCTCGAGCCCGGGATCCGTCCCGCCGCTCGGAGGCGCGGGTGGGCCGCTGTAGCGAAGAAATCCGCCCGCGCGGGCGGCGTCCGCGGCGCGCAAACATTCGTCCTCACTGAGTTTTTACAGCTAGCGACGCTCGGCGAAGCTGCTAACTAGTGGAACCCACTGGGTGTCGGCGGACCATGGTCGGTCGCGATCCAGGCCGGAGTTTCCGTCCGGGAAACGATCCCTTTCCGACAACGGCGCTGTCGAGAGCCGTGGCGAAAGGGCACAACCCGAGGCCCGAACGCGTGGGTATTCCGCGTTCGTGCGGCTGTCGGGGGACACGACACGCGGAGGAAGTATGCGCGCATCGATCGGACTCGGACTTTTTGCCCTCGTGGGCTTCGTCGCTTGTGGAACGGACACCGGCAACACGACGTCCGAGGGGCACGCACCGGGTTCCTCGATGCCCGGCGGCGGCGACCACGGCACGTCGACCGACCCGACGGAGCCTGGTGCACCAGGCGAGCCGGGGACGCCAGGCGCCCCGTCGGACGATCCGTCCGATCCCGAGACGCCTCCGGCGCCGATCGCCAAGGGCATCTCGGTCAAGGACGTCGCCGTCTTCCAGGCGGTGAAGGTGCCCGTCGTGAGCGGCGGCGAGCTCGTGAGCCCGGCGTCGCGGAAGGCGCCCGTGGTGGCCAAGCGCGGCGGCATGATCCGCGTCTACGTTCAGCCCGACGCGAGCTGGACGCCCAAGGAGGTCACCGCAGAGCTCCGCCTCGTCGCCGAGGGGACCAAGTTCCCGATCATCCGCGACACGAAGCGGATCAGCGGACCGTCGCGCGAAGAGGATCCGACCTCGACCTTCAACCTCGAGGTCCCCGGGGAGAGCCTCCCTGCAGGCGTCACGTTCCAGGTCGCGCTCACCGCGCCCGACGGTCAGAAGGCCGAGATGGTGGAGAGCAGCGAGGGACGCTATCCGCGTGACGGCGAGTTCGCGAGCCTCGGCGCCGAGGTCGCGGGCAAGCTACGCGTCGTCCTCGTGCCCGTGAAGTACGACGCCGACGGGTCCGGCCGCACGCCGCCGCTCGGCGCGGCCGAGCTCGAGCTCTACAAGAAGCGCATGATGCGGCTCTACCCGACGTCGGAGGTCGAGCTGACGGCGCATGCGCCGATGCCGTGGGACGGCCAGATCGCCAACAACGGCAATGGCTTCCCGAACGTGCTCCGCGCCATCACGCAGCTCCGATCGAAGGACGGCGTGGACAAGGACGTCTACTACTACGGCCTGCTCGCGCCGAAGGCCTCGATGGCCGCCTACTGCGGCGGCGGATGCGTGACGGGCCTCAGCGCGGTCGTCGACAACGCGAACGACTCGTCGATGCGCGCCAGCATCGGCATCGGCTTCGGCAACGACGAGTCGGCGAACACGATGGCGCACGAGATCGGCCACGCCCACGGGCGCGAGCACGCTCCGTGCGGCGGCCCGCAGGGCGTCGATCCGCGTTTCCCGTACCAGGGCGGCGCGATCGGCGCCTGGGGTTACGACATCTTCGAGAAGACGCTCATCGAGCCGTCGAAGGGTCGAGACATCATGGGCTACTGCCGCAACGAGTGGGTCAGCGACTACACGTACAACGCGTTCTTCGAGCGCATCTCGGCCATCAGCATCGAGAAGCACGTCGCGACCCCGGACCAGGCGCCCGCGAGCGCTGCGCCGAAGCAGGCTGCGCACTATCGCGTCGCCACCCTCGGCGCGAACGGCGACATGACGTGGGAAGGTGACCTCGATCTCGACGAGGAGCCGTCCGGCGGCGAGATCCGCCAGGCCACGTTCTTCGCCGAGTCTGGCGTCGAGCTCGGTACGCGTCCGACGCGGTTCTTCCGCTTCGATCACCTCCCCGGCGGCTTCGTGTTCGTCCCGAAGGACGACGTCGTCGAGGCGACGCGCTGGAAGGCGATCGCCGTCGAAGGCATCGCCAACAAGCTCGCGCGCTGATCGACGTCATCGCGGCCGTCAGCGGTCAGAGCACGCCTCTGACCGCTGACCGAGCTGGCGTGAGTGCGCGCGCGGGGACGCACTCACGCACGGTCAGTGGACCGTCAGTGGCACTTCGACCAACTTCCGGTGGGCCATACCGCCGGGATAGGCGTAGCTCGCGTAGTACCCCCAACCCCAGAGCGTGGCGGTGAACGGCCCCTCGCTGCGCATCCGCTGCAGCCCGACCTGACACGCGGTCGTGCCGAACGTCTCACCCGGGCCGCCGCGGCGCTGCAGGTCCACCCGCGCGAACTCGTACTCACCGCGCGTTCCGACGGGGCTCCACTTCGTCAGGTTGCCCGCGCACTCGAGCCAGACATCGTGGAACGTGCCGCCGCTCTTGGCTCGAACGACGACCAGCGAGGTCTCGGCGTAGGACGGGTCCGCGTAGAACGCGTACGAGCTCATGTACTGCTTCGACGGAACGACGTTTACGAACTCCGGATCACCTTGGTCGCCGTAGGTCTCCGCGCCCGTCATGTACGCCGCGAGGTAGATGGGGTGATCGACGTCCTGTGTCCGGACGACGAAGGCGTCGCCGGCTCCGGCCTCGAACAGCGCCGATTCACCGGCAGATAGCGCGACGGGCGCGCCCGCGGGGATCGCAGGATCGTAGTCGAGGCGTGTCCCGTCCCGTGCTGCGACCATGCGGTAGATCAGCGGCTCGTGCTCGTTGCCGAGTCGCGGCCGGTAGCCGACGGCGACGTATTCCGCGCCCCACTGCTCGTACGCAGGGATCTGCTGGGCCAAGATCTCGCAGGCGCCATTTCCGATGTTCGCGCAGTGGTGCCCGCCCACGACGGACGTTGGCTTGTTCGAGCTCACGGTGCTGCCAGTGAGCTCTTCCGCCTGGTAGAGCTGCAGGTGTTGGCCCTTGGCGAGCCGGTACTTGAGCGGGGTGTCGGCTCGCCCTCCGATGACACCGATGCCGGGTTGGACGTCGCGTTTTGGAACGAGCGTCACCTCCGTGTCGTCCTCCGATGCGATGATCTGCGCGGCTGGATAGCTTCCCCCGAAGCCGATCGAGCTCGCGCTCCAGCCGTTGACGAGCATGTGCTCCTTCGCCCAGGTCCCCACCGGCAGGATGAGCGTCGCCGTAGGCACGTGCGCGCCGATTCCGCCGAATGGATAGATGGTGGTCGTCGACACCGGGACGTTGCTCGAGAGCCGGTACGACCATCCGAGACCCGTCCCGTCGGGAAAGCCGTCGGTGTACGTGACCGGGACCACGCCCTTCGGACAAGCCGCGCGGGACTTGAGGAGCTCCTCCCAGGGACTCGGCGTGACATCCGGGTGACGGTCGGAGATGAAGATGACGACGCTCTCGCCCGGCGCGACGTCACCCTCGTGCGGAGTCAACTCCGCAGTTCCTGGACTCGTTCGATATGTAGATTTGGTAAGATCGAGCGACTTCCCCTCGATCTCGAGCGCAATCCTGGCCGGCTGGAGTGATGCATTGACCACGAATGCCGCATAACAGTTGTACGGCATCAGCTTTGAAAAACGCGGCGGCTGGAGATAGAACGCGCAGCCGTGCGAGCTCGGGTCGGCGACCGCTGCCGCGCACGGTTCCATGCACGCACCCGCTCCGCAGGCGAGCTCGGGAGGGCAGGTCTCGACGACCTCGCCCGTGCACTCCTGCACGACGGCACGGCCGTCGATCGAACAGCGAAGCCCGCACGGAGGGGGCGCGTCCACCGAGGCATCGACGCCGAACGTCGGCCCGTCTTCGAACTTCCCACGGGTCTCCTGCCCGCACGCAGCGGCGACGAACACGGCGGCCGCGAGACTGGCCGCGACGGCGGCCGGTGACCTTCGAAGAAGCGTCATGGGAGAACCACCTCTGCTGGAACGAGGCTCGGCACTTTGAAAACGCGGTTTCCGAGCTGTCCGCGATGGTTCGCGCCGAAGCAATACACCTTGCCGTTCGTCGACAGTACGCACGTGGCCGTCGACGTCGTTCGCACCTCGACGGCAGCAGCCGGAAGGCCCTTCACCTCGACCGCCTCGTACGCGTGCTCCTTCGTCCCGTCGCCGGCTTGACCGCTGGAATTGACGCCCCTGCAGTAGACCGCCCCCGAGGCGGTGACCGCACACCATCGCTTCGGCGCGGTGGCGATCTGAACGATGGGCTCAGAAAGCGCAACCGGCTCCGGAAGGCCGGGTCGCTCGGAGCTCCAGCAGTAGCCGATGCCCGCGTACGCCGCGCAGGCTTCGAAGGGAGCGAAGTCCACCGTCGTGATGCCCGCGACATCGATCGGCCTCGGATACGGATCGGGATCGAGCGACGACGCCCGCGCGAGCATCCGGTTCGCTCCCCAGCTCACGACGGTCCCGTCTTCACGCCACGCGAAGGTCGCCGGCCCGGTAACGACGTCGCGAACCGGGGCGCCCGGACGCAGGGCCACGCTGTGAGGCCCCAGCGTGGCCGTGCGCGGCGCGACGTCGAACGGCGCGATCTGACCGCGGTCGTTCGATCCCCAGCAGAGGACGCCTCCGTCGATGGCCGCACAGCCAACCGCGCCCGAGACGCTCACGCTCGTCGCTCCGGGAAGCGGAAGCCGCACCGGTGTCCGCTCGAGCGTGATTCCGCCCGCATCGTCCTGCAAGAATGCGCCACGGCCCCAGCACCAGGACGCGCCGCTCTGGTCCAGAGCACACGTGTGTTCGAGCCGGACGACGTCAGTGAGCCCGGCGACCCGTTCCGGGTTTGCGCTGCTCGCTCCCGCATCGGCACCACGGCCGAGCTGTCCGACGCCGTTCGCCCCCCAGCACGCCACGGTGCGATCGTTCATGAGCGCGCAGAAGCCTTCGTCGAATCCATCGACGAAGCCCGGCGTCGTCGTCGTGAGCGAGACCGCGCACGGCGGCGAGCCACAGACGATCGGCAATGGCCCTCCGTCGAACGGCGCTGCGTCCTGCGGCGGCGGACTGTCCGGTGCACCGGCGTCGGCGATCGAGCCGTCGTTGTCTGCCGAGGATTCGACACCGGCATCGGCCGATCCGGCGCCGCCGGAGTCGTCGGGGCTCGAGCAGCTCGTGACGATGCCCACCGCCGCGGAAGCCGCGGCGACGAAGATCGCGACGGAAGCACCGGAGCGAGCTGAGCCGTGTATTTGTGGACGGCGAGCCTCGAGTTGCACGGAGCGCCGATCAGGGAGCGGTTTTGTGGAGCGCAATGCGATCACCGATGGCCCAGAGATTGGTTTGGGACGTCCCTCGAACTCGATGGATGTCTCTCGTGATGGGACTACCCCTTAGTGCGATCGACGAAATCTCGTACGCTCCACCGGCCCACGGATCGGCCCCGCGAATGACGAGGCCATTCGTGGTCAGCCACACGGCGTCGGGTCCACTCCAGAGAGAGAGGAAGCGCTCTGCGTCCGTCAATCCGATCGAGCTCCCCGGAGCGGCGGCGACGTCCAGGTCGTAGCCGGCGCCGCTCGTCGCTACCTTGATCAGATCGCGAGCGCCTTTGAGGGCGATGAGCTTGCCACCGCCGATGGATTGCAGATCCGTGAGCCTGCCGACTGCGCCGCCGACCATCGGGATCTCGGCTCGCGGCGTGCACTCGGTGTCGGAGATCGTTCCGTCAGCGAGGCGCGCGTAGCCGCCGGCCGTCTTGCGCACGAGAATGGCGCACGCCGAGGAATACCTCGTGCGTGATCCCGAGAACCAGACGTCACCCGGGCCGGCCCCCGCCCCGCTCGTGAAGAACAGGTGCTCGTTCTCGTCGTCGAAGTCGTCCGCGACGTATTCGGGCACCCATTCGGATGGACCGCCATCGCTGCTTCGGCGATAGATGGTGTTTTTGAACCAGGCGTAGACGTCGCTCTTGCTCGCCCCCCACACCCCCAGCGCCAGGAAGCGGCTTCCGGCGTGATATCCGTGTTCCCAGCCGTCGAGCATTCCGGGACGGCCGTTGTCGCCGAGCTGCTGACGGGTCCAGGTCCAGGCGGCGCCGGGCGTCGGTCGTGTTCCGTGATAGACGTATCCTGGCGCTACTCCGTAGTAAACTTCATCCTCGCTTGGCGCCCAGATCGCGCCTGCATACGCGCCAAGTCCGTATTCGTTCTGCGTCGAGTCGTCGATGTATCCCCACGTCGCGTCTGCCTCGCGCCACTCGAGGACTTTGACGCCGAGGGTCGGGCTCTGCGCGATCGCGAAGGCGCGCGCGGGAAACGTCCAGATGTCGACGAGGACGAGGTCCGCGTCGGGCAAGACCGTCCTGCACCAACCATCCGTGCTGCAGGGGGAGCCGCTCGCGTCCGCGTCGAGCGATGCGTCCCCATCGCTTTCCGTCGTGGCCGCATCCGGAATGATGGTTTCGTTCCGTGGCGTGTCCGGGACGTTCGCTTCGTCGTCCGAAGCCGCACACGCGACCGCGAGGGCCCCGACGGCGAGCGTGGCCATTCCAGGCACAAGCGCCAACCATGTCCTCATGGCTTTCCTCCAAGCGATAGAACCACGCCCTGCCCGCCGATCCAGACGTGCCCCGGCTCTGGAACCCAAACGGCGGTGAGCTTTGGACGACGTCCGCCGAGACCTGCGACCTTCACGCGCGACCAGCTCGTTCCGTCGTAGTGGAGGACGACGCCCGCGTCGCCCACCGCCCAGACGTCCGACGGCGATGAGCCCCACACCGCATTGAGATCGGCGGTCGTCGGGCTGTCCGGAACCGTCGCCCACACGAAAGGCTCGCCAACGTAGTGACGGAGCGTCCCGGACGCACCAACGGACCACGCGTCGGACGATGATGCTGCCCAGACTGCGTTGAGGGAGTTCGACGTCCTGCTGTCGTAGAGCGTGGCTTGCGGCGTGTCGCTCTCCGCATCGGTAATGCGAATCGTCGTCCCGGACGCCCCGACCGCCCAGAGGTCGGTCGCTGACGCCCCGTGAACGCCGTTCATCCAGTTGCATCCGGGGGTACAAGCGCTCCCCGGACCAAGACCGAGACTGAACGTCGACTGGACCGCTGCACGCAGGCGCACGAGGCCGCTGTGGGTCGAGTCACTCTGACTCGTCGTGAGGACGGCCCAGAGCGAGTCGGATCGGGGCGCGGCATACGCAGAGACGATGTTGAAGTCGTACCCGTCGCTCTCGGGCGGGAGCGGCGTGTAGAAGGTCCTCCAACCATCGCCGGTCGGCGGCTCGCTGTCTTCGGGCGCTCCCGGGCCGCGCGCGAACAGGCGCAGGGCGCCCATCACGACGTCGGTTCGACTGACGGCGATCTCGGTCGTGTCGCGGAGCCACATCCCGAGGAGCGTGTCTCTACGTCCGAAGCTCGAGCGGCTCCACGACGTTCCGTCGAACCGGGCGATCGCTCCGAGCGATCCGACGACCCAGACGTCGCTCGGAGAGCGCCCACGAATGGCCGTGACCTCCGCCAGCTCCTCGAAGCTGCCGCCCGCTGTTCCCAGATTGAACGGGCCGTCCGGACAGAGCGCATCGGCGGTACAGACGTCCGGAAAGTGTTCGCAGTCGTCACAGGGCCCAGCATCATCGTCCGTCAGTGAGGCATCGCTCCCGGCGTCGTCGCCAACGGGCCGAAGCGCCACCCGGGACCCGTCGTCGGGATTGCGGCCGTCATCGGTGGACGCGCAGGCTGCGGCCGCGAGGATGCAAGCCAGCCAGAGCTTCCTCATCGCGCCGTTCCTCCCTCGTACTCGACCTCGGGGCACGGCTCGACGACGCATTGTCCCCGCACGCATGCTTGACCGGCGATTCCGTCACACGTGATGCCGCAGCCGCCGCAATTTCGCGGGTCGCTGTCGGTGTTCACCTCGCAGTAGTCCGCCAGATTCCCGTTGCAGTCTGCGCGACCCGCTTTGCACTCCGCGGCGCACATGCCGGCGATGCACGTGCTCACGCCAAACACTGCGGGCCCCCCTGTCGGGCGCGGACAGGCGTGATTGCAGCCACCGCAATGTTCGGCATCCGAGTCGAGAGACGTGCATGTGCCCGCAAGGTCGATCCGTGTATCTCCGAGATCGATCCACCCCATCGAACAATAGACTTGGTCCCCAGGACAGGCGCACATCGGCATCATCAAGCGATCGCCTTTGCACTCCCGACCCGATGGACACGCGTTTCCACAAGCGCCACAGTTGTCGGTCGAAAACGCGCTCGTCTCGCATCCATTGAAGCGGTCCCCGTCGCAATCGAGGAACGTCGGTTCGCATTTCCGCTGATCGCACTTGCCGCCGAGACAACCCCAGCGCGTATTGGCGCCGGGCGGAGTCCCATCTCCCGCCGGATCACACGCGTTGCCGCACGCCCCGCAGTTGCCATCATCCGTCTCCGCGTCGACGCAAACCAACTGCCCCGTGGCAGGATCGGGGCATGGGATCTTGTTGTCCGGGCATCCGCACGTCGGCCCTTGCAGCAGATCCATGCATGGCTTGTCCGGGTCGAGACACTGGATTCCACAACCGCCGCAGTTGTCGTTCGTCGTGCTGGCGGTCTCGCATCCGTTGTCGGGAATGCCGTCGCAGTCCAGATATCCTCGCTTCGCAAAGCACTCCAGAACGCACTGGCCGCCTGCGCACTGGAACTCTCCGTTCCCGCGGGCCAGGCCCGGGCATTGATTTCCGCACTCGCCGCAGTTGAAAGGGTCCGACAGCAGATTCACGTCGCAACGAAACGCCGAGCTCGGACACGTGGTCCACCCGGACGGACAGCGGCTGGAGGGGCAATACGATACGAGGTCTTCGAGAGAAGCATCCAGCTCCGTCCCGCTCTCGGGAGAGACGAAGGACGGGACCGAGTCCGGCGGCTGCACGCCGAGACGCACGTCGGTGGCAGAGCAACCCCACACGAGCGCCAGCGAAGAGGCGACGGCGGTGATGACGGAAGCCTTGGTCTTCATCGCCTTCGTCCTCCCGTGAGGGACGCGGCGCATCGTTGGGCGAACGCGCGATGAGTTCATCGTGTTGGTCATGAATGCCGATAGGGAGTGACGATTATGGAAGAATCGCCCGAACGCGATGTTGCTCGACGACACTGCGCACGCGACGGAGGTGCGGTGACGACGGGAATCGCTCTTCGAAGGCGCGAGCTCGCTCTCTCATCGCGCCCAGTCGATCGAGCTTGGCGAGCGCCTCGATCGCAATGCGCTCGCGCTCCTGAATGAACGTTCCGGTGGCGCACCGGCCAGCGTGTTCCTGGGTGAGCAGGAGAGCGCGTGCCGCATTCCCGGCACGAAGCGCGGCGTCTGCGCTGTCGATCAACTCCACCTCGTCGTCACACGTCTCATGTTCCGGCAAGGCAGGTCGGACAGCGGCGGCTCGACGATTGGCGCTCGGAAGCGACTCGACTGGAATGGACGGAGGGGCCGCTTCCGGAGTCTTCGGTTCGCTCGGTCGCGCGGACTGCGAGGGCGCTGCCGCTGGCCGTGTCAGCATCGAAGCTCCGCCAGTGCTCACGCTGCCGGTCTCGTCGCGCATCGCAGCAGCGGCAGGTGCTTCGGCTGCGGGCTGGCGGGAATACGAGAGCAACAGGACTCCGGAAGCGAGCGCGATCGTGAGCGCGGACACTCCAGGCCAGAGCAGACGCGACGTGGCGGCGCCTGACCGAACGCCGGTTCGAGCCGCCTGATGGGCCCCCTCCATCGCCGACAGCGGAGGGAGCTCCTCGCGCTGGCTACGCAGCACGGAGCGCATGAAGTCCACCTCGGGCGGCTGCTCTCCTTCGAGATCCGCAATGCGCGGGGGATCGTGGCTCATTTGAACGTCTTCCGGGACTGATGGCGGCGAACTGCCGCGTAGACGAGCTCACGCGCGGCGTGCAGTCGGTAATAGGCTGTCTGAATGGGCGTATTCATCGCCTGAGCGACCTCCTGCATCGTCAGCTCCTCGAGCTCGTAGAGGACGAAGACCGTCCTCTTCTCGTCATCGAGTTGGTCGAGGATCGCGGCGAGGATCCTTCGAGCGTCCTGGGCGCTCAGGCTCTCGGCCGGATCGCTCGAATCGATGGCCTCGACCGCGTCGCCCGATGCGAGCGCACGCGAGGCGGTCCGTCGGCGGCGACGATATCGAGCCGACACCCGGATCGCGATGCCGTGGACCCACGCGCGCACCGAGCCGCGCTGCTCGAAGTCGGCGAGCTTCCGATGGACGATGACGAAGACGTCCTGCAGCACGTCGTCGATGTCCATGGGAGCGACCCCGAGGTGGCGGAGGACGCGGTGGACGTACGGCGCATGCTCACGAAAGATCGTCTCGGGGTCGAGCGGCGTGGTCGATGGAACGTGCGCCAAAGCGTCCTCGGAGGGTGCGAACGAGGCGACGGACGACGGCTGCACGGTCGGGTAATCCCCGCCGCGTCGGGCCATTATGGAAAAATCGTCTGAAGGCCGGCGATCGCTACGAAAAACATCGCGCCTCCGGACGTGTAGAAGTGCCGCGGCTCACCCGTGTTGCTCAGATACGAGAAGCTGAAGCGCTCGATGGGGACCTCGACCCCTGCCTCGAGTCGCGCCCCCGCTCCTCTTGTGTGGAGGTCGAGGGCGAGCGCCGCGGTCGGCCCGAGGAGCCTCCGCCACGACTCGCTCGCCGCGAGAACGCCGTTGATCTCCGGAATGATGGCTCCCCACAGGGCCCCACCACAGGCATCGACGCGCGCCGCGATGCCTCTGAGGAGAGCAAGACACCCCCGTAACCGCTGACCGACGGCAGAGAACTCGCCGCGGATGGCGCCGTCCGAGACCGCCTGCGGCCACGCGTAGCCGCCCGTCCAATCGAAGCTCCAGGGCGAGTCTGGGCGCTCGAGCCTCGCGACCGCGAGGACCGACCCACTCATCGATGGAAGCAGTCCACCCGTCGCGGACGCACCGACACCAAGGCGCAAAGCAAACGCCGAGCGCGGCGGCTCGGAGAGGGCTCGGGCTCGAGGCGGTGGCGTCGGCGCAAGAACAGGACGTGCCGAGCTCGGAAGCCTGGGACGAGGCGCTGGTGCCGGCGCCGTCCTCTCGCTGGAGGCTTCCTCGTCGCGATTCGGCTCGATGACGAGCGCGATGACGACGGTCGCGGCTCGGAGCAAGTTCGCACAGTCCTTTGCTGCGATCTCACGCTCCCCGAGCAGCACACCTTCTCGATCGCGCTGGGCGATACGCGCACGCCAGCGACCACCCTCGAGGGGGCTCTCCTTCCCTTCGATCACGATGTCGGCCTGCGCCTGCTCCACGAACGGAGCGCGTCCGAGCTTCCGCTCGACGCCGGCGCGAAGCGCGGGCTCGTCGATGCACCGCGTCTTCGCATCGCCGGTCCACGCGAGCGCGAAGGTCGCGTCGTTCGCCCATGCGGGCGCCGCGAAGGTCAGCCAAACCGCGAGGACGCTCGCCACACGAACGAGGGCCCTCCAACGGTGGTGGTCCCATGGGCAACGCATCGCACGCGCGACTCTACCGTAGGTCTCGCCGTTCCACGCCGCCGCAAGCGGAGCGACGGCGATCGGTCGCCACGCGCCTCCCTCTTCACGAGGCGCGTGGCGGCTCCGTCCCCCCTCACCCGCATGCGCGCACGCCCCATGTCGAGGCGTCCGCGCGCACGACGGATCCCGGCTAGAACGTCGTTCCGACGGATGCGCGCCAGAAGATGCCGCTCAGGGCGAGGCGTCCGAGCTGCGTGCGCTCATCACTGCCGAGCACCTCGCTCTCTGCGCGGTCGGGACCGACCCGGATCGACGTGGTCGTCGTGTAGGCGTAGCCGATCTCGGGCGTGAGCCAGATCCGCACGGTCCGCTTCTGCATCTGCTTGCGCGGGCCGAGCAGGATCGACCCGCCGATGCTCGCGTCCGCCGCAAATGCCCAAGCAGTGCCGGACAGCTCGTTCGGTGACGAGCTGTCCTTCACCGACGCGAGCGCAGCGACGGCGCCGGGAGCGACCTTGCCGAAGACGAAGAGGCCAGGCCCGAAGTGGTATCGGCCCTCGATCGGAACGTACAGTCGGTGAGCCGTGAGCAACGATTCGAGCCCGCGAACGGTGGCGGACCGTCCGCCGACGTCCCAGCCGAGGCCGGCGCCGAGAACGACCCTGCCGCGCGTCACGATGGGAATGGTGCTGTCGATCGAGAACTGCGTGAGCACGTCGTTCGACGCGAACGTGTCGAACCCGCGGCTCGGCGCATCACCGGCGAGAGCCGCCGGCTGATGCCCGACGCGAAGGCCCACGTTGATCCGAACGAGGTCGTAGCGCGCCGGTCCCTCCGCCGGCGTGCGATCCGGCGAAGGAGGCGAAGGAGCAGCGATGGCGCCGACGGCAGGATCGGGCTCGAGCGGCGCCGGGCTCGGCTTCTCCGGCGACACGCTCGTCGGCTCCGCCGCGGGAGCGGTCGGTTCTTCCGTAACGTCCTGAGCGAGCGCTGGTGAGGCGCTGGCGAGCACGAACGCGATCGCAAACGCGGACGAGGACAAGACGCGCTTCATCACAGACCCTCCAGCAAGATGCCGTAGTACGAGCGACTCGCGGTGGTGTCGGGCGCGAGCGCATCGAGCACCGTCGCGCCGACACCGCCGCGGGCGTCGATGGCGATGAGAGACCGTCCCCCATCCGCGCGCGCGACGTCGAAGACGCTGTCGATCGAGCGATCGAGCGGCAGCTGGACCGGGTGTAGGTTCTCGAGCGTCACCTCGGCGAGCTGCGTGCCGCCGCGCTGGAATGCCCAGAGCCGCTGCCCGTCAGGCGCGACGTGGATCGATGCCTGTCCGAGCGTCGTCAGCGGCGCCGCGGTCCGGCTCGCGAGGTTCAGCACGAAGAACGCGCTCTGACCTTGCGCTTCGAGCACCTTGAGCTCCGGACGCGGCGGAGGGACGTCCCGTACGCGCTCGACCGAGCTCGCCAGCGAGACCACCTCCACGGTGCGGTAGTTCTTGTCGAGCGTCTTGCCAAGCGACCAGAACGCGACGCCGCGCGAGCCGCCTGATCCCGATCCGTAGAGAAGCGCCGTGTCGGCCCCCGAAGCGCCGCCGACCACGTTCGTGATGAGCGAGATGCGCGAGTAAGGCTCGGTCAGGGCGACGTCGGTGGTGATGCTGGTCGTCGGATCGACGAGCACCGCTTTTCTTGCTGCCGGCACGACCGCAGCGAGGCGAAGCCCGGCGTCGGTGCGGACGAACACGATGTCGCCCGGAATCCCGCCGACGTCGGTCTGGTTCGGCTCCGGGAAGAAGTCGTTCTTCACGGTGTTCGGCTCCTCGGCGGGGCCGGGATCGGCCGGCACGAGCGTGTACATGAACACGCTGGAGTCGTTCTCCGCGCGGATGCCGATGCGCGCGTCGTCGTTCCTCGCCGGGTCGCCGTCATCGATCACGACGGCAGCAGGCTTGACGGCCGCCGCCGTCGCGCCGCTCGTGAGGCGCATCGTGATCTCCACTCGACGTGGCGTGGCCCGGATGTTGTCGAGGTCGAGCAGGTGAACGTCCTGATCGGTCTCGACGACGAGCAGACGCCGCTGCCCTCCCGGAAGCGAGAGCGGGTCGCTGAACGTCACCCGCTGCGGACGCCCGCCGAACGAGCGGAGCGTGCGCGGCGTCACGGCGGCCTCCGGGGGGGCCTCCAGATCGACGATGACGATCTCGTTCGGGTTCTCGACGAACGTCGTCTGAGCCGCCCCCGCCGCCGGAGCCGCGAACAGCGCGACATAGCGGCCGCGCGGGTCGATCGCGAAGCCCGAGTGCGGCGACTCGAGGCCGAAACGGCGGCTCGTTCCCCCCTCGACCACCGTGAGGCTCGGCATCTCGTTTTTGTCCTTTCGTCGGGGCATGTCACCGGCCGAGAGGACGAAGAGGCGCTTCTGATCAGGAGAGGCCTCGGCGCGCACCGCGGTGCGCCCGATCGGCAAGAACGTGCGATCGAGGCCCTGCCCCGCACGCGGCGTCAGTAGCGCCACGCGATTGGCCGGGCTGTCGAGCACCGCGACCCGATCGGTCAGCGCGAACGCCTGCACCTGCCTGTCGATCGGGGCATCGAAGACCTCGGGCCGATCTCCACATCCCGCCGCCCCGAGCGCGAGCGCGACGATGACCGATGCTACAGTGACCTTCCCGAAGCTCATGGCTTGCTCCCGTCGACGACGCGCGCGGAGAGCTCGAAACCGGTGAGCGTCCGCGCAACGCCGCTCTCCATGTCGATGAACGTGAGGCGGCCCTCGGGATGCTGCTGGGCCACGAAGACGCGCTTTGCGTTGGGCACCGCACCAACGGCGATGGGCGGGCTCGCGAGCGGGTAGCGCTCCACCATCAGCTGCGGCATGCGCGCGAGATACGCGCCGTAGACCTTCGCGGCGTCGTCACGCTCGGCGACGATGGCGCGGTCGTTCGTCGTCGCCACCGCGAACGGCGGCGCCGAGGTCGCGACGATCTTCGCGGGCAGCGTCTGACCGATCGGCACGACGCTGAACGCGCCCGGGTTGCCGATCTCGGTCACGCCCGCGCGTACGCTGTCGTGCAGGACGATGGCGTGCTGCGCGTCCGGCGACGGGAAGATTCCGAGCACCGGTGAATAGAGGCGCACGGTACGCACCGCAGGGCCCTGTCCGAGGTCGAGGATCGAGAATCGCTCGACCGCGAGCGCGTTCGTGTAGAGCAGGGCTTTGCTGCCGCCCGGTGCGATCGCGACGGAGCCGATGGTTTCGCCCGTCACCGTGACCGACGTCACGTCGGTCGGCTCGGCGATCGGCAGAACGGCGACCTCCGCCGTGTCGCGGACGACCGCGACCGCACGCTCTCCCGTATCGGCGAGGTCGAGATCCGTCACCGGTCCCGACAGCGTCACGTCGGTCCGTGCGTCCGTATCGAGCGACACGACGGTGATCGCGTTCGAGCCGTCGCGACGGATGAACGCCCGCGCGCCGCTCTTCGTGACGAACACGTCTCGTGTCCCGGGGTCTTCGTTCGGCGTGGCCGAGATGGCCACGTTCTTGACGACCTTGGCGTCGCCGGCGACATCGATGATCGCGATGCCGTCCTGCGTGACCGCGTGCGCGCGCGCTTGGCCCTCGGCGAAACCGACCGCGACGGGTCGGTAGCCGACCGCGAGGATCGTCGACGTGCCGAGCGTGAGATCGAGGATCGTGAGGTCCTGGAAGCCCTGCGTCTTCGGCGCGTCCGGAACCTTCCGCGCATCGGCCCACGCGATGGCGAAGCGACCGTCGTTCGAGAACACCATCGTGTTCGCCTGCTTGGCGACCTTGAACGTGGCGGTCTTGATGCCGTCGCTCGTGACCTTCATCAGCGTCGCGTCCTCGGAGAGCACGTTGAGGACGAGGGTGGTGTCCACCGGCTGGTTCGGGACGCTCGCGAGGTACGTCGGACCGTTGCCCGCCTCGACGGTGCGGACCTGCAGCGTGGAGGCGTCCACCAGCGCGACGCGCCCGCTCTTCGGGTTGGCGATCCAGACGACGTTACCGGTCGCCACCGGCGCCTCGTAGTCGGACTCGACTTCCCTCTCGGGCGGTACCCCGCCGGGTTCTTCGCCTTCCGACGCGCCGCCGCGCGGACCCTGCATGCCAGGCGCATCTCCGGCGCTGAGCGAAGTCTCGGAGCTGAAACCGCACGCTCCGAGGAACAACACGAGACAGGCGGCGAGGCCGCTCGTCTTCGGACGTCTCATGGACAACCTCCGAGAGCGCACCATAGCAACGAACACGCCACTCGCCGGACCTACGAAAATCACGTGCAAATCGACGCGGTGCGCGTTCGCTCTGCATGGTCCCCCCTGGCACGCGTGTCAGGTCGCGTGCGGGGCACGACCGGATTGTCCTGCTCCTGCCGGATCAGCGGACCGGCGCACGGTCCGCGTGCGAGCTGGTGTCAGCTCCCGATCCAGACGCCGCGCTGGTTCGCGAGCATGATGTCCCGCCGGAGCTCCGCTTCTTTGCGATCGAGATCCGGTCCGTACTCGCCGCGCCGACGACGGCTCTTCACGAACGCCAGCTCGACGAGCTGCAGCTGCTTCTTCCGACGCACGCTGAACGCAGACCATCCCCTCGAAAAGAGGACCGCCCAGTTCTTCATGCCGAGGGAGAAGTAACTCGAGACGAGCTGAAGCTCCCGCGGATGCAGCAGATCGCCGACCTCGCCGAATAGCTCGCGGACGACGATGCTCCGATCGCGGACGACGAGCAGTGCGAGCAGCACGAAGAAGAGGATGTCGATCACCCACGAGATGAGGAGCATGAGCACGAGCCCGCCGTCGCCGAAGAACGTGGGCAGGAAGTTGTGCATCGCATGCATCGCCATCGCGCCGCCGAAGCCGATCACGGGCGCTGCGAGCTTCACGAACCAGCTCTTGGCCTCCGACGCGATCCCGAAGCCGAGCCCCGTGCACGCGGTGAACGTGCAGTGCGAGAGCCCGAGGAGCACGGTGCGAAGGAACAGCAGGATGACGAACCCGCCGAGGCCGCTCGTGGCGAACTGGTTGGCGACGTAGAGGATGTCCTCCGTCAGCGTGAAGCCGAGACCGACGACTCCGCCGTAGATTGCGCCGTCGAGAGGCCCGTCGAGCTCGCGAAGACCGAGGGCGCTGATGAGCGCGATCAGCGCGACGCCTATGCCCTTGAACGTCTCTTCGAACACCGGAGCGAAGACCGTGGCGCCGACGACATCCATGGCCTTCGGCGACGCGTCGAACAGTGACGAGGTGACCGCCTGCGCGATGCTCGAGCTGATCCCGCCGCCCAGCGTGGCGAAGAGCGCTCCCCAGACGAACGCTGCGAGGATGAGCCACCAGGGCTCGGGCTCGAAGCGGTCGACCCACCGGATGAAGAAAAGGTAGGTGAGGACGAGCGGCGTGACGCAGATCAGGCCGAGGATGAGCCCTACGAGCATCGCTCCGGGACGTTAGCAGACTCCCAGCCACCGCGGCGCCCCCGCCCCCGGCCCCGCCCCGCCGCTCATCCGGTGCGTCGCCCCGCAATCCCGGGGTGGACGGTCCCGTCGACGGGCGCTTCGACAGAACGCTGCTACCTTTCGCGCCGATCATGACCGCCTGGTGCCGATACGCGGCCATCGTGCTCGCTGGCGTGACGACGGCTTGCTCGGCGTCCGAGAGCGGATCGAGCGGCCCCAAGCCCGACACGGGCGCGCCCGCCTGCACCGAAGGAACCCCGGGCTGCATCGGCTGGGTGACCTGCGCGCCCGAGTTCGAGAAGGACGACGACGGAGCGTGTCGCGAGATCCTCCCGACGGCCGAGTGCCCCGCGGGAACGATGCCGCTGCTCGGCGGCCGCGATTGCGTCCGCGTCGGACCGGCGGCGTGCGCGAGCGGCTTCGAGCCGGACCCATCCGGATGGGGCTGCCGAGCGATCGTGCCGGCGAAGGCCTGCGAAGGCGCGAGCCGCGACGCGATCGGCAGCGGGACCTGCGTCCCGGTGGGCGACTGCAACGCGCCCTTCCCGCCCGCTGGTGCGCTCGTGGTGAACGGCGCATTCTCCGATGCGGAGCTCGGGCCGAAGAAGTTCAAGACCGTCGGCGCTGCCGTTCAGGCGGCGAAGGCAGGCGAGACCGTCGCCATCGAGGCAGGCGACTATGCGGAAGGCATCGTGGCGCGCGCGAACGTCGCCGTCGTCGGCCGATGCGCCGAGAAGGTCCGTCTCGTCGGTACGGGGCTCGAGGTCCATGGAGTCCTCGCGAACGGCACGAAGGGCGCCCTCGTCAAGGGCGTCACCCTCGTCGATCACTACGAGGGCGCGCGCGTCATGGCCGGCGGCACCCTCACGCTCGAGGACGTCGTCATCGAGTCGCCTCGCTTCGTCGGCCTGATCGCGTGGCAGCCCTCGAGCGTGATCCGGGCCGAACGCGTCGTCGTTCGTCGCGTGAAACCGCACGCCAGCCAGAGCGTCGCGGTCGTCTCGGTCAACGCCGACGAGGGCGGCTCGGTGGAGCTCGTCGACGCTGCCATCTCGGCGAGCTGGGAGGCGGGCGTCGTCGCGACGAACGGGCGCGGCGTCGAGACCGCGAGCTCGATCGCGCTCCAACGCACGGTCGTCCGCGACACGAACCTGGCCGAACACTCGCAGTCCGGCTCCGCGATCGTCGTCTCGGGCCTGTCGCGGGGTCACGTCTCGGAGAGCGCGATCCTCGACTCACGTCGGCTCGGCGCGCTGACGATCTTTGCCGAGTCGGAGCTGACGATCGAGCGCTCGGACGTCCGGCGCACCCTCGACGACGGCGGGGCGGAAGTGTCCGCCGCGATCTACGCGGAGGGCGGCAACGTCGACCTTCGCGACGTGTCGATCCATGATGCGCTGCAAGGCGGGCTGTTCGCGCGCACCAACGGGACGATCCGCGCAAGGGGCTGCGTCGTTCAAGGGACGAAGCCCGGCGCCGACGGCATCTTCGGCATGGGCGCATGGGCAGACTCGGGCGGGAAGCTCGATCTCGAGAACACCGCGCTCGTCGACAACGCCTACTACGGCGTGAGCGTCCTCGACGCGCCGTCGGCGGCGACACTGAAGAACGTCCTCGTCCACGGTACCGCCGAACAGAAGGTCTCGGGCGGCGGGCTCGGCAGAGGTGTGAACGTCGAAGAGGGAGCTTCGGTCGACCTCGACGGCGTCTCGATCGTCGAGAACGACGGCGAGGGCCTCTTTCTGCGCGGCGAGACCAAGAGCGGCAAGCGAGCGCGCGCGACCGCGAAGCGCCTTTTGATTGCCGATGGCCGGACCCGCGAAGCTACCGGCGTCTTCGTGGCGAAAGGCGCGCTCGCCGAGATCGACGGCGCTGCCATCCGTTCTTCTCGCCGCGCCGGGGTCATCGTCAACGAGACGACCGGCGGCAAAGGCTCGCGCTCCGAGGCCACGCTCACACACGTCGTCGTCCGGGGCACGAGGCGCGACGGCAAGGCGAATCTCGATCCCAAGACGATCGCGCTCGACGGGATCGGCATCGGCAGCGCGGGCAAGCTCACCGTTCGCGCGAGCGCGATCGTCGACAACGTCCAGTTCGGGGTGATCATCGGCAGCCCGGAAGGCTTCACGTCATTCGAGAATGCCTTCATCGGATCCACGAGACCGAACGACGACGGCTCGTTCGGCCACGGACTCGTCGCCTTCACCGGCTCGAACCTCGTCATCCGTGACAGCGAGGTCGTCGCCAACAACGTCGGGCTCCTGTTCGACGGCGCAGCCGCGGTGCTCGCGGGCTCGCGCATCCGGGGCAACAGCGTCGGAATCCACACGCAGCGCGGAACGTCGCTCGTGTCGGGGACGGAAGCGCCCGAGCTCCCCGAGACGGGCGTCGTCTACGTCACGGAGGACTCGCAGTTCGTCGACAACCAGAGCCGCATCGGGGGCGGCGAGCTCGCACTGCCGGCGAACCCGTTCGCGTCGCAAACACCGACCGACGAATGATCGGTCAAGGCGAGTCGGGGAAGTCCTCGGGCGGCGGCAACGTCTCGTTCGCCGGCGCATACGCGGCCGCGATCGCAACGAACGCGGCGCGCAGGTCGCGGCGTTCCTGCTGCACGTAGAGGTAGGACGCATCGCCGAGCTCGAGCAACGCGGGCGCGGCCTCGTTCCGACCGACGGCGTAGACGGGTGCAGGCTGGCGAGCGAGCGGGCCCGACTCGCCGTAGCGTGCAGCGAAGCCGATCGCCGTCGCGCCGCTCTCGTCGGTGCCCGTGTAGAGAACGCGCACGTGAAAGCGTCCGGCCGGCGTCGTGCGGGTCACGGCGCACGGGTCGCCTACGGCCGCGGTATCGAAGGGCGGCTTCTCGTTCGGCAGGAGGCTCCCGGGCGGTGCCGGCGGCGCGGGAGCGAGAACCGGTCCAGTGCGGATGCGCGTCCATTCGATGCCGTCGGCGCTCTCGGCCTCGCCGATCGCCGTGCCGGCTGCGTAGAGCATCCGTAGCTTTCCGTTCGGCAGCACGTACACGGAGGGCGCGCGCGGCGGCGCCGTCTCCCACGAGCCGGGAAGCGGGTCCCGCGAGAAGATCGGACCTGGCTCCTTGCGGAACATGACGCCGTCTGCAGAGCGCGCGACGCCGATCCCTTCTGCGCCGCCGTAGAAGAGGAGAATGTCGCCACGAAAGCGAACGAGCGACGGCCCGGACAGCGCCTGCTCCCAGAGCCGATCCGGCTCGAGCACGACGAGCGGCTTCCGTCCGAAGTGGCTGCTCGTGCCGAAGAAGCTGCGCTCGTCGAGCGCCCGCGTGCGAACGATGACGTCCTTGTCTCCTTGCCGGGCGACCGCGTAGAGCAGCGTCGATTCACCGTCGCGCAGCACGGCGGGCTCGCGATAGAGCGCCTGTGGGTCGTCGAAGACGAACGGCGCGAAGCCCTTCATCTCCTCCGCCTCGAGCTTGCGGAACGGGCCGGCGCCTGCCGTCGGGAGGTTCCGGTCCCCTTCCCCTTCGGCGCCCGTCGTCGCGCACGCGACGAGCAGCGTGAGACTGAAGAATGCGCGCGCGACTCTCATCGTCTCTCCACCGCCGTCGAGGAGCGTGCCCCTTGGTCCTTCGATTTCTCGAAGGCGAAGCCCGCCGTGACGCCCACGTTGAGGATGCGCCCGCCCGCAGTGTAGTCGCCGACGAGATCCGCCGCGCTCGACTTGTACGTCGTCTCCGTCGGAAGCTCGCTCATCTGGATGTGGCCGTCGAGGAGGAGCGCGCCGGGCAGCTCCGGCAAGAGGTCCTCGAATCGTCCCCCGATGCCGAGCGAGACCGTGTGCCGGTCACGATCGACGTAGTTGGTCACCCCGGTCTGAGGCGCGATCGGGCTCCTCGCCAGCTCGTAGCCAGCGCGGAGATAGCCTTTCGCGGAACGCTCCCCGAGCGCATGCCACTCGATCCCGACGCGGGGCACGACGCGATCCTTCATTACCAGCGGCGCGATACGCGTCGGCGCAGGCGTCGTCGGAGGGGTGACGGTCGACGGCCATCCGCCTGGTGGTGGCGGGATGTCGAGGACGGCATCGAGCCTCGCGACTGGAGCCACGTACGCGCTCCAGTCGATCCACGTCGCGTCGAACGTCGTCTTGAAGCGATCCGTCACCGCCCATGAGCCGCCGAGCACGACCTGCTGCGGGAGGAAGTTGTTGATGCTGCGGGTCTGCAAGGCATAGAGCGCCGTCGTCAGCCCGGAGATGTCGCCGAAGAGATGCGCAGAGAGATCGAGACCGAGCTGGAACTCGCCGCGGTAGACCGCCGCGAGAGCGACGCGCGGGCCGAGCGCGACGCGCACACCGGCCTGCGGGTAGCGGACGGCGGTGAGGTCCGCGTCGACCTCGTGACGGAGCTGCGAGTCGTCGGGACGGAACACGTTCGCCCCGCCGCGGATGTCGAGACGGCCGCGCGTGGATGACATGAACGACAGACCACCGCCGATCCAGAGCCAGGGGACCGGCTCGATGGCGAGGTTCGCTGCGAGGAACAGGCGCTGGTTGCGGTTGTCGTAGAGCTCCCAGCGGGGCTGCTCCTGCCGCAGAGCGCGTACGCGCGAGATGCGATCGTCCGGCAGATGCAGCGCGATACCGAACGCGAACGGAATGCCGAGAACGGTGCCAGGAACGACGACGCCCGCGTTCATCCCTTTCACGGGATCGACGCCGTTGTCGCGACCGTTCATCTCGAGCGAGTGCTCCGCCCGGAAGTACCCGATGCCGACCTCCAGCCCGCGCGAGCGCGCGAGCGCCGCGGGGTTGTAGTAGCTCGCCGCGAAGCCGCGCGTCTCTGCGCTGACCGCGCCCCCCATCGCTGTCTCGCGAGAGCCGAAACCGAAGGTGTCCGGGGGATTCGCTCGCGCGGACCGCTCCTGGGCGAGCGCGATCGCAACGGCCACGACGGTGAGCGCGAGGGCCCGGCGCATCAGAACTTGACCCCGGCGGTGAGCCCGAACGCCTTCACGTGCCCGGACGACTCTCCACGCGACAGTGAGGACGACGCGATCGTGCGCGGCAAGAGCGCGTGGTACTGCGCGAAGAAGTCGACGTCGATCGGCGGAAGGGGCTCCTCGAGCGCGACGCCGAAGCCCGTCGTCACGGCAAGCCGCGTCGAGTCGAAGTAGCGCGTCGGGACGGTCACGACGCTCTTCGTCCCGACGTCGAAGGCGTCGGACGCCGGGACGTCTGCGGGAAGCGCGGACGTCTCGAGGAAGGCGCCGCCTCGGCCGCGAAGAATCACGCCCGGTGCCAGCGCGAAGCCCTGCTCGGCGCCGATCCGGACGACGATGGTGTCTCGCCAGTCGATCGACGGCGGAACGAGGCCGCACGCGCCAGGCCCGCCCTCGCTGCAAGCGACCGTCGGCTCGAGGACGCCCGGGAAGTCGCTCCATTTCTTGTACACGGCCTGCACGGCCACGACGTTCAGCTTCTCGACGCGCGCGACCTCGACGGCCGCTTGCGCCGGATCGTACTGGGCGAGCCCCGAGATGTTCAGCAGCGGGAGCGCGATCGACGAGAGATTCGTTCCGTCGACGATCACGGCGAAGCGCGCGTCGAGTGTCCCCCGGAAGGTCGCGCCGATGCGCACCTTCGACGTTCCGGGCACGTCCCACGTCGCGCCCAGGATCGGCGCATACGTCGCGACGAGCTGGTTCTCCACGCGCGTGCCGACTCGACCCGTCGCGTCGGTTGCGGCGACGACCGTCCCGACGATCTCCGCCAGGGCGGCGAAGCCAACGCCCGCCCGGATGCCGTAGCCAATGTCGGCGCCGACCCCGCCACGGATCATCAGCGACTGCGTTCGGTCTCCGAGCAGCGGGAACTGCGGCGTCTCCGGGTAGAGCACCCGACCGCGCACGATGACGTCGGTCGGCGTGTAGAACCCCAGCCCGATGCCGACGCGGTCCCGAAGCTTGCCGCCGAACGGAACCGGGATGGCGGCGCCGATCGTGATGCCTTTCGCGGGCTGCGTCGGCACGCGTCCGGGCAGGCCTTCGCCGACGGCGTCCAGCGCGAAGACCGCGCCGCCGAAGCCGAGGGTCAGCTCGTTCTCGCGGATCGTCGCGGCGAGCGCGGGGTTGTGCCACGCAGTCTCGTAGCCGCTCGCATGCGCGACGCCGGTCGCGCCCATCGCGCTGGTTCGACCGCCGTATCCGAAGACATCTTCGGGCGAGGCGCTCGCCGCAACGGGCACGAGCAGGCTTGCCGCGACCGCGGCGAGCGTCAGGACCCCTCGCATCGTCGGCGAGCATATCACCGCTTTCCGCGCCGGACGGTCAGCGGTAGCTGCCCGTCGCCCTGCCCTCCCCACGGGGCACAACTGACACGAGGCCGACTCAGGCGCGGGCCGCGAGCTGCCCGCACGCGGCGTCGACGTCGCCACCACCGCTGTATCGCTTGTGCGAGAAGACCCCTCGTTCCCGGAGCGCGTCGCGGAACGCCTGCTCGCGATCGTCGGCGGCGCGCACGAACGGATCGGCAGCGCCCGTCTCGCTCGTGCCGATGGCGTTGTACGGGATGATACTGAGGCGCGGCGACCGCCCGGTGCGCTCACGGAACATCGCGACGAGGTCCGCGAGCGCATGCGCGTGCTCGACCCCGTCGTTCACGCCGGAGAGCAGGGTCACCGCCCACATCGGCGCGAGGCCGGTCTCGAGCGCATGCTCACACGCCGCGGCGATCACGTCCTCGAGCGCGTGCGTGCGCTCGATCGGCATGAGGCTGCGCCGCGTGCTCGCGAGCGCCGAGCCGAGCGAGATCCCGAGACGGACCTTCGGAGCCTCGCGGGCGAGCCGTCGGATGCCGGACGGAAGGCCGGACGTACAAACCGTGATTGCGCGCGCATCGATCGCAAGCGCGCTCGGATCGCTCATCACGTCGATCGCGGCGAGCACGCGGTCGAGGTTCGCCATGGGCTCGCCCATGCCCTGGAAGACGACGCCGTGGACCCGCTCCGGCCCGCGGCCGCGACCTTCGAGCCGCCGTCGGACGATGCGGACCTGCTCCACGATCTCCCACGTCTCCAGGTTGCGGAGGAGGCCGAGACGTCCGGTCGCGCAAAAGGAGCACGCGAGCGCGCAGCCCACCTGGGAGCTGACGCACACCGAGAAGCGGCCGGTACGCTCGAGGGGAATACGAACGGTCTCGACGACGTGGCCGTCAGCCGTACGAAGCGCGTATTTGACGAACGGGTCGACACGGCTCGCGCGCTCTGCCGTGACCTCGAGCTGCGGAACCCAGCCGGCGCGCACGACGGCCTCACGCGAGCTCCTGCGGATCCCGGAGCTCGGCGTCGCGGGATCTTCGTCGCGGTGGACCTGGGAGACGACCCGTCGCGCCTCCTCGACCGTGAGCCCGGGAATGGCACGGGCCAGGAGGTCGGGTCGGATCCCCTGGAGCGCGACGCGGCGGCCACTGCCGGCTCTGTCCGGAGCGCACTCCTCCTGACCGTCGGCGCGATCGGGGATGCCCGGCCGAGAGCCCGAGCTGGAGGATGGCCGAGTCGGCAGCACGCGATTGCCATAGCACGGCACCCGACAAAGGCAGTCGTGCTACCGTGCCCGTAACGTGTTCGGCTTCAGTTTCTCGGAGCTCGTCGTGGTGGTCATCGTGGCGCTCGTCGTCATGGGCCCCAAGGACCTGCCCAAGATGCTCCGTCGCCTCGGCCAATGGGCCGGGAAGATCCGGCGCGCGGCCGCCGATCTTCGCGCCCAATCGGGCATCGACGACGCGCTCCGCTCCGAAGGTCTCGCAGACGACATCGCCGAGATCCGCAAGCTCGCCCGCGGCGAGCTGGATGCGGTCCAGCGCATGGCCCGCGTCGAGGACGACCTGGTCACGCGACCGGCGGCGCAGGGCGGCTACAGCTCGAGCTCGAGCTCGGGCTACGGCGGAGGTGACGACTTCTACGTCGTCCGCGACCGCGAGTACCCGCGCGACGGCGCAGACGCCTACGCAGCGCTGCCGGACAACGCCATCGTCTACGCCGAGACGCTCCCGAAGAGCCAATGGGCACGCGATCCGCTCTACGTCGTCGGCGATGCCGACGCCGAGCTTCCGCCGGAGCCGGAGCCGGAGCCCGACACGGACGCCATCGAAGGGGGTGTCGGCCCGACGCTCATCGGTCTGCCCGTGCCGTACGAGCCACCGTCCGAGGCCTCGACCTCCGAGAGCGGCCCGGCGGCGGACACGCGCACGTTGATGGGCATCGCGCCGTCCGAGGTCGACGGCAAAGCCGAGAGCGCCGACGAAGAGGCCGAAGCGGCCACGACGAGCGTGGAGGCTCGTAGCTGATGTCTGCCGAGATGGACCGTGAGCTGACGCACGAAGATCCCGAGTCGGACATCAAGATGACGATTTGGGAGCACATCGGTGAGCTCCGCAAGCGCCTCATGCGCGCCGCGATGGGGCTCGTCGCTGGCGCGGTCGTCTGCTGGACGTTCCGCGAGCAGCTCCTCGGCTGGGTGACGACGCCGTATGCGAGCGCGTGGCGAGAGACCTTTCCGGAGCTGGTGAAGGCCGGGCAGTCGCCCGAGCTGCAGACGCTCGCGCCCGCCGACGCCTTCGTCAACTACATGCAGCTCTCGCTCGTCGGCGGCGTCATCATCGCTGCGCCGATCATCTTTTATCAGCTCTGGGCCTTCATCAGCCCCGGGCTCTACTCGCGCGAGAAGCGGTACATCATCCCGTTCGTCCTCTTCTCGACGACGCTCTTCATGTCCGGCATCGCGTTCGCGTACTACGTGGCGCTGCCGTTCAGCTTCCCGTTCTTCTTCTCGCTGCTCGGCTCGGTCGGCGGCGAGGCCGGCATCATCCTCACGTCGAAGCCGACGATGGAGTACTACCTGGACTTCGCGGAGCACATGCTCCTCGCGTTCGGGTTCGTCTTCGAGCTCCCGCTGTTCATCGGCTTTCTCGCGCTCGCCGGCATCGTCACGCCCCAGCAGCTCGTGAAGTTCAGCCGGTACGCGATCGTGGGAGCCTTCGTGGTCGGCGCGTTCGTCACGCCGGGTCCCGAGATCTCGAGCCAGATCGCCGTCTCGGGCGCGCTCGTGGCGCTCTACTTCCTCAGCGTCGGTCTCGCGTTCCTCATCTATCGGAAGCGAGAGTCCTGACGCCGGCACCGCGTGCCCGGAGCCGCTCGCTCCGGCATCAGGGCGCGTCGATGGCGGCCTGGCGGGCGCGCGCGGCGTTCGGCTCGAAGAACACCGCGGCCATCTGCGCGGCGATCGGATCGAAGGCCCGGAGCAGCACGACGCCGTAGGCGCGGCTGTCCTCGAGGATCGGCCCCGCCGCGCCTGCCGGCGGCCGCAGCAGCGACAGAGTCGGGTCCCCTCCACCATCGTCGAGCACGAAGGTCTCCGGCGGTTCGCCCTTCATCGCAAACGAGAGCACCCGTGGCTCGTTCGGCACCTGGATGGTGACATCGAGGCGAACGAAGATGCCAAGGTGACGTCGGCGCCCATCGCGCGAGACGTACGTGGTGCCGGCCCAGCCGAGCTCGTAGTCGACCGCGATCGTCGGAGCGGACACCTCCGTGACGGGCCCTCCGACCTCGCGGGACGCGAGCGGCGCCCCGCGCTTCAGTGTGAGGACACCGGCGGGGAACACGGCCTGAAAGCTCCGCTCGAGCCCGGCAACGAGCGCCGCCTCGCGTGCGGATGGGTCGTCGGAGCCGGAGCCGGAAGGACCAGAGGGGGCTTCCGGCTCGAGCTGGAGATGGGGTGTCACGGGTGCGCCGCCGCCGGGCGCCGGGCCGTCGTCCTCGAGGAGCCCCTTCGCGAGCAGTCGGTCTGCAACCACGAGCGTGCTCGTCTTGCCGCGATGAAAGCGGACCTCGATCGGCCGCTCCTCCTTCTCACAGTACGCCAGCAGCGCGAGGACGATGGGGACGACGCTCTTGTCCGCGACGTTGGCGTGCTCGCGGAAGTCTTCGGTCGTCTGCCGGTAGAGGTGGCGGATCTCGTCCCTCGCCGCCGGGACCTCGCGGGCGTCGGGCCACCTCGCGATGAAAGCGCGTAGGCCGGTCACCGTCTTCTGCGCGCCGAGCTCGGCGTGGAGCGCATCGCCGAGCGCCGCACGCGCGTCGGTCTCCACCGCGCTCTGCGGATACGCGAGGAGGAAGCGCTCGATCGCCGCGGCCCTCTTTCCGGCGTCGGGCGCTTTCATGGCCTCGGCGAGGCGAGCCCGCGGGAGGACCAGGCGGCGCACCTCCTCGGCCCGAAGCCCGCCGCCTCGAACGTAGGCCTCGGCGGTCGCGACGTCCGGCGTCGGGCCGAGCCGCGACCATGCCCATCGATCGCTTTGCCAGTTGCGCAGGCGCCACCACCCCACGCCCCCGACGAGGCCCGCGATGATCGTGATCGCCCAGATGAAGCGCGTCCACGTCGGTCGACCGCGCGCGAGCAGGCCATGGTCGTGCGCCGGGGCCCAGTCACGTGCGCGCGCATCGGCGAAGGGGTCGAACGCAGCGAGCTCACCGATGCCACCTCTCTGGAGCGCGGCGGCGAGGTTCTCGCGCGCTGCCTGAACCGCGGCGGCCTGCGCAATCGCGGCGGCCTGGCCTCGAATCTCGAACGCAAAGGACGCGGTGGAGAAGATGAACCACAGCGTCGAGTGCGTGTACTTGCCCCCCTTCAGGTGGTGGACGGGGTCGAACGCCTGCAACTCGGCCAGCGGATGGAGCACGATCTCCCGTGCGCGCGCATCGACGAGGTCGAGCGGGAACACGTAGACGCCCGGCGTGAACGGCAGCGAGCCTGCGACGACACGGCGGCGCGCGAGCATCGCAAGCGATAGGCCGAGGACCGCAAAAGCGGCCATGTAGCCGACGAGGAATCTCCGATCCTGCACCGGCGCATCGACGGCGCCGAGCCGTAGGACCGCCATCACGCCGAGAGCGGCGACGACGACGAGCGACAGGACGAGCCATCCCGCACGGGTCCGCGGCTTCGCCGTGCGCTGGCAGATCGGACGCGCCGCCGGCGAGTCCGACACGAGCGAACGGACGAACCGTTCGCGTGTCGCTCGCGGGAGGTCGTTGAAGTCGATCGAACGCAACAGAGCCTTCTCAGGCTCGCACGAACCGACCGTTCACTCTAGAGCGTGTCGCTGGCTCTCAGACGCGCGGCTCGGACAGCGGGACCGGGACCCGACGTGCGTCCATCCAGAGCCCGTCGATGTCGTACGCCGCGCGCGCATCGTCCTGGAAGACATGGACGACGACATCGCCGAAGTCCATGAGCACCCAGTTCGCGTGCGGGAGGCCCTCGACGGCGAGCGCGCGCTTGTTCTTCTTGCGCAGCGCGTCCTCGATCGCGGCCGACAACGCAGCGACGTGACGGTCGCTGCGACCCGACATGAGGACGAGGAAATCGGCGTAGTCGACACGACCCGCGACGTCGATCACCTCGAGGCCCGACGCCTTCTTCTCGAGCGCCGCGGTCGCGATGAGAATGGCGACCTCGCGAGCTTCGTCGCTGGCCGTGCTCACCCCGGCGGGAACGCGCGCGGCTCCGGCGGCCGAGCGACCCTCGCTGGCGACCGGCGGCTTGGCCTTCTTGAGGCCCTCGCCCTGACGCGGCCGGGCTCCGGTCGGTCGTGCAGCCCGCTCGCGGGGCGCTTCACCCTCCGCGCGGCGGGGAAGCTTGCTGGTCGTAGCTGCTCGCTTCGGGGGACGTGCTGCGGCTCCTCCGTGGGATGAACGGATGAGCGGACGATCTTGCCCTCGTGAGGGACGTTTATTCGCGGCCAAGCGGTCTCCTGTGTGGGGGGATCGTCGACCGAGCGAGGTGCCGCGTCAAACTCAAACGGAAGACTACGCGTCTTTCCCGTCTCTCGTCTCCCGTCTCTCGTCTCCCGTGGCGGCACTGGCCACGGACCATCCGCGCTCGCCTCGGGACTCGGGACGCGCCTCAGCTTCGTGCGCCTCAGCCCCGAACCTGTCCCTCGCCGTCGATGATCCACTTCATCGTCGTCAGCGCCTCGAGGCCCATGGGTCCTCGCCAGTGAAGACGGCTCGTCGCGATCCCGATCTCGGCGCCTAGCCCGAGCTCACCGCCGTCGTGGAAGCGCGTCGAGGCGTTGACCACGACGCAGGCCGCGTCCACTTCACGGCGCCAGCGGTCCGCGCGCTCCGAGCTCTGCGTGAGGATCGCCTCGGTGTGACCGGAGCCGTACTCGGCGACGTGCGAGAGGGCCCCCTCGAGCCCGTCGACGACCCGGACGGCGAGCACGGTGTCGAGGAACTCACAACCGTAGTCTCCGGGGACCGCCGCTTTCGCTTCGGCCACGAGGATGCGCGTGCGCTCGCAGCCGCGAAGCTCACAGCCCGCCGCGAGCAGAGCGCGGGCGACCGGCGGCAAGAGGCGTGGCGCATCCGCAGCGTCGACGAGCAGGCACTCGAGCGCATTGCAGACTCCCGGCCGGCTCATCTTGGCGTTCAGCACGATCTTCGCCGCGAGATCGACGTCGGCGCCGGCATCGAGGAAGAGGTGGCAGACGCCCTTGTAGTGCTGCACCACCGGCACCCGGGCGTTCTCGGTGACGAACCGAATCAGCGCCTCGCCGCCGCGCGGGATCGCCAGATCGACGAGCTCGGTCTGCTGGACCAGGGCACGCACGCCTTCGCGATCGGTGAACGGAAGCACCTGCACGGCCGACCGCGGCAGCCCGGTGGTCTCGAGCGCGTCGCCGATCACCTTGGCGAGCGCCGCGTTCGACCGCTCGGCCTCGGAGCCACCCCGCAAGACGACGGCATTTCCCGCCTTGAGCGTGAGCGCGCTCGCCTCGACGGTCACGTTCG
This sequence comes from Pseudomonadota bacterium, assembly GCA_023423895.1. Classification (GTDB taxonomy): domain Bacteria; phylum Myxococcota_A; class Polyangia; order Polyangiales; family Polyangiaceae; genus Labilithrix. Next base: position 62,408 of record JAFAER010000023.1, read on the forward strand.
GCCGAGCTTCGTAGATCATCGCGATGACCCCGAGCGGGACGCGGACGCGGCGGACGACGATTCCGTTGGGGCGCGTCGTCCGCGAGACGACCTCACCCACCGGATCCGGAAGCGCGGCGACCTCGCGCACGCTGGCGGCCATCGCCTCGACGCGCGCCTCGTCGAGCATCAAACGGTCGAGCATCGCGCCCTTGGTGCCCTTCTGGCGCGCGGCCTCGAGATCGAGCCGATTCGCCTCGAGGATGGCCGTGGAGCTCTGCTGGATCCCGGAGGCGATCGCCTCGAGTGCTGCGTTCTTGTGCTCCGTCGACCGCGGCGCGAGCGCGCGTGCGGCGCGGCGCGCCCGAAGACACGTTTCTCGGACCTGTTCCTCGAGAGAGGTCATGACGCCGACAACCTACCAGCCGGCGGTCGCGCCGGCGTGGTCGTTGTGCGGAGCTCGTCCTGCGAAGGCGCGCGCGACGGGACGGGCGCGCTCACCCGCTGCGCGGCTCATCCGATGGCTGGACGGCCGCATGCGGATGAGTCAGAAACCGATCGCGAGATGGGCGGCCGTGAGCGCGTACGCGCGGAGGTCTTTCACCTCGCTCGCGACCGGCCCGACGATGCCTCCCGTGACGCTGGCACCGACACGCACGTCCGCATCCTCGAGGCCGAGCGCGTACTCGAGCGCGAAGCGCCCCGTGCCGACGCCAGCGAAGCCGCTCCGTGCGTCGGGGCGGCTGACGTGCATGAAGCCGGCGCCCATCCCGATGACGGGGTGAACAGGCCCGCGCTTGTGGAGGTCCAGCGTGATCTCGCCGGAGTAGTGCCCCACGCTGTCTCCGGTCGGGGTGCTCGAGCCGTCGCCGCTCTTGCCTTCGCCACGGAGCCATGACGCCGCGAGACGTCCGCCGACGGAGCCCATGCCGAAGTCCGCACCGACCCCGACGCCGAAACCGAAGCCCTTTCCGGTCGTGATCCCCGCGGGTCCGAGCGTGAGGCGAAACGGAGACCGGCGAAGCTCCGGCTCCCGTGCGATGAAGTCGTCGTTCGCAAGTGCATGCGTCGGCGAGCCGCTGGCAAGCGGTCGAGACGGAGGTGGCTCCGAGAAGGGCCGACCGTCGCCGACCGTGACGGTGGCTTCGTCCGCCCGCGCCTCGCGTCCGAGGCTCGCCGTCGCGAACGTGAGAACCCCGACCAACATCCCCAGGACCGCTTTCTTGCTGTCGTGTCCCATTGCGTAGGTACAAACGGGCCCTTCTGGCCGCTCTTACACCCCGGCACGGGATCACGCCCGAGCGACGCTTGGATCGCGAGCGATCTGGTCCGCGCCATGGTATGCCCCGCGACCTCGATGACTTCGGCTATCCTTCTCTGCGCATGAGGCGAGGCTCCTGGGCACCGCTCTTCTGCCTGGCCGCGGCAACAGTGACGATGTCACTGTCGCTGCCGGCCCTCGCGCAGCAGCGCCCTGCAGCAGCGGCCGAGCCGGCCGTGGCGGCGCAGACCGAAGACCAGCGCAAGGCGCAGGAGCACTTCCAGCGGGCCAAGGAGCTCTATCAGGCCGGCCGGTACGAGGGAGCCGTCGCGGAGCTCGAGGTCGCTCGGGGGCTCGATCCGAAGGCGAAGGACCTCGTGATGAACCTCGGGATCGTCCACGAGAAGCTCGGGAAGTACGACGAGGCGATCGTGTACCTGAAGACGTTCCTCGACATGGAAGGCGTGACGCCGGCCGAGCGCACGAAGGTCGAGGGCATGATCAAGCGGATCGAGGGCGCCAAGAGCTCGGCGCCGCCTCCCGCGTCCACTGCGCCCACGGAGACGGCGGAGCCGACCCCGAGCGAACCCGCGCCGAAGGCACCGCCCCAGCGCGGACGCGTCGACGCGCTGACGATCGCCGCCGGCTCCCTCGCGGTCGTCGGTCTCGGACTCGGAGCCGGCCTCGGGATCTATGCCCTGAGCACGCGTCCGAACGACGGCTTCGTCACCGGCCGGGACGGAACCTACGCGACGCTCGAGCAGAAGACCGACAACGCGCACACGGCGGCGGTGATCGCCGACGTCAGCCTCGGCGTCGGCGTCGTCGCCGCGCTCGCGGCCGGATGGCTCTATTTCGGCCGCACGAAGGATTCGGCGCCGGCCACCAAGACCGGCTCCGCGCACGTCTCGCTCCTTCCTGCGCCTGCTTCGACTGGCGGCGCTCTCTTCGTGAGCGGAAGGTTCTGATGGCGGGCCGCATCCGCAGCGTGCTGGCATGCTCGGTCGCGACGACCATGGCGCTGGTCGGCTGCTCGCTCATCGTGCCGAGCGAGGTGCCGGAATACAGGTGCAGCGGGGTCGATCCGACGTCGTGCCCCTCGGGCCTCGTCTGTGACACGACGAGGCTCCTCTGCGTCCCGCCCGCGACGCAGCCCGACGGCAGCGACGACGACGTGCCCATCGACGAAGACGCCGGCACCGATGCGGGCGCCGACAGCGACGCGCCGAGCGGTCCCTCCCCGCTCGGCGGCCACTGCGTGGTCGACGGCGACTGCCGCTCGGGCCTGCTCTGCGGGACGAGCACGATCCTCACGACGGCCATCGTGCCGGCGAACTCGAAGCCGATCTGCACGAAGCCGTGCTGCACGTCGGCCGAGTGCGGCGCGGGCTTCGTGTGTTTCGCCGGCGGCACGGGAGGCAACTACTGCGTCTCGGCGGACAGAGCGGATCGCTCGCCTCCTTCGACCGGTGGACGCGTCGGCGGACAGGCGTGCACCACCCATACGCAGTGCCGGTCTGGGCTCTGCACCGGCGGGCGGTGCGTCGACACGTGCTGCGAGCCGAGTCAATGCGCGTCCGGCAGCACGTGCCGCGTCGGCACGGTCGACGCCCACACGGCTTGGATCTGCGCTGCGCCCAATGGCGGGTCTGCGAAGGACCTCACGCTACAGTGCAGCGGAAACGCCGACTGCAAGAACGACAACTGCGTCCAGCCGTTCTCGGCGAACACCCGTTGCACGCCGACGTGCTGCAGCGCGGCCGACTGCACCGCGCTCGGGTTCACCAACAACGTCTGTGCCTACGGCGGCGCGGGCAACGACCAGCTCAAGTGGTGCTACGAGCCGAACGTCAGCCGCGGCGCGCGTGACCTTGGCGCCACGTGCACCGACAACGGCCAGTGCAAGTCCCGCTATTGCGACAGCGAGCTCGGTCGGTGCGCGACCGTGTGCTGCACGTCGGCCGATTGCGCGAGCGACGAGACATGCCGACCGTCGCCGGTGGGTACGCCGTTCCTGCGCTGCGTGAAAGATCGCTGACGCGCTCGAGCTCGGTCACCCAAGAAGGGTGCTATTCCAGGGTCATGGGGCTCTCCGCGACGTTTCGCTGCTTCCGCGGCTGTGATGGCAGCTATCCCCTCACCCAGGCGATCTATCGCTGCCCGAAGTGCGACGGCCTGCTTACGGTCCAGCACGACATGCGCGCGCTCGCGAAGATGAGGGGCGCCGACTGGCGCGCACTCTTCGACCAGCGCTGGTCACCGACGACCGTGTCCGGCGTGTGGAGCAAACGCGAATGGGTCGCGCCCGAGATCCCGGAGGAGGCGCTCGTCACGACCGGCGAAGGAATGACGCCGCTCGTCTCCTCTTCGTGGCAGGCCGGGCCCGTCCGCCGTCTCGCCTCCGAGCTCGGCTTCGGCGAGCTGCTCGTCAAGCAGTGCGGAACGACCCATACCGGCTCGTTCAAGGACCTCGGCATGACGGTCCTCGTGAGCGTCGTGAATCACGCGGTTCGCACGGGAGCCTTGAAGGTGCGTGCGATCGCGTGCGCGAGCACGGGCGATACGTCGGCAGCGCTCGCGGCGTACGGAGCGGCTGCCGGTCTTCCGGTCGTCGTTCTCCTGCCACGGGGAATGGTCAGCGTCGCTCAGCTCGTGCAGCCGCTCTCGCACGGTGCACGTGTACTGGCGCTCGAGACGGACTTCGACGGCTGCATGCGCATCGTCAAGGAGCTCGCAGCGCGAGGTCTCGTCTATCTCGCGAATTCGATGAACCCCCTCCGCATCGAGGGCCAGAAGACCGTCGCGATCGAGATCGCCCAGCAGCTCGGCTGGCAAGCGCCGGACTGGGTCGTCATCCCCAGCGGAAACCTCGGCAACTCGGCCGCGCTCTGGGCCGGATTCTCGATGGCGAAGGAGCTCGGCGTCATCGACCGGCTGCCTCGCCTCTGCATCGCGCAGGCAGAGAATGCGAACCCGATGTACCTTGCATACCAGGCAGGCACGAAGGACGCGATCGCACCGGTCGTCGCGAAGGCGACGCAGGCGAGCGCGATCCGCATCGGTAACCCGGTGAGCGGGCCGCGTGCGATCGCTGCGCTCGAAGCGATGGCTGGCGTCGTCGAGCAGGCCAACGAGTCCGAGCTCGCCGACGCCTGTGCGCGCGCCGATCGATCGGGCCTCTACGCGGATCCGCACACGGGCGTGGCGCTCGCGTGTGCACGGAAGCTGCGCGAGCGCGGCACGATCGGCGCGAACGAACGCGTCGTCATCGTCTCCACCGCAAGCGCGCTCAAGTTCACCGAGTTCAAGCTCGGCTACCACGAACGCAAGCTGCCCGAGGTCGAAGCCGCCCTCGCCAACACGCCCATCGCGCTTCCGCCGGACCTGGACGAAGTGGCGCGGCACCTGACGTGATGGTGCCGCGCATCCCGCCCATCGCCTGACATCACCGCGCCGAACGTGAAGAAGCGGCAGGGGAAGCTCCCTTGCCGCTTCACGAGGCGCTTTCGACGCCTCGACGCGCCAGCTGCTGCTGGCTGCCTACGGATTGGTGTCGGCGTCGCCGCCGTCGCTGTCGTCTCCACCGGAGTCGCCGCCGTCGGAGCCTCCGTCGGACGTCGACGTCTCGGGGACGTTCACGTCGGGAGTCCCCGTCTCGCTGACCTCGACCGGGATCTTCGTCCGATCGAAATCGACGATGAGCTCACAGCCGGCAGCGAACATCCCGGCGATCACGGTCAGGACGACGAGGCCCTTCTGGATCTTGCTGATCTTCATGGTCGGGTCTCTCAGAACTTGATGACGGTGCCGATGCCGCCGCCGGTGGGCGAGACATACGGAGCGGGGATAACGGTGACGTTCTTCTTCTTCGGCTTGGACGCAGCTGCCACCTTCGGCGACGCTGCCTTCGCCGTCGAGGGCGAGTCGTTCGACAGGAACAGGACGGCGCTGGTGACGCCGAACGTGATCGCGATGCCGAACATCATGTCGGCGACGAGCGCGTTGTTCTCGCCGTCGTCCGCCTTCTTCGTCGTCGGGCTCTTCTCGAAGTCGTTCGACTGCTGGAGCGCCTTGATGCCGAAGCCCGTACCAACGCCGGCAGCGACGATGGCGACGGCGCCGGTGACGTATGCGGGCACCTTGCTGCGCGGCTCCGGCGGCGGAGGCGGCGGGGCCGGAGCGGGCGCCGGAGTCTGCTCGGCGACGACGGGCGGCGGAGGCGGCGGAGGCGGCGCCTTCTTCGTCAGCTCGGCGTTCACGTCCTGCTTCGAGGCGTAGCCGACCTCGATTTCCTTCGTCGTGTTCTCGTAGCCCTCGGCTCCGATGAGCAAGGTGTGCTTGCCGGGCGCGAGCTCGATCTCGACGGGGGTGACCTTCTCGTACGGCGTCTGCGCCGTGTCGATGACGATCGAGGCGCCGGGCGGCGTCGTCTCGATCTTCACCTTGCCGGGCATCGCCTTGATCGCCTCGACGCGCTTCTTCGCCTCCTCGACCTCGTTCTGCATCTTCGGAGGATTGTCGGCGATGAACTTCTCGTACGCCGCGACGGCCTCCGTGAACTGCTGGAGGTTGTCGCGGCTCATCGCGATGTAGCGCTGCGTTGCGGGATCCGCCTTGGCAGCTTGCGACGCCTCGAAGTCGGTGAGCGCTCCGGCAAAATCGTTCGCCTTGAACTTCTTCTCGCCGGCCGTGAAGAGTGCCTTCGCGTCGCCGGGCTTCGGCGCAGCCGCCGTGGCGGGAGCTGCGGGTGCCTTCGGGGCAGCGGGCTTGTCGGCCGGCTGCGCAGCGGCAGGAGCGGCGAGCGAGAGGCTCAAGGACGACGCCAGAGCGAAGGCGACCGTGGTCGCGGCTGCCCTGGATTTCCCGAACATGATCATGGTGCCGGACGTTACACCAACTCTCGCCCGCTCGGGCTAGCTTTCAGCCGTGTCACAGCACAGTCACGAGGCGGGTCCGCCCCTCCCTCGGATGCTCCAGCGGATGCGATCGGCGACGACGATCGCTAACCCCTTGCAGTCCCTTCTGTATGGCCTTCTGTATGGCCGCCGTGCGGTCGGGCGATCGCGCTCCCCGTGGTCGCGGATGCGGCCTCTCCAGCTCGCTTTTTCCCGGAGCGAGCGCCCGCGCGCTAGGCGTCGACGAGCGTGATCTCCGTCCTTCTTCCCTACCGGAACGCTCACGGCACGATCGAGGAGGCCGCCTCGAGCGTGCTGGCCGACATGAGCCCCGACGACGAGCTCGTCCTCGTCGACGACGGCTCGACCGATGACGGTCCGGCGATCGTCGAGGAGCTCGCGCTCGCGTCGAAGGGCCGGCGGGTCGTCCGCATGGCCTCCGGCGGCGTCGGGATCGCCGGCGCGTTGATGTGCGGGCTCGAGCGATGCCGCGGGGAGCTCGTGGCTCGGATGGATGCCGATGACGTCTCGCTGCCGGGTCGTCTGGCCGCGGAGCGCGCGCTGCTCGAGGCCGATCCTACCCTCGGCGCGGTCGCGACGCTCGTCGAGCCCTTCGGCGAGAACGTGGCCGAGGGGGTCCGCAGGTACGTGGGGTGGCAGAACAGCCTCGTCTCCGCCGAAGACCACGCACGATCGATCTTCGTCGAAGCGCCGGTGTGCCATCCGTCGACGATGCTCCGCCGCGCGGCGCTCGATGCGGTCGGCGGCTTTCGTGGTGGTGACTTCGCCGAGGACTACGACCTCTGGCTCCGCCTCGTGGAGGCCGGCTGGGGGATCGCGAAGGTCCCGCACGTCCTCTTCCGCTGGCGCATCCACGGTCGGAACGCGACGTGGACCGATCCGCGCCTCTCCTTCGAGGCGCTCCGCCGGCTCCGCGCGCGCCATCTCGCGAAGCGGATCGATCGCCCGTTCGGCATCTGGGGAGCCGGCGCCTACGGCCGCCGGCTCGCGCGCGAGCTCGAAGCCAACGGCGCGCGGGTCTCCTTCTTCATCGACATCGATCCGCTCAAGATCGGGCGCACGCGGCGCGGAGCGCCGGTGCTCACGGTCGACGACGGGCTTGCCCGCGCCCGCAACGAGAGCGCCCTCGTCATCGTCGCGATCGCGGTGTTCGGCGCACGCGACATCGTGCGTGCGCAGCTCACCGATCGCGGCTTCGTCGAGGGCGCCGACTTCGTGTGCGCGGGCTAGGCCGCTAAGTGCATCCTACACAGAGGTACCGAGACCGCAGTGGCCTCGCGTCAGGCGCGCTGCCCGCAGGCGCGGTTCGCCGGCACCGCTTCGTGGATCTTCCCCGGAGGCGGAAGGTCCAGGTTCTTCATCAACGTGACGAACGACTCGAGCGTCATCGCTCCGCCGAGCCGCGGGTTGAGCCGCTTCTCCTCGCCGATCGTCGAGACGGTGAATCCGCGATAGTCATGCGCTGGATAGACGAAGGTCTCGTCCGGCAGCGTGAACAACTTCTCGTGGACCGAGCGCCAGAGGGTCGCTGCGTCGCCTTCCTGGAAGTCCGTCCGGCCGCAGCCTCGGATGAGCAGCGCGTCTCCGGTGAGGACGCGGAGGCGTTCTCCTTCGCCGGCGACGACGAAGCTCATGCAGCCGTTCGTATGACCGGGCGTAGCGCGGGCGGTGATCGTGATCGAGCCGACCTTCGTGACGTGCTCGTCCTTCATCTCGACGTCCGCACACGGGGCGCCGCCTTGCGCCGACACGTGCGTCGTCGCCGAGGTCCTGTCGCGGAGCTTGCCGGCGCCGGTCACGTGATCCGCGTGCACGTGCGTGTCGAACACGCTGACGAGCCGCAGCCCGAGCTCGGACACGAGCTTCAGATCCCGCTCGACGTGTTCGACGACGGGGTCGACGAGCGCGGCTTCTCCGGTCTTCTCGTCCGCGACGAGATAGGTGTACGTCGACGACTCCTTGTCGAAGAGCTGACGGAAGATCATTCGGCCCCCGCGGCGCTTGCCGCCGACGCGTGGTCGCCGTCGGGCTCCACGAGCTCGACGAGGACGCCGCCGGTCGCCTTCGGATGAAGGAACGCGACCTTGTGCCCACGGGCGCCCTTGCGAGGCGTCTCGTCGATGAGCGGAACACCGAGGGCCTTCAGCGTGGTGAGCGCGGTCTCGATCCCTTCGACCTCGATCGCGATGTGATGGAGCCCCGGCCCCTTCTTCTCGAGGAACCGGGCAAGCCCGTCATTGCCCTTCGGAGAGATGAGCTCGAGGCTCGTCTCGCCGATGGGAAGGAGCGTCGCCTCGGTCTTCTGCGATGCGACGACTTCACGCACCTCGGGATCCAGCCCGAGCACCTGCTTGTACTTCGCGATGGCCTCATCCGTATCCGAGACACAGATGGCGACGTGGTCGATCTTCTTGATCCGGAGCATGCTGCTTGCCTCGCTGTCGCGTTCACGGAGGGGCGCCGCGTATCGGGCCGCACCCGCGAGCGCGCTCTCTCGTGAAGCCTACCTCGTACTCCGGCCTTGGAGAGCATGCTAGAGTCCGCGCCATGAAGCGCATTGCCGCTGTTTTTCTTGTCGCTGCCGGTTCCCTCGTCGCCCTCGTCGCAGGGACGGGATGTAGCTCCAGCCTCTCGCAGCCGTTCGAGGGAATGAAGCAGCAGCCCGTCACCGTCCACCGCCTCCTCGACTTCGAGCAGCAGGCAACCCAGCCCGGCGCGGCCGTCGGCACCCAGCAGTTGCCCCCGCAGATCCAGCAGTGGATCACGGGCGCCGCCCAGCTCCTTCCGCCCGGACTCCTGCCGCCGGGACTGCTCCCGGGCACGACGGCGCCGGCGGCTACGGAGAACGTCCAGCGGTTCTACAACTTCCGCATCGTCGGCACGACGTCGGTGACCGACAACAAGCTCCGCGAGGAGATCATCGAGATCTTCGGCAAGGAGTCGAACTTCCAGAACCCGCGTCAGTCGTGCATGTACGCCGAGTTCGGCTTCCAGATCGGCCAGCCGCTTCCGGGCGGGATGGTGCAGGGTGCTCCGAACCCGAACGCCCCCGCCGACATCCTCGTCTCGCTGTCCTGCGAGCAGGTCCAGATGTTCAATCACGCCTGGCCGTACGGGACGAAGACGGGTCTGACGCCGGACGCGAGCCAGAAGATCATGGCCGTCGTGCGTCGCTCGTTCGGTAGCTGATCCCGATCCGCGGCGCTGCGTCCGATCTCGGATCAGGACCGGCGCCGCGAAGGGAAGCGGCTCGCAAGCACGGACATTCGTAGAAGAGACGAAGGGGGGGGCCCATGTTCTCGATGGGAGGGGACGCGTCCGTCGACGCGCGGACTGACAAGAATCGGAAAGACGACGCACGCATGGGACGTGATCGCCTCTCATCGTACGAGCCAAATCCCGCGCTGAAGTGGGTGTACGCCCGCTTCTTCGAGCAGATCGACATCGACCAGGCGTGGGCGAAGAAGGTCCGGGAGGCGGAGGCGCGCGGGACCGTCATCTACGTCCTGCGCAACCTGTCGTTCGTCGACTTTCTCGCGCTCGACTATCTGACGAAGAAGCTCGAGCTGCCTCGCATACGTTTCGCGAACGACCTCGGGCTCTGGGTGCTCGAGCCGCAGATGACGGGACGCGGTCTGCTGTCGTCGCTCGTTCCGCGCACGGAGGCCGACGACGTCGGCCGTCTGAGGCGGGCGATCGACGAGGGCGCGTCGGCGGCGCTCTTCCTGAAGCGGCCGCCGTCGATCCTCGAGCCCCCCGCCAGAATCCAGCGGCGCGGCGGAGCTCCGCGGGCGATCCCGACGCGGGGAAAGACCGAGGGCGACACGTACCTGCGGACGGTGCTCGAGGCCCAGCGTGCGTCGAAGACGCCCATCCTCCTCGTGCCGCAGGTCTTCGTCTGGACGCGGAGCCCGGACGAGCGGAAGCACAACATCGTCGACTCGCTGTTCGGCCCGCGCGAGTGGCCCGGCAAGATCCGCACGGTCACGCAGTTCTTGATGAACTGGCGTCACGTCACGCTCCGCGCCGGCGAACCCGTCGATCTCCGGGAGTTCCTCGAGCAGGAAGCGAGGCCGGACGAGGCGGGCAGCAGCCCCGGCGACGACGTGCTCGTCCGACGCCTGACGTACACGCTCCTGCGGCGCCTCGAACGCGAGCGCCAGGCGGTCGTCGGCCCCACGAAGAAGCCCGCCGACCGCCTGCGCGATCAGGTCGTCCGCAGCCCTCGCCTGCAGAAGGTCATTCGTGACATGGCTGGCGAGGGCGAGACGGAGCGGCGTGTGCTCGGCTGGCGTGCGCTCTCGATGCTGCGCGAGCTCGAGACGGAGGTCGACCCGAATGCGCTCCGTGCGATGGACACGGCGTTCGACCAGACCGTCGCCCGCATGTACAGCGCGTTCGAAGTCGACGAGGAAGGCATCGAGCGGCTCCGAGAAGCCTCGAAGGACGGCTCGCTCGTCCTCTTGCCGAGCCACAAGTCGCACGTCGACTACATCATCCTGACGCGCCTCTTCATGCACGCGAACATGCCCGTGCCGCTCGTTGCGGCGGGCGACAACCTCGCGTTCTTCCCGCTCGGCCCGATCCTCCGCCGCGGCGGCGCGTTCTTCATCCGTCGCAGCTTCCGCGGCGACCGACTCTACGGCGCCGTCGTCGACGCCTACATGCGGCGGCTCATCATCGACGGCTGGCCGCTCGAGTTCTTCCTCGAGGGCGCGCGCTCGCGCACCGGCAAGCTCTTGCCGCCGAAGCTCGGTCTCCTTTCGATCGTCGTCGATGCCGTCCTCGGCGCCGCCGAGTCGGGCTCGGGTCCTGCGCGGCGCGTGTACTTCTGCCCGATCTCGATCGGCTACGAGCGCGTCGTCGAAGAGCGCGAATACGTCCGCGAGCTCACGGGCGGAGAGAAGAAGAAAGAAGACGTGCGCGGCCTCGTCGCGGCAGCCGAGACCGCGCTCGGCCGCTACGGACGTCTCAATGTCCAGTTCGGCGAGCTTCTCACGATCGACGGCGTGATGGCCGAGCTCGGAGAGAGCAAGCGAGCGCTCACGCCGGCGCGTCGGCGTGCGCTCGTCACACGTCTCGCCTATCGCGTGATGAACGAGATCAATCGCGTGACGGCGATCACGCCGAGCGCTCTCGTCGCCGCAGCCCTCCTCACGCACGGCAAACGGGGCATCTCGCACGCAGACCTCGTCGCCGCCTGCGAGCGGCTTGCGCGAATCCTCCGCGGCTACGACGCGCGCTTCACGCCCTCGCTGCTCGTTTCACTCGATACGTGGTCCGCGACGACGCCCGACAGCACGAAGCCGATCCTGCGCCACGGCGCGATCCGCGAAGCGTGCGAGCTCTTTCACCGCGCCGGACACGTCGAGACACACCAGCCAGGTGTGCCCGTCGGCGAACGCCGCGAGCGCCCGCGCCCCGGCCCCGAAGCGGTCTACGTCGTCCCCGACGTCGCGCGTCTGTCGCTCGACATCTCGAAGAACCTGATGGTCCACTTCTTCGTGTCGCGCGCGATGATCGCGACGCCGCTCCACGCCGCTGCCGCTCAGGGCGTGACGCGCGCGCATCTCGCGGAGCGCGTGCAGGCCCTCTCGCGCCTCTTCAAGTACGAGTTCCAGTTCCGAGCGGACGCGACGTTCGAAACGATCTTCGACGAGACGGTCGCGACCATGCTCGCTGACGGCGAAGTCGAAACCGATTCCACGGACCGCGCGCCCATGCCCGCCGACGACGGCGCACTGATCCGCCTCGCGCGCGAGGGCGAAGGCCGCGAGCGCGCCCTCTTGCACGTCCGCATGATCCAGAGCTTCGTCGAAGGCTACCGCGTCGCCGCACGCGCCTGCTCGGCACTCCTCAAAGGCCCCCTCGCCCCGAAGGACCTCGCCAAGCGCGCCATCACCACCGGCGAACGCATGTTCCTCGCCGGCGAAATCGCCTGCCGCGAAGCCATCAGCCGCCCCGTCCTCGACAACGCCTTCCTCGCGTTCGTCGACCAAGGCTACCTGGGCCGCAAAGACGGCAAGTACGTCCTCCCCGAAAGCTACTCCAGCGCCGACGCCGTCCGCGTCGTCGAAGGCCGCATCGCAAGCTACCTAGCCTCGTCGTAAGCGCCCCATCGCCCACCGCATCCCCCGTGCCACCCCGCCGGATTCGTAACGTCGGTATGATTCCTGGCGGGCAGCCCGCGGCTGCGCAACGCGCGGGCGTCCGGCGGCGGGCGGCGGGCGGCGGGCGACGGGCGGCGGGCGGCGGCCGTGACGTCGGTACGATTCCCGGCGGCACGCGACTCCCCGCGGCGCGCGGCCGGTGGGCGTACGGGTTGGCACGGATGGCTGCGGCGGCTCTTGTCGGAACTTTTTCGCGCGCGACGTGCGAATGTGCGCAACTGCGTTGGGCGGCGACCGATGGGGAGAGCGATGAGTCTCCCTCGCCGAATCGTGCCGGGCTCCTTCTATCTCGTCACACGCCGCATCGCGCAGCGGATGTTTCTGCTGCGGCCAGGCAAGGAGATCAACGAGATCCTCGAGTATTGCCTCGCCGAGGCTGCGAGCCGATTCAAGATCAAGGTGCTCGCGTTCATGGTGATGAGCAACCACTACCACGCGGTCGTCTACGATCCGGACGGGACGCTTCCGAAGTTCCTCGAGCGCTTTCACAAGATGGTGGCGAAGGCCGTCAACGGGCACCACAAGCGCTGGGAGAACCTCTGGTCGAGCGAAGAGACCTGCGTCACGCGACTGGTCACGCTCGACGATGTCTTCGACAAGATCGTCTATGTGCTGATGAACCCGGTAGCAGCACACCTCGTCGACGCGGTCGGTCACTGGCCCGGCGCTTCCTCGTGGAACCGGATGGGGCGTGGCCCGAAGCTCGTGAAGCGGCCGGCCGTCTACTTCCGGAAGGACGGCGTGATGCCCAAGGAGGTGAAGCTCGTCATCGCGACTCCGCCGGGACTGAAGGGCGAGACTGCCGGCGAATGGATCAAGCGCGTCCGGCACGAGGTCCATCTCAGGGAGGAGCTCGCGCGGAAGGAACGTCGCGCCAAACACATCGGCCTCGTCGGCCGGAAGTCCGTTCTTTCGACGAATCCCTTCACTGCGCCCAAGACGGAGGCCCCTCGCCGAAGGCTCCGCCCCGCGCTCGCCTGCAAGGACAAGGAGCGCATGAAGCAAGAGCGCGCCATCCTGAAAGGCTTCCGCGTCGCGTATCGCTCGTCACTCGCCCTCCTCAAGAAGCGACTTCCCAAAGGCGACCTGAAGAAGAAGCCCGCGGTCGAGTTCCCCGCAGGCACATGGCGCTGGCGTGAGCTCGGCGTCCGTTGCGCGCGGCTATCGTCCTGCGCGTAGCACAGCGCTCCCGTCGCCCTCTCCGCCCCGCCGCCTTACCCCGCCCACTGACGAGCAAGCCACGTCTGCGTGCGCTCGCCATGCGCCGCCGCGCACGGTGGCCGGCATGCGTGCGCCTTCCCGCGTGAGCGCCGGTTCTCCATCGCGCCCGCACGCGCATCCATAGCCATTCATTCCCCAACCAGCACGTGCGCGCGCGCCCCTGCCCGCCCGCGCAATCGCCGGCCTGTTCGGCACACCGCCCGCCGCGCGCGCGAAGTCGGTGCGTTTCGATCCCCGCCAGCGATGCGCGCGTTCCGACGCGTTCGCGGAAGCGCGGAAGAACGTAACGTCGGTGCGTTTCGACGCGTTCGCGGAAGCGCGGAAGAACGTAACGTCGGTGCGTTTCGTTTGCCGGCGTCGCGCCGGCCGCGCGCGACGCCGGCCACGGGTTCGAAGACGAAAGTGTAACGTCGGTGCGTTTCGGGGCGCGACGTCGGGTCGTTCTGGCAGGCGGGGGTGGGCGACTGACTACGCGACGCCGCTTCGGCGTTTGCCGCTGACGAGGGCTTCGAGCTCGTCGACGAGGCTGGCGGCCATGGCGCGGACGATGCGGGTGGAGTGGGCGCTTGGGTCGCGAATGGCGGCCGAGGGCGATGTTGCTTCGAGGAGCTCCTCGACTTCACGCGCGAGCTCGAGAGCCCGCGATAGCACCGGGTCCTCTTCGTTTCGGGTGTACACGAGCTGCGGTCCGTCGAGTGCCATACGTCCACTCCTCCGATCCGGGAGGGCTCCTCTGGAGAGCCCAGGAAGCCATGCTGTAGTCGGGAAGGCATCACACGCAACCCAGGACGAGCCCACGACAGCCGATTCCGCGCGGGGCGCGTTGCCCCGGCTCGAGGCCGGCCTGGCAGCGTCGTCTTTCCGCGTGCGCGTCCGCGGCCCTCGACGACGCGGCGGCGACCTACCTCTCCCACGCCACACCGCGCCCTCCTTCACGCGCGTGCCTCGGTCCGCGCCGCGCCGCGCCCTCTCCCGCTCGCGCGCCGAGGTCCCGCGCCGCGCCGCGCTCTCCACCCGCTCGCGCGGACGTCGGCGCGCAACGCGAGCACGACGCGACGGGCAGCTCGCAGACGCGCTTCGTGGTCGCTGATCGACCCTTTCGAGCCTGCTCTGTCCCGATGAGGACTCGGCTCGAACGCGCGCTGATGCCTCGCCGCCGGTGCCCGACCGAGCTCGTCCGCAGGCAACGGAGATGCGAACGAGATGGTTCGCGGCCGCCAGGAGTTTCGGGATGGCGGGCGTTTTCGGGTAGAACCTCTACGTGAGCTCTCGGTCCCTGCTCGGGCTCTCGACTGCCCTCGTGATCGGCGCATGCGCGACCGCTGGTTGCGCGCGTGCTCCGTCACCGCTCGCGCCGCAGTTCGGTGGATCGATCGGCATGCCCCACCGCGGCGTGCTCACCGAATCCGCCGAGCTGCCGCCCGAAGGAGAAGGTTATCGCTGGCTGCGCCAGGATGATCGGCACCACGGACTACCTCGCTTCGTGAAGTCGATCGAGCGCGCCGCCGCGGAGGTCGCTCGCGAGCGCCCGGGCGCGATGCTCTCCGTCGGCGATCTCTCGATACGTACCGGCGGTCAGCTGCTGCCGCACTTCTCTCACCGCACCGGTCGCGACGCCGATTTGCTTCTCTACATGACGACGCTCGACGGTGCTCCGGTCGAGAGCCCCGGTTTCATTCGCGTGGGCCCCGACGGCCTCGCCTGGGACGACAAGGGCAAGCGGTTCCTCCGCTTCGACGTCGAACGCACGTGGCTGCTCGTGAAGACGCTGGTCGAAGACCCCGACGCGCGCATCCAGTGGATCTTCGCGCATCGCAACGTCGAGGCCATCCTCGTCCAGTGGGCGCGCGCACGCGGAGAGTCCGGCGATACGATCGTCCGCGCGATGGACGTCATGCTCCAGCCGAACCCGGGCGGCCCACACGACGATCACCTCCACATCCGTACGGCCTGCTCGCCCGCCGAGATCGTCGCCGGCTGCGAGCACACCGGCCCGGTACGCCCGTGGATCGCAGACCTCGACCGCGCAGCTCGCGACAGCTCCTCCGACTGGGAGCTGCTCGAAGCCATCTTCCGCCCCTTCGGGTCGACGCGATCGTCTTCCGATCTGACGGCCACCACGACGACCACGCCCGCCTCGTCAGGCACCGCGCCGAGCACGTCATCCGGCCCCGACTCCACCGCCGATGCGAACGCCGCAATACGCTGACAGCGCCGCGAGCAAGCCAACCGACGGGAGCGAGAGCGGCGACGCGCCGACGTCACCCGAGAACCGCCTCGTGCAGGCCGACGCGCTCGCGCTCCTCGATCTGGTTGCGCCCGGAAGCGCCGACCTCGCCTACCTCGATCCCCCGTTCAAGGTCGAGAGGAGCTTCGGCGCTCGCCTCGAGCGCGGGTCATCGCGCGCGCAGGGGCCCGTCGCCTACGACGACACGTGGGCCTCGCTCGAGACCTACCTCTCATGGCTCGAGGAGCGCATTGCCGTCGTCCGTGAGGCGCTGTCACCACGCGGAACGATGTGGCTCCACCTCGACCAGCGCGCGGTTCACGAAGCGAAGGGCGTCTGCGACCGCGTATTCGGCCCGAAGCGGTTCCGTGGAGAGGTCATCTGGGTGCCAGGCAACGGGAGCAAGAGCCGCACGGGCCCCGGCATGAGCCACCAGACATTGCTCCTCTACGCACGCGGGCCCGACCCGATCTGGAACGGCAAAGATCCTTCACTTCGCGCCCCGTTCGCGGCGACCAGCCTGGACATGCACTTCACGAACGTGGACGACGACGGCCGGCGCTATCGCGACCGCGTCGTCGGAAAGAAGACCTACCGCTACTACGCGGACGAGGGACGTGCGCTCGGCAGCGTCTGGACGGATTGCCCGTCGATGGCCGCCAACACGCCCCTCCGCGCCGAGACCACCGGATACCCGACGCAGAAGCCACTCAAGCTCCTCGACCGCATCATCCGGGCGACGAGCGATGTCGGCTCGCTCGTCGTCGATCCGTTCTGCGGATCCGGCACGACGCTCGTCGCAGCGGCAGCTGCCCAGCGCACGTTCGCGGGCTCCGACGTCGGCGATCTCGCGATCGCGACCACACGTGCCCGTCTCGAAGCAAACGGGATCCCGTTCCGAGGTCATCGCGAGCGCTCGAGCGATCCGTGACGCGCACGACGACCAAGCTCCACGGCGCGTCCGCGTCCCGCTTCGCGCGCCGATCGTGCAACACTGTCGTCGATGGAGCCTCGTTCCGATCAAGCACCCCGACCCGCTCCGCATCTGTTTCCGCTGTTCCTGAGGCTCGCGGGTAGAGACGTTCTCGTCGTCGGCGCGGGCACCGTCGCGGAGCGCAAGATCCAGGACCTCCTCGACGCCGGCGCAAACGTGCGCGTCGTCGCCCCGGACGCGACGCCGGCCGTCGAAGGGCTCGCCGACGAGGGGCGCATCGCCTTCGCTCGCCGTGCGTTCGAAGAGAGCGACATCGACGGAGCTTGGCTGGTCGTAGCCGCGACGACGGATGCCGCCGTCCAGGCGCGCGCATGCGCCGGAGCCGACCGTGCACGCACGTTCGCGATCGCCGTCGACGATCCCCCGAACGGCTCGGCGTATTCGGCGAGCGTCATCCGCAGGCTGCCGTTCACCATCGCGATCTCTTCGTCGGGAGAGGCCCCCGCGCTCTCGCGCCTCCTCCGCGAGGTGCTCGAGCAGGCGCTCCCCGATTCCGACTGGGTCGAGGCTGCTCGGGCGCTGCGCGAGCGATGGCGCAGCGATGGCACACCGATGGCCTCTCGCTTCGCGGAGCTCGTCCGCGCATTCAAGGCGCGAGCAGGGTGAGCGCCTCCCGGCGCCGAGCGGCCGCTCGACGCCGAGGACGGAAAGGAAAAGTGAAAGACGAAGGGCGGATGCGCGGACCTGACCTCGCTCAGGTCGACGGCCTCACTGCTCGAAGAGCGTGACGCGCCAGACCTGCTCCTTGTTGTCCTTCGACGTCACCTCCACCGAGTACGGCTGCCCCTTCCTGAAGGGCAGGACCGGCGAGCCCTGCGTGATGTCGACCGGAGCGGAGCCGTCGGTCTCGACGATGACCTTCACGTTGCCCGCGTACTGGAGATAGAAGTCCGTGGAGGCGTCGCCGAGCTCGAACGTGAGGTAGTCCTTCTCTCCCGCATCGAGCATGACCTTGATGACGCCGCACCGCGTGCGATTCAGCTCGTTCGCGAGCTGCACGGTGTCGTTCGGCTCCTCTTCGAGCTCGCCGCCGACGACGCAAGGGATGCCACCGTCGACGTCGCCGCTGTCGAGGACGTTCGGTTCACCGGCATCGTAGATCTTCACATCCGCGCCGGAGTCTTTGGGTCCACTGTCCTGCGATCCCCCGGAGTCGGTCTCGTTCGATCCGCTGTCCTGATTCCCTCCCGTATCGGACCCGGCGTCCGTCTGGACGACGTCCTGCCCATCCGAGCCACCACACGCAGCCCAGACTCCGGCGGCGGCGACGGCAGACATCGTGAAGAACATGCGAGCGATGTGGGCCTTACGCATGCCTCGAAGGATTGCACGAGACGGGCCGCGTGGCCCACTCTCCCGGGACAGGAGAATTTCCGCATCTTTCAGCGCGTGCGGACCGCCGCCCGCCGATGGCGGATCGAATCGATCCGCGTCATTCACGATCCAGTCGAGGATCGCGCTCGCGCCCCCGATGCCAGCCGCGTGTCGCCTTCGCGAGCGAGACGCTCGGGATCCACGCGCGGCGCGGGGACGACGCGGCGCCCGACGACATCACCGACGATGACGAGCGCGGGCGTCGGGAGTGCGGCCTGCTCGACGACGTCTGCGATCGTCGCGAGCGTTCCGATCACGGTCTGCTCGTCCGGCAACGTCGCCCGCGAGATGACGGATGCCGGCGTCTCTGGCGCGCGGCCGTCCTCGACGAGACGACGCGCCGTCTCGCGCAGTGTCGAGATGCCCATGTAGAGGACGAGCGTGCCTCGAGGCGGTACGCGCATCCCGAGCGACTCGACGCCGTCCTCAACGCCTTCTCGCAGATGCGCCGTCGCAAACGTCACGCTGGATGCAACATCCCGGTGGGTCAGCGGGATCCCGGAGCTCGCGGCCGCGCCGAGCGCCGCGCTGATCCCGGGAACGATCTCGAACGGAATGCGGAGCGCATCGAGCTCCGCGGCCTCCTCGCCTCCGCGCCCGAAGACCATCGGATCGCCGCCCTTCACGCGGACCACGTCCACGCCTTGCAGCGCGCGCTCGAGGACCGCCGGATGAATCGACGGCGCATTCGGGCACGTCCCTCTCCGCCGGCCGACCGGAATGAGCTCGGCGTCCGGCGGAAGCAGCGCAAGGATCTCCGGCCCGACGAGCTCGTCGTACGCGACGACCCGCGCAGTCGTGAGGATGCGGTGAGCGCGCAGCGTCAGGAGATCCGGATCCCCTGGGCCCGCACCGACGAGATAGACACGGCCGCGAGGGGCCGTGCGAGCAATGGTTCCTTCGATCATGCTGCCACCGTTCCCCAGCGGCGTGCGACGAGGCGCTCCACTGGTCCGAAGAGCACACGTTCACTCGCACGACTGAGCGCGACGATCACGACGACGACGCCGAGCACGAGCGCCGTGTCCGCGAGATCGCGACCCGTCTCGAGCAGCTGCCCGAGCCCGCCGGACACGAACAAGAGCTCGCCGGCCATGAGGGACCGGAGCGCGAACGTCCAGCCCATCTTCGCGCCGGTCAGGATGCCTGGCAGCGCCGCTGCGAGGAGCACACGGAAGAGGAGCGTCGGGCCCGTCGCGCCCATGGTCCGCGCTGCGCGCTCGATCGTGGGCGGCAGCTGCCTCACGGCGCTCTCGGTCGCTAGCGTCACGGGCAGAGCCGCGCCGAGGACGATGACGACCTGGATGGCCGCCTCCGAGAGGCCGAACCACACGAGCGCCAGCGGGAGCCAGCAAATCGACGGAACGCTCGCAAGGCCCAAGAGCAGGGGCCCGAGCGCGCGCTTGATCGACGGCACGCGGGCCAGCGTGAGGCCGAGCGGCACACCGATGCCAAGCGCAATCGCGTAGCCCACGAGCAGCCGGAGCGTGCTCACGAGCACGGCCCTTCCGAGCGTGCCCTGCGTGAGCGCGCTCGCGAGAGCACGCACGACCTCCAGCGGTCCCGGAAAGAGCGGGCTCTCCGCCAGCTCAGATGCCGCGGCCCAGATGCCGACGAGGATCGCCACCGTCAGCGCCGCCCGAACTGCCCCACGCACCGTCCGCCTCCTCTCTCGCCACCTTGTCGACCTCTGCCCGAATCTCTTCGGCGATCCGCTTCGCAATCCGGATCGCCTGGACGTCCTGCGCGCCACGGCGTGGGCGCGAGAGGTCGACGTGGACCTCACCGATGATCCGCCCCGGACGTGCGCCGACGAGAATGACGCGGTCGCCGAGGCGCACCGCCTCGTCGATCGCATGGGTCACGAACACCATGGTCGTGCGTGACGCGCGGACGATGCGCTCTACCTCTCCCTGGAGCAGCTCCCGCATCTGACCGTCGAGCGCCGCGAACGGCTCGTCGAAGAGGATCATCCGCGGACGCGTCGCGAGGGCTCGAGCGATCGCCCCTCGCTGGCGCATGCCGCCCGAGAGCTCATGGGGGAACGCGCTGCGGAACCGGGACAGGTGCACGAGCCGAAGCAGCTCCTCGACGCGCGCCGCGCGCTCGGCCTTCGGCACGCCGGCGATCTCCAGAGGGAACGCGACGTTCTTCTCGAGCGTCAGCCACGGAAACAGCGCCGCGTCCTGGAAGACGACGGCTCGGTCGGGGCTCGGTCCCTCCACGGGCTCTCCGTCGAAGAGCACGCGACCGCGCGTCGGCTTCACGAGCCCGGCGAGCAGGTTCAGTATCGTGGATTTTCCGCCGCCCGACGGGCCGACGAGACAGAGCGCTTCGCCTGGCGCCACCTGCAACGTCACGTCGGCGAGGACGGGCGTGCCGCTGTCGTATTGCAGGCTCACGCCCTCGAGAGCGGCGCTCGCCAGCCTCGAGGCCCCGGTCGGTCGACGTTCCTTCGTCGAGGCGACATGGGCCTCCCCTGCGGCCGCTGCGTCCGCACCCTCGGTCGCCGGCTGCGACGCCGCCGAGGGCGAAGGCGGCGTCAGGGCCGCCGCGCCGAGCCACTTCGTCGTCGCGAACACGCGTTCAACATAATAGACGCGCGTTCATCAGACAAGGGCTCAGCGCTCGTAGAGGATCACGTTGTGATAGCGGGCCTCCGAGGAGCCGGGATTCTCGTATGCGTGTGCCCGGTCCGCAGGGAACGAGACCGTGTCGCCCGCCATGAGATCGAGCTGCTCGCCGTCGACGTGCAGCCGGAGGGAACCGGAGAGGACGACGAGGAACTCGTGTGTACCTGCCGCGTGGGGCTCGGCGGCGTGCGTCGCGCGGGCCGCGAGACGCAGCTCGTAGATCTCCACGAGCGCCGAGGCGCCCGCAGGCGTGAGCGGACGGCTCTCGAGCTTGCCGTCCACGGAGCGCAGCACCTGGGCGTCGGCCCGTCGAAGCACGCTGATCCCCGTCTTCGGCTGGCCGAGCAGGTCTGCGAAGGGGATCCCGAGACCGACCGCGATCTTCCAGAGGAGACCGACAGTGGGGTTGGTCTTGCACGTCTCCACCTGGGAGAGGGCTGCGCGGCTCACCCCAGAAGCCTTGGCGAGATCGTCGAGCGACATCCCTCGCAGCTTCCTCTTGTGCCGCAGGTTCTCCGCCACCCGACGCGCGAGCTCGGCGGCCCCGACGTCGTCTCCAAGTGACTCCATCGGGCGCTCGGCGGCCGATGCGCCGCCCTTCGCCGATGTCTCCTCGCCTGCCGACCGCCCCTGTCCAACATTGCGCTTGCGTGCCGCCACCGTCATCTCCATTATAGTAGACACGTGCCTGCTATGACGAAATCCTCTATCAAAACCAACGTACCACGCCGCGATCGTGCGCTCCACGAGAGAGGCGCCGTCGTCTGGTTCACCGGCCTGTCTGGAGCGGGAAAGACGACGATCGCGACGGCGCTCGCGCCTGAGCTCGTCGCGCTCGGCCGTCGCGTGGAGGTGCTCGACGGCGACATCGTCCGGACGCACCTGTCCAGGGGACTCGGCTTCTCGCGTGAGGACCGAGACACGAACGTGGCGCGGATCGCGTTCGTCGCGCATCTGCTCGCACGCAACGGTGTCATCGTCCTCGTCGCTGCCGTGTCGCCGTACCGCAAGGCGCGCGAGGAAGCGCGCGCGGTGATCGCCGACTTCGTCGAGGTCCACGTGGCGCCGCCGCTGGACGAATGCGTCGCGCGCGACACGAAGGGTCTCTACAAGAAGGCCCTTGCAGGAGACATCCAGCAGTTCACCGGCGTCAGCGATCCGTACGAGCCCCCGGCGGCTCCCGAGCTGACGCTCGATACGAGCGCCATCGACGTGGCGACGGCGGTGGCGCGCGTGAAGGCGCGTCTCGTGGAGCTCGGATACGTCGACGAAGCCAACGCGTCCGGCGACACGCGCACGGAAGCGGTCACATCCGGCGCCTGACCCCGCGCCGACGACGAACGGAACACGACATGAGCACGAGCACGAGCACGAGCACCCTTCCACGCTTCTCCGACCCACGCGACATCGACGAGTTCGTCGCCACGCTCGAGGCCTTCGAGCGCGGCGAGATCGGTCCCGATCAGTTCCGCGCGTTTCGCCTCGTCCGCGGCATCTACGGCCAGCGGCAGGAAGGGACGCAGATGGTACGGGTGAAGATCCCGTTCGGGCGCCTCGACGAAGCTGGCCTCGTCGCCCTTGCCGACGTCGCCGACCGATGGTCACGCGGCTTCGGTCACGTCACGACGCGCCAGAACGTCCAGTTCCACTTCGTGGACCTGAAGGCCGTAGAGGCCGTCATGCAACGGCTCGACGAGGCCGGGCTGACGACCCGCGAGGCGTGTGGGAACTCCGTCCGCGCCGTCACGGCGTGTGAGCTCGCTGAGGTGTGCGCCTCGGCGCCGTTCGACGTGTCGCCGTACGCGGAGGCGATCACCCGGCACTTCTTGCGCCATCCGCTCGCCGCGAGCTTGCCGCGCAAGTTCAAGATCGCCTTCAGCGGGTGCGCGAACGACTGCGCCAAGGCAGCGATCCACGACCTCGGATTGATCGCCGAGGTGCGCGACGGGGAGAAAGGCTTCCGCGTGGTCGCAGCAGGCGGCCTCTCGTCTTCGCCGCGCAATGCGCTCGTGATCCACGAATGGGTCCGGGCCTCCGAGCTCGGTCGCGTCGGCGAAGCCGTCGTCCGGCTCTTCCATCGTCTCGGCAACCGCGACAACCGGGCGCGAGCGCGCCTCAAGTACGTGTTGAAGAAGCTCGGCGACGAGGGCTTCAAGAAGACGTACGCCGAAATCAGCGAGGAGGTCGACGCGGAGGCAGCGTCCGAGCTCACGCTCCCCGTCCCGTACGCCGGCAAGCCGCGAGGCCCCATCCTCGCCGAGGACGGCAAGCGCACGCCCGAATACCTGTCCTGGCGCGCCACCTCCGTCGTCGCGCAGAAGGGGACCACCGGCGACGCGAGCTCGGAAGGTGCCGGTCATGTCGCCGTGTACGTGCGCCTTCTCCTCGGAGACATCTCGAGCCGACAGCTTCGCGAGCTCGGACGCATCGCGACCGAGTTCGGAGACGGCACCGTCCGGCTGACCATCGACCAGAACATCCTCATCCCCTGGGTCGACAGGCGTTCGCTCCCGGCGCTCTTCGCGCGCCTCTCCGCCGAGGGCCTCGCACGCCTCGATCTCCACACGGCACGCGACGTCACGAGCTGCCAGGGCGCGGACACGTGCAACCTCGCGGTCACGTCGTCGCGGGCCGTCGCGAAGGCCATCACCGACAAGCTCGAGGCCGTGGGGCTCGGCGCTCACGGCGATGCCGCAAAGACACTCATCAAGGTGAGCGGTTGCCCGAACTCGTGCGGGCAACATCACATCGCGGACCTCGGCTTCCACGGTGGGGCCAAGACCGTCGGTCACGACACCGTCCCGGTCTACCAGCTTCACCTCGGCGGCGGTGTCGACGCACGCGGCGCACGCTTCGGCCGGCAGGTCGTCAAGATCGTCGCGCGGCGGGTGCCCGAGGCCGTCGTCGGCCTCCTGAAGCTGTACGACGCCGAGCACGCTCCGGGCGAGACTCCGGCCGCGTTCTTCGAGCGCGTCGACGGCAAACGCGTCGTCGCCGCCCTCGGCGAGATCGTGACGGCGCCGCCGCAGGCCGACGAGATCACCGACGTCGGCGAGACGAACGGCTTCCTCGTGCAGACCGGCGCCGGGGAGTGCGCTGCGTGAACGAGCTCGACCTCGCGTTCGCGAACGAGCGGCTCGAGCTCGCGACGCCGCGGGAGCGCCTTGCATACGCCGTCGAGACGTTCGGCGAGGAGCTCCTCTTCACGTCCTCCTTCGGAGCCCAGAGCGGCGTGCTCCTCCACCTCTGGAGCCAGGTCGCGCGGCACCTGCCTGTCGTCTTCATCGACACGGGCTTTCTCTTTCCCGAGACGCTCGCCTACCGCGACGCGCTCGCCGCACAGCTCGGGCTGGTCGTTCGGGTGCTCACGCCGGACGTTGCGAATGACGCCTTCGTTGCGCGTTACGGGAGCGACATCCAGAAGAGAGATCCCGACTTCTGCTGCGGTCTGAACAAGGTCGCGCCGCTCGCGCCGCTGCGCGAGAAGGCGCGCGCGTGGGTGTCGGGGCTACGGCGCGATCAGAGCAACTCGCGCGATCGGGTCGCGATCCTCGAGCGTGAAGGACACCTGGTCCGCGTGCATCCGCTCGCGACACTGACGAAGGCCGACGTGGCGGACTACTTGAGGGCGCACGGCATCCCGGAGCATCCCCTCGTCCGACGACGATACCTGTCGATCGGCTGCGCACCGTGCACGCGCGCGGTCGCCGAGGGTGAGGACGAACGCGCTGGGCGATGGGCGTGGTCGCCCAAGACGGAATGCGGGCTGCACGCGGGGCGCACCGCTTCGGGGCGAGGCGGATGAAGCGATTCGGCCGACGGGCGCTGCTCGGTGGCATCGTGGGCGCCGTCGGGGCCGTCGCCGCGGGTACGGCGATCGCGCGCAGCGCATCGGCCGGCGGCAAGCAGACGCTGCGCATCGGTGTGATGGCGAACCTCACGCACGCGCCGTTGATCGCCGGCCTCGGCTCCGGCCGGCTCGCGCGCGCGCTCGCCCCGGTCATCGTCGAAACCCGAGTCTTCCGCGCGGGCCCACGGGTGACCGAAGCGCTCATCGGAGGCGCGATCGAGGTGGGGACGGCAGGTCCGGCCGCGGTCGTCGTCCATCACGCGCGCCACTCGAAGAACGGCGCCGGAGGCCTACGCATCCTGACGGGGTGTTGCTCCGGCGGCGCGTCCCTCGTCGTCGGGCGCACGAGCGGCATCGAGCACCCTTCGGATCTCCGCGGAAAGCGAGTCGCCGTCACGCAGATCGGGACGACGCAAGACATCGCCCTCCGCGTGTTCCTCCGCGATGCGGGCCTCCGTGACACCGCTTCGGGCGGTGACGTCACCATGCTCGCGATCTCCGGAGCGACGATCCTCGACCAGATGAGGCGCGGCGAGCTGCACGGCGCGTGGCTCCCGGAGCCGTGGGCCACGCGAATCGTCACGGAGCTCCGGGCAGTGCGGCTCGTCGACGAGCGCGACCTCTGGCCAGAGCGACGCTTCTCCACGGCAGTCCTCGCGAGCCGCGCCGAGGACGCCTCGAGCCCGCTCCTCGGCGCCGTGACGCACGCGCTCGAGGAAGAGGTCTCCCGCGCGATAGCCGATCCACTGCGTACGCTCGCCGAGGCACACGCCGAGCTGAAGAAGCACCTCGGAAACCCAGGGTCGCTCGCGCTGTTCGAGAAGGCCGTCGAGCTCGTCGACTTCACGTCGGATCCCATTCGCACGTCGGTCGAGCGCTTCGGCGACGCCGCGGCGTCGTTCGGCCTCTGTCCGGCCAACCCGGCGCAGGGTCTCTTCTCGCCCGCCTGAGCACGCTCCGAGCCAAGACGTCCGATCGGAGGTGGATCGGGCCCGCCTCTGGATCGAGATTGGTTCGGGGAGCAGACCACGGCACCGAGATCTCGCTAGCGGCATTGGGCGATGCTCGCGCGACGCGCTACGCTCGACGGGTGGCGCGAGTAGCGACGAGAGACGCGCTCCGACCGGGCACCATCCTCTCCGGCAGGCTCCGTGTAGAGCGGATCGTCGGGCAGGGCTCGATGGGCATCGTCCTCGAAGCCACCGATCTACCGCTCCAACGTCGGGTCGCCGTGAAGGTGATGGCTCCCGAACGAGCGAACAGCGACGAGGCGCGCAAGCGCTTCCTCCGTGAGGCGCGCGCTGCGGTCCGTCTGTCGAGCGAGCACGTCACGCGCCTCATCGACGTCGGCGAGCTCGACGACGGAACGCCGTTCCTCGTCATGGAGTATCTCGTCGGCGCGACGCTCGAGCAGCTGCTCCTTCGCGAGGGACCACCGGCCATCGACGTCGCCGTCGACTGGGTGCTCCAGGCGCTCGACGGCGTCGCAGAGGCGCATCGCGCGGGTCTCGTGCATCGCGATCTGAAGCCGGAGAACCTGTTTCTCTGCGAGCGACCGGGACGCCCGCCGATCGTGAAGGTGCTCGACTTCGGAACGGTGAAAGACCTCGTAACGAAGAGCACGAAGCTCACACGGACCGGCTCGACGATGGGCTCTCCCGCGTACATGCCGCCCGAGCAGGTGCGGGCCGACGAAATCGATCAGCGCGCGGACGTCTGGGCGATGGGCGTCACGCTGTACGAGCTCATCTCGGGGCATCTGCCCTTCGGCGGAGCCTCCGTGATGCAGACGCTCGCGGCGGTCCTCCGCGACGAGCCCGTGCCCCTGCGCATGCGCCGTCCCGCGGTTCCGACCGAGCTCGAGGCCGTCGTCATGTGCGCGCTCTCGAAGAACCCTGCCGGCCGATACGCGAGCGCCAACGAGCTGCTCGGCGCGCTCGCCACCGTCCGCGCGAGGATGCCTCGCACCACGACCGTGACGAAGACGCTCCACATGGGGCAGAACCTCCGGTTCTCCCGGCCCGACGCGTTCGCCGACACGACGGACATGAACCGGCTGTCGGACATCGATGCGAGCCGCATCCGTTCACGGGTCGTCGCCGACGATCGACAAGCCGCCGCGACGATCGTCCTTCGCCCGCAGCGCTCGCACGTCGCGCTCTTCCTCGCGGCCCTGGGCGCGGCGATCGTGCTCGGCGGCCTCGCCGGGTTCATCGCGACGCGCGCGCCCCCTCACGCGCCGACCCCGCCGTCACCGTCGGCCTCGACCTCGGCCTCTTCCTCGTCCGTGGCCGCAGCGCCACCAGCGAGCACGACGTCCGCGCCCGAGCCCGCGGCGTCGGCGCCGGCCGTTCCATCGGCGTCGTCGGCGCATGCTCCGGCGACCGCCGCACCGAAGGCGCGGACGCCACGCCGCCGAACACGCTGAAGATCAGGCGCTCGCGAACGACGGCACGACGGCCCTCGCCGCAATGCGCGCGAGCGGTGCCTCACCGAGCCACGCGTCGAGATCCACGAGCGCACGCTCGGCCATCGCCTGGTAGCGCTCGCGCTTGCGGAGCTTCGTGTCGGCGGGCGGCGGGATGCATGCCCACGTGATGTTCGAAGGCTGGAACCGCTCGTTCTCGCGCATCAAGTGCGTGCGGATGCCGCCGAGCGCCGTCGTCTCCGGCGGGGGCGTCACGCGCTCGCCTCGAAGAGACTGCGCGAGCATGATCGCGCAGAGGAGCCCCCCCGCGCAGCTCTCGACATAACCCTCGACGCCGGTGACCTGGCCCGCCAGGAACACGTTCGGCATCGCGCGGAGCTGCATGCGTTCGTCGAGCATTCGGGGCGCGTCGACGAACGTGTTCCGGTGGACACTTCCGAAACGAAGGATCTCCACCTCCTCGAGCCCCGGGATCATGCGGAAGACGCGGGACTGTTCGCCGTACGTCATGCGCGTCTGGAAGCCGACGAGGTTGTAGGCCGTCATGGCCTGGTCCTCGGGACGGAGCTGCACGACAGCGTATGGACGACGGCCGGTCCGTGGATCGGTGAGCCCGACCGGCTTCATCGGCCCGAACGACAGCGTTCGCTCGCCGCGTGCCGCCATCACTTCGATGGGCAGACAACCCTCGAAGTAGCGCACGTCCTCGAACGATCGCGGCTCGACCTTTTGCGCCTCCACGATGGCACGGACGAAAGCGAAGTACTCGTCCTTCTCGAACGGACAGTTGACGTACGCCTCGTCGCCCGCCGCTGTTGCGTCGCGTTCGCCGTTCGACTCCGTGGGATCGGCGTCTCCGCCGCCCTTCCCCCAGCGTGACTGCTTGAAGACCTTGCTCCAGTTGATGGAGTCGGCACTGATGATGGGCGCGATCGCGTCGTAGTACGCCAGGTGCGACGAGCCCACGACGCGCGCGATGTCGGCCGCCAGCGCATCACCCGTGAGCGGGCCAGTGGCGATGATCACGGGCCTGTCCGCCGACGCCTCGGGGATGCGCTCGACGATCTCGTGCCGGATCTGGATGCGCGGATGTTTCGAGATGCGCTCCGTGACCGTGGCCGCAAAGACGTCCCGGTCGACGGCGAGCGCTCCGCCCGCAGGCACCCGTGCGATGTGTGCGGCCTCCATGACGAGCGACCCCGCTCGCCGCAGCTCTTCCTTGAGAAGGCCAACCGCGTTCGCGAGCGCGGCGCCGCGCATCGAGTTCGAGCAAACGAGCTCACAGAGCTGGTCGCTGTTCTGCGCGGGTGTCCGAGCCTTCGGCTTCTGCTCGACGAGCTCCACGTCGATCCCGCGCTCCGCGAGTTGAAAAGCAGCCTCACAGCCGGCGAGGCCGGCACCTACCACAACGACCTTCATTGACGCTCCAGTCCTCGCCTCTACTCAGTGGCCGCCGCCGCGTCCAGCTCGGGAAAGCCTGGTCGGACGCCGGACGACCGGAACGCTCGTGTTAGGCTCGCAGGGTGCAGGGCGCGCGCGTCAAACCCGGCGACGTGCTGGGAGGAAAGTACAAGGTCGAGCGCGTCCTCGGCGCGGGCGGCATGGGCATCGTCGTCGCCGCGCGCCACGTGGACCTCGGCCAGCGCGTCGCCCTGAAGTTCATGCTCAAGGAGGCGATGTCCGACCCCGCGCACGCGGAGCGCTTCCTCCGCGAGGCGAAGTCCGCCGTCCAGCTCAAGAGCGCGCACACGGCCCGCGTCCTCGACGTCGGGCGCCTGAAGAACGGCGAGCCGTTCATGGTCATGGAGTACCTCGGCGGCCGTGACCTGGACGCAGAGCTGCACGCACGTGGTCCGCTGCCGCCGCACGTCGCCGTGGACTACATCCTCCAGGCCAGCGAGGCCATGGCGGAGGCGCACGGCCTCGGGATGATCCACCGCGATCTGAAGCCGAAGAACCTGTTCCTCACGTCGACCGTCGATGGGCGGCCGCTCGTGAAGGTGCTCGACTTCGGCCTCGCGAAGACGCTCGGCTCGCACGGCGACGTCTCGCTGACCGCGACGAACACGGTCTTTGGTTCTCCGCAGTACATGTCCCCGGAGCAGATGCGATCCTCGAAGGACGTCGACTTCCGGAGCGACATCTGGTCGATGGGGGTGTGCCTCTACGAGCTGCTCACCGGGCGAGTGCCGTTCGATGCACAAGGCGTCGCCGAGATCTGCGCGATGGTCCTGAAAGATCCTGCCCCACGACCGTCGCTGCTCGTGCCCGGGCTGCCGTCCGACCTCGAGGAGGTGGTGCTCACGTGCCTCGAGAAGGACGTGACGCGCCGATACCAGTCAATCGCGGACCTCGCCTTCGCCCTCCAGCGTTATGCCGCGGACGCCGGCTCCGCCAACCGCATCCTGCAGGTCATGCAGTCGGCCCAGAAGGTCGAGCACCCGACCGTCGTCAACCTCCCTCCGGTCGACGCAGGCGCCAAGACGATGAACGCGTGGGACTCCGGCCTCCCGGCGCGGCGCCCGAGCCGGCTCTCACGGTCGGCGACGCTCGCCGTCCTCGCCGCCTGCGGGCTCATGGCGGTCATCGGCGCGGGCGCGATCGCGTTCGTCGTCATGAAGCAGCGCGCGCCGGCGGAGACCGTGCAGGCCTCTGCCACGCACTCGCCTGCACCTCCCGCTCCGATGGAGGCGCCCTCCACATCCTTCGCATCTTCCGCATCTTCCGCAATGGCGTCGCCGCCCCCAGCCGAGACCGTGGCGCCGGCGCTCGAGACGAGCGCGTCGGCCTCTCCTGCCCCGCGCACGATCGACTCCAGCGCGCCGGCCGCACATGCCAGCACGAAGCAGCCCGCCGCTACGCGACCGAAGGCCACCGCGAGCCCAGCGAGGGCGACGAGCACGTCCCCTGTTCCGAAGACGCAGCCTCCGAAGAACAAGCCGGGAAGCGGCGCCGATTACATGTAGCGATCGCACCCGCAAGTTCGTTCACACGCTCGCGCGAATTGAACGACAATGGCCCGGATGCGTCGTCGCATGGTCATCGCCTGCGCTTCCGCCGCGTTCCTGTTCGCGGCCCCGGACGCGCGCGCCGACGGCGACTCTGCACGCAAACATTTCGAGGCCGGACGACGGCTCCGTGACGCTGGCGATTGCGCTCGCGCGATCGCCGAGTTCGACAAGAGCATCAGCGCAGAGCGGTCGATCGGCGCGTATTACAACCTCGGCTACTGCCACGAGCAGCTCTCGCATCGACAAGAGGCGCACGACGCATACGTGAACGCCCGCCAGCTCGCGAGCGTGAAGAAGGACGATCGACTTCGTGAGATCAGCGGCGCGCTCGCCGCGCTCATGGAGACCCCGCACATCCGGCTCGTCCTGCCGCAGCCGCTCCCAGCCGGCACCGAGATCCGCGTGGACGACCAGCTCGTGCCGCCGGGTTTCTACGCTGCGGAGACCGTCGTGTTCACGACGCCAGCAAAGACGCACACGGTCATCGTGACCGCCCCCGGCTACGAAGAGCGGCGCGAGACGGTCGACGTCAAGCAAGTGAAGCCGATCGAGCTTCGCCGTCCGGCTCCGAAGGCTGCGCCGCCGCCGGAACGGACGCCGGTGCCCGTTCCTGCTCCTGTCGACGGATCTCCGAAGACGGACGACGGCAGCTGGACCTGGCAGCACTGGGCGGGCCTCGGCCTCGGAACCGTCGGCGTCGGCCTGTTCACGTTCGGCAGCGTGAAGTTCATCTCGTATCGCATCGACGAGGCGAACTACGGCGAGCGGCACGACCAGGCGGACGCCTGCGCGAAGGTCCCGAACACCACGCGGTGCGCGGACCCGGTCCTCGAAGATCGACGCCGGAAGGCGCGGGCCGAATACACGAGCGTCGAGACCGAAGGCCGCGATCAAGCGCCGGTCATGGCAGGCACGGTCATCGCGGGCGCGCTCATGATCGGCGGCGGGATCCTGCTCTACCTGACGGCCCCGAAATCGGCGGCCGCGTCGTCGCCTGCACGCGGCTGGCGCTTCGCACCCGTCGTGGGCGCGGACATCCGCGGGGCGACGTTCGGCGGGACCTTCTGACAGTTCTCAGGCGCGCTCGACGGCCACGACGCCGTGCACCTTCTGCAGCGCCTTCATGACGTTCTTCAGCTGGGTGAGATCGGAGCAGACGAACGTGAAGACGTTCACCGCCTTGCCGTCGTCTCCCGCGCGGCAGTTGGCCTCGCTGATGTTGATCCCCATCTGGCTGAACGTCTGACCGACGGTGGCGAGGATGCCCGGGCGGTTGGCCGTGACGACGCGCAGCTGCACCGCGCGGTTGATCTTCGCCTTCGAGTCCCAGGTGATCTCGACACGACGCTCCGGATCCGTGTCGAACGCCTTCGGGCATCCACGGCGGTGGATCGTGACGCCGCGACCGCGCGTGATGAAGCCGAGGATGTCGTCACCCGGCAGCGGATTGCAGCACTTGGCGTAGCGAACGAGGACGTCGTCGATGCCGTTGAGGCGGATGCCGCCGTCGTCGCCTTTGATGACCTTGCGGACGAAGCCTGCGATGCGCCCCTCGCGCAGCTGCTCCGGCGGGACGCTGACCGCGCCGTCCATCGAAGGCGGGGCGAGCACCTCGAGGACGTCTTTCGGATCGATCTTGCCGTAGCCGATGCCGATGAACAGCTCGTCGACGTTGCCGATCGAGAGCACCTCGAGCACCTTCCGGAGCTCGTTGTCGTTCCGCAGGAGCTTGGCGAGCGAGACGGTCGCCTTCTGGAACTCGCGCTCGAGCAGCTCGCGGCCGAGGCGGAGCGACTTCTCGCGCTGCTCTTGCCGCAGGAAATTCCGGATCTTCGCGCGGGCGCGCGTCGTGACGACGAAGTCGAGCCAGTCCTTGCTCGGCTGCTGGTTCGTCCCGGTCACGACCTCGATGACGTCGCCGTTGCGGAGCTTGTAGCGGAGCGGCTCGAGCTTGCCGTTCACGCGTGCGCCGGTGATGTGCTCACCGAGCTGCGAGTGGATCGCGAACGCGAAGTCGACGGGCGTCGAGCCGCGCGGGAAGACGCGGACCTCACCCTTCGGCGTGAAGACGTAGACCTCGTCCTGGAAGAGGTCGACCTTGACGCCTTCGAGGAACTCGGCCGGATCCTTGAGGTCCTTCTGCCACTCCATCAGCTGACGGAGCCAGCCGAACTTCTGAGCGTCGGTCTCGGCGATGCCGCCGCTGTGCCTGTCCTTGTACTTCCAGTGCGCGGCGATACCGCGCTCCGCGACGCGGTGCATGTCGTGCGTCCGGATCTGGATCTCGATGCGCTCGCGCCCGGGACCGATGACCGTCGTGTGGAGCGGCTGGTTCATGTTCGGCTTCGGCAGCGCGATGTAGTCCTTGAAGCGGCCCTGCACCGGCGACCAGCGCGCGTGGAGCGTGCCGAGCACGCCGTAGCAGTCGCGGACCGTATCCACG
>JAFAER010000040.1 GCA_023423895.1 Pseudomonadota bacterium
CCCCCGGGGCGGCCGGGGGGGGGGGGGGGGGGGGAAACGCGCGCGGGAATCGACCCGTTAATGACGAAAGGCCCCCCGATTCATCAAAGAATCGTCGGGCCGTTGTCGTTTCCCGTCGCACGTGACCGCCGAACTGCACGACCTCCTTGCCCGTCCCAGGAGAGAAAGGACGGGCAAGGAGGCGTAAGTCTTGATGATCCCGACGTAACTCAGCCGCGCTGGCGCCGCCGCCGGGTCAGCGCACCGAAAGCCGCGATGCCGAGCGCGAGACCTCCCCAGGTCGACGCTCCGGCCCCCGACGCTCCCGTCCGCGTCGTCGAGCAGTGCCCATGGAAGTGCCCCTCATCGCCGAATGAGTCGTCGCCTTCCCATCCGCCGCCGGTGGGCCTCGGGGGAGCGAGCGGGCGCGTCTCGCAGGTGCCGATGACGAGGTCAGCCGTTTTCAACGCGACGTCGCGGCGGGCGAGGTCGAACGTCGTGACGTTGGAATCGGAGACGGCGATGAGCTCGCCCTCGTTGAGGAGAGCACGACGAGGGTTGCCCGCAACCGGCAGGGTCGCCTGCTTCACCAGCAGGTCCTGGTTCCAGTCGATGAGCTGGATGCCGCCGCCGAACGTCTCGCACGAGCGCTGCGTATCCGTCGTGCCGCGCTGAGCGTAGGGATCGGCCTGTCCGGAGAAAGGCACGACGACGAGCCCGTTCTCGAAGATGCGGAACGCCTTCTGGATGCGGTCCTGATCTTCCGGGAGCTCGTAGCTCACGATGGCCTGGTCGCTCGCCCCCCAAACCGAGCCGAACGCCACGCGCTGGAGCATCTTCGGATTGTCCATGTCGGCGACGTCGAACAGCGACACGTTCAAGTTGCCGTTCGCATCGCTGCGGTCGAGCCCGAGGCCGAGCACGCGGTCTCCGCGCGGCTCGAGATGGAAGACCCAGCCGGGCATGTGCAGCTCGCCGCGCTGCTTCGGTGCTGCCTCGTTCGAGAGGTCGATGACGAAGAGAGGATCCGTCTGCTCGAACGTGATCGCATACGCGCGCTCGCCGTCGAAGCGGACGGACTTCAGCGCCTCCTGCCTCGGGAGCGAGAGGCTCATCTTGCCCATCGGCTGCATCGCGCCCGTGTTCCAGATGTGGAAGGTCTGCACCTCGGGCGCGCCGACGCCATTCGTGGTGTAGCCCATACCGCGCTGGCTGATGACCCGCAGGACGCCGTCCTTCTCGTCCACCTGCCACCGGCTGAGGATCGCGCCGGTCGTCTCGAGGTGGGCCCCCTTCCGGAGCTTGCCGCTGGGATCGGTGATGTCGAGCACGTCGATGATGCCCTCCGTCGCGCCCGTCTGCCCGTCGTATGCCGGGGTCACGTCCGCGTGGCCACCCACGTAGAGGCGTTCGGAGGTCGCGACGATGCTGCGCTTCCACCCGCTCTCGCCCCAGCCGGCGAAGTGATCGGGCTCTCCCTCGAACGCCAGATGATCGACCTGGCGCATGTTGGCCGGCGCCGAGACGTCGAACGTCGTCACCATCGTGCGAGGTGTTCCCCCACAGCCGTAACAGGCAGCGTTCTCGTACGTCGCGAGGTAGAGGATGTCGCCGAGGATCCGCGAGTCGGCGATTTCGCCGGGGACCGGGAACGTCGCCACGCGCTGCATGAGGCCAGGATCTCTGACATCGATGACGATCACGCCGGCGCTCATGTTCGGGTCGGCGTACGAAGACGAAGAAGAGGACGAGGACGACGACGACGCGCCGGCCGCGCGCTGCTCGGTGACCTGGCCGCTCACCGCATACGCCCTGTTCGTCATCGCGACGAGCAAGTTGCCGCGGAGGTACATCTCGAACGGCTCGCCCGGCAGCCATGCCTGACCCAACATCGAGAGCCGGCCAGGAATCGACACGTCGACGATCGACAGCGTGCCCGACTTCGACATCGCGTAGAGGCGGCCTTCCGCCAGCTGGACGATGTCCGCTTCGGCGATCGCCCGCTCGGCGGCGCCCTGGCCGGGCGCGTCGGTTCCGGCGTTCATCGCAGGGGGGCCGCCGTTCTGGCCTCCACGCCCGTCGCTGCTGAACGCGGCACTTTCGGAAGACTCGCTACAGCCGACGGCGGCGCCGGCGAGGAAAGCGGTGAAGAGCGCGGGGGCGAGCTTGAGCGGGTTGCGGTTCGAGGGGGCCATCGCCAGAGCTTCATCGCAAGGCGCGATCCATCGGCCGAAGCGGGCCGTGAGCACGCCGGCACCGCTGTTTCCCCGCAGATTCAGGCACCATGACACGGCTGTCCTCTGGCGCGGGTGTCAGGACCACGATCGAGATGTCCGGCCCTTCGACTCCGCTCCCGAGGTTGACCGTCTCCGGCGATCCGGGCAAAGGTGCAGGCCGATGGGAGCTCGGAGGGCGTCGTCTGCGCTGATCGTCGTCGCGACGAGCATCGTCGTCATGGCGTGCCGTGGGGGCAGCGGCCTCGACGCGGCCAACCCCGCCGAGGTCGTGACGGTCGAGTGCCCGACCACGGACGACCGCTCGTGTCGCGTGTCGGCCGACTGCGGACCGGGCGCTCACTGCACGGGCGCGCGTTGTTACGGCAACCAAGCCGGCTGTCCGTGCAGCGACGTCGACGATTGCGGGGACAAGGCCCATTGCACGCGGGGTCAGTGCTACGCGAATCAGGCAGGCAGCCCCTGCTCGGGCCCGAACCAGTGTGGCAGCCGGGCTCACTGCACCGTCGACACGTGTTACGCGAACGCCAGCGGCTCGCCCTGCAGCGAGTCCTCCGACTGCGGAGCGCATTCGGCGTGCGTCAGCGGCAAGTGCAACTGAGCGCGGATCGGCTCGTCCTCGTCCTCCCGCGCCCAGCGCGTCGGCACCGCTGATCGAAGGGTTCAGCTCGCCCACGTGCCGGTCGGCTCGCCTACGCGACCGTTCGTCGATGGCCCGCTGGCGGGAGACCGGAAAACGGCGCACCTTGAAGGCTGGGCCTGCGACCCTACGAGGAGCTCATGAGCGACGCCTACCGATCCGCGTACCAGCACCTGATCGGACTGCGCCTCGCCGAGATGAAGCTCGCGCACGAGACGGTCGAGCCTCTCCTGCCGAGCCTCGACGCGATGCGATCGGCACGCGTGGCCCGCGTCCTCGCCGGCGGCGTCGGGATCGCGGGAGCGCTCCTCATGGTGCTGCTCGCGTGCGTCGGCGACGTTCCGGACCCGACGTATGCGCTCGTCGGCAGCGGTCTCGCCGCGATCGGCACGTATGCGCTCGCAAGGACGCTGCTCGTGATCCGCGCGGCGCACGGCCGGAAAACGCTGCCGAGGCCGAGGCTGACCGGGACGCTCGAAGAGGACCTCTCGCGCATCGAGGCGAGCGATCCGCTTCGCGCCCTGTACCGCGAGGTCCGTGCGCTCGAGGTCTGGAGCACGGCGCTGCCGCTCGCCGCGCTGTCTCTCCTCATGCCCCTGACGTTGCACTACGGATTTTTGGCGCTGTTCGGGACGGGGTCTGCCCGAGACTTCGCCGCCTGGATCCGGCTGTCGATGATCATCGTCGGGCACGCCCACCTCGCGCTGATGGGGATGGCGCTCGCTTTTGCGCGCAAGGTGAGCCGCTCGACGTCCGAAGACCTCGGCGCGATGCCGATCCACCGGGAATGGGCAAAGGCCTGGGGCCTCGCCATCGGCGCCTCCGCCGTTCCGGGACTGCTCTTCTTCGCGATTCCGCCGATCCTCACCGCGATCACGGGTCTCGTCTTCATTCCCCTCATGTTCGTGCTCGTCCGCCGTTGCGTGATGAACGAGCGCGCGCTGCTCGAGCGCGCCGAAGAGGCCGTCCACGTCCGCGTCGACGATAGCGCTGCGCCGGCGGTCACCGCGCTCGACGAGACGGCGTGGTCCGAGGTCGCGATCGCGGAGCCGAAGGCCTCGTCCCACGCGCGCAGCTATAGCCGTGATCGGTTGACCTGAGCCTCCGATTCGCGCCGCCCGTTGGGCGAGCGGCGCGAATCTCCAGCCGGTAGCTCGAGATCCGATCACGGCTCGTGTCTGTGCAGGATCGGCGGAACTGG
>JAFAER010000136.1 GCA_023423895.1 Pseudomonadota bacterium
CAAGGTGCGCCACTTCGAAGTATCCACGCGATGGCTTCGAGGAAGCGCCGAGCATCCCCTTTGGGACCACGCCGCGTCATCTGCTCAACGAGCGGACCGACGAAAGCCCACCGCTCATCGCTAAAGAGTCGACGCGTCCCCCCGAACACGCCTATTCGGTAGCACCCACTGGACGTTCGTCAAGCGTTTCTCTCGTGCAAACTGTCAACACGTCCTAGCTCTCCGGCACCGACGGCGCGAGGGTCACCGCTCCAGCTCGAGCGGAGGTCGAAGTTACGTTCGCTGCGCTCCGCGGGGCCGCCCATGTGACGACGCTCACTCGAGCATCGCGACTGGGAAGCGCCTCGGCGGGCGAGCCTCGTTCGTACGTGGCCTCTCGCTGGTGGCTGGGGCGGCGTCCTCGCGCGATTCGAGGCGCTCGCGAACGGCAAGAGCGAGCTACCTTCCGTCGTCGGCCCGGGCTGCTTCGACGCAGCACGGACCGACGGTCCCGCGCGCGAAGGGTGATCGCTTGCCGGCTGCCGTAAGGGCGTGGGCGGCGCGTTCGGCGAGGAGCAGAGTCAGAGGATGAGCGCGTGCGGGTTCGCGCCGAACGGCTGTCCGGGAACCCGCAGCGCCGCGGCGATCGCCGCCCAGAAGCTCATCGTGCCCGGCGTGGTCGCCGAGAACCGCGCCTGTGCGTTGACGGGAAAACTGAGGCCCTGCTTCACGTACTTGCCGAAGACCGCTGCGACGACACCGCCGCCGTGGCCGTGCCCCGTCGTTTCGCGGACGAACTCACCCGAGATCGCCACGACGACGTTCTTGCCGGGGAAGTTGAGCATGCGCTCGAGGAACGTGCGGATCGGCGCGATACGGCTGTACGTGCCTGCGCCGCGGAAACGATCGCGCGAGCGCGGTCCGTTGACGTTCGCGTCGAAGTCCCACATCGGCTCGAAGTCGCTGACGTGGACGACGTTACTCCCTGCAGCACGGATCATGATCTCGGCGCACGCGAGCTGCGCCGCGAACGAGGTGGCGCCTCCGGGCACGATCGCGCTGCGCCCACCGAGAGCGTAGGCCTTGTCGACCTCGTCGAACGAGACCGGCGGGGGCAGCGGCTTGCGGAGCGACGTCGCCGCTGCATCGTACGAAGCCGAGAGCGTGCTGAGGCGCCCCGGGTTCGTCTCGAGCTGGCGGGCCGAGATGTCTTGCGCGGCTTCCAGCGTCGAGGCAAGACGGATCCGATCCGGCGCGTTCGGATTGGGCGTGTCCGCGCCGACGGCGTTGAGCGCATCGCGCAGGTTGGCGACGCGCTGGAGGTTGACGCCGTTCACGGCAGGCCAGCGCTGGTAGACGCCGTAGTCCTGCGACCGGCGCCCGAGAAGGACCGCCTTGAAGGCCGAGTCGCCGCCCATCGCAGCTGCGAGCTGGTTCAGGTAGCAGTTCGTGCCGTTCCGGACGACGGCCATCTCACCCCCGCCGTTCCGGTTCTCCGGCACGGTGTGGTTCGCGTCACCGTGGCGGAAGCCGATGCCGGCCCAGTGATCGAGCGCGAACTTCGGGAACGTGCCCCACGTGTCCTTGTCGGTGTGAACGCCGTTGCCGACAGCGACCATGTTCGTGTCGGTGACGGAGAACTTCCCGCGGAGCTGCTGCGCGCACCCGGAGAAGAGCGCGTTCAACCCGCCGTGGAAGAAGATGTGGACGAAGTGCGCCTGCTCGGTCGCAGCCTCCGCCTCACCGATCCACGGGCCGACGATGCGCGACCCCGCGGCAGCGGCTCCCATCGCCAGAGCACCCTTGAGCAGTCCACGTCGCGACAGATTCTTCATGGCGATGTCCTCAGAAGGTCAAAAACTGGCTGGCCGACAGCACCGAAGAGCACGCGTAGGCCCAGCGACGGCCGACGTCCTTCTCGTCTGCGAGCGTCTTCGTCGCGAGCTCGGAGCATCCGGCGATCTCCTCCGGCGACGGCGACCGGCTCCACGCCTTCCGCATCAGCTTCGAGCACTCCGTGCGGGCGCTCTCGTCCGTGGGCGCAGCGGCGAACGCCGGCGACGTCTTCGTGTACGCGAGGCAGCCCTCGAATGCGATCTCCGCCATCGCGTGCAGCGAGACAGCCGAATACTCGGCTTCGCCGTACCAGCGCGCGGCCGGCATGTCGAACGACCCGGCGGCGCCCTTCAACGAAGGAGGCACGACGCCGAGGACGCGCTGGAACTCCTTCTCCATCGCGGCGAACGGCTTCACGCGCGCGCGGTTCACGCCGACGTTCT
Organism: Pseudomonadota bacterium; assembly: GCA_023423895.1. GTDB lineage: Bacteria > Myxococcota_A > Polyangia > Polyangiales > Polyangiaceae > Labilithrix. Next base: position 2,259 of record JAFAER010000136.1, read on the forward strand.
CGTTCTGGCGCTTCTCCTCCATCTTCGAACCGTCGAAGAGGGTGTACGAACGCCCGATGGGGGCCTCCGTGCACTGGAGCGCAGCGGCCACGCCGTCCGTGCTCTCGTCGTCGGCGCCGCCGCCATTGCTTCCGCGGCCGCGTCCACCGGTGAGGTCGTTCGGATCCTCCGCGCAGCCGAGCACCGAGAAGGCACTGACGGCAGCGAAGACGAGGAGGTAAGAGGTGCTTTTCACGTTCGTCTCCTCAGTTGGTGCAGAAGCTGGGGTCCTTCGCGACAGTCGCGACGGCGGCCTGGATGGTCTTCGTCTCGGAGAGCGCGTCGACGCACGCGTCGAAGACCTTCGCCTCGCAGCGGTTCTCCTCGCGTCCGTAGAGGAACTTGAAGACGCGCCGGCACTGGTTGAAGAGCCACGCATCCGACGCGACGAGCGTCTCGAGGTACTCCTTGTCGTTGGCGATCGTCTTGCCGAGTAACGGTTGCGGACCGGCGGTCGCCGGGATGAACTTCATCGCGTCCCCCGTTCCCTCACGCGTCGGGAGCAGCTTGGCGACCGTGTCGAGCGCGTACCACGCGTCGTAGTGGCATCCCTTGCAGGCGGGCGCCTTACGGCCCTCGAGGCTGCGGTCCTCACCTGCGTTACCGACCGAAGCCTTGAGCTCGAGTCCCGTCGTGTTCTGGGTCATCCGGAACGCGGCGACGAGCATCGTTCCTTCCTCGTCGTTCCCGGCGAACCGCTTCATCCACTCCGGCGAGCGGAAATAGCCGACGCCGTTCGGATCGTTCGTCACGGTCATGCCCGTCTCGCTCGCGGTGATTGCGTACGGTCCGATGAAGAGGTCCGACCACGGCTTGTTCTGGGTGATGATGTGGCGGGCCAGCCAGTAGACCGGATCCTTCTTCGGATCCTCCACAGGTGAGCCGCTGACCTCCGAGTTGATGAAACGCGCGAAGCGTTCCTGGAACGCGGGCGTTGCGATCATCGAGTCCACCATCGCTTGCGGAGCCGACGACGTGAGGAGCGCGGGGTCGGGGCTCTCGCCGAGAAGCGCCATCGACAGGCGGACGCTGCACCGCTCGTTCAATTCGGCTTTGTCGGCCGTCGCGTCCTCGGCGTGCGCGCTCTTCTTCGTGAGGAGAGCAGCGCTGCCCGCGAGGACGGGGACGAGAGCCGCGACGAGCGAGATGCGCAATCTGCGCGAAAGGATTCGCCTCGATGAGAGCATGCCTCCCGAATGAGCAACCCACATGCCTGCGCGACAGACGACGAAGGTTCGCGCGGTTCGCCGGCTCCACCTGCGCTTCTTGCGGAAAGATCCAGAAAGACCACCTGGTCCTCGCGTGGAATCGCGAACCGGAGGTGGGCCTGAGACCCACCTGGATCGTGAATGCACGCGGGGGGGATGCGACCCCGGCTCGCGCAATTTGCGCAATCAAAACGCGGCTCGAGTCTCGTCGCAGAGGGTTCTCGCGATCGTCGCCGTCCGCTCGAAGGGCGGTGACGCGCACCAGCGTCATCGATAAAATCCAGCCCGGATGCGCGCTTCCTTCCTCACCTCTTCACTCCTCATCTCTCTCGCCAGCGTCACCGCCGTCGCTTCCTTCGCTGGATGTGGCGACTCGTCTGACGAGTCCGTGTTCGACGCCGGAGGCGGCGACGACGGGTCCTCCGGCACGAGCTCCTCTTCCGGCTTCCTTCCCGGCGATGCGAGCGATCTCGAGGGAGGCGAACGCGACGACGCAGGGACGGTGGGCGTGCTCGAAGCGATCGTCCGCGACTTCAAGGCGTACGACGCTGCCGATCCGAACACGAACCCGGACTTCGAGAACATACCGTCCGACGCCGAGCGCCCGGACGGCGCCGACCTCCCCTACTACGGCCCATGGAGCGAGGCCACGCAAGCGTGGTACCCGAACGCGAGCTACGCGCTCGACATCGTCGAGGCCTCGCTCGGGGCGGACGCTCTTCCCAAGTACAACACGGCGGCGACCTTCAGAGGCGTCGCGGGTCGCACGGCGACGACACACGGCAAGACGTTCTTCGATCAGTGGTACCGCGACACGCCGAACGTGAACGTGACGCGCAAGGTCCTCATCCAGCTCACGAAGAACGAGAGCGGGGTCTACTCGTACGACTCCGCGGTGTCAGGCGTGCCGCAATCGCAGAGCGAGCCTGCGAAGGGCTTCTGGCCGATCGACGACGGGACCCCGCTCGCGACGACGGCGGAAGGTTTCGGCAACCAGGGACTCGAGCACAACTATCACTTCACCGTCGAGCTCCACACGAAGTTCAAGTACCGCGGAACGGAGACGTTCAAGTTCAGCGGAGACGACGACGTCTTCGTGTTCATCAACAAGAAGCTCGTCATCAACATCGGCGGCATCCACGAGGCGCTGACCCGCGAGGTGAGCCTGCCGGCCGTTGCTTCGGAGCTCGGGCTCGTGGTCGGTGAGGAGTATCCGCTCGACTTCTTCCAGGCCGAACGCCACGTCGTGCAGTCGAATCTCCGCATCGAGACGACGCTCGATCTGACGCCGCAGGTCGTGAAGTAGACGCGCAACGCGCCCCATCCGACGGACATCGGACGACGCATGGGAAAGACCATCCTCGTCGTCGGGTACGGGCCCGGGATCTCGCGGGCTGTTGCAGAGAAGTTCGGTTCGTCGGGGTACTCCGTCGCGCTCGTCGCTCGCACGCAGACCAAGCTCGAAGCCGCGGCGACCGAGCTGAAGGCGAAGGGCATCGAGGCCGCTGCGATCGCCGCAGACGCCGGCGATCCGGCATCGATTCGCGCAGCGATCGCGAAGGCGCGTTCGACTCTCGGACCTATCGCCGCCATCCACTGGAACGCGTACGGCGGGGCCGAGCACGGTGACCTGCTCACTTCCGATCCCGCTGCCGCGCGCAGCGTCTTCGACTCCGCGATCGTCGGCCTCCTCGCCACGGTCCAGGAAGCACTCCCCGACCTCAAGGCAAGCAAGGAAGGCGCAGTCCTGATCACGAACGGTGGGTTCGGCGACATCAACCCCCACGTCGACGCCTATGCCACGACCTCGAAGAACATGGGCCTCGCCCTCGCGAACGCTGCCAAGCACAAGCTCGTCGGCCTGCTTGCGGAGCGCCTGAAGGGCGACGGCGTGTACGTCGGCGAGGTCGTCGTCACGGACGCCGTCAAGGGGACCGCCTTCGATCAGGGAAACGCGACCCTCGAACCGTCGACGATCGCGAACAAGTTCTGGGAGCTTTCGCAGGCCCGAACCGAGATCCGCGCCCGTCTTCCCTGAGAGCCGAGTGGTGCCGCGCGCGAGCTCTGCGCGCGGCGAACAACCTGAATCTCTCGCGCACGACGAGGGTCCGAGAGGGTGGTCGCGACACGACGACCACCCTCCTTCTCCGGGCGAAAACACCTCGCGCGCGCTGAGGGAGCACCGAAAACGGAAGAGCGTAAGCGACACGACGACGACCCCGATTGGATCGAGCGGCTACGCCCGGCATGACGATCGAGATTCGTCCGTGCATCTACGAGGGTGTGGTCGCAATCGACCGAACCGTGCGCGTTCGTCATCGGCGGCGAAAGCGGGGGCGCGTAGGTTGGCCGACGATGCCCCTCCGAACGGCGCACCTCCGATCCCTGTTGCTCCTCACTCTCGGCATGCTCGTGACGGCGAGCTGCTCGTCGTCCGCAGAGGATGCGCCCGGAGGCGCGCCGCGCCCCGGCGATGAGAACCATCCCGAGACGAAGCCCGGCAACGACGGCGGCGGCAACGATACGGGCACGGTGACGTCCGGATGTTCCGGCGAGGCGCTCCTCGCGTCGCTCGGCAAGGACCGCATCCTCGTCGGAGCGATGATGGAGAACGAGACGGCGGCAGGAGCGGGCCGCGCGTTCGATCTCCACTACCTCTACATCGCCGGCGGCGTGTTCGATTCGGACGCGGCCTGTTCATCGTGTACGGCGGGCTGCACGAGCGGTGGCTCGAGCTGCGCAGGCGGTGGCTGTGCGTGGTGGGGATGCTGGCAAGACACGTCGCAGCCGCCCGGTGACTATCTGCGAGGATTCGCGACGGCCGCCGCGGGCAGGAATCAGATCCCGTTCATCACGTACTACCAGCAATTCTTGAGCAGCAATCGCCAAGAGGGAGAGCAGCAGCTCGAGGCGCTGAACGACGCGAACATCCTGCGGCGCTATCTCGCCGATTGGCGCTTCCTGCTCGAGCAAGTCGGCAATGCCCCGGCGTTACTTCACATCGAGCCGGACCTGTGGGGCTACCTCCAGTTCTTCGGTCCGAGCCAGGACCCGCGATCGGTCCCGGCGCAGGTCACGAGCGCGAACCCGACGGACTGCAGCAGCCACGAGAACAACGCGGCCGGATTCGCCCGCTGCATGGTCGCGATGGCGCGCAAGTACGCGCCCAATGCGAAGGTCGGCCTGCACGCGAGCCCGTGGTCCACCCGCACGGACGTCTTCCTGAACACGAATGCCTCCTATGACGTGGAAGGCGACGCGCAGAAGGTCGCCGACTACCTCCTCGCGCTCGGAGCGGCCGAGACGGACTTCGTCACCGTCGAGGCCTCCGACCGCGACGCCGGGTTCTACGAGAGCAACGGCGAGAGCGTCTGGTGGGACGCCGACAACACGACGCTACCTCACTTCCAGCAGGCGTTCCGATGGGTCCGCGCGGTCTCGGAACGAATGAACAAGCCAAACGTCTGGTGGCAGCTGCCGGTGGGGAACATGAATCTGCCCAATGCCGAGAGGCGCTGGCGCGACAACCGGGTCGACTACTTCTTCTCGCACACGGCCGAGCTCGCCGCGGCACACTCCGCTGCCTTCCTCTTCGGCGCGGGCGAAGGCCGACAGACGACGCCCGAGACGGACGACGGAAACCTTCTCGCGAAGGTCCAGACGTACAAGCAGGCAGGCGGCCAGCCACCGTGCGTCGAGTGAACGCGCGGGCGCTCGCCCATGGCGACCGCGCGCGGACGACGTTCTAACGGATCTCGAGCGGGACGCTCATCCAGCTCGTTCCTCCACGATTGTCGTGGAGGACTGCCCACAGCGTCCCCTTCCCCCGGCTTCGCGTGGGCTCGTAGAGGACGTCCGGGATCTCGGGACGTCCCTTGAACGGGTCGCGCTCGATTCGACGCTCCTGACGGAAGCGGCCGAACGTGACGTACCAGTCGCTGTAGATCGTCTCGCGACCGGGACGTCCTTCGGCGTCGACGTTGTCGGGATCAATCTCGGCATCGGCATCGTCGAAGGCGATTCCCATCCCGAGCGCGTCGCAGTCCTCGTCGGTGATCGTCTCGTAGAGGTCGCGCTCGCATCGCGGAATCACCACACCTTTCTCGGGATCGACGGGCACGCCGCGAAGGATGAGCGTCTTCAGCGTGGGAATCGCATTCCGGCGGGTCGCCGTGATCGACACACGCGTGAACCCGAACACGGCATCTTCGGCCGGGAGCTGCTTGCCGTCCGCGCCGAAGCACGCGAACGGCGCGGCGTTCTCGGCAAGACGACCCGAGCGCGCGATGCGCTCGACGTGCCCCGCGCACGCGAACATGAACGTCCAGGACGTCACGATCGGCTCATCGCCACGCCCCGGCTGCGGAGCGACGTTCGCGAGCGCGTCGGACGGGATGGTGATCGTATGCGTCATCCCTTCAACGAGCTGCGGAGTGAGATCGACGCCTGTCGGATATGCCGCCTCGAGCGCGGGATAGCAGTCGTAATACTGCCCGCCGGGTGGATTGACGCAGGGTACGGGGAACCAGAACATCCGCATGGGGACGTCCCTCCTCGCGCGGCCGTCCACCGCGAGCGCCTCGAGGTTCACCGTCTCCCCCGGATGGGCGTACGGCAGGTCCGCGCGCACGGCGAGGATGCGCACGGACGTGACCTGACTCTTGTTCGGATACGGTTCGTCGTTGCACGCGAGCGCGAGCAGAGCGACCGCGAAGAGAGGTCCGCGCTTCACAGGTCGATCCTCACGCCCACGATGGCGAGTTGAGGAAGGCCTTGGAGGGGACGCGACCGGGTGTAGTTGTACGAGTACTCAATCCCCTCGGCCGCACGGTTGTAATAGACGTTCTGCATGTCCATGTACGCGGTGACGTTCGAGAACGGTGGGGACTTCATCCGCTTCTCGAAGCGGATGTCGAGCTGGTGGAACGGCGGCAAGCGCGCACTGTAGAACGGCAGCGTGCTCACGGGCTGGTACGCAGCGCGATCGGCGTCGAACACGCCCCCGTAGGCATTGGGCGTGTAGAGGCCACCGCTCACGAAGCGGAAGCGACCGCCGATGCGGAAGCCGTCGCCGAACGCACGGCTCAGGAGGACCGTGAGGACGTGCGTCTGGTCGTACGGTGCGAGCTGCCGGTCTTCGCCTGGGCCGTCGCGGCGCTCGCTCCGCGAGATCGTGTAAGCGAGCCATCCGAACATCTTCGGATCGTTCTTCCAGCGGAGGAGCGTCTCCGTGCCGTAGACGAAGCCGCTTCCGGCGTTGAGCGCATCCTGGACGACGAGCCGATCGAGATCTTTGTAGAAGCCTTCGACGCCCAGCTCGGCATGGCCGATCAGCTCCTGCTCGATGCCGACGCTGTAGTGGCGGCTCCGATTCGCGATCAGCGGTCGTTGACCGAAGATGGGATCGAGCTCGAACGGTGACGGCGGCTGATAGAAGAGACCGGCGCCGCCTTTGAGTGTCGTCCGCGGTCCTTCGTGCGGCACATCCTGACGGACGACGACGCGCGGAGATTGATTCCACTCCTTGGTCTGGCTCGTGTAGTCCGCGCGGAAGCCGGGGACGATACGGGTGCCCTTGAAGGGCGTGATCTCCAGCTCGCCGTAGGCGCCTGGCGTGTAGACATGGCCGTCGTTCTTGCTCACGAGCGACGGCGCCCCGACACCGCCACCGGGGACGCCCGGCTTCTCCGGTCGCGGGAAGCGTGCAGTGACCTCGTACGGCGTGTGGATGATGTCGACGCCGAGGTTCACGCCGAGCTGACGGATGATCCGCTGCGCGATCTCGGCACGAAGCGAGATCGGCGTCGTGTCGATCACGGCATAGATGTCGCCGAAGCCGAAGTTGACGGCGTCCTGGCCTACTGCGGCGACTGCGGTGAGGCGCGTCCCGCTGGTGACCTTGTTCTGATAGCGGGCCTGCGCTCGCCAGAACGAGACGGCGGCGTTGATGTTGCCGCCGAGGACGAAGTCGCCACCGCTCGTCTCGCGGCTGAAGATCTCGACGCGATCGTCGGAGCCGAAGAACGCGAACCGGACGTCGTGGTCGCGGCCCAGCTCCTTCCGGACCATGAGCTGGTAGTCGTAGTACTTCGGTGCGCTCGTGATGCCGTCCCCGGCGAGGAGCTTCAACCAGACGTCGAAGTACGAGCGCCGGCCGCTTGCGGAGAAGCTCCACCCCTTGCCGAGGGAGCGCTCGACGAGAAGGCGCACGTCGATCGAATCGACCTGGAGCATCCCGTGCAGCTTGCCGTCCGCGTTCGGGTCCCGGAGCCCGACGTCGACGATGCCGCCCATCGCGCGCCCGTATTGCGCGCCGAAGTTTCCCGGATAGAAGTCGATCTTGTCGAGCGACTCGCTCGGCACGACGGAGCTGAGACCACCGAAGTGGTAGATGATCGGGACGTTCGTACCGTCGATGAACGTCTGCGTGTCCTGTGGGGCGGAGCCACGCACGATGAGCTGGCCGCCGAACGGTGGCGGTCGCGCGATGCCCGGAAGGTTCTGGACGGCGCGAAGCGCGTCGCCGTTGGTGCCGGGGCTCGAGAAGACCTCGTCACGCGAGATGGTCCGCTTCGTCACCTCGCGCGGCGGACGCTCCGCCCGCACGCGGACCTCTTCGATCGGCTCCGCACCTGCATCCGTCTCGGCGGGCGCCGCCTGCGGGGAGAGTCGCAACACGAGCTCGGTCTCCTCCCCCGGGGCGAGCTCCTCGTCGGAGTCGGTCGGTTCGTTGCGCGGCGCCTCGACGTGCAGGTGCGCGCGGCCGTGCGGGAGCGCGTCGACACGGAAAGACCCGTCCGTGCCCGTCGTGACTCGATGCTCCGTGCCCGCAGCGTCCCGCACTACGACGTTGGCGCCTGCGACAGGCGCGTCCGAAGCAGCTCGCAGCACGCGGCCGACGAGGCGCGCCGGTGGGGGCGGGAACGTGTACGCGAAACGGATCCTCGCCGCGACCGGCCTTGCGGCCCGCATCGCCGGATCGAACTTCAGTCCGCGCGCTGCCGCGAGCGCAGCCTCGTCGAAGCCCGCGCCGCCCGACCGCTCGACCACGGCGTTGGTGACGGCGCCGTTGGCGTCGATGTCGAGCACGAGGTCGACGCGCACCGTCTCGCGGCTCGCAACGGCCGGGTATTTCGCGGGCGAGTCCGTGACGAGCCGCGGCGGCGACACGCTCGTCGCCTCTGCGGGCTGATCCGACTGCGCGTGCGCATCACGGGCTACGGCACTGACGCCGAGACCGAGGCCGAGGAGGATGGCGATGGCGTGGCGAATGGGCGACCGGAGCACGTGCCGCGCATCCTAAACGCCTCCCGCCTCGACGAACATCACCTTGTACTCTACACGGCACGCGCCCGACCGCCGCTAGCGTCGCCCAGCGAGCACACGCTACGCGCCGTGCGTCGTTGCCCCGCTCCCTTCAAGCGTTGGGAAGGCGTCCGCGATCAAGTCGATCGCGCTCTTCAAGATCGACTCGCCGGAGCGGCGCGCAGCTCTTCTCGCCTTCGGCCCCCTGTCCCCTGTTCCCTGTTCCCTGTTTCCCTGTTCTCTCTCCCCCGTTCCCTCTCCCTCATCGCCCAAGCCAAGCCGGCTCCCATGAGCGCCCAAAGCGCCCTCACTCGAGCCCCGAGCGCGCCGCCTACGTCCGCCTACGCCGTCCGTGGACTGCTTGCGTTTCAACGGAGACAGAAAACGCGGGGACGCCTCCGTGCGCGGCGGTGAGCGGCTATCCGACGAAACGTCTCAGCGCGAGCACAAAACCACTTACCGAGTGAAGCCGAGTTGAGCGAAGTTGACCATTGGACCTTTGCGTTCTGATCGCGAGGTCCGGGGAGTCACCATGCGCAAGATCGTGAGCGTCGGCATTCTCTCGGCGATTGGAACGCTCGCCATGATGAGCGGGTGCAGCAGTGAGGCGGGTTCGCAATTTTCGTCCGACGGGGAAGACGCGGGCGGACCACCTCCACCAACCGGCACGTTCTCGTCGTCGGACGCCGGCCTGCCCGGCGACGATCCTCCGTCGGAAGGAGGCGTCAGCGGCGACGCGGCGGTGCCGGTCGTCTGCGGCGACGGAATCCTCGGCGGCGCGGAGGCTTGTGATGACGGCAACACCACGGCCGATGACGGCTGTTCGGCGACGTGCACCGTCGAAACCGACTACGTGTGCCTCGTTCCCGGCAAGCCGTGCGCGCGCATCGGAACGTGTGGCGACGCGATGCTCAAGACAGGCGAGCTCTGTGACGACGGCAACATGGCGTCGCTCGACGGATGCTCGGAGACGTGTCAGGTCGAACCGGGCTGGCTCTGTCCCGTGCTCGGCGCAGCCTGCATCGCCGCTGAGTGTGGCGACGGCATCCTCGCCGGCGACGAAGAGTGCGACGACGGCGACAAGAACGACGGCAACGGGTGCTCGAACACCTGTCGCGTGAAGGACGGCTACGCGTGCAACACGCCGGGGCAGGCATGCACGTTGACGAGCTGCGGAGACGACCTTCGCGAAGGCACCGAGCAATGCGACGACGGCAACAAGATGCCGTTCGACGGCTGCTCGCCGACGTGCACGAAGGAGCCCGTCTGCCCGAAAACCGGTGGCATCTGCCAGGGCGCGTGCGGTGACGGCATCATCTTCCCGGGCGAGGAGTGCGACGACGGGAACACGAAGGCCGGCGACGGCTGCTCACCGACGTGCACCGTCGAGCCAGGCTTCTCGTGTACTGCGGTGACCGAGACGCTCCCGTCGACGATCCAGCTTCCGATCGTCCTCCGCGACTTCAGCCGTGGCGACAAGGTCAACATCCCGGGCGCCGGGTGCAACACGACGAGCGGTTGCCCGAGCGGCCATCCGGACTTCCAGACGACGAACGGCGCGAAGTCGGGGATGGTCGGCGCGCTCTACACGGCGTCCGATCCCGCGACGGTCGGAACGCTCGACGCGGACGGCAAGCCCGTCCTGAAGTGCACCAGCGGCCTCGACACCTGTAGAGCCACGAGCGCGGCGACGTTCGCGCAATGGTATCGCGACCTGCCGGGCAACCCGGGCCCGCGCGTAAATCACACGTTCGTCCAGAACCTCACGCTCAACCTCGTGGGCGGCGGCACGAGCGATCCCCGCTACGTCTTCGACAGCAGTGCCTGGTTCCCGCTCACCGGTCTCGGGTTCGGCAATCAGTGGGCGACCAACGAAGACGGCGGAGATCGCAACTTCCACTTCACGAGCGAGCTGCGCTTCTGGTTCTACTACGACGCAGCTGCGCCGGCGCCTCGCTTCGACTTCACGGGCGACGACGACGTGTGGGTCTTCGTCAATGGAAAGCTCGCCGTCGACATCGGCGGCGTGCACGGCGCGGCCGACGGCTCCCTCGTCCTGAACAACACGGCCGCGCAGAAGCTCGGCATGGTCTCGGGCAACGTCTACGAGTTCGCTCTCTTCCAGGCGGAGCGCCGCCGCTCGGCCTCGAACTACAAGGTGACGTTCCGCGGCTTCGTGCGGGCGAAGAGCTCGTGCACACCGGTCTGCGGCGACGGGATCCGAACGCGCAACGAGGCGTGTGACGACGGCGCGCAGAACGACACGAACGTTCCGCCCGCAGCGCCGGCGTACGGCAAGTGCAGCTCGGACTGCAAGTCGCGCGGGCCGTACTGCGGTGACGGGAAGGTGCAGGCGCCGGAGGTCTGCGACGACGGCGTCTACAACGGCGGCTACGGCAAGTGCAACGCGCAGTGCACCGGATTCGGTCCCAAGTGCGGTGACGGCACCGTCCAGGCCGAATACGGCGAGGTCTGCGACGACGGCGCGCAGAACGACACCAACGTCCCGCCGGCGGCCCCTGCGTACGGCAAGTGCAGCTCGGACTGCCGCTCGGCGCCGCGCTGCGGTGACGGCATCGTTCAGGCACCAGAGGCGTGCGAGCCGCCGAACACGGCGACGTGCACCGCAACCTGCACGAAGAAAGCAGGCGGTCCGAACTGACGGCAGCCACCGAGGGGCTCAGCACCGAACCTCCAGCACCGGAGGCGCTGAGCTCCTCGCGTGCTCCTGGCCCGACGGCCAGGCCCGTGACACTCCTCACTCCTCACGCCGCGGTGGCGAACGGTCGCTGCGCGCGGCGCGCTGCGCGCTGCGCGACCGGACAGCCGCCGGAGCGCTCGGGCGTCCTCAGCGGCGCGGCACCACTTTGAGCGGCGATGGCCTGCTGATTACCAATCCGATGAATGGCGACGCGAAGCATCACATGCGGGCGAGGGCGGACGTTGCACATCGGCATGCTGCTCGCGCTTCTCGCGCTTCTCGTAGCGGGTTGCAAGAAACGCCACGCTCCGCGCAGCACGACGACGACGACTTCGGCAACCGAGCCTGCGGAAAAGAGCGCAGCGACCGGTGCGGAGCAGCGCACTCCCCCCGTTCTGGCAGACGGGCCACCGCCGCTCACGGCGCCGCTGCTCAAGTTCCTCCCCGCAGACGGGCTGCGTGGGCCGGCGTCTGTGATCCACGACGAAGCCAGTGACGCCTACTTCGTCAGCAACATCGACGGTCCACTCCTGGCCGCGGACGGCAAAGGTTTCATCTCCAAGCTGGCGCCGAACGGCAAGAAGATCCTCCCGCGCTGGATCGAAGGAGGAAAGAACCGCGTCGTCCTGAACGCTCCGAAGGGCATGGCGCTCCGCGGCGACGAGCTGTGGGTCGCCGACATCGATACGGTCAGGATCTTCCACCGGCCGACCGGCCTTCCCCTCGCCGAGGTGAAGATCCCGGGCGCCAAGGCCCTCGACGGACTCACGCTCGCATCGGACGGCGGCATGCTCGTCTCGGACGCCGGCCTGAAAGCGACGCGCGATGGGCTCGAGCAATCGGGCACGGACGCCATCTTCGTCATCTACAAAGACAGGAGCACGACGAACATCACGCTCGTGGCGAAAGATCGGCTCGCAAGTCCGAGAGGTCTGTTCGCGACGGACGACAAGGTCTGGTCGGTGTCAGGACGAAGCGGCGAGATCTTCGCGATCGCCGAGAACGGCAAGGTGGGCGACTTCGAGAAGCTGCCTTCCGGCGGGCTTCAGGGCATCGTCGCCGTCGGAGACGAGCTGCTGGTCTCGAGCCAGGACGCCCGCGCGATCTTCCACGGCAAGCCGAAAGACCGCTGGCGGGTCATCATCGGCGATGTGCAGTCCCCCGGTGGCATCGGCTACGATCGAAAGCGCGGACGCGTGCTCGTACCGATGACGACGGAAGACGAGGTCCGCGTGTACGGCATCGAATGACGAACCCCGTACCGGTTCGACCGACCGCGAGCGCTCAGCCGTAGCTCGAGCGGAGCACGCGCCGCTGCAACGAGCCCGCGAGCAGCGGCTGCCCGGCCGTGGTAGTCGTCCTCGCGATGGCCAGGTCGCTCGATCCGCTCCGTTACGGGCTCCGTGCCCTCGACGAGATGGCGCGCGAGCAGGCGAGCGTTGCGCCGCCTCCGCCGTCACGCGCGGATCGCTTCACGCCTCACCCGGTGCTCCGACCATCGGCGCGCGACGGCGCAGCGTTCTCGCTGCGCCTCTTCAGTGACGCTGGTGACGATGCGACCGCGTTCGTCCTCGGAGACGCCTCGTCGCAACGCTTCGATCCCATCCCGCCGCGAGCGTCGACGCTCTTCGACGCGCATGCAGCCGTCATCGCCTCCGAGGGCGAAGACGCGATCACGATCGGCTTTCCGCTCGTGACGTTCGTGCAGCACGGGAGCGCACGGGCCGCGCCGCTCTTCTCGCGGGGCGGCGCGCGCGCGCGGTGGAAGATCGGCGACAAGCCGTGGGAGCTGCCGCCAGGAGCACGGACCGGGGCGACACTCGTTCTCCCCGATGCGCTCGTCCTCGAGCTCGCTGATGACGAGCCGTACGCGCTCCACGCAGGCGTATGGCACTTCTTGTTCGGGCTCGACGGTGAGGCGCTCGGAGCGATCTCCGCCGCCGGACGAGCAGGCCTCGGCGCGCTCGTCCGCATGGCGACGCGCGTCCTCGCGTCCGGCGGCGAGGCGGCCGACGGACAGGACGAAAAGGAGAGCGCGCAGAGCGAAGACACGGACGAGGAGAAAGGCGCGAAGCGCGCGGCAGAGGTGGAGCCGGTCCCGGCGTCATTGCCGACGGGTCCCCTCACGCGCGACGACCTCGCCGCCCTCGGCGAGGCCGCTCAGCGACGTGCACCGCCGTCGCGCGCGTTCCGCTTCCACCCCCACGGTCTCGCGATGCTGCCTCCCCGTGGCGACCCGACGAGCGGGCTCCGAGCTGATCTTCATTCCGTCGCCGAGGAGCCGCTGCCGCCGCGCGGTCCACTCGCGGTGTTCCTCGGGGCGCGCGGTGCACCGCTCCGCGATCGTCCCGTGGTCACGTCCGGTAAAGCGCCGCCGACGCCGTCGCAGCTCGAGGCCGCGCGAGCGTTCGAAGGAACCGACGACATCGTCGCCGTCTGCGGCCCACCGGGCTGCGGGAAGACTGCGCTCCTCCATCACGTGACGGCGCAGACCGTCGTCGCTTGCGCGCTCGGGCCGCTCTGGTCGAACGCGCCATCGAGGAGCGCGACATGGTCGCTCGTCGTGACGAGCACCAACAACGCCGCGGTCGATCACGCGCTTGCACCGTTCGTGTCCGGCCCCGGACTGCCCGTCGGGATCCGCCTCGGCAATCGGCGGTCGCTCGCCGAGGTCACCGCCGCGATGCTCACCGCCGCCATCGATGCGCTGCAAGGGCCCGCGGAGCTCTCCCTCGCCGACGCGCGAGCGGCCTTCGAAGCGCGCGCGGCGTCGGTGCGCGCATTCGCGAAACAGCATGAGGCCTCGCGCAAAGCGCGCGACTCGGAGAAAGAACGACGTCGTGCGCTCGAGCAGCGTGCGGCTGAGCTGCGCGAACAGCTCGCCCAGCTCCCTGAAGGGCCCCCGCCGCATGTGGCGATCGCCGACCTCGAAGCTGCCGCCGCGGCGCTCCGCGAGCACGCCGACGCCGCAGAGCGGCTCGCACCGATCCACCTCGACGGGAAGAAGCCGTCCATCGCCCGTGCGTGCGAGAAGTGGGCACGCGCGAACGCGCTTCGCCTGCCCCGGGTCGAGCCGGTGCTCGGAGCGCTCGGGCTCGACGTCCCGTTCGGCGCGCTCGCCCCAGAGTCTCCGCGCGAGGACATTGCGCGCCAGAGCGCCGCCATCGAAGCTGCGCTCGCGTCGATCGCCAGCGCGCGTTCGCAACTGACCGCACCTGCTCAGCGTGCCGAGCTCGAAGCCATCACGGCCAAACTCGAGCACACGGGCAAGACCGCAGAGACGGCGCAGGCACCGCCGCTCGATCCGGGGCTCTACGATGCGGCCCTTGCCGTTCGCGATGCGTGGGCGCGGGCACATCGGACGGTGCTGCTCCCCCGGCTCGTGGCAGCGCGGGATGCCGCTCGCGCGGAGTGGTCCGAAGGGCGGGGCAAGCCGCTCTCGCAGGCGCTGCGGGAGATCGCGCCGCTGTTTCCGATCGCCGGATGCACGCTCCTCTCGATGCGCGCGAGCTTCCCACTCGAGCGGGACATCATCGACCGTCTCGTGATCGACGAGGCGGCGCAGTGCGCTCCGATCTACGCGGTCCCGGCGCTCGCGCGTGCTCGACGCGCGATGCTGACGGGAGACACGGCGCAGCTTCCGCCGGTGTACACGCTCGATCCGCGCGTGGACGAGCGGCTCGCGCGTGGTCTCGACGAGGCGGCGATCGACCCATTTCGCATGAGCGCGGTTTCGACGTCGTCCGCCCAGGCCGTCGCCGAGCCTCGGGCGCGGACACGGCTGTCGCTGACGGAGCATTTCCGCTCACAGCACGAGATCGTCGCGCTCGCGTCCCGTTGGAGCGGCTACACCCTCGACGTGCGCACGCCGAGGCGCTCGCTGTCCGAAATTTCGCCCCGTCTCGCCGCGCCCGTCCTCGTGCTGCCGGTGCGCGGCGTCGGAGCACGTGCCCCCGAGGGAGTGGTGAACGAGGCGGAGGCCGCGCGCGCGATCGAGCTCGTCGAGATGCTCGTCGCGGACGGCGTCGCCCCGGCGGACATCGCGGTGTTGACGCCGTTCGTCGGCCAATACGTCCGCATCGAGCGAGAGCTCGTCGCGCGCCGACACGTCGCCCGCGACGGCGTGCTGGTCAGCACGGTACACAGGCTCCAGGGTGGGGAACGGCGTGTGATCGTGTTCTCGGTTGCTGCGACGGAGCGGAGGCACCTCCGGTGGCTCGGGGAACGCCCGCACCTGCTGCACGTCGCGACGAGCCGCGCGCAGGACCACCTCATGGTGCTGGTCGATCCGGATGCCGCCGTACGAGAGCCTGCGCTCACGCCCCTGCGCGAAGCGCTTGCTGACGAACGCTGGGCGTCGTGATGGTGCTACGTCCTCCCACGACGCATCGCAGCGCACGCTGCGCGGACCGCGTGTGGGAGAGTGGGCGGAATCCTAGAGATGTCACGATTTTGACCTTTACCCCATTCACGTCCATCGACGCGGCCGACGCGCTCCGGTAGCTTCCGTTTCGTGGGCGCTCTCGTCTGTACGAACATCAACGAGGAGAGCTGCCGAACCACGACGAAGCTCGTCGACGGTGAGCTCCGGGTCGCGTTTTACGGCGAAGCGGAGACGCCGATGCGCGAGAAGATCCGCCAGCTCCTCGCGCAGGTCGACGCGGAGGCGCTTCGACTGCACATCCAGCGGGTCTTCGTCGACTTCTGCAGCCTGGGGTTCATGACCTCCACGTGCTTCAAGGCATTCGTCACGTGGATCGATCACGTCAAAGACCATCATCGCTACAAGGTGTGTTTCGCGTCGAATGACGCTCAGACGTGGCACCGGCGCAGCCTCACCGCTCTGCGCGCGTTCGCGCCCGATCTCGTCACGATCGAGGTGCGGGAGGGCAAGCCGCCCGGCGTCGTCGAGATCGACGAGAGCGTCGTTCTCGCGACGAGCGACCAGGTCTTCGTGTTCCTGGATCGCTCCGCGCGCTGCACGCGCATCGCCATCGGAGGAGCCTCGCTGCCCGGGCTCGACTTCGAGCGCTGGACGGGCCAGCCGATCGCCGACTGCTTCGCCGAGGCGCGCGCGAAGCTCCTCCCCGCGATCGAACAGGCGCGAGCTCTCGCGCGACCGCAGCGCATCGACGTCGCCGTCCCGGACGACGAGCCGACGGGCCGAACCCGCTTGTTCGAAGTGTCGGTCGTCGCAGTGCCGGCGGGCAGCGTGGTCGCGCTGCGGGACGTCACGGACAGCGCGGAGGCGACGAAGCTCGCCGCCCGTCTCGAGCACGACGAGATGCTCGACGCGCTGGGGATCCTCACGGGCAGCCTCGCGCACGACTTCAACAACCTTCTCGTCACGATCTCGAATTTCGCCGAGCGCGCCACGGGCGAGACGTCTCCCACGCAGGTGGAGGAGTACCTCGCCGCCATCCTCGGCGCGGTCCGGCGCGGCCGGGATCTCACGAGCAACCTGGCGAGCTTCGCGCGCGGCGGCGACCTGAGCCTTCGCACCGTCGAGCTCGCGCCGCTGCTCGACGAGATCGCGACGACGCTCCGAGCGTTCCGACCCGAATGGGAGATCAAGGTGAAGGCGCCGCTCGGCGGCGCGCGCGTGCGCGGAGACGCGAGCCAGCTCCATCGTGCGCTCTTGAACGTCGGCAAGAACGCGATCGAGGCGATGGGCAGCCGACCGTCGGCGCGACTCGACGTCAGCCTCGAGACGCGTCGACTCGAGCACGGGGATGTCTCCTTCCCGCTGCCGCCTGGCACCTACGCGCTGATGCGCATCGAAGACGAGGGACCGGGCATCGACGCCGCGACGAAGGCCCGCCTGTTCGATCCCTTCTTCTCGGGCAAGCCGCTCGGCAACGGCAGCGGCCTCGGTCTCTTCGCGGTCCAAGGGATCGCACGCGCGCACGGCGGGTGTGTCCACGTCGACTCCGAGCCCGGCCGAGGGACGTCCTTCGTCATCGCATTGCCGCTGCTCGAAGACGCCCGCCACGCATCGAGGCCCCCGCCGCTCCGCGCCGCGACCACCGGGCCGCCGCCGGCGAACCGCGCACGAATGCTCGTCGTCGACGACGATCCGAACGTCGGCAAGTCGATCCAGCTCCTGCTGGAAGCCCTCGGCCATGACGTGGTGCTCGAGCGGGATCCACAGGCGGCGCTCGAGCGCTTCAAGGTCTCGACGAACACGTTCGATCTCGTGCTCACCGATCTGACGATGCCGAAGCTCGATGGGATCGCGTTTGCGCAGGAGCTGACACGCCTCGGCCACGCGTCGCCGATCGTGCTCGTGAGCGGGCGCGACACGTCCCTCGAGCCGAACACGCTCATGGGGCTGCGAATCGCGGCCGTGCTGCCCAAACCGTTCACGCTGAACGAGCTCGAAGGCACGCTGGCTCGCCTGCTCCCGCCGCCGACGACGCCGATCCCCACGGAGTCGCGTCCCTCTCTCTGACGCGTCCTCTTTCCAACCGGGCCCGAACGTCGCGAGCGCTTCGCCTCGCCGGGGTAGACTGCGCCCGCCATGGCGGAAGCCTCGAACAAGCGGCGTCTCGACCTCGCTCAGGCGAGAGGACGCGCGGCGAAGGCGTGCGGTGTCGACGCCTCCGAGCTCGGCGAGGCGACCGAGCACGGGTGGGGCTGGTCGTTCGTGCTGGCCAGCGGCGGCACCCGCGTCTTCGTCGACGGAGGCACCGGCCTCTCCGCCCTCAGCGAGCCCGACGACGACGAGGAGCGCCTCGCCGCGCTGCAGGAGCGCGGGCCCCTCGGTGTACCGCCGTGGAGCCCACTGCCGAAGCGTCGGTGGTGGCAAGACGTCTTTCGCGCGCTAGGGAAGAAGTGGAAGAAGACGCCGCGCAGATGAGAGCGCGAACCGTGATGGCAATGCGCATCCGCTTCGATGCCCCGCTCACATTTGTGCGAGCTGCGCCTCCAGCGCCTTGGGATCGCGCTTCCAGAGCTCGAACATCTGCTGCGAAGCCGGATCGGGGAGGATCTCGTCACGGATGCAGGACGACAGTGGTACGAGCACTCGATCCGGCTACTCCGCGACGTCGACGATGCACGGGCGGCGATCCGTAGCTCCGACGTCGTCTCCGGTTCGCTCGTCGTCAGCGTCTCGCTGACGTTCGGGACGGCTCTCGTCGTCCCACGCCTCCGCAAGCTCATGACGAAGCATCCGGAGCTGGCAGTCAGGACGCTCTCGTCCAGGTAACCCCAGCGGGAAACGTCGTGCGGTGGATGCTCCGCCGGGACGGCACCGGACCAGCGCAGTCCGTCGATGTTCGAGGGCCACTCCGCGCGAATGCGCCGATGGCGTTGCGAACGCTCGCGATCGACGGCCTCGGTGTTGCGTTCCTCCCGGATTGGCTCGTGAAGGAGGACATCACCGATGGTCGCCTTCGCCAGGTGCTTCCGGGTTGGTCATCGGGACCGATCACCGCCTGGGCGATCCATCGCACGGAGCTTCGGGGCTCAGCGCGCGTCCGTGCGCTTCTGGAGGTGCTGCCGAGCCGGACGTGACGATGGCCTGCTCGACTCGCCCACGAGCGGGCTTTGGCGCTTCAGGCGGGCTGAGCCCGGCGCCGCTGGCGTGGCGCTTCGGCCGCGGCCGGCTTGCCCTGCGGATGGATCGTCTTGCCGTTCCTCAGCATCTCGACGAAGTCCGCGATCTTCTTCTTACGTCCCGCCTCGGTCTTCATGCCGAGGACACGGAACGTGAGGGCGAACCGATTCTGGGACGAGAGCGCCTCGTACATGGCGAGCGCCTTCGGCTCGGCGCGAATCGCTGCGAGCAGGTCCGGAGGCGCCGCGCTCTTCGTGATGCTGTAGGCCTTGTCCCATCGCCCGTCTGCTTTCGCGGCTTCGACCTGCGCGAGGCCTGACGGCTGCATCATTCCCGCCTTGGTGAGGCGCTCGACGTTGGTGACGTTGATCTGGCTCCAGACGCTCTTCTTGCCGCGGGGGGTGTACCGCTGGAGGAAGCTCTTGTCGTCGAGGCCCTTGCGGATGCCGTCAATCCATCCCCAGCAGAGCACCACGTCCACGGCCTCCGCAGGTGTGATCGACGCTACGCCGGAGCGGACCTTGTAGATGCGGATCCAGATCTCCTGCTCCTTGTTCCAGTTCTTCCGGAGCCATCCATGGAAGCTCTGCTGATCTTCGAACTCGAGCACCTTCTGCGGATCGACCCGGACGGACGCCATCTCGGGGCGGGATGATAAGAGCGAGCCGCGCGGGGCGGGCCCGAAAACCGGTCTCGAAAAACCCGGACACGGGGCTATGGATGAGGCCGAGATCTGCAGCGCGCCGTAGGTAGGGAATGGTCCACACTTTCGACGGGTTACAAAAAGATCGTCCGAGCTGTCGATCGGCTCCTGCCTCGGTCGACGTCAGGACGAGAACGTCGTGCGAGACCGTCAAGCGGCACACGACGAACAACTTCCGCGACCACATCCGCTAGGAGTCGACCCATGCGCTTCATGATGATGCACAAGAACGATCCGAACACCGAAGCGGGGCTCCCGCCGCCGATGGAGCTCGTCCACAAGATGGGTGCGTTCGTCGGCGAGCACGCGAAGGCAGGACGGCTCCTCGACGGCGCGGGTCTCGGAGGGAGCAAGACGCGCACGCGCCTCACGTTCCGCGATGGCCGGTGCACCGTGAAGCACGGCCCCTACCGCGGCGAGAACGAGCTTCCGGCAGCCACGCTCCTCCTCAAGGTCCAGACGCGCGAAGAGGCCGTCGGCTGGGCCGAGCGCTACGGCAAGATCCTGGGCGACGGGGAGATCGAGCTCGGCAAGGTCAACGAGCCGTGGGACATCGGCCTCATGCCGGAGCCCGAGAACGCTCCGCTGCAGATGTTGCTGATCGAGAAGGCGAGCACCGCGACCGAGAGCGGCGCGCGCAGCTCGAAACAGAAGGCCGATCTGACCCGGCTCAAGACGGAGATGACGAAGGCCGGCGTGCTCGTGCGCTCGATCGCCCTCGAGCCGAGCTCGAAGTCGAAGCGCCTCGTGTTCACGAACAACGACCTTCGGGTGATCGACGGGCCGTTCGCAGAATCGAAGGAGCTGCTCGGCGGGTTCGCCGTGATGGAGCTGCCGGGCTTCGACGACGTGATCGAGCTGTCGCGAAACTACGCGGCCATCCTCGGCGGCACGCTCGAGATCGACGTCCGCGTCGTCGATCAGAGCGACGAGAGCACCTGATCCGCCCGCGCGCCCACGCAGTCTCACGCGAGGGCGCGCTCGTCGGCTCCCGTCCGAGAACGAACCGTCGAAAGTCGCTACAGTGCCGCCTCGTGAACACCAGCACGAACGATGCGGCGGACGCGATCAACACGATGCACCAGGGCAACTGGGCTGGCGAGCTCGGGCTCGTCGTCGTCTCCGCGACGAGGGACGAGGTCACGGCCACCGTGGAGGTGCGTCCGACTCATCGTCAGCCGCAGGGGATCGTGCACGGCGGGGTCTACGCGGGGATCATCGAGACGCTCGCGTCGATCGGCGGAGCGCTCGACGCGATGACCGATGGCAAGAACGTCGTCGGTCTCGAGAACCACACGTCCTTCGTACGCGCAGTTCGTGAAGGAACGTTGCACGCGACGGCGACGCCGATCACCCGTGGCCGGCGCACTCAGCTCTGGGAGGTCGCCATCCGCAACGACGAACGGTCGATCGTCGCGACGGGCCGCGTGCGGCTGCTCGTCCTCGCGCCCGACGCCCAGGTCGCCGGCTCGGAGCTGGCCGTGACGAAGTGACGCGACGGCGAGCTTCGCCCGCACGGCGGGGGTGGATCGCCGATCGTCCGATGGACTGCCCGCGACTCACTGCTTTCATGTGAATTGCCGTGCTTGGCGCGTCGAGAGGCGGGCATGTAGGTTGCTGTAGGCCAGCCCATGCTCCGCGCCCGTGCGCTCGTTGGGATGATTCCGCTTCTCGGCCTCCTCACCGGCTGCGCCGTGGCGGAGGAAGACAGCACCGGCTCGAACGACGCGCTCGAGGAGCGCCGCGAGTGCTCGAAGTCCGCGTCGTGCGTCGTCGCGGGCGCCGAGCTCCGTGGGACCATCCGCGAGAAGCTCCCCACGGAGATCGACTCGGGCTGGCTGCAGAAGGGCCCCGTCCGGGTGCGTACGCGTTTCACGATCGATCCTCCGAAGGGCGAGCCGCTCCTCACGGTCGACATGCCGAAAGGCGCGCAGCTCGAGGCCTCGTGGTCGCGCTCCGCGAAGGGCCGGATCACCATCCGCCCGCGCACCGAGAAGGGCGCGGAGGGCGAGCTCCAGGTCCGTTTCACCCTCGTGCCCGCGCTGCAGGCGGACCTCTGGGGCGTGCAGGTCAACTACGACTCGACGCAGCTCCTCGAGAAGCTCGCCGGGCGAGACTTCAACTACGACGCCCAGAGCGACGCGAAGCTCACGCCCTGGGGATTCGACGGTGCCGAGGCGAACGTCCCGGCGCCGAGGCTTTCGGACTCGACGATCTTCGGCCTTCCCTTCAGCGATCTCGGGGTCGGTGCCGACATCGCCGAGGGTCAGCTCGCCATCCAGGCCGCCGCGCGACCCACGTTCGTCTACAAGACGAAGTCGATCGAGCTCGACGCCGAGTCGGTTCGCACGAGCGAAGGCACGACGTCGGTTTTCGTCGGCGACGCCGATGCGATCGATGTCGTGACCCGGCTCGAAGGCGAGATCTCGCTCAGCGGAACACTCGACGTCCGCCCGGTCGTGGCTCCCGACACGATCGCCGGCGTTCCGACCTTCGGCCTCGTCGACTTCAGCTTCTCGGCCGCGTCGAAGCCATTTGCGGGCACCGCGCCGGTGCAGTTCGAGGCGACGACCGTTCACATCCCGCTTCCGAACGTGAAGGTCCCGTCGATCCCCTTCAGCATCGGTGCCGCCACCAGCACGGCCCCGATCTCGAAGACGGTCGTGATCGAGAACACGGGCGAGCTCGCCGCCGTCTTCGAGGTGGAGAGCTCCAATCCACAGTTCTCGGTTTCGAAGGGCGAGATCCGCATCGAGCCGAAGTCGACCTACGAGCTCACGATCTCGTTCACGCCGGAAGGCAGCGGCCCCTCGTCCTCGACGATCACGGTGAAGTCGAACGATCCGGACTCTCCCGAGCAGAGCATCAAGGTCTCGGCGAACGGACCGCCAACGCCGGCGGAGGACGCTGAAGAGCCGGTCGAAGAAGAAGCGCCCACGACCGACGACGCTCCCGCGCCGGTACGCAAGTCCTCGGGCGGGTGCGCGTTCGTCGCGACCGGGACGCATGCGCCCGCCGTCTCGCCGATCGCCGTCGTGTTCGGGCTCGGTCTTCTCGCTCGGCGGCGCCAGAAGCGATCCTGAGCTCGGTGCGGCGCTCTCCGCCCCGGTCATGACGACGGACATCGCGCGTCGACCGCGGCGCTCCGGATGTCTACGATGACGCGTCATGGTCGACCGGACGAAGGAGAGCTGGGACGTCGCAACGCGCAATCACAACTCCCACAAGGGCGATCAAGCTGCGTTCTTGCGGGGCGGTGGTGACACGGTTTTTCCGGAGGAGCTCGCGCTCGTCGGCGCGATTGCAGGCAAGCGCCTCGTTCATCTGCAGTGCAACTCCGGCCAGGACTCGCTCTGCCTCGCGCGGCGAGGAGCGGTCGTCACCGGCGTCGACTTCAGCGCCGAAGCTGTTCGCTTCGCGCGACGCCTCGCGGAGGAAAGCGCGATCCACGCGAAGTTCGTGGAGGCCGAGGTCGTCACCTGGATGGCCGAGACGGAGATGCGGTTCGATCTCGCCTTCGCGAGCTACGGCGTCGTCGGGTGGCTCCGCGATCTCGATGCCTGGGCGCGTGGCGTGGGGCGCGTGCTCGTGCCGGGCGGTCGCATCGTCTACGTGGACTTCCACCCGCTCGTGTGGAGCGTGGGCGCGGACGGCCGACTCTCGGGAGACGACTATTTCGCGACGGAGCCGTTCGTCGATCCCGTGCGTGACTACGTGGCGATGTCGGCAGACGCGCTCGGCGGTTCGAGCGACGCCACTCCGCTCGAGAACGACGTTCCGGCGACCAGCTACCAGTATTCGCTCGGCGCGATCGTGACCGCCCTCGCCTCGGCGGGCCTCATCGTCGAGCGGCTCGAAGAGTATCCCTTCGCGAACGGTTGCAAGGTAACGCCTGCTCTGGTGCTGGGAGAGGGACGCCGCTGGATCTGGCCGCCCGAGATCGCGCGGGCGCCTTTGATGTTCGGACTCTCCGCTCGGAAGCCATGAAGCCCCGCTCTCGAGGCTGAGGCATGCACCGCGACCCCGTTGCGGACGGGACGACGAAGAGTCATGCACCAGCGGTGCCTGCGGTCGTGTACATCGAGGGAATGGCTCGCTCGCTACCGTTCATCTACGCCGCTGAAGAGCTTTCGGACGCGCTCTCCGAACGTCTGGCGCCCCTTCTCACCGCCGCTGGGCTGACCGCCACGCAGTTCAGCGTCCTCTACATGTTGATCGAAGACGGTCCGATGAGGCTCAGCGCGCTTGCCGAGCACCAGCGATGTGTGAAGTCGAACGTCTCGTACATCACCCGCCAGATGCAGCGAGAGGGGCTCGTCGAGGTGTCTTCGAGCGAAGACGATCAGCGCGCTCGTGTGATCGCCGCAACCAAGCTCGGGCGACAGCGCTACGGCGTAGCCAAGGCTGGAGCGCAGAAGGTAGAGCAGGCGTTGCGGCGGGCGCTCGGGGCAGAATCGGCCGATCGCCTCGCACGAGCCTGCCTGGAAGCGGCAGCTGCTCTCGATGCGATGTGACGAGCCGTTAGTTCAACATTTGAACGATATCGATTGACCCGAGCCACGGCCAGCGTTACCCATTCGTTCAACACTTGAACCAATAGGGAACGAGGAATGACGATCCGACAGCTGAATCCGCGCGAGCTCTACGACGGCGCTCCCTTCGGTATCTCGCAGGGGGTGGTGGACGAGCGAAGTGGCCACGTGTTCGTATCGGGCCAGGTTGCATGGGACGTGAACGGGCACGTCAACGGCCAGACCCACGGAGAGCAAACGACGCTGGCGCTGAAGAACCTCGCCGCGGTCCTCGCATCCGCGGGATGTACCGTCGCAGACATACTCTCCGTGCGCGTGTACATGCGCGGCGAGATCGCCGACCATCTCGAGGAATGTCTCCCCGTGCTGACCTCGATGTTCGGCACGACGCGCCCCGCGCTCACCGCGGTCGGCGTCGCGTCGCTGGCAACACGAGATACCCTCGTCGAGATCGAAGCGGTTGCGCGCATTCCCTCTGCGGCGTGAGCGCGGCGCAATCCGGAAGAACGCAGATGCCGCGACCCTCGAATGACGAGACGCGGTCGGATACGCTCCGGGCGTGAAGCTGTGGGCAGCCGTGGCTGCGGTGGGGATCGGCGGAGCTGTGCTTCTCGCATGCGGAGGCGCGAAGCACACGAGCGAGCCTGCTCGCGTCCCCGACCCCGGTGATGCCGGGACCGATGACGCCACGCCGGTCGCCGCGTCCTCACCCTCGCAGCTCGTAGGCGGAGCGCCGACGCCCCCGCCCTCCCCCTCCAAGGCGAGCTACGAAGAGGCGATCGCGACGCCCGAGGCGATCGGGCTCGAAGACGACCGCATGCAGCTGACGGACAATCAGCTCCGCGCGCCGATGAACACCGTGATCAACGCGTGCAAGGTCCCGCGCAACGCGAAGGTCACCGTCCGGACGGCCGTCCAGCATGGCCACGCGATCGGCGTGACCGTGGACGTGCGCTTCGATCGGCCGAAGTCGAAGAAGCCCCCGACGCGAGCCGCGCTCAAGGCCGAGGCAAAGCTGTCGGCAAAGATCGGCGCCTGCGTCGACAAGGCCGTGCGCGCACAGACGTGGCCGCCGAGCCACCGGCGCGACTCCTTCGTGACCGAGTTCTGAGCGAGAGCGCGGTCGCTCACGCTCACGAGGCACGTCACCGAGCGAGTCGGCCGCGAGGTGTGGTAATCGCAGGGCCGGCCATGAGCACTCCGCTTCTCGAAGCCTTCGAGCTGATCGCTCAGTCACGCGACCTCGCCCGCCGCCTCGACGCGGCCGCCGCCGAGCTCGCGAAACGTCCGGGTCTGAAGGAAGAAAAAGCGTGGCTCGAGAGCGGACGAACGCGCCTGCAACGGGCACGCGAAGGGGTCGGCGATCTGCTCGACCGTGCGCTCCGCCTCGAGGAGCTCGAGTCCATGCGAGGCGGTCGCGCGCGCGAGCTCCAGGGCGAGGTGGTCGACGCGCTCGAGCGCTTGCACGCAGGCATCGCGTTTGCGGGTGGTCCGCGCTCGCCACTGATCGAGGCGCTCTTCTTCAACACGAAGCTGCCGCTCCTTCGCAAGCTCGAGCGCGAGGAGCTCGAGCGAGCCTGGCGCGATTTCGAGAAGCGCCTCGGCTCTGGCTACGCGAAGCGGATGCTCGCCGACGAGACCTACGCCGTCGTCGGGCCGGCGCTCGACGAGGCCATCGAAGCGTATCGGGTGTGGCTCACCGCGTTCGAGCCGACGCCGCTCACGGAGGCCGAGGCGAGCGCGCTCTGCGAGGAGCTCATGACGGTCGCCCACCGCATCGATCTGCCGAGTCGCCAGGCGCGCTTGCTGGCGCAGGCGGCGCTCCTCTCGATGAAGGAGATCCTCGACGAGCACGGCCTGACGCCGAAGCCGAAGCGCCGCGGCGCGCCGGATCCGGACACGCACCCGCTCCTGGAGCAGAACCCTCCCGAGCCGCCGGATCCGAACGCCCCTACGCCGGAAGAGCAGGCCGAGCTCGACGCCTATCGCTCCACATCGACCGAGAAGAAGCCGGCGAAGAAATCGTCCTCCGTCGACGAGCCACCCGCCGTCGCCGACGAGCCGCCCGCCGTCATCGACGAAGAGCCAGCGACCGCCGAGAAGCCGGCAGCCGCCGAGAAGCAGGTGGAGGAGCAGGTGGAAGAGCGCGTCGAGACGCCGCCGCCGCCGCGCGCGACGAAGCGCCGCGCGAAGAGCTGACGACCGCGCGTCGGCGCGTGACGTTCACCGCCACGAGCCGACGCGTCACGCTCACCCGTCACTTCGGCGGGAACTGGAAGATCGGCGGCAGGTTCGGCGGCAACGGCCATGGCCAGGCGGACTGGTTCGGCTGGTTCGGCTGGTTCGGCTGGTTCGGCTGAGGGGCCGGCGGCCAGCCCGGGATCGAAGGCAGGCCCGGGATCGACGGCCAGCCCGACAGACCGTTCGATTGCCCGTTCGCGCACTGCCCGTTCGAGGGACGCGCGCCGTCCGCGCACACGGTCGCGCAGGTCTTCGTCACGGCATCGATGACCTGATCGGCGCGGCAGTCCTCGTCCGTCCTCGGCAAGGAGGGCGTGTTGCCGCCTGGGTCGGCGTCCGTCTTGATCTTGTATGCAAGATGCAAGAATCGTTGGACCATGGCCTGGCTCACCCAGGCATAGCCCTGATCGCCCCAGCTCACGCCCCAGCTGTTGTGGAAGAGGAACTGGTACTGGCCGTTGACCTTGCGATAGCCCGCCATGGTCATCGCGTGGCCGCCGTCCGGAACGAGCCAGTCCGGGACGACGAAGTTCTGCATTCGGCGGTTCGTGAATGCGGTGGCGTCGATGTGCATCGCCGCCCAGATGTCGGCACCGCTCGCGAGGACGGCGATGATCTCCTCGAGGTTCGGCGGATTCACCTGGAGCTCCTCGAACGCGACGATCTTGTGGATCCCGCTTCCGTCGGCCCGCTGCACCTTCGCCATCAGCGCCGGGTCGGACGACGCGGTGTTCGGCCGGACGTTGTAGGCGAGCCCGCACTCGTCGGTGGAGTCCTTCATCATCATGCACGCTTCCTTGCCGCTGTACGGCAGGACCTCGTGCGTGGTCACGCTTCGATTCACGTTGCCCGAAGCAGCGTCCTCCATCGTCGGGAACGCGTAGCGCGACCAGAGGTGATGCGGCGATGTCGTGATGTTCTTCCCCGCGCGACGGAGCGAGTTGTCGAACGTCGACGAGAGCGCGAACGCCGTACATGCGCCGACGCTGCCTTGATCCTTGACCGGGCCTTCGGTCCCGTTCAATCGATGGTCGACGAGATCGGGGAATGACTCGCCGCGGATCTGGTTGGGCGCCGTCGAAGGCGCGCCGGGGAGCCCGCCCGGGAGCTGGACGCCGAGCGCGGAGAAAGGATTCCATTTGAACCCACCCGAGCGAATCGCCAGGAGCTTCGCCGGCGTCAGGTGAGCGGCCGCGATGGCGACGCGCCGGTACGGTACGCAATCGAGGTGAATGAAGTTCCCCGGCGAGACCTCGATCGGATGATCGCAGCGTCGCGGCTGCGCAGCAGCCATCCGCAACTGCTGGATGTTCACGACGTCGGGCATGCTGAGCGCCGGCGGCATCGCGGGTGCACGCGTCGCCGGCGGCGCGCCGTTGCCGTTGTAGTAGACGAACGCCGGCTGCGGCGTCGGCGGAGGAGGAGGGATCGGCTGCTGCGCCGTAGGCTGAGCGGCGGGTCCCGTACGAACGACACACCCACCCATGACACCCGTGACACCCGTGACACCCGTGACAAGAAGCGCGATGGACCCGAAGCGAAGCGCACGATGCATCGGGCCCAGCGTCGCGGCTGTCACGCTCCTACGCAAGCGGAAGTCGGAGGGTGCGACGACGCTCATTTGGACGACAAGCTCCCATCTCCACCGGCGTCGACGAGGGGCACGGCCGTTGGACGTTGGCGACGCGAAAATCTTGCAAACGGCGTCCTCGTACGGCCGGGCTCATGCGAATTTCCCGGCCACCTGTCGGGAGTGAAAAAACGGAAGGCCGCCCGTATCCTCGCGGGCTCCTCGCCCGTTTCTGCGTCATGAACGGCCCGCCCGACGACGATCCGCCGATCCCTGTTTCGCTCGCCCCCTCCCATCCGAAGGCGGCGGTGTCGTGGCACGGCTTCCTCGACGTGTACGCTCCGCTCCGTTCAGAGCTCTACCGTTATTGCCGGCATCTCACGCGGAGCCCTTGGGACGCCGAGGACCTCGCGCAGGACACGATGGCACGAGCCTTCGTCACGCTGGCTCGTTTGCACGAGCCACCGCCCAACCCACGCGCATGGCTGTTCCGCGTGGCCTCGAACCTCTGGCTCGATCAGGTGAGAAGGGAGCGCGTCGCGCGGGGCTCAGGCTCAGGCTCAGTTTCACCATCAGGCGCATCGGAGCTTCCAGCTTCGACGGCGGCAGAGCCGCAGGCTCGACGTGAAGCCGCCGCAACGCTCATCGCACGTCTCTCGCCGCAGGAGCGGGCGGCGGTGGTCCTCAAGGACGTCTTCGACTTCGCGCTCGAAGAGATCGCCGAAGCGCTCGCGACCACACCGAACGCGGTGAAGGCTGCGCTCCATCGCGGACGCGGAAAGCTCGTCGCCCCCGCGGAGGAGGAGGCGACGCGTGTGCCCGTCCCGGCCGTGCTCGATGCGTTCTGCGAGGCGTTCAACGCCCGCGACGTCGAACGCCTGACCGGACTGCTCCTCTCCGGTGCAACGATCGAGGTCGTAGGTGCCAGCGCCGAGTACCGCTCCGGCGACCGCACCTCGAAGGTGCTGCACGGCATGCTCTACGGCAGCAAGCGACTCGCCGAGGCCGACAAGCGTGGCGGGATCGAGTCGCGCTTCATGCAAGGCGCCCTCCCCTTGCCGCCTCGCTGCGAGGTCCGCGTTCATCGCGGCGAGGCTCTCCTTCTCCTCTGGTATGCGCACACGGACGGCGAGGCGGTCCGCGCGATCAATCGCGTGGAGATCGACGACGACCGCATCACGCGCCTCCAGAACTACTTCTTCACGCCGGACTTCATCGCCGAGGTCTGCGGCGAGCTCGGCGTCCCGTTCCGGAGCAACGGCTACCGCTGGTTCTTGCCGACCGCGAAGAGCTGACCGCCCCCCCTTCTCTCGAATCCTCGAGAGGAGCCGACGCTCCTCTCACCAACCCGTCACCCGCCGAGGAGCACGCTCTTCGACGACGAAAGGAGACGTCCATGTCTCTTCGCCTGTACTTCCATCCGCTCTCGTCGTTTTGCTGGAAAGCGCTCATCGCGCTCTACGAGAACGAGACTCCGTTCGTCGCCGTCTTCGTAGATCTATCGAACCCCGCCGAGCGCGCGGCGCTCCAGAAGCTCTGGCCGATCGGGAAGTTTCCCGTGCTCCGCGACGACGCGCGCGACGCCACGATCCCCGAGTCGACGATCATCCTCGAGTACCTGAGCGAGCACTACCCCGGTCGCGTACAGCTCGTGCCTTCCGATCCGGCGCTCGCGCGCACGACACGGCTCTGGGAGCGCTTCTTCGATCTGTACGTCCACGTTCCGATGGGTTCGATCGTCGCCGATCGCCTGCGTCCTCCGGGAAAGAGCGATCCGTACGGCATCGAGCTCGCGCGTGAACAGCTCGCGACGTCGTACGCGATCCTCGAAGAGGAGATGCAGCGGAAGACGTGGGCGGCCGGAGACGTGTTCACGATGGCGGACTGCGCCGCGGCGCCCGCTCTCTATTATGCCGATCGCGTGAAACCGCTCGGCGACCAACATCCGCACACGGCGGCGTATCTCGAGCGCCTCCGCGGACGCCCTTCGTTCATGCGCGTCCTGAAGGAAGCGGAGCCCTACTTCAACAACTTCCCGGCCGAACGCTCGGCGCCAAACCGGAGCGCGTGAACGGGTCGCTCGCGAGTCGCGTATCGCGCTCGAAATCATGGCGCGTCCGAATCCGGTGAAGAGCCCGTGACGAGCACGGGCTCCACGGGAAAGACCGTACGACGTCCACCCTGGACGCACTATGCTGGGTCATCTGGATGTATTCGCGATCGTCTGGAACCGACCCGCTGGCGAGCGTCATCGGCCTGCTCCGTCCGGCAGCGGTGCTCTCGAAGATCATCTGTGGAGCGGGGCGGTGGAGCGTGCGCTATGGGGCACACGAGGATCCCGGCTTCTGCGTGATGCTCGAGGGCTCGTGCTTCCTCGACGTGGATGGCGTCGGGCCCGTCGAGCTCCGCGAAGGTGACTTCGTCCTCCTGCCGGCGACGCCTGGATTCACGCTCGCGAGCGACCTGCGGCTGACGCCCACCCTCGTTGCACCGGTGCCCGGGGACGCGCTCCGACACGGTACGAAGTCGGGAGCTCCGACGATGCGTCAGCTCGGGGGCTCGTTCCGGTTCGACCGCGGCAATGCGCAGCTCCTCCGGGCGTTCCTGCCCTCGATGGTCCATATCCGGCGCGGCGAGGCCGGCTCGTCGCGCGTGCGCCGAATCGTCGACCTCATCGCGGAAGAGACGTCCGACCGACGTGCGGGTCGCGAGCTCGTGCTCGAGCGGCTCGTCGAGGTGTTGCTCGTCGAGGCGCTGCGCTTCCGGCCGGCGGCCCCGGCGCGCCAGGAGACGAGCCTGCTCGCGGGCCTGGAAGATCCGGCGCTCGCGCGTGCGCTTCGACGCATCCACGAGGACGTCGCGCATCGCTGGACCGTCGCCGAGCTCGCACGCATCGCGGGCATGTCGCGGGCGGTGTTCGCGGAGCGCTTCTCACGAACGGTCGGTATCCCTCCGATGCAGTACCTCCTCGAGTGGCGGATCGCGATCGCGAAGGACGTCCTCCGACGCGAGCGTGCGCCACTGGCCGAGGTCGCGGAGAAGATCGGCTATCAGTCCGCGAGCGCGTTCAGCGTCGCGTTCACTCGCCACGCCGGGTGCTCGCCGAGCACGTTCGTGCGTCTGAGCGGCGGTTGACGTGACTCGTTCGAAGCGAACTGACGTATCATCTCCTCCGTGAGACGAAGGGGCGTCCTCGGGGCAACGCGAGCGATCGAGCTCGTCGACACCGCGTACCGTCTCGATGGGACCGAAGCGGAGTGGCTCGATGCTCTGCTCCGCTGCGCGCGCGAAGACATCGACACCGGATGCGGGGTGTACGCGTTCACGGGCAACGAGGACATCCCGAACCTCGCCGCAAGCCCGGTCTTCGTCCAGCAGGACCTCGACGAGGGCTACGCTGCGCGACTCGCGGAGCTCAATCGCGATGCGCCACGCGCGATCTTCGACCTCGTGCGCCCCCGGCTCGTGACCTGCGGGAGCCTCGACCAAGCGCTAGGGGCTGACTCGCCGGTCCTCACGCACTTCCGCGCGGTCATGAAGCCGACCGGCGTCGTCGACGGCTTCTCCATCTTCGCGAAGGACGCCGCCGGCGGAAGCTTGACCCTGTCGTCACCGTCGAGGATCGTCCTCGATCCGGCGCCGCGCGTCCGAGGGATCTGGCACCGCGTCGGCCTTCACGCCGCCTCCGCGCTTCGGCTCCGCCGGCGCATCGCCGCCCAGCAGGGGCTCCGGACGCCGGACGCGCTCCTCCAGCGGTCCGGTAAGCTCGCTCATGCCGAAGCGGACATCGCGGACGACGCGCACGCGAAGAGCGCGCTCGCACGCGCGGTGCAAGCCATGGAGCACGCCCGCCATGCCGACATGCGCGGGTCTCCCGATCGAGCCCTCGCCCTGTGGCAAGGCCTCGTGGCCGGGCAATGGTCGCTCGTCGATCACTGGGAGAACGGCGGGCGGCGCTATGTTGCCGCCTATCGCAATCGACCGGGGCTCCACGACCCGCGCGCGTTCACGGAGACCGAGCGTGCCGTCCTGAAGTACCTCACGCTGGGCGCCACCAACAAGGAGGTCTCGTACGCGCTCGGCCTCCCTGCGGGCACGGTATCCACGTCGGTTTCGGGGATCCTGAAGAAGCTTCGCCTGCGCCGGCGCGTCGATCTGGCGCTCTTCGCCGAGACGTCCCGGATGACCCGTCTCGACATCGCCGACCGGGCCGAGACCGACGGCGAGCTGAGCGTGCTCTCCGTCGACGCGCGCCCGCAAGCCGCCGCTGCAGCGTCCCTCTCGCCTGCCGAGCTCGAAGTCGCGTCGTACGCGATCCGTGGATTCAGCAACGATCGGATCGCACGCGAGCGGCAGGTCTCCGCCCGAACCATCGCCAATCAGCTTCGATCGATCTTCGAGAAGCTCGGCGTATCGACGCGCAGCCAGCTCGCCGCCACGCTCACGAAGTAGGCACGTTCGTGCTCCGGCGCGAGAGGCGCGAGAGGCGCGGCATGCCTATGGTTCAATCGTCACTCGCGCAAGAAGCGCTCGACCATCCAGTCGACGAACACCCTGAGCTTCGGCGGGACGCGCTTGCCCGACGTCCACACGAGATGCACCGGCAGCGAATCGCCGATGTGCTCGGTCAGCACCGGGACCAGCGTTCCGTCGGCGAGCTCCCTCCGGATGAGGATGTCCGCGACGAAGGCGAGTCCACGCTCACGCAGCGCGAAGTGGATGATGGCCTTCAGGTTGTCGGCGATCAGCGGCACGCGCCGAATCGACGGCTGCTCGCGCGGCGTCCCGAGAAACGTGAGCGGGTGCACGCGCCCGCTGTTCGGCAGGCGTAGCTGCAACAGGTCATGCTTCGCGAGATCGCGCGGGTGCCGCGGCGTTCCCCGCTTGGCCAGGTATCCGGGCGCAGCGACGAGCAAGAATCGAAACGATCCGAGCGACCGCGCCGTGAGCGTGGAGTCCTGCAGGGCCCCGGTTCGGATCGCGGCGTCGAAGCCCTCCCGTACGAGGTCGACGTTGCGGTTGGTGTAGTGGAGCTCGAGGTCGACCGACGGATACGCTTCCTGGAAGTCGGCGAGCTGTGAGTGATACGGGCCGTCCGCAGCAGGAAGGCTGATGCGGAGCAGCCCCGATGGCGCGCCGTTCGCCTCCGCGAGCTCCTCTTCCGCTGCCTGGATCTCGGCGAGGATGCGCCGGCAGCGCTCGGCGAAGCGATTCCCTTCCGGCGTGAGACGCAGGCTGCGGCTCGTTCGATGAAACAGCCGGGTGCGCGCGCGCTCCTCGAGGCGCGCGATGCTCTTGCCGACCGCCGACGCAGAGATGCCGAGGATGCGACCGGCAGCGACGAAGCTTCCGCTCTCGACGACCTGCACGAACACGTTCAGTGAGTTGACACTGTCCAACGGAGCGGAAGTCTAAGCGACGGCAACGCCGCGAGCAGCTGTCCGTCTCTCGCTCGGGCTCGATCGCGGACATTTTCGTCCGGTCAGGACGGAGAGCCAGCCCGGCTGTCCGCGAGCGATCGCCTCCGTATGGTCTGGGCCATGAATCCTCGATACCTCGTCGATCCCGAGCTCGTTCCATTCCTCGATTCGCTGCCGTCGTTCGATCTCACGCCGGAGACACTGCCCGAGATCCGCCGGGCCACGGACGACATGCCGCCGCTGCACGCGCCATCGGCGGCTCCGACGACCTGCGAGGACATCCTCGTGCCTGGACGCGACGGCGCTCCGCCCGTGCGCGTGCTCGTGTACCGCCCCATCGACGTGAAGCCCGGTGAGCAGCTCCCCGCGGTGCTTCATGTCCACGGCGGCGGGTTCGTCATCTGGAAGCCCGAGGTCAACGATGCCCGCAATCGCTACCTCGCCGGCGACCTACGCTGCGTCGTCGTCTCGGTCGATTACCGACGGCCTCCGGAGACGCCATTTCCCGGGCCGGTCGAGGACTGTTACACCGCGCTTCGGTGGCTTCACGCCGCTGCCTCCGAGCTCGGCGTCGATCGAACGCGCATCGCAGTGAAAGGCGAAAGCGCCGGAGGCGGCCTCGCAGCGGCGCTCGCGCTGCTCGCTCGCGATCGCAAGGAGGTCTCGATCGTCTTCCAGCAGCTCGTGTACCCGATGCTCGACGACCGCACCGGCTCGGCCGCCGACGCGCAGACGCGGCCTTCGTACCGCGGACGGCTCGTCTGGACCGCCGAGAACAATCGCTTCTGCTGGCACGCGATGCTCGGCCGCGAGCCGGGCCAAGGCGCCGTGTCTCCGTATTGCGCGCCGGCGCGGGCTGACGATCTGACGGGGCTGCCACCGACGTTCGTGCAGGTCGGGACGCTCGACTTGTTCCTCGACGAAGACCTTCGCTACGCGACCCGCCTGCTCCAGGCCGGCGTGCCCACCGAGCTGCATGTCTACCCGGGCGCGTTCCACGGCTTCGACGTGCTGCCGGGCACGCGGATCGAAGCCGCCTTTTCGCGAGACGCT
The DNA here is from genome assembly GCA_023423895.1 of Pseudomonadota bacterium. Classification (GTDB taxonomy): domain Bacteria; phylum Myxococcota_A; class Polyangia; order Polyangiales; family Polyangiaceae; genus Labilithrix. The sequence goes on from JAFAER010000136.1 coordinate 36,592, forward strand.
CAGGAGGCGATGCGCCGAGCGCTCCAACCGGCGGCGCGACGACCCGAGGCGACCGCCTGATGCTCGCGCCCTGCATGCCTTCCGATCGGTAGCGACAGCCGAAAAGAACCGAAAAACTGAAAGACGAAGAAACGACGGGGGGCGCCTCGACAAAGTGCATTTCGCGATGTAGGGAAAGCGCCCCTGTTGTTCGGTTGGGCTCGCTACGTTTTCCCTCGCGGAGGCCTGGTTCCAGTGAAGAAGCTCCTCATCGCCGTGTTCGTGAGCATGCCTCTCTTCGGCTGCACCGAGAAGATCATCAAGCAGGTCCCCGCGACCCCGGCGCCCGAAGGCGCGACGGAGGGCGAGCCTGACGAGTCGACGGACCCGACCGACCCGGCCGAGGACGAGGACAAGCCGAAGAGCCCTGGCGCGGCCTCGAAGGCGGTCGAGGATCGGTGCCTCGACGGCCAGGACATGGACGCGGACGACGTCGACGTCAGCTCCTGCCCTCCCATTCCGTCAATCCCGGCCCAGGCGCTTCTCGGCAAAGAGAAGGTCAATCTGGGCGCATGGGAGATCGGCACGACGGCCGACGGTGAGACGTACAAGTACGGCTCACTCTCGGCGCCGAGCACCGACCCGCGGATCCTGAGCTACGACGGCGGCTCGGTGGCGGTCAACGCGGAGAACCTCGAGTGCTGGGCGAAGGGCTACTACCGCCTTCGCAAGATCCTCCAGGACCCGCCGGCCGAATACGTGGCGCTCTACAAGGCGGGCTTCCAGTACCGCTTCTTCCAGTTCCAGACGGACCTCCGGAACGGCTCGACGGGATACCGCAAGATCTCCTCGTTCCAGGATCACCTGGTGAAGTGGGTCACCGTCGTCTCGGCGAAGGGCGTCTGCGAGCAGCCGACGTTGAGCAAGTTCCGCGAGTACGCCAAGGGCGAGCTCGACCAGCGCGGCATCAAGCAACCCGACGCGAACTGACCTCGCGCGTGCGCGCCGCCTTCACGGCGGCGGCACGTTCACTCACGCGAGCGCCACGTTCATTCGTGCGCGAGCGCCAGCTGAATGGCCCGCTCGACCGGCGACGACGGACGCGTCGGGTCGAGCGGCTGCCTCGGGAGAAGCGGCGGCTGGGCGAGGAAGCGCGGGGTCTTCCCGCGATGCGGCTGCGCGCTGTGCACGAGGAACGGGTGACAGAGGTAGACGGTGCCTGCGGGGCCTGTCGCGAGCGCCTCGCGCCTGTGAGCCGACTCCGCGAAGCCCGTGCTGGCGAGCTCGCCGAGCGTCAGGCCTTCCTCGCCGTGCGGCGCGAGGCGTCGCGCGATGTCGACATGCGAGCCAATCCGGATCCGGGTCGGCGCATCGTCTTCGCCGACGTCGGAGAAGAGAAAGAGCATGAGGAGCGCGCGGCCGCGGGACATCACGTTCGCGCGCCACTTCATGAAATCGGGCTCGTTCTCCGTGCCGAAGCTCACGTCGATGTGCCAGCCGCAGTCGCCGGGCTCGTCCGGCGACGGGAAGCGGATCGGGAACGTGCCGAGACTGCCCCGCGGAAGCCACCGGCCGGGCCCGACGAGAGCGTCGTACGCCGCGACGAGCGCCGGCGTGCTCGCGGCCTCGCGGAATAGCGGATGCGCGATCTCGCCGATGCGGATGACGGGCCTCGTCCAGGTGGCGGGCGCGTCGGGGTCGAGCCCGATCGCGAGCCAGAGCTTCTCGCGGCACGCCGCGGCCAGCTCGGACGGAAAGGCCTCGTCGACGCGGACGAAACCTTCGGTGACGAAACGTTCGATATGCGCCGCAGAAAACAGCGCGTGCGGATGAGTCATCGGAGCTCCTCTTTCTTCTCGTTCCTCGGCGGATGGACGAGCGCGGGCGCCGCACGCGATCAGCGGCGGCCAGCGCCCGTGGCGAATCGGGCGATCGCGGCGATCGCGGTCAGCCGAGCAAGAAGACGGAGAACATCCTCATCGAGCGGTGAGCTTACTGCAGAAGCGGGAGTACGCAACTCGGGGCCCTCCGACGCCACGCGCTTCGGCCGCGAGCCTGGCACCTCGCGCGGATTCGACCGAGCGTCTCGGGTTCAGAGCTCCGTGCTCGCGAGAAGCGCGGCGGCGGCGGAGGGAAAGAACGACACGCCCTCGAGGTGGACATCGAGGTCGACCATCTGCACCGCGCTCTTCGGCGACACGCCCGAGATGAAACACCGGGCCCCCATGAGCGTGGTCGCGCGAGCGATGCCAGCGAGCGCGGCGACCGAGGCCGCTTCCACCGTATCGAGGCCCGTCACGTCGATGAGCGCAGCTTCGACCGACCGTTCGCTGATGGCATGAAGCAACCGATCCGCAATCTGCTCGGCGCGCGCCGCGTCCATGCGCCCGACGAGCGGCAGGAGCAACACGCCGGGCGCCACCTCCAGAATGGGCGCCGAGAGGCGCCGCAGCTCCTCCTGCTGCGCGCGCGTGAGAGCGAGCTGAGCCTCGAGCGCCTTGACGTCCTCGAGGTTCCAGTACACGACGCCCGCCAGGCTCGCGACGGAAGAGAGCACCGTGATCTGCGTGTGCGTGAAGTAGTGCGCGCGCGTGCTGCCCAGGGAAATGGCACCAACGCTCTCGCCGCGACCGACGAGAGGCAGCGTCAGGCGTGACCGAACCGTGTGGCGCCGAGGACTGAGCTTGGCCGAGACGTCGTTCTCCACGATCACCTCGGGGACGTGAAGGAGCGTTCGCGAACGAAAGACCTCGCCGATGTGACGGTCCATGGCGGTGCGCTCGGCCTCGCGCCGTTCTTCTTCGGAGAAGCCTCGGGCGTAGACGTGGCGGAGCCGGTTCGCCTCGCGATCGAGGAAGAAGACGGCCACGTACTCGACGTCGACGATGCGTCCCATGATGTCGCCCATGGCGGCAACCAGCGCAGCTTCGTCGCGAACCGACGCAAGGACCGTGGCGATGTGGTCCAAGAGCGGGACGAGATCGAGGACGGCGGTGCCTTCGTCTTTTGCCATGCGCCTGACGAGTCTACGCTACCGCTCGTTCCGAGTGGCGCCGCACGCGAAGCTGCAAGCGAGTCCGCAGTGGCGCGGGTCCGAGGGCCGATTTCGCTGCGCCGCTCTGGTGAAGCGGATGTTCACCCCATATACGATAGATGCATGCGAGAGCTCAGGCGAGCGTGGATACCGGGCGTACCGCTGCTCCTTTGGGGGATTCTCCTCGCCACGAAGTCACGACTCTGGGAGCCCGTCCCGCGCATGACCGGTGGCCATGGACCACCGTTCGCCGCGATCGGCACCATCGCCGTGCTCTTCGGTGCCGTCCTGCTCACCGTGGCGATCTTCCATCGCAGGAGGCTCGTGGCGTACGCGTCGGGCGCCATCGGGGCTGCAATGGCGCTGGTCTACCTCGTGATGGCGCTGCAGCTCTGAGCGCGACGAGTGCTCGAGCCACGGTAAGAGCGAGGCCGCTCAGTCTTCGTCGAACGACAGCTCCTCTGCGCGTTGCATGAGCCGCTCGGCCTGCGCCGGATCCTTCGGGGTGCCCTTCCCGATGCGGGTGAGCCTCGCGAGCTCCAGACATGCACGCGCGTCCGAGGCGTCACAACCTTTCGCGTGTGCGGCGACGGCCTTCGTCGCGTCCGGAGACGCGCCGAGGCCGTGCTCGAACGCGTCGCCCGCCAATCGGCACGTCGGCCTTCCCGCGTCGCACAGCCGAATCGCGAGCTCCCCTCCTCGCCTGGCGTCGCGGGGGACGTAGGTGCCGGACATCAATGCCTCGGCGAGCTCGTCACAGCCCGCGTCGGGATCCGAGGCGTCGCACGAGCGTTCGAGGAAGCGCAGCGCCGTCGGAACGACGCCTTTGCCCTTCTTCTTCCGCATGGCCGCGGTCGCCGCGTGGTAGCCGGACAGACAAGCATCGCGGTCGTTCGCGGCGCACGCCTCTTCGAGACGAGCGAGGGCGGTCGCGCGCTCTTCGGGGAGCGTCCAGCTCAGCGTCAAGCCGAGGCCGTAACACGCCGCGGTCACCTTCTCCGAACAGAGCGCGGACAGCATCGCGAGCCGCTTCGTGCGGTCTGGCTCGATCGCCTCCGTCCTGCCGAGGGTCGAGCACGAGCTCACGCTCCCTGCTTTGCACGCCGATCGATAGAGCTCACCAGCGCGGACGACGTCCGCGGCCAGTCCGGAGCCACGGAGATACGCGCCGGCGAGGCTGAAGCAGCCGTCCTGATTCCCGAGATCGCACGCGATCGCGTAGCCACGTGCCGCTCCTCTCTGGTCGAGCATCGTGCCGTTGCCGAGCTGCTGCGCGTGGCCCCAGCGTAGACATCCTTCGGCGTCATTTCCCTCGCAGGCCACCCGAAAATGGCCTGCTGCCGCGACGGAATCGATCGGAATCCCATTTCCGGAGTGCTCTCGAATACCGAGGATGCGACACGCGACCGGGTAATTGCCCGAGCAACCGCGGGTCACGAGTGCCCAGTAGGCGCCGACCGTCTCGTCGGTCCAGTCCTTCGGCCGCATGGTCTCCGCGAGCCAGGTGCAACCTTCGGGCGACCCGGCATCGCAGGCCTTTCGTAGCAGCTCTTGGCCACGTGGGTCTCCGGGATTGGCGGAATCGAGCGCGAGGCCCGCATCCGCGCACGCGAGCGACGATCCCAGAGAACAGCCTCGCTCGTAGGCAGCTCTCGCGGCAGCCTGGTTTTCGGACCATTCCAGATCCCCTACGCGGGCGCACGCCAACCCGACGCCTCTATCGCAGAGCGCGCGGAGCTCGCGCGCGCCCGCATCTTTTGCCTCGGGCCTGATGGACTCCGTTTTCGCCCAGGCGAGCTCGGCACAGATGACGAGGTCGCCGCGGCTGCAGCGCTCCGCTCGAGGCAGGTCCGCCAGGTTTCCGGCAGCGACCGGCTGCACGGATGTCGACATGGGGGGCGGAGTGCGAGTCGCTTTCGGCGCGCAGCCCCCAACCACCACAGCTACCAACGCCACGAGCCACCACCACCGCGGATGTGTCGTCATTGCCAATCGGCCGCGGACATCTTCGCCGAGGGTAACGTGGCAATGCAATCTCGTCGTCGTGTATGCTCGTCGCGATGCGTGTCCGCGACGTTTGGCCATTGGCCCTTCTCGCGGTTTCGGTCGGGTGCGCAGGCTCCCCCGCATCCTCACGATCACCCGCGGGCGCCCCGAAGGAGTCCAGGCCAGCGGCGAACGGCGTCGATCCGCTCGCTGCGCTCTCTCCCGAGCATCGTCAGCTCGCACGGGAGGTCGAACAAGCTCGCGGCCTTCGATTCCGGCGTCCGTTCACGATCCACGTCGTGTCAGACGAGGGGCTCGAGGCACGCTTCGACGAGGGAAAGCTCGAGCCGACGGCGGACGCGTACGAACCCGACGCGCTGTGGGCCTTCGGCCTCGTCCGGCACCGCCCGATGAAGTCGTGGCTGGCCTCGCTGTTCGCGCGCCGGACGCCGCGGACCGAGAACGTGCTCGCCTTCTTCGTCGAGCGTTCTCGGCGCATCTACATCCGCGAGCGCATGTCGACGGACGTCAAGCTCGTCGCGCACGAGATGGCCCATGCGCTGCTGCACGACAACGTCGAGCTCGATTTCGATCGAGCGTCGGACGACGAGCAGCTCGCCGTGCGCGCCGTTTCCGAAGGCGACGCTACGATCACCGCTGCGCTCGTGGTCGCTGCGCGCGGCGGGACGCCGCCATCCACGGCCCTGCGCAGGGCCTCCACGTCGGTCTACTCCATGCGCGACTTCGTGAGCAGCACGGACGCTGCGCTCGCCGACGCGCATCCTCTCTTCCGCGAACGCGCGGACGTCCCCTATCAGGCAGGCACCGAGTTCGCAGCGCGCGTCGTCCTCGCGCGGGGAATGAGGGGACTCGACGAGGTGTGGGCGAACCTTCCTCGCGGCACCTTCGAGATCTTTCATCCCGACACCTACGTGAAGGGCGTCGCCCTTCCCCGCATCGCGGACTCCCCACCACCGGCGGGCTGCCACACGAGCTTCGAAGGGCGGATGGGCGAGCTTCGAACGCGAGCCTTCCTTCGGGTCCGTCACCCGCGCGCAACCGCTCTTGCCGGTGCCACGGGCTTGCTCGTCGACCGCTACCGATTGTTCGAAAACTGCAGCGAGCAACCTGCCTTCCTTTGGCAAACCGCATGGGCCGACGAAGAATCGGCGTCGCGGTTCGAAAGTTTGGTCCGACAGAGCTTCGGCTGTGACGAGCCGAGCTGTCTTCCCGGCGCGTATACGATCGCGCGGCGCGGCACCGGCGTCGTGGTCCTGCGAGGGCGAACGGACTCTGGCACGGCGGAGACCGCGCTCAGTGCGATCGCTCCTGCGACGAGACAAGCCGCTCCGCGCCTCGGCGGGGTGAAGCTCGATCCGCCTCCCGAGATACCGCAGTTCATCGAATCCTCGAGCGGCACCGCGTGCGTGATCGCGGGGACCGGCGTGGAGGTCATCGTCCCGAAGGGGCTCTTGCTCGTGACGGGTGACGACTTCCAGTGCGCGATGAAGTCGGCCACGCGAGACGTTGCGCTCACGAGCTCCGTTTCGGACGTCGAATACAATGAGACGTTGGTGAAGAGCGTGCGTGAGAACGTCTCGTCGTCACTGGCAGGCCTCCATGCCGATCCGCACCCGCGCGAGCGTCATCGGGTGACTCCGCTCGGGACCGGAGTCGGGATCGTCTACGAGTTGACACCACCGTTGCAGCTCGAGGTCGTGTCCCTCCCGGTCTGCGGAGGCAAACGCGTGATCACGTTCTTCCTGCGCTCGACGAGCCACGAGGGTCGGTCGATGCTGGAAGATGCGCTTGCATCGCTCCGTCCGACGTCCGTCGGGCTTTCGCCCGCTTGCGGCGATCCCGTCACGCGTCGTCCCTGACGTCCTGTGCGCGTCGAGGAACGCGTCCTCTGACGACCAGCGTCGGTTCGCGTGTTGCACCACGGCGACGTCGCGGAATTTGGCGCGCCTGCGATTCGTGAGGCGGCGCGCGCGAATCGGGAGGTGGAGCGTGGCCCCCGTCCCTTCCCACTGCAAACATATGCCAGAGCCGGGGGCTTGCGGCAAGCCCCGGGTCATGCCGCAGAGTCCTCCGCCGCGAGCGAGAAGCGCGCGAGCAGGAGGTTCGAAATGCACGACGACTCCGGACACAACGTGGCGGTGACAAAGATGGCCAGTGACGTGTTGAGCTTCGACGAGATCGAGCGATCGCAGATCGCGGCGGTTGGCGGAAAGGGCGCGCACCTCGCAGAGCTCTCGCGGATCGAAGGCATCCGCGTGCCGGCTGGCTTCTGCGTCACGACGGGCGCCTTCCAGCGGATCATGGCGCAGGATCCATCGCTGGACGAGCGGCTCGAGCGTCTCTCGCGCCTCGCGCCCGACGACCGGGAGGCCATCGTGGCCCTCAGCGCCGACATCCGGGTGGCCATCGAAGCGATCGCCATTCCCGACGATCTGGCGTCCGCGATCACGCGCGCGGTCGAGCGGCTCGGCAAGGACGGCGCCTACGCGGTCCGATCCAGCGCGACGGCCGAGGATCTGCCGACCGCGTCGTTCGCGGGGCAGCAGGACACGTACTTGAACGTCGTGGGTTCAGCCGCGATCCTCCAGCACGTCAGCCGGTGCTGGGCCTCACTCTTCACCGAGCGCGCCGTGACCTACCGCCTGCGGAACGGCTTCGACCACCGCAAGGTCCAGATGGCCGTGGTCGTGCAGCAGATGGCTTTCCCGCAGGCGGCCGGCATCCTGTTCACGGCGGACCCGATCAGCGGGCACCGGAAGGTCGCCTCCGTAGAGGCCAGCTTCGGGCTCGGCGAGGCACTGGTGTCCGGCCTGGTGAACGCGGACGTCTACAAGGTCGGAGAGCGCGAGATCCTCGCCCGAACTGTCGGCGCCAAACAGCTCGCGGTTCTCCCCTCGCCGAAAGGCGGCACGCATCAGCACGTCATCGAGCAGGAGCGGCAGCAGGAGCCTGCGCTCACGGATACACAGGTCGTGCGGCTCGCACAGCTCGGCCGGCGGATCGAAGCGCACTTCGGCCGACCGCAGGACATCGAATGGTGCCTGGTCGACGATGACTTCCTCTTCGTCCAGAGCCGTCCGATCACCACGCTCTTCCCCGCTCCGGACGCGGCCGATCGAGAGAACCGCGTCTACGTCTCCGTCGGCCATCAGCAGATGATGACCGACCCGATGAAGCCGCTAGGGCTCTCCGTCTGGCGACTGATGAACCCCGCGATGACCGTGGCGGGCGGCAGACTGTTCATCGATGTCACCGAGCGCCTCGCCATGCCCACGACCCGCGCGGCCGTCCTGCAGATGTTGGGGAGGTCCGACCCACGTGTCCGAGACGCGCTCCAGACCGTCCTCGATCGTGGCGACTTCGTCCGGCTCGTTCCGGACGCGGGGCCCGGCGGACCACCTCCCGGCGCCGCGCCGGAACGGACGCCGCTGGCCCCGGCCATCGTCGGCGAGCTGATCGAGCGCACCCAGGCATCCATCGCGGCCTTGAAGCGCGACATCCAGGGGAAATCCGGCCCGGCGCTCCTCGACTTCATCTTGGGGGACCTCCAGGAGCTGCGGCGGCTCGCGTTCCACCCGGAAGACCTCCAGGTGCTCATGACGGGGATCAAGGCCACGTGGTGGCTGAACGAGCAGCTGCACGCGTGGCTCGGCGAGAAGAACGCGGCGGA
>JAFAER010000147.1 GCA_023423895.1 Pseudomonadota bacterium
CTTCAACTCCGGCACCCGGCACACCCAGATGTCGTCGTGCTACCTCGTCGACAGCCCGCGCGACGACCTCGACTCGATCTACGCGCGCTACGCCCAGGTGGCGAAGCTGTCGAAGTTCGCCGGCGGCATCGGCCTGGCCTTCTCCCGCGTCCGCTCGCGCGGCGCGCTGATCCGCGGGACCAACGGGCAGTCCAACGGCATCGTGCCCTTCCTGCGCACGCTGGACTCCTCGGTCGCCGCGGTCAACCAGGGAGGTCGGCGCAAGGGGGCCGCGTGCGTCTACCTCGAGCCGTGGCACCCCGACATCGAGGAGTTCCTCGAGCTGCGCGACAACACGGGCGACGAAGCGCGACGCACGCACAACCTGAACCTCGCGAACTGGATCTGCGATCTGTTCATGAAGCGCGTCGAAGCCGATGCGGACTTCTCGCTCTTCGACCCGAAGGCGGTGCCGGACCTTCCCGATCTCTACGGCGACGACTTCGAGCGGCGTTACGTCGAGGCCGAGCGCGCGGGGCTCGCCGTCCGGACGGTGAAGGCGCGCGACCTCTACGCCCGCATGATGCGGACGCTCGCCCAGACCGGGAACGGGTGGATGACGTTCAAGGACAAGTCGAACCTCGCGTGCAACCAGACAGCGCTCCCCGGGCGCACAGTCCACCTTTCGAACCTCTGCACCGAGATCCTCGAGGTGACCTCGAAGGACGAGTGTGCCGTCTGCAACCTGGGATCGGTCAACCTCGCACGCCACGTGCGTACGGACGACAGCGGACCTGCGTTCGACTTCGAGAAGCTCGCGACGACGGTGCGCACGGCCGTCCGCCAGCTCGACCGCGTGATCGACCTGAACTTCTATCCCATCGCGCCGGCGGAGAGCTCGAACCTCCGCTGGCGGCCGGTGGGCCTCGGCGTCATGGGCCTGCAGGACGTGTTCTTCCGCCTCGAGCTGCCGTTCGATGCGCCCGAGGCACGCGCCCTCTCGCGACGGATCGCCGAAGAGGTCTACTTTCACGCGCTGTCGGCGTCCGTCGAGCTCGCGCTCGAGAAGGGCAGACACCCAGCGTTTCCGGAGACGCGCGCAGCACGCGGAGAGCTGCAGTTCGATGCCTGGGGCGTCGTTCCGGAGGATCAGACGCGCTGGGAGGTGCTCCGCGAGCGCGTCCGGACACATGGCCTGCGCAACTCGCTTCTCGTAGCGATCGCCCCGACGGCGACGATCGCGTCGATCGCGGGCTCGTACGAGTGCATCGAGCCGCAGGTGTCGAATCTCTTCAAGCGAGAGACGCTCTCCGGGGACTTCCTCCAGGTGAACCGCTACCTCGTCGCAGACCTGAAGAAGCTCGGACTGTGGAACGAAGCGACGCGCACACGCTTGAAGCTGGCCGAGGGATCGGTACAGGCACTGCCCGAGCTGCCGGAACGACTGCGCCAGGTGTACCGGACCGCATGGGAGATCCCGATGCGATCCCTGGTCGACATGGCCGCCGACCGAGGCGCGTTCATCGATCAGAGCCAGTCGCTCAATCTCTTCATCGAGAGCCCGAGCATCGGTCAGCTCTCGAGCATGTACTTCTACGCCTGGAAGAAGGGCCTCAAGACGACCTACTACCTCCGCTCGCGACCGGCGACGCGGATCGCGAAGGCGACGATCGAGGAGCGCGATCCTGCGGAGCAGAAGAGCGCCGCCTCCATTCCGGACAAAAGCGCGCGCGCCGCGCACGGCTGGACGAGTACGCCCACCAGTTCACCTTCGGCAACGCGCGAAAAGGACGCGGCGGCGATCGCCTGCTCGCTCGAGAACCCCGAGACCTGCGAGGCGTGCCAGTGAGCTCCGTCAGCCGCCCCGCTCGACTCCTCGACCCCGGGCTGTGCCTCACGCTCCGGCCGATGGCCTACCCGCGCTTCTTCGAGATGTACAAGGACGCGATCAAGAACACCTGGTCGGTCGAAGAGGTGGACTTCTCGACCGACATCCTCGACCTCCGGAACAAGATGACCGATGCCGAACGTCATCTCGTGCACCGGCTCGTCGCGTTCTTCGCGACCGGCGATTCGATCGTCGCGAACAACCTCGTGCTCAACCTGTACCGGCACATCAACGCCCCGGAAGCGAGGATGTACCTCTCACGGCAGCTCTTCGAGGAAGCGCAACACGTCCAGTTCTATCTCACGCTGCTCGACACGTACCTGCCCGATCCCGAGGAGCGCCACCGAGCGTTCGCTGCAGTGGAGAACATCCCTTCGATCGAGAAGAAGGCGCGCTTCTGCATGCGCTGGCTCGACTCCGTCCGAGAGCTCGATCGTCTCGAGACGAAGGCGGCGCGCCGACAGTTCCTCCTGAACCTGATCTGCTTCGCCGCATGCATCGAAGGTCTCTTCTTCTTCGGCGCGTTCGCCTACGTGTGGTTCCTGCGCTCGCGCGGGCTGCTCCACGGCCTGGCTGCAGGCACGAACTGGGTCTTCCGCGACGAGAGCGCGCACATGGGCTTCGCGTTCGAGGTCGTCCGAACCGTGCGCGCCGAGGAGCCCGAGCTGTTCGACGACACTCTCGCGCGCGACGTGACCGCCATGCTGGAAGAGGCGATCGCCTGCGAGGTCGACTTCGCGTCGGACCTGCTCGCCGGCGGCGTCGCCGGGCTCTCGGCCGAGGACCTCGGCGGCTACCTGCGATTCTGCGCCGACCAGCGGCTCGCGACGATGGGTCTGCCGAAACGTTGGCACACGAAGAACCCGCTCACCTTCATGGACCTGCAGGACGTGCAGGAGGTGACGAATTTCTTCGAGCGCCGGGTGTCTGCCTATCAAGTCGGCGTCAGCGGCGACGTCGTCTTCGACGCGGCGTTCTGACGGACGTGCGAACGCGGCCGCCGATCTTCGTGTTCGTGAGCCAACGAGCACGAGATGGGTGGCCGCGCCCACCCGGAAAACGGCGTCACTCGGCGGTGGACCTCGGGATCGGCAGCCCGTGGCTTTGTTTGACGGACTTCAGGACGAAGCTGGAGCTCACGTCGGCGACGACCCCTGCGGCGAGCACCTTGCTGATGAAGCGCGTGTAGTCGTCGAGGTCGGCGACGTACACCTCGAGCAGGTAGTCGAGCTCTCCAGTGAGCGCGTAACATGCCACGACCTCGTCCCAGCGCGTGACTCGCTGACTGAAGCGCTCGATGGTCCGCGTGTCGTGCTTCTCGAGCTGGACGCGGACGAACGCCTGCAACCCGAGCCCGACCTGACGGGGATCGACCCGTGCGCCATAGCCGGCGATGACGCCCTCGTCTTCGAGGCGCTGCACGCGGCGGAGGCAAGGCGCCGGGGACAAGCTCACCCGTGCCGCAAGCTCAGCATTGGTGATGCGCCCCTCGCGCTGAAGCACGTCGAGAATGTGGTGGTCGGTAGCATCGAGACGTCGGTTGGCCATCTTCAGTCCTCTGGATCGCGATTTCGAGCAACAACATTGCCCGGGCCCGCCACAGACAGCAATGGTTCGCAACCCCATTGCGCGTGCGATCGACTACATGAAAGACGTGACCGCAGCGCGACGCATCGAGCACAAGCAGACTGACCGAGGGTTCGCCCCGATCTACGCCACCGGCACCGTCAACCAGCCGTGGGAGGACTACTCGCGCGAGGATCACGAGGTCTGGGCCTCGCTCTTCCGCCGGCAGCGTGCGCTCCTTCCTGGTCGCGCTTGCCGTGAGCTGCTCGATAACCAAGAGCGCCTCCGCATGAGCGACTCGCATATCCCGCGTTTCGAGGAGCTCAATCCTGCGTTGCGCGCTGCGACCGGATGGGAGCTCGTCGGGGTCGAAGGCCTCCTGCCCGACGACGTCTTCTTCGGCCACCTCGCCGAGCGTCGCTTCCCGGTCACGTGGTGGATCCGCCGGATGGATCAGCTCGACTACATCTCGGAGCCGGATCTCTTCCACGATCTGTTCGGGCACGTGCCGCTCCTGATGAACCCGGTCTTCGCCGACTACATGCAGGCGTACGGCAAGGGTGGCGTCCGCGCCCGCGAGCTCGGCCCGGAGCCGCTGAAGCTCCTCTCTCGCCTCTACTGGTACACGGTCGAGTTCGGGCTGCTCCGCACGCCCGAGGGGCTCCGCATCTACGGGGCCGGGATCGTGAGCTCCAAGGGCGAGTCCATCTACTGCCTGGAGTCGCCCGTCCCGAACCGCATCGGGTTCGACCTGCGGCGCGTGATGCGGACGAGATTCCGCATCGACACGTTCCAGGAGTCGTACTTCGTCATCGACGACTTCGAATCGCTCTTCGAGGCGACGCGCGAGGACTTCGCGCCGATCTACGCCGAGGTCGCCGCGGCCGAAGAGATCGCCGCGAGCACCATCCTTCCTACCGACCGGGTCCACACGTTCGGCCAGGTCCCGCGCACGGGCTGATCGGCGACTCTAGCCCGCAGATCCCGGCCTTTCCCGCCGTCGTCGCGGTCCGGCGGCGCTATCCCGGCACGGTCCGCCCCCCTGTAAAACGAGCGCGACTCGGCGCAGCACGACAGTTCGCTTGCGCAGGGATTTCGGGTCTGGCGCGAATCTCTGTACCATTCACTCATGGCAGGGACCGTCCAGGCCACACCCGATGATCTGATCACGTGCGAGAAGTGCCACGGCTTCTATGCCGTGGAGGTGCCGCCCGACGGCGCCGAGCCGCGCGTGAAGTGCAAGGCGTGTGGTCACATCCGCGAGGTGCCCGTCGCTCCGGTCCAGCAGAAGGCGGAGGACGGCAAGGAAGCGAAGTGGACCGTGATCGGCCCCGACGGGAAGGTCATGACGTATCCCTCGTGGGAGAAGCTGGTCGAGTCGCGCCATCCGTCGGCGATGCTCGACGTCGCGAAGGTCACCGGCGCTTCGTCGGCGAGCAAGCTTCCCGTGGCCGCTCCCGAAGAGAAGAGGCCGTCTGCAAGCGCGCTCCTCGACACGACGCCGACTCCCGCGCTGCCGAAGCTCGCGCTGGCCGAGCTGGATAGCGATCCCAACCTCCTCGCGGCAGCGCCGAGCGCGCTCGATCTCGCGAAGTCGCTCGCGAAGAGCAAGGCGCCGGAGAAGAACAAGGGGCCCGAGTGGGCACCCATCAAGTCGAAGGCACCACCTGGCCCGGCGCAGACGGAAGGCGGCGCGGTGCAGGAGCCCGAGAAGGCCGAAGCGCTGAAGATGCGGCCGCCGCCGAGCATCCGCGAGCTCTCGTCGGGCGCGCTCGTCGACGACGGTGGCGACGACGAGCCCGCGCCGCTCTCGCTTCGCGACGCGATCGTGGACGACGAAGACGAGCCCGCGCCGCTCTCGCTTCGCGACGCGATCGTCGAGGACAGCCCCGAGAGCATGCGCGAGGTGATCTCGCTGAAGGACGTCCAGGTCCTCGTCCCCCCCGCCGAAGACAGCGCCGTCGATTCGACTCCCCCGCCGCCGGCTCGCGGCGTGCTGAAGACGCTGCCCCCCGTGGCGACCAAGGACCGCGCGACGGCGCCGCCTCCGACGATCACGGTCGAAGAGCCTCCGCCTTCGAAGAAGCCCGTCTCGGAGAAGAACGCGGACGCAGACCCGCCGAAAAAGGGCGGCGAGCGGTCGGGCAAGAAGACCGAAACCTCCAAGGACGCGCGCAAGCCTTCGGCGAAGACGACGGGCGCCACGGCGTCGAAGGACGAGCGCAAGCCGGTTGCATCGGCAAAAGCGGCGGTGGCCGAGGACGAACCGAAGCGCGGCTGGCTGCTCCCCTCGCTCGCCGTGGGAGCGATCGCGGTCGTGATCTGGCGCATGATGGCCGCGTCGCCCGCGACGGACGCACCGCCCGCGCCCGTGGTCGTCACGACCGCCACGGCGACGGCGGACACGCCCGCGACGGCGGACACGCCCGCGACGGCCGAGCCTGCAGCTGCGGCGACCAGCGATACGACCGAAGCGCTCGCGTCCGGGCCGACGGCGACGGCGCCAGCAGCGACGACGTCACCGCCTGCCCCGACCTCGGCGCCAGTGGTGCGTGTCGGCACCGCGGACAAGAAGCCCACGGCAGCGGCGGCAGCCACGGACACGCCGCCTTCGGCGGAGAAAAAGCCGGCGGCCACCGCAGAGAGCGGCGCGTCGATGTCCGACCTGCTCGACCGCGCCGGCAGCGCGAAGCGGAGCGGCGACTACGCCACGGCCCGAGACCTCTACCAGCGCGTGCTCCGGATGAACCCCGGCAACGTCGAGGCGAACGGCGGGCTCGGCGACGTCGCCCGCGCGCAGGGTGATCTCGCCGCGGCGAAGGCGAGCTACGAGCGCGCGCTCGCGGCGAGCCCGGCATACGGTCCGGCGCAGCTCGGCCTGGCCGACACCGAATGGGACCTCGGCAACCGCGCAAGCGCCCAGCGCCGCTACGCGCAGATCGTCAATCGGCTGGGCGATCGCGCGCCCGAGCGGGCGAAGCAGCGCGGCGTCGTCACCGAGTGACGTCGGCGGCGCCGCCACGCGCTCCTCGCGCGCCTCCTCGCTTCGGCGAGGGCGGACGCGAGGCTCGAGGTCGGGAGATCAGGAGAGACGGCCGACGACGGTCTCGACCGCGGTCGCGAGCGAGTGGGTCGCGAGCAGCGTCGAGACCGCCTCGATGTCGCCGTAGAGCGGACGGTCGCCGGTCATCGGCGCGACCTTCTCTCGGACCTTGGCAAGCGCCACTTCGACGCCGCGGCTCGGGCGGAGGGGCTTGCGCTGATCGAGCCCCGCCGCGGCCGTCATCACCTCGATCGCGAGGCACGTGCGCACGTTGCGGACCACCTCGCGGAGCTTCTTCGCGCTGACGCTGCCCATCGAGACGTGGTCTTCCTTCCCCGCCGACGAGGGGATCGAGTCGACGCTCGCGGGGTGCGCGAGGACCTTGTTCTCGCTGACGAGCGACGCGCTCGTGACCTGCGCGATCATGAAGCCCGAGTGAAGACCGCTCTTCGGCCCCGCCGGCGCGAGGAACGGCGTCAGCCCGGTGGACAGCGCCGGGTTGACGAGCTGCTCGACACGACGCTCGCTGATGTTCGCGAGCTCGGCGGCGGCCATGGCCGCGAGGTCGAGCGCAAGCGCCAGCGGCTGGCCGTGGAAGTTGCCGCCGCTCAGAATCTCGGTCTCGCCGCGATCGACGAAGACGCTCGGGTTGTCGGTCACGCTGTTGACCTCGCGCTCGAGCACGGAGCGGACCCAGGCGAGCGCGTCGCGGGAGGCGCCGTGGACCTGCGGCATGCAGCGGAGCGAATAGGCATCCTGCACCTTGCCGCAGTCGCGGTGGCTCTCGGCGATCTCGCTGTCGGCGAGGAGAGCGCGGAGGTTCTTCGCGACGGCCTGCTGACCGGGATGCGGACGCGCTACGTGGAGACGCTCGTCGAACGGACGGCTCGTTCCCTTGAGAGCCTCGAGGCTCATCGCGCCGGCGATGTCGGCCGCAACGGCCAGACGTTCGGCCTCGAGCAGCGCGAGTGTGCCGAGCGACGCCATGTACTGCGTGCCGTTGATGAGCGCGAGGCCCTCTTTGGCTTCGAGGACGATGGGCTTCACCCCTGCTTCGCGGAGGACGTCTGCGCTCGGACGCGTCGGGCCGGAGTCGAGGCGCGCCTCACCTTCGCCGATCATCGCGAGCGCGAGATGCGCGAGGGGAGCGAGATCGCCCGAGGCGCCGACCGATCCCTGCGAGGGGATGCGGGGATGCACCTTCGCGTTCAGCATCGCGACGAGGATGTCGACGAGCTCCGGGCGCACGCCGGAATGACCTAGCGCGAGGACCTGCGCGCGAAGCAGCATCATCCCCCGGACCTCGGGCACGGACAGATCGGGGCCGGTGCCGGTCGAGTGTGAGCGGACGAGGTTCTGCTGGAGCTCGCGGACGTCGGCAGCCGAGATCCGCGTCTCGCTGAGGGCGCCGAAGCCCGTGTTCACGCCGTAGACGTTCGGTGCCGCGTCGCCCGCCGTCGTGATCTCGTCGATGGCCGCGCGCGAACGCAGGACCTTCGAGCGCGCCTCCTCGGCGAACGCGACCGGGCGACCTCGGACGGCGACGTCTTCGAGATCGAGCAACGAGAGAGGGCGACCGACGAACACCGGATCGAGCATCGCGCGACCGATTACCCGTTCTCGTTCGCGACGACAACCGGGCGATCTCGCGCTCGCGATCGACACGCCGCACAAAGATCTCCGGCCGACCGTCCCGGAGTGGAGGATGGACTCGATGACGATCTCTCGTCAGCGAGCTCCGGGATCGGCGCGGCCGGTGGTTGAGCTCGAGGCTCTCGCGCGTGCGCGCAGGTGATGCTGAGTTTCTCGTCTCGACGGCTATCTGGTGGGAGGTCTCCTCGAGTCGGAGTCTCGGCAGCACCGGCGCGGGCGGGCGGAAGAGATCGATGCGCGATTCCATTGAATCGGGCGCCGCTCGTTCGGGCTTGGCGCGTCGGGGCCGCTGTTGGCCGGCTCAGACGCACATGTAGCATGACTCAGGCCGACCTCAGCCGGCCCGCAAGTCCTTGAATTTACGTCGCCGCCACCATGAGGAGTGAGGGTCCGTGTGCTCATGTGGGTGTTGCGGGATCCAGCATTTGCGCCGCGCTCGCCTCCTCATTCATTCGACTGCATACGACGAGAAGGAGGTGGTCCTGGCCGGCCGCGACCGCGGCTGCGGCGGTGACCGACACAAGCTCGACCAAACGCGACTATGCTGCGCGCGCTCATGAGACGGGTGCTCGCTCTTGCGGTGGTCCTCCTGACGAGCACATGGGCGAGCCCGGGCCGCGCCGATGGCGGCGCCGGCGCCGACGACTCGACGCCAGCGAACGGAACCAACGGCGTCACGGATGAGTTCCCTCGCCTCGTGCTCGACACGGGTCGGATCGACGTCCCCACGGCCGAGCCCGACGCGTACCGCTTCTTCGTCCGCGGCGAGCACCAGATCCGCTACCAGGTGCAGCGAAGCTTCCCGCTCGTCGCGACGGCGAGCGCGATGGACCGCCAGCCGGGGCTCGTCGAGCAGTCGCTCGGACAGAACCAGTTCCTCCATCACTGGCTCCGGATCACGCCGCGCCTCCAGATGCGCGACACCGTCGAGCTCGTCGGACAGATCGATCTCGTTGGTCTCGTCGCCGGAGAGAAGGCGCGCGACACGAGCGCCGACCTGACGCCTCGCGACGCGTACAACGGGTTCAGCAACGTCCAGCCGCGATGGCTCTACGCGCAGTGGCGCCTGCCGTTCGGCCTCGTCCGGATTGGACAGCAGCCGAACCACTGGGGCATGGGCATCCTCGCGAACGACGGCGACCACCCCACCCTCTTCGGCGACTACCGCTACGGATCGATCAGCGAGCGAATCCTCTTCGCCACGAAGCCGGGCGGCAAGGACAGCGACTTCTACCTCGCCGTCGCCGGCGACCTCGTCTACCGCGATCAGACCGCACGCCTCTCGCGCGGCCAGCAAGCGTTCCAGGGCGTGCTCGCCGCGTTCTACGAGCACGGCCAGGACAAGCTCGGTGTGTTCTCGACGTTCCGTCGTCAGGAGAACGACAAGACGAGCGGCTCCCCCGTCTTCGGGTACACCGACGACCTCGACGCGATCGCGATCGATCTCCATGGACGCATCGTGAGACCACTGCCGGGTGCGGACGACACGTTCGTCTTCGGCGAGGCCGAGGCCGCGTACATCCTCGGGTCGACGAACTTCATCCGCACCGCGGATCAGGCGCTCGCGGGCGGCCGCACGGCCGTGCGCTCCTACGGCGGCGCGGCGATCGTCGGCGTCGTGCACCGCGCCTACGGCACGCACCCGTGGCGCAAGTCGGGTCGCGACGAGACCGCGAGCCAGACGAGCATCGACTACCTCGGCGTGCCGAACCCGCGCGGCGTCCCGTACGGTGAGGTCGTCGCACAGGTCGAGGTCGGCTACGCATCGGGCGACGCCGATCCCTACGACGGCACCCAGAAGCGCTTCGTGTTCGACCCGAATCACCGCGTCGGTCTCCTGCTCTTCGACGAGGTTCTTCGATTCCAGACGGCGCGCTCGGCGACCGCCGCGACCGACCCGCTCCTGTCGAACGCCTCACGCCCGACGCCAGGCGTCGATCTGTTGCCCTCGAACGGCGGCGTCTTCGGCGCGCAGTACATCAACCCGACCGCCATCTATCGTCCGCGGCACTGGCTCGACATCAAGGCCGGCACCGTCATCGCGCAGGCGACGAGCGACGTCGTCGACCCGTATCGCGTCGCGACCGGCGGCTCCTACGTCAACTACCGCGGCGGCAACCCACGGAAGAAGGACCTCGGCATCGAGCTCGATGCCGGCTTCGAGGCACGCCATCGCCTCGCGCAGGGCCTCATGGGCCAGGTCGGCGCGCAGGGCGGCGTGCTCTTCCCGGGCGGCGCCCTCGAGGACGCGTCGGGCGTTCGTCTGAACACGCAGTGGATCGTCGTCGGAAGGCTCGGCCTTCAGTTCTGAACAGGCTTCCTGCGCGCGTGGACCAGCGCTTGCTTCACGCCGCCGGATGCTTCGACTCGCTTCGTACGGCGCCCTCGTCACCGCGCTCGCTCTCGGATGCGCGGCGCAGACCACCTCACCGAGCCAGGATGACTCGATCGCGACGAGCGCCTTGTCGACCGCTCCGCCGGTGTGGAAACCGAGCAGTCATCGCATCGAGCTGACGAGCTTCGGCTTCTGGCAGGGCTCGTCGGGTTACGCGAAGGACCGCGCCGACCTCTCGCCCCGGCAGCTCGCCACGCTCGAGGAGCTCCGCACGACGGCGCCTCCGACGATGGAGATCCACGACGGCAACAGCTACCGCGTCCGCGTCTTCGACGAGGACGGGAGCGTCGCCGAGTACCGAGCCGCCATCGACAACGTACGCGACTCCGACGAAGGCAGCAGTGCAGCACGGCTGCCGACGCTCGACATGGATACGCTCCAGCCGTTCCTCTCGACGTTTGCTTGTGTCACGGCGAGATCGGCCGAGGGGACCACCCGCAAGACGGACGACACGCTCGATCCGCGCAAGGCCGACCTCGAATCCGCCGTGAAGCTGCCGGCCGATCCCGGCTGCATCAACGGCCTCTTTCTCCCGGCCACATGCAGCGACACGCTGTTCACGCTCGACGTGCGCGAGCCGGAGACGTTCGAGATCGTCGGCGGTCGCTGCCTCGAACGGCTGAACCTGCGTCTGTACACGGACGACGGCACCTCGCTCCTCGCACAAAGCAGCCCGGGGACGAACGAGCGCTGCTTCACGTTGCAGCATACGTTCGACGTCGGCACCTACGTCCTCGTCCTCTCGAAGACGAACGCCCGCGGCTGCAGTGCGGAGGGAACGGCCGGCGATACGACGCTTCGTCTCCGCCGCGTCCAGCCGGGCGAGTGAGAGCGGCGCGCGAGACGGCGCGCGGGATGAAGCGATATACCTACGGACGTCCGCATGCGGCCTTCGCCCTCCTCACTGTTCCTCGGGATCGGCGTGATCCTCGGCGTGGGTCTGGCGCCTGCCGGATGCGACGTGGACACGATCCCCGACGGCCTCCGGCCGACGCCGCCCGGCGACGGCCCCCGCGTGAAGTTCGATCCCACGCACCGCCCGCTGCCCGAGATCCCGCTCCCGAACGACGTCGCCACGTTCGCAGACCCGACGAGCCGGACGGGCGTTCGCGTGAACGTCAGCCTCGTCGCCCCGACAGAAATGGAGCGGCGCGCGCGCGAGGGCTTCGCGTCGATGGAGGGATGGGGAACGTCCTCGCCGATCACGGTCGCTTTCGATCGATCGCCGGGGTCGGACGCGCTCGAGCCCGCGATCGACCTCGACGCCGTCGCGAGCCGCATGGTCGGCGACGAGCACGATCCGTCGAACGATCCGTTCTACGTCGTCGACCTCACGACGGGCATTCCGGTGCCCGTCGACGTCGAGAGCGGCTACTACCCCGTCGTCGTCCGCGATCCGTTCCGCTACGGCCCGAACGATCCGAAGGAGAGCGAGCCGAACCTCGTCTTCGAGACCGTCGAGGAGGGCGCAGGCCTGCCGCAAGCGGCGTATCGGCCGGAGCTCGACCGCGACTTCGACGGCGTGCTCGATCACCCGAACACGCGCCGCGGGCGCACCCGCTCGCCGTCGGACATCAGCGGCGTCGACGACGTCATCACCTGGTACGAGCGCGAGACCGACACGCTCGTCCTCCGCCCGATCGTCCCGCTGGACGAGAAGACCGAATACGCGGTCGTCCTCACCGATCGATTGCGCGGCCCGGACGGCCAACCGGTGCGGTCGCCCTTCGACGCCGTCCATCATCCGACGCAGCGCTCGGGGATCCGCCGTCTGCAAGACTGGCTCACCGACAAGCGGCTCGCGAGTTACTACGGTGACATCGCAGGCACCGGCCTCGACCACGTCGCCTTCGCGTGGACGTTCACCACGCAGCCCACGCACGAGGACATGCGCCTCCTCCGCGCCGGCCTCTACGGCAAGGGGCCGTTCGCGCGGTGGAAGAACGAATACCCCACCGAGCTCACCGTCGCGCGCGTGGCCGGCAGCGGCCCCGCGAACGAGCCGCAGCCGCCGGGCTGGGAGACGTCGAGCCCGGCCTGCGCGCAGCGTGCGAAGACGCCGTTCGTGCTGAAGCTCGGCGACGACGACCTGCGGGCTTCGTTCAAGCAGATCTTCGAGCAGGTCTTCGGTCTCGACAAGGGCGGCATGAAGGCCGTCGAGGCCTCGCTCCAGTACATCGACCACGTCGTCATCGGCAGCTTCCGGTCGCCGTATCTGCTCGGCGATCCGCGCTCGCGCGATCCCGACGGCCGCTTCCAGGTGAGCTTCCGCACTGGCGAAGGCGAGGTCCGCTCCGACGACGTGTCGTGGCTCATGATCGTCCCGAAGGCCAACGGTGAGCTCCGGCAACCGTTCCCCGTCGCGTTCTTCGGCCACGGCGTGACCGGTCACGCGGACGAGGCGCTTCTCTACGGAGGCGACTTCGCCCGCCAAGGGATCGCGCTCGTCGCCTACGACAATCCAGGCCACGGCCTCGTGCTCGGCGAGGGCGACCAGCGCCTGGCGAAGGCGCTCCTCGGCCCGAGCTGCGTCGCGCCGTTCGTCGACGGCGTCGTCGGCGGCCGCGCGCACGACGTCAACGGCGACGGGATCGGCGACAGCGGCTGGTTCTGGTGGACGTCGCACATCTTTCACACGCGCGACAACATCCGGCAGGGCGTCCTCGACGGCATGAACCTGCTCCGCATCCTGCGCACGTTCGACGGGCGCATGGGCTCGCAGGATCTCACCGGCGACGCCAAGCCGGAGATCGCGGGTGACTTCGACGGCGACGGCGTCCCCGACGTCGGCGGGCCGAACGTGCCGTACTTCGCGGCTGGCGAGTCGCTCGGCGGGATCATGAGCGACATCCAGGGCGGGATCGAGCCGTACATGATCGCGTCGGCGCCGATGTCCGGCGGCGGTGGCCTCGCCAGCGACGTCGCGTTCCGCTCCTACGGCGTCGTCGAGTCCGTCACGGCGCAGCTCATGGGCCCCGTCATCTTCGCCGTACCCGCGAGCGAGCGCGCGCCTCGCGAAGACGGGCAGGAGCGCATCGAGCGCATCGGCTCGCGCTGCGCGCCCAGCCAGCGCACCGTTCGCATCGAGGTCAACGAGGGCATTCGCAACCAGGAGCTCGAGATCGCATGCGTCGATCCCGCCGAGCTCTCGACCGGCATGACCGTCGTCGTCACGAACATCGCCTCGCAGGAGGTCCGCTGCGCGCGGACCGATCAAGACGGCCGATTCCGCATCGCGATCCCGACGACCACCGGCGACAAGCTCGACGTCCAGATCTACGGCGCCCCCGATGCCGTGGAGTCGTACGACGGGTGCAAGGTGAAGGAGGGAGCGCCGCTCGGCCGACGCATCCGCGACTTCGAGCAGCCGGCGCTCGCCCACTTTCCCGTCGCCGATTCCGACCGGGACAGGTGCGACGTGCCCGAGGGCTGCCAGCAGTTCCGCGATCGCTTCTTCGGTGTCGGCAGCCCTCTCGTCGCGCCGAACGACGGCCTCGGGATCCAGCGACAGACTCCGGCGATGCGCCGCTTTCGCGACCTCGCCCAGGCCGCGCTCGATCCGGCCGATCCGCTCTCGTTCGCGCCGTATTACATGCTGAAGCCGCTCTTCGACGAGAACGGCCAGCGTGCCCTTCCGCACGCGCTCCTGACCATCAACACCGTCGGCGACAACTTCGTACAGGTCTCGTCGCATCTCGCCTTCGCACGCGCCGCTGGCGCCCTACCCTTCTTGCCGCCGACCGCCGTGGAGCGTCTCACGGCGTGGGCCGACTACGCGACTCCGCGCGATCTCTACGAGCGGCTCGGCCGACGCACGCCGATGAAGTTCCTCGTCGACAGCGGCGTCGTCGAGGGCGTCGCCCGCCTCGGTCGCACGAGCGCAGGCCCAGCGTGCAAGGCGAACTACAGCACCGCTGACGCTGCGCTCTGCACGAGCCCGCCGGCGATGGATCCGAGTGCGTGCTCGACGGCGCTCTACGACCCGGACTGGGTGAGCGAGGGTCGGCTACCGTTCGACCAGCCACATCCGGACGCACCGCTCCGGCTCGCTCGCGTCGCGAACGTCCGCGTCTTCGACTCGACGTCGCTCGCCGCGGCCTGGGAGCCCCGGCTTCGCGGCGTGCCGTTCGGCCCCGACGAAGCGGGCTGGGCAGCAACGGAACGCGTCATCGGTGTCTGGAACCACTACCTCACGCCGCAGGGCCAGCACACCTGGAGCACGGGCGACGCCTGCCGCGCGTGGGATCCCGCCACGTACGGCAACGCCCTCGTCGCGCGCTTCTTCGCGTCCGGTGGACGGGACATCTACTACCTGAGCCACCCGAAGACGCACGGCTGCCTCGTCGACGGCACGTGCGAGCTCTTCCGCTGACGGCGTGCGCGCGCCGCTGACGTCGCAGCGTGATGCCGCTGCGGCCTGGAGCTTGCGTGCGCTCCGGGCATGAACGACAAGAAGGTCCGCTTCGGGGTCATCGGGCTCGGCAACATCTCGCAGGTCGCCGTCTTGCCGGCGTTCGCGCACGCGAGCGAACGCTGCGAGCTCGTCGCGCTCGTCTCGCACGACCAGAAGAAGCTCACCGAGCTCCGCAAGGAGTACGAGGTCGAGCACGTCGGATCGTACGACGACCTCGAGCGTGTCTTCCGCGAGGCCAAGGTCGACGCCGCGTACATCGCGCTGCCGAACACGTACCATCGCGAATACACCGAGCGCTGCGCCCGGGCGGGCGTTCACGTCCTCTGCGAGAAGCCGATGGCGATGAGCTCGGAAGACTGCGAGGCCATGATCGACGTCTGCCGCGAGCACGACGTGAAGCTCATGATCGCCTACCGCCTGCACTTCGAGTCGGCGAACCTGCGGGCCATCGAGATCGCGCGCTCCGGCCGCATCGGCGAGCTCCGATACTTCACCTCCGCCTTCGCCCAGCAGGTCCGCGAGGGTGACATCCGCACGCGCGCGCAGGTCGGCGGCGGCGCGCTCTTCGACATGGGCGTCTACTGCGTGAACGCGGCGAGGTACCTGCTCGGGGACGAGCCCGAGGAGGTCTTCGCGCTGCAGACCGCAGGGCACGACAAACGTTTCGAGGGCGTCGACGAGACGACGACCGCGGTCCTCCGCTTCCGCGGCGACCGCTTCGCGCAGTTCACGGCGAGCCAGGGCTCCGCGAGCGTCGACGAGTACAGGCTCGTCGGGACCGAGGGCGACCTCCGTGTCGAGCCGGCGTACACGTATTACGGCGAGCTCGCCCACCACCTCACGGTCGGTGGAGAGACGAAGACGGAGAAGTTCCCGAAGTCCGATCAGTTCGCACCCGAGCTCCTGCACTTCGCGCGAAGCATCCTCGACGACGTCGAGCCGGAGCCGTCGGGCGAAGAAGGCCTCGCCGACGTGCGTGTGCTCGAGGCGCTCGCAGAGAGCGCGCGCACCGGAGCGCCGGTGAAGCTGCCGTCCTTCACGCGCACGCGCCGCCCGGGACCGGAGCTCGAGATGCGCAAGCCAGCCGTCGAGAACCCGAAGGTCGTGAACGCGCCGTCACCGACGAAGTAGCGAGGTCGAGAGCGTGAAAGAGCGAGAGCTGCGGCGACGGGAGACGCTCAGCTTCGCGGGCTCCGAGAGGCCTCGGGATGGAGAGCGGACGTGCTCTGTACTTTCGATGTGGCAGGTGGAGCGATCGTCCGACCACGTTCGCTTCGACGCAGTCGGCGGCGAGCGAAAGACTCGAGTGCGAGACGCTCGAGACGGTGCCCCGACTCGAGACGGTGACGCTCGGGACCTCGACCCTCGAAGCGGCGGCCTCGCGATTGTCCGGAGTGAGGTGCTTACGTGCACTGCGCCGCGCTCCGTCCGAGTGACATCGTCGGCGGGAGACACTCGCGCGCCCTACGTCAGGCCTCCCTTCACGGATGTACGGACGCGAGAGCTGCTCGAGCGCCCTGCATGAAAGGCCCCCGCGATGCGGAGACGAGCCGTGGCTGCCCCTGCCTCTGGATCCTCCGTGTCTCCCGATCTCCCTGTGCACCCTCGGGACGCGCCAGGTCGAAACCTCCGACCCGACCGAGACAAGCCCCAATCCACCTCTCTCCCCGTCTCCCGCTCTCCCTGTTCCATCTTCTCGCCACGAACGATCCATCGATGGCCGGAAGAAGAGCCCCGGCCCCGCCGCCCAGACCTCCGCAGCGCATGGCGCATACGCGCTGGCCGAACCGCCGTGGTACAAGCCCGCCATGAGCGGGTGGATCGGGAAGGCCTTCGCGACGGCGCTCGTCTGCGCTGCGGCGCTCAACGCATGCGCCGTCGACACGGTGCCCGACGGCGCCCGGCGCACGCCTGCAGGTGATGGGCCGCTCGTCGTGTTCGATCCCACCCGCCGTCCGCTTCCGGAGATCCCGCAGCCGAACGACGTGGCGACGTTCCCCGACCCGACGAGCCGCACGGGCCGACGCATCAACGTGAGCCTCGTCGCGCCGACCAGCTTCGAGTCGATCGCACGGCAAGGCTTCGGCAGCATGGAAGGCTGGGGCACGTTCGCGCCGATCAGCGTGGCGTTCTCCAAGAACGCAGCGACGCCCGAGATCGAGGCCGCGCTCGACCTCGAAGACATCGCGGCTCGCACGCGCGACTACGATCCCGCCGACGATCCGTTCTACGTCATCGACCTCGAGACCGGCATCCCCGTCCCGCTGGATCTCGGCAAGGGCAACTTCCCGCTCGCGCTCGTCGACCGCGACAGGTACTGGGCGAACGACCCGCGCGCGAACGAGGACTCGCTCCTCTTCGAGACCGTGGAAGAAGGAGCCGGGATCCCGCAGAGCGCCTACCGCCCCGAGCTCGACACCGACTTCGACGGCGTCGTCGACCATCCGAACGTCCTTAGATCGACGAACGGACGAAGCGCGCGCATCGAAGAGGTGATCGACTGGTACGAGCGCGAGACGGACACCTTGCTGCTCCGGCCCGTCGTGCCGCTCGAGGAGAAGCGCGAATACGCCGTCGTGCTCACCGATCGTCTGCGCGGGCCGGACGGTGCGCCGGTACGTTCGCCGTTCGAGTACATCCACCATGCGCAGCAGCGGCGGGGCGCGGACCGCGTGCGCGAGATCTTCGGCGACGCGAGCAAGCGCGCGTGGTTCGGCGACGTTGCCGGGACCGGGCTCGATCACGTGGCGTTCGTGTGGACGTTCACGACGCAGCCGGTCCACGAGGACATGCGCATCCTGCGCGAC
This sequence comes from Pseudomonadota bacterium, assembly GCA_023423895.1. Classification (GTDB taxonomy): domain Bacteria; phylum Myxococcota_A; class Polyangia; order Polyangiales; family Polyangiaceae; genus Labilithrix. The sequence goes on from JAFAER010000147.1 coordinate 17,746, forward strand.
GGGCTCCACGGCAAGGGGCCGTTCGCGCGGCTCGCGAACGAGTTCGTGCCCGAGGCTCGTGCGTTCAAGGCGGTCGGGATCGCGCTCGACGAAGTCGACGAGCCGCCCGGCGCCGTCGACACGACACCCGCGTGCGCGCCGCGGAAGAAGACGCCGTACGTCGTGAAGCTCGCCGACACGAAAGACGCGATGCGCAGCCTGCTCGAGCGCGCGATCGGGCTCCAGGGCCAGGAGCTCGATCGACTGATGACGAGCCTCGACAGCGTCGACCACTTCGTCATCGGCAGCTTCGAGTCGCCGTACTTCCTCGGCGATCCGAAGAATGAGGACCCGGACGCGAAGTTCGAGCTCGACTACCGCACTGGGGCCGGCCGCGTCGGACGCGACACCGTTCAGTTCTGGCTGAGCGTGCCCAAGGCGCAAGGCGAAGCGAAGGCTCCCTTCCCTGTCACGGTGTGGGCGCACGGAACGACGCTGCACGCCGACGAGATCATCGTGCGCGCCGGCTACTTCGCGAGGCAGGGGCTCGCGATGATGGGCATCAACATGCCGGGGCACGGGCTGTATCTGAGCCCCGGGCTCGAGGCGGCGGCGACCGTGCTCTTCCGGGGCGAGTGCCTCTCTCCTTGGGTGAGGGCGCTCGGGGCCGGGCGGCACACCGACCTGAACGGAGACGGCGCGGCCGACTCCGGCGGGCTTCTCTGGTCGGCTCACCTCTTTCACTCGCGCGACAACATCCGGCAAGGCGTCATCGACGAGATGCAGGCGACGCGCGTCCTCCGCTCGTGGGACGGCGTGCGGCGCTCGACGCAGGACTACGACGGCGACGGCGTCCCCGATCTCGCAGGCGACTTCGACGGCGACGGCGTGCCCGACGTCGGAGGGCCAAACGTCCCGATCACGACGTCGGGCAACTCCTTCGGCGGAGTGCTCGCGATGATCCACGGCGCGCTCGATCCGAACGTCGTCGCGGCGGCGCCGATCTCCGGCGGAGGCGGCCTCATGGATGTGGCGACGCGCTCGGCGCTCGTTCCCGACTCCGTGCTCCAGCAGCTGTTGACGCCACTCGCGGTCGCGATCCCTGCAAGCGCGATCGCGCCGAACGACGGCCAGCCGCAGACGCGCTGCACCGGAGACCAGCGCTCGGTGCGCTTGATCGTCAACGACCTCACGACGTCGCGCGAGGTCGAGATCGCATGCCTGACGCCCACAGAGCTCGATCGGGGCAAGACCGTCGTGATCACGAACGTGCGCAACAAGGAGCGTCGCTGCGCGCGGACGGACGCCGACGGCCGCTTCCGGATCCCGATCCCCGCGAACGTGGACGACCGGCTCGACATCCAGGTCTACGACGCGCCCGATGCCGTTCGTTCGTACGAAGGATGTGACGTCCTCGAAGGCGCGCCCGTGGGCAGGCGCATCCAGACCTTCGAGCAGCCCGCGACGACGCCCGTGGCGGCCGCGGACGGTTCGAAGACGTGCGAGGCGGCTTACGCCGGAACGGATCGCGACCCGAGCGCCGGCTGCCAGCAGTTCCGCGACCGCTTCTATCCGGTCGGCTCACCGCTCGTGGCGCCGCAGGAAGGGCTCGGCCTGCGTCGGCAATCGCCGGAGGTGCGGAGGCTCCTGAACCTCACGCAGGCGGCCGTCGACCCGGGCGACCCGATCAACTTCGCTCCGTATTACGGCCTCCGCGCGGCGCCGGGACCAGACGGGAGCCCGCTGCCGCCGCGCGCGATCGTCGAGCTGAACACGGCGGGCGATCCGATGGTGCCGGTGAGCACCGGCTATGCGTTCGCGCGGGCAGCTGGCGCGGTGCCATTCCTTCCTCCGTCGTTCGCCGAGACACATCCGGAGTGGGCCGAATACGCGACCACGCGCGCGCTCTGGGATCAGCTCGGCGGCGCAACGCCGAACGAAGTGCTCATCTCCTCGCACGTGCTCGAAGGTGTTGCGCGCCTCGAACGCACGAAGGCGGGCGCGTCGTGCTCACCGAACTACGTCTCGAGCGACGCGTGCACGAGCCCGCCCGCGAGCAGCGCGTGCGAACGCGCGGTGTTCGACGTCGACTGGCTCTCCGAGGGCGACAACCCCTGGGATCCACCTCGCCCGGCGATCCCGCTGCGCCTCGCCCGGGTCATCGACATACGCGCGAACGACGCGCTCTCGCTCGGTCGTGCGTGGGAGCCGAGGACGCTCGGCGCGCCGTTCGCGCCCGACGTGTCCGCGTGGGCAGGAGCCCAGCCGCTCGCCGGCATCGTCAACACGTGGATCGAGCCGACCGGGCAGCACGTCTTCGTCACGGGCAACCCGTGCAAGAAGTTCGACGACGTCGTCTATTACTCGCACCTGCTCGTTCGCTTCCTCGCGACCGAGGGCAAGGACCTCTACTTCGCGAGCCACCCTTCGACGCATCGCTGCCTCGAGCGCGAGCTCTGCTCGTTTTTCCGATGATTCGACGCCTGCTCACCGAGCTGCGACGGAGCCACGGCGCTGGGGACGTCGAGGCGGCGTTCGCGTCGGTCGCCGTCCGCGCCGACGGTGACGTCGCCGTCGTCACGCATGACGCCGGCGCGACGCTTTTCGGCGCGCGACCGGGCATGTTCGCGACCGTGAGAATCGAGGCCGGCGTGTACGCGCGGACGCCGACGGAAGATGCGCGCGTGCGTCTGCTCGAACGCGCGGCATCCCTCGCGCGCAGCGTGCTCGTGCACGTGCCGGTCGTCTCCGACGGAACACATCGCGGCCGGCTCGCGATCGACGTGCCGCGGCGCGTGCTGCGGGCCGTGCACCTGCGCGCCGCCGAACCGGGGGATCGCTTCGACCGCGGCTTCACGCATGTGTTCTTCGACGACGAAGCCATCATCGACGAGGCACGGCGCGCGGGGCTGCGGTTCGTGGCGCGCCGCGGAGCGTGGGTCGAGCTCGAGCGGAGCGACACGGGCACGATGGAGCGCGAGCGGCCGGGCTCCTTCGCGCGTGAGGTGATCCGCGCGGCAAGGCTCGTCCGCCGCGCGGAGCGGCTGCGCCTCGGCACCCCGCCGGAGCAGGCCGTGCGGGCGATGCGCCGTCGCGGCGCGAACGCTCGGCGGCGAGGTCCTATCGCCCGCGCTCGCCTGCGGCGGGCGATCGGCTGGATCGACGCGTTCTACCCGTCGAAGGGACCGAACTGCTTCCGACGGGTGCTGCTCGAGGTCGGCCTCGACTCGGGCGCCGCAGCTGAAACGCTCGTGTTCGGTCTCGACGTCGGCCGGACGGGCCACGTCGCGTTCAAGGACGCCGAGGACCGGAATTTCGACGTCGCCTTCGAGGTCCCGCCGTAGAACGTCGTTGACGCTGCGGCCCCGCCGGGGCGATTGTCCTCCGCATGCGCTACTACGTGTCGCTCGATCCGGCGGCGAATGGTGAGCCCACGGTCGTCGACGTGACGGAGCTCCCGACGGGACAGCTCGAGGTCACGCTCGGCGGCAAGGTCGTTCCGGTCGACGTCGTCTGGCTGGACGGGACGGCGTCGATCCGCGTCAACGGGCGAATGGTCGACCTGACGCTCGAGGGACAGCCACCGGAGGTCGGCGCGGTCGCGAGCGGGCACCGCTCCTACGTGCGCGTCGAGAGCGAGCGTCAGCGCGCAGCAGCGGCCGCGCGCAAGGGCGGCGGCGGCGCCGGCGAGAAGGTCGTCAAGGCGCCGATGCCCGGACGTGTCGTTCGCATCCTCGCCTCCGCGGGTGACGAGGTCGCGGCCGGCGGCACGCTGTGCGTGATCGAGGCGATGAAGATGGAGAACGAGGTCAAGGCAAAGGCCGCCTGCAAGGTCGTCGAGGTCCACGTGACCGAGGGCGCGACGGTCGAGGGCAGCGCGAAGCTGTTCACGCTCGGCTGAGGGCGATGGGTCTTCCCTCCCCGAAGCGGCTCTCCCTCGTTCACGGCCCGACGCCGATCGAACGACGCCCCGCGCTCGACGAGATCGTCGGCGCGAAGGTGTGGATCAAGCGCGATGACGCCACCGGCGGCGCGGAGGCGGGCAACAAGATCCGCAAGCTCGAGTTCCTGCTCGCCGACGCTCTGGCCAAGAAGGCCGAAGTGGTCATCACGTGCGGCGGTCTGCAGTCGAACCACGCGCGTGCAACGGCGCTCGCGTGCGCGCGCCTCGGCCTCCGCGCGGTGCTCTACCTGCGGGTCCCCGATCCGACGCGCGTCGCAGAAGACGCCCTTCTCTCGGGCAACGTCCTGCTCGATCGACTCGTGGGCGCGGAGATCTGCTTCATCACACCGGCCGAGTACCGCGAACGCGGCGCGATCATGGAGCACGCGCGGCGCGAGCTCGAGGCCGAAGGCGCACCTGCGTACGTCGTGCCAGAAGGTGGATCGAACGGCCTCGGCTCGCTCGGCTACGTCGAGGCGATGCGCGAGGTGCGGCGACAGCTCGATCTCGGCCTGTGCGAAGGTCTCGCGACGGAGGCAGGAGCACCGCCGCGCTTCGACGTCGTCGCTCACGCGTGCGGATCCGGCGGCACGGCCGCGGGCGTGGCGCTCGGCGCGGCGCGCTTCCAGGTGGCCGCGCAGACGTGGGCCTTCGCGGTGTGCGACGACCGCGAGTACTTCGAGAAGGTGATCGGGCGCGTCGCCTCCGAGGCGCGCGGGTTCGATCCGTCGCTGCCCGAGCTCGCGGCCCTCGAGCCGACCAGCGCAGCTTCGATTTCGCTCGGGCCTGACGGGGCTGCTGCGCTCGTCGTCGACGACCGCGCAAAAGGCCCCGCGTACGGCGTCATGGAGCCAGAGCAGAAGCGATTCCTCGTCGAGGTCGCTCGGAAGACGGGGCTCCTCCTCGACCCCGTCTACTCCGGCAAGGCGCTCTGGGGGCTCGCTCGCGCGGTCGAGCGCGGCGACATCCGCTCGGACGCGAACGTGCTGTTCATCCATACAGGCGGGCTCCCGGGCTTGCTCGCGCAAGGCGAAGAGCTTCGCGAAGAGCTCGGGTGAGGTAGCTTCTCGGCTGTCATGAGCACGGACGCCAAGGACGACGCCAAGGAAGAGCGGGCGGCGGTCGAGAGCGGCGGCGTCCGGCTCGGCGTCGCCGCCTGGGGCATCGCTCTCGCGCTCGGGTGCCGGGCGATCGACATCTTCCTCGAGTCGCAGTCGCTCGCCGGCGCCGTTGGTCAAGCCGTTCTCGTCGAATGGGGCGCCGCGCGCGTCGGCGTCGGCTGGAGCGATCCGAAGGCCCGGACCACGACGGGGACGATCGCAAAGCGCGCACTGATCGGGGCTGCCATCGGCCTCTCTGCAGCAGCTCTGCTGTTCGCCACGCTCGCCGCCACACGCGGCGTCCGCTTCGACCGCGTCGAGAACGTGGAGCTCTCGATCCTGGGCATCGGGCTCGTGACGGCGTCGCTCCACGCATGGCGCGACGAGCTGCTCCTCCACGGCATCGCACTTCGAGCTCTCGGCACCTCGGTGATGCCGCTCGCGCGCATCGTCGCCTGCGGAGTGACCTCCGCGGGAGCAGCGCTCGGCCGAAGCGACGCGACGCCACGCTCCGTGTTCGTTGCTGCGCTGCTCGGCATCCTTTTCGGGACGCTCTGGGTGAACGACCGCGGCGCGTGGAAGCCGTGGGCTGCGCACGCGAGCTTCCGATGGGCGATCGGAACGCTTCTGTCCGGCGGCGTCGTCCACTCCCGACTCGCCGATGACGCGTGGGCCGGTGGGACGGACGGATGGCTCGGCGGAACCGCTGCGGCGGTTGCCCTGACGCCCCTCGCCATGACCGCTCTCCTGTGGAGTGCACGGAGTGCGCGGAGTGCGCGGCGAATCTCCCCACGATCCGCCAAAGAAGGATAGGATTCCGTCCCGAAGGATGCGTGAGAGCCAGAGGCCGTTCGCTGACGACTCGATCGAGACCGAATCGCGCCGGTTGACGCCGTCGATCGGGCTGGCAGCGGTCCACGAGCCCGAGCAGGCCGCGGACTCGTCGAACGAGGACTTCCTCTTCCATCTCTATCGTGGCAGCGAGCTGCTCCAGGACAACCGGGTCCACGAGGCCAAGGAAGAGCTCGAGCGCGCGCTGCACCTTCAGCCCCGAGACTCGAAGGGACAGGACCTCCTCGCAGTCGTCTACTTCCGCCTCGGTCTCTATCCGCGGGCGATCCACATCTACGAGCAGCTTCGGCGAAAGAACCCGAACGACACCGCGCTGCTGCTGAACCTGGCGCTCTGCTACCTGAAGACGGGCCAGCCGCAGCTCGCGCGTCGCGAGCTCGAACACCTCCTCGGCATCCACCCGACGCACGCGCGCGCGTGGGGCTACCTTGGCCTCGCATGCGAGCGCACCGGCGATCTCGCGCAGGCCGAGCGCGCCTTCGCGCAGGGTGGCCATCACCAGATGGCGAAGCGCATCGCCGCCCGACGCGAAGCCGAAGGGGGCGCCGCAGGGCCTGAGGCGGCGGCGGACGTGCAGCCGTCGCAAGAGGTCCGCGACGTCGCCGGCGCCGCTTACCAGGAGCTCGATGCGGGCGAGCTGTCGTTTGCGCTCGCCGAGCCCACGAACGAGCGGGACAGCGCCGCGCAGAGCTGGCGCCCCGTCGAGCTCGGACAGCTCCGCCCCGGCGACGCTCCGCGCCGACCGACGGACCGCCCCGATTCGCTCGCGCGCAAGCCGGACACCCGTGACGGACCGCCGCCGATGGTGCCGTCGGATCCGCACATCGCGCAGAGCCAGGCGCTGAACCGCCGGCCGACGTTGATCGCCCCTGTCGGTGCGCCGCCGGCGCATCAAGGCGTCGATCTGACGGCTCCACGGATCCCGTCGCAGAAGTCGCCGTCCATCGCGCTCGACGAGGGCGTCGTCGGCACGCCGTCCGCGCGCCGCCCCGTGGTGGCCGTCCCGAGCCCGTTTGGCCCGGCGAGGTCGCACGACGCCCCTCCGAATGCGCACGGGACGCGAACGCTTCCCCCGCCCGTCGTGAGCCCCGATGCAGCGGCTCCTCCTCGGGCAGCGGACGACGGGGCGCTCGACGGGGCGGCCCACACGAGCTCGGTCGCGCCGAGCACGCCGCTCGGGATTGGCCCCGACGCACACGCGGTGAACGAAAGGCCGATCCACGTGACGACCGAGACCGCACGCGCGCCGAGCGCGCCGCGGCCCGCCACCGCGATGGAGCCGCGCCCTGGCGAGTCGGTCCGGTTCCCGGATGCGGGAGCCGTGCTCCACCCGTCCGGCCTCGCGCTCGTGCGCGTCACGAAAGACGTCGGCTTCGCGGCTCGGCTCGAGTCCATTCGGGCCCAGCAGAGCGGCCTCGACATGAAGCTCCTCGAGCGGCACATGAAGGGCAAGCCGAACGGCGAGTCGTTCGGCGGCGTCGCGAGCCCGATGGTGCTTGCGTCCGGTGACGGTCAGCTCGTGCTCGCGGCGCGGGCGGGGCGCAAGATCAACGCATTCTCCGTCGGCGGCGAGATGTGCTTCGCGCGCGAGGACGTGCTCCTCGGCTTCGGCGCAGGGCTCGCTTTCGAGAACGGCCGTCTCACGACGGGCGACGGCGAATGGGTCCCCGTGGTCCAGCTCCGCGGCGACGGCTCCGTCCTCCTCGAGGCCATGGGGGACATCCTCACCCTCGCCGTGCGCCCGGATCGCAGCTTGAGCGTGCGGCGTGAGGTCATCCTCGGCTGGTTCGGCCGCCTGGTCCCGCGCTCGCTGTCGCCGGCAGACGCACCCTGCGGGCAGCGTGGCCTCGTCAGCTTCGCCGGGGACGGCCGGGTCCTGGTCGCAAGCGCGTGAGCGCGCTCGGCGGCCGGCGGCCTCGTCCGCCGATTCGAGGATGACGCCGCGGCGCCGCCCGGCTAGACAGGCCGCGTGAGCGAGGACGCGACCCGATCGCGCGCGGACAGACGCCAGTCTCTCCGCCAGGACGCGTTCAACATCCCGAACGTCCTGACGATGGGGCGGATCGTGATGATTCCGCTCTGTCTTTGGTTCCTCGACCAGGACACCCCGCGCTCGGGCTTCTGGGCCGCGCTCGTCTTCACGGCGGCGGCGATCACGGACGTGCTCGACGGCTATCTCGCACGCAAGCTCGGCGTCGAGAGCGTCCTCGGCAAGCTGATCGATCCGCTCGCCGACAAGCTCATCGTGATGGCCTGCCTCATCTGGATGGTGAAGATGGACCGGATGCCCGCCTGGGCGGTCATCGTCCTCCTCGCGCGCGAGTTCAGCGTGACCTCGCTCCGGGGCGTCGCGGCGAGCGAAGGCGTCATCATCTCGGCCGGTCAGGAAGGCAAAACGAAGACGGCGCTCCAGATGCTGGGGATCATCGTGCTCCTGTCCGGCTACCCGTATCACCTCTCCTATCTGGGGCTCGATCTCGGTGTCGTGGACCTGGCGAAGGTGGGGCGAGTGCTCGTCTATCTCTCGCTCGTCTTCTCGGTCGCCAGCGCAGCGCAGTACCTCGCCCTGTTCTCCGAGGCGGTGGCGGTCAAACAAGAGAAGCTGCGGTCCGACGAGAGCACGCGTTCGCTCTAGGCCGGACGCGAAAAATCCCGCGCCGAGTTGTCGCTTGCCAGGCCGCGAGCTTCCGTGCCATCAAGGTGGCGTGAAACGGCCTTCGTCCTCCCCCTCGCGCACGCGTCGCGGCCCGACCTCCAAGCGCGCTGGCATCGCGCTGTTCGCGGTCACCTCTGCGTTCATCCTGATCGCGAGCGCATGCTCGAACCAGGGCGAGGGCGAGCGCTGCGAGATCCTCAACGGCAACGACGACTGCCGGACGGAAGACGGGCTCATCTGCTACCCCTCCAACCAGCTCCGCAACACGACGTCCGATCGCTGCTGCCCTGCCGATCGCTCCCGGGCCACGCACCCGGTCTGCAAGACGTCCGTCGACACCGGCAGCGGTGACGCGCTCGCGCCGCCGGACACCGGCACGACCACGCCGGAGACGGGGACGCCGGACGACGACGCAGGCTCGGACGCCTCCGACGGCGGCGAAGGCGACGCGGACGCGGCGGACCAGTAGGCCGTGTCTCCCGCCGCCCTGCTCGAGCAAGCGCAGAACGCCCTGCTCCTCTCGGTGGCGGTGGCCCTCCCCGTGCTTGCCGTTGCCGCGGTCGTCGGCCTGATCGTCGCGGCATTCCAGGCGGCCTCCCAGATCCAGGATCCGACGATCGCTCACCTTCCGCGGCTGCTCGCCGTCATCGCGGCGCTCGTCGTGCTGGGCCCGTGGATGGGCAGCCAGATCGGCGCGTTCGCGGAGCGAATGTTCGTCATGGCCGCTTCGCGCTGACCGCGAAGTCGCAGCGCCGTCGAAAGCCTGTCCGCGCTCGGTCCCCCTGGGCCCTTGTTGACCGCGGGGGCGCCGTTTGGTACCTCGGCAAGCGAATGAGTGAATCCTCACTCAGTGTGCGTCGGCGGCGAGCCGGACGGGGGAAGCAAGAGGCGCGCGCCGCGTCGGAACGAGGCTCCACCCGCGCGGGCTCCCGCAGCGGCCGGGCGGCCGAAGGAAACGTCGAGCGTGCCACGGCAAACGGCAATGCCACCGCCAACGCGAACGGGAACGGCGACAAGCGCCGACGCGCGGGTGACAAGCGCGACCGGATCCTCAAGGCGGCCGTGAAGGTGTTCGCGAAGAGCGGCTTCCACGCGACGCGCGTGAGCGAGGTGGCCAAGGCCGCGGGCGTCGCGGACGGGACGATCTACCTCTACTTCAAGTCGAAGGAGGAGCTCCTCTTCTCCCTCTTCGAGGACCGCGTCGACAAGCTCGTCACCTTCATGCGCGAGGAGCTGCCGAAGAAGCCCGACGCGCCGGCGCGGCTCCGCGCGGTGATCGACATGCAGCTCGGCCTGCTCGAAGGCGAGCGCGATCTCGCCGAGGTCATCACCGTCATCTTGCGCCAGTCGACCCGCCTGATGAAGGAATACGCGGCGCCCCACTTCAACGCGTACCTCGACGCGATCGCGAAGATCATCGCAGAAGGGCAGTCGACCGGCGCATTCCGCTCGGACGTGTCTCCCCACATCGCGGCGCGGGCGATCTTCGGCGCGCTCGACGGCATCACGCTGACGTGGGCGCTCGGCCGCGCGGAAAGAGGCGCGCTCGGACGGGCTGCAACGCAGCTCTCCGATGTCTTTCTCCGTGGCCTCGCGCCGTAGCCGATGGTGAGCGCTGCGCACAAGCTGCTCGTCGCCCGTGCGCGTGCGCTCGACTCGGCGCGCAGCTTCTTTCGGTCTCGCGGCTACCTCGAGGTCGAGACGCCGATCGCGATCCCGTCGCCCGGCCTCGACTTGCACCTCGACGCCTTCGAGGCCGTACCGACGGGGCTCCACACAGCGACGGCGGCGAAGCGCTTCCTCTCGACGTCGCCCGAATACCAGATGAAGCGCCTGCTCGCCGACGGGCACGGGCGCATCTTCCAGATCACGCGAGCGTTCCGCGCCGGAGAATCGGGCGAGCGCCACAATCCCGAATTCACGATCCTCGAGTTCTACCGCCCGAACGCGGGTGTCGAGGCGGTCATGCGTGACACCGAGCAGCTCGTCGCTCGCGTCACCGGCGGCTTCGTCGAGATCGACGGGCGCACGATCGACGTCCGCCCGCCCCTTCCGCGGCTGACGTTGCTCGAGGCGTTCGAGCGCTACGCGAACACACCACCGGAGGAGACGCTGCGCCTCGCCGACAACGACGAGGACGTGTTCTTCGAGAAGCTCGCGTTCGAGGTCGAGCCCGCCCTCGCGACGCTCGACCGCGGCGTCTTCATCACCGAATACCCTGCGTCGCAGGCCTCGCTCGCCCGGAAGAAGCCCGAGGATCCCCGCGTGGCCGAGCGCTTCGAGCTCTACGTCGCCGGGGTCGAGCTCTGCAACGGCTTCGGAGAGCTGACCGACCACGCCGAGCAGCGCGCGCGGTTCGAGCGCGATCAGGCTGCGCGCGCGGCGCGTGGCAAGCCCGTCTATCCGATCGACGAGCGGTTCCTCGAGGCGCTCGCGCGTGGCATGCCGGCGTCGGGGGGCAACGCGATCGGCTTCGATCGCCTCGTCGCCCTCGCGTGCGGCACGAGGTCGATCGGCGACGTGATCGCGTTCACCGACGACGAGCTTTGATCGACGACGCGCGTCGTGTGGTCGTGTGGTCAGCGCCCCGGGCCCGCCTTACGATCGAGACGTGCTTCCGTCGCCCGCGTCGACGATCACGGGATGGCTCGCCGTCGAGTCGGTCTGCGTTCGCGCGTCGATCCGCACGCGCGAAGAGGTGACGGTCGCGATCCGGCGCTTGCCCGGAAGTTCGACCTCGGTGGTCGGCGTCTACCGCGACCGGTGCGGGTCCTCGGCGAACGACGTTCCGCCGAAGAGCCTCGACGAGCTCGCGGCTCGCCTCCGGCATCACGGCTTTCGCCTGCGCCGGCGCGGCTTGCGCCTCGTCCCTGGATGGCTCGCGGGCACGCGCGCCGCCGTGAGCGCAGACGATCCGACCGACGCCGGCGCCGAGCTCCACATCCATGGTGATCGGGGTGAGCTCGGCGCGATCGCGAGCCTCTGCGCGGCGGTCGTTGCGGAGCTCGGCCCGTGTGCCGTCGTGCTCGACGACGGGAGCTTTCGCGTCGACGACGGCATGACGCCGGCCGAGGTCCGCCGCGCGCTGGAAGCCCAGCTCGACGCGCCCAGCGCATTCGGCGACGTCGACGACGCGCAGCCGCAGCCGCTCCGGCGTCCCCCGGGCCGCTGACGTCGGCCCGCGCCGTGTGGTACGCGTTCTGGCGTGCTCCGCTTCGAAGAAGCCCTCTCGCGCATCCTCGCCCTCGGCTCCCCCGCCCTGCCCGTCGAGCACGTCTCGATCGAGGACCTCGACGGTCGCGTGCTCGGAGAAGACGTCGTGTCGACCGTCGACCTGCCGGGCTTCGACTACAGCGCGATGGACGGCTACGCGGTGCGGACCCAGGATCTCGCCGGCGACCCGCCGTTCCGTCTGCCGGTGCGCGGAGAGAGCCGCACGGGAGCGCTCCCGGAGTCGCTCGCGAGCGCCGCGACGATGCGCATCTTCACCGGCGCGGCCCTCCCCGACGGAGCGGACGCCGTCGTCATGCAGGAGAACGTCATGCGCGACGGCGATGTCGCGGTCCTGACGACGCGCCCTCGCGTCGGCCAGAACGTCCGCCGGCGCGGCGCCGACCTGTCCGCGGGCGCGGTCGCCATGGCGATGGGGCTTCGGCTCCGGCCTGCGCACCTCGCGCTCGCCGCCGCGCTCGATCGCGCGGAGCTCCCGGTCACGAGAAAGCCCGAGGTGGCGATCCTCGCGACCGGCGACGAGCTCCGTCGTCCCGGCACGGAGCCGATCGCGGGGACGATCCCGGAGTCGAACACCGTCGTCCTTCGCGCCATGGCGCGCCGGACCGGGGCCCGTGCGCGCGCGCTCCCGTACGTCCGCGACGAGCGCGCCGCGACGGAGCGCGCGTTCGCCTCGGCGCTCGAGGAGGCCGACGTGGTCGTGACCATCGGTGGCGTCAGCGTGGGCGATCACGATCTCGTGAGACCCGCCCTCGAGGCGGTGGGTGTATCGCTCGACTTCTGGAAGGTCGCCATGAAGCCGGGCAAGCCGCTCGCGGTCGGACGCTTCCCGAGAAAAGGACGCCGCGACGCGATCGTGCTGGGCCTTCCGGGCAATCCCGCCAGCGCCATGGTCACGTTCGCGCTCTTCGGCGTGCCGCTCCTGCGCGCCTTGCAAGGTGACACCAATCCCTTCCCACCCATGCGACGCGCCCGCATGGCGCGCGCACATGCCCACGATCCGGGCCGGCTCGAGCTCGCTCGCGCGATCACCGGGACGGGCGAAGACGGCAAGATCACGGTGACGACGCTCGGCAACCAGGCGAGCGGAGCCGTGACCACGATGGCTCAGTCGGACGCGCTCGTCCTCGTGCCTGCCGAGGCGACGGGCGTCCCTGCTGGCGCCGAAGTCGACTTCCTCCTCATGAGCGATCTCTGCGGCTGACCCTCGTCTCAGGAACAGGAACAGACAGATGAAGGACAAAGGATTCACGCTCACGCATCTGACGCGCGACGGACATGCGCACATGGTCAACGTCGGAGAGAAGGACGTGACGGCACGCAAGGCGACCGCCCGGGCCCGCGTCCGCATGAGCAACGAGACCTTCCTCAAGCTCGCCTCGGGCGATACGCCGAAGGGCGACGTGCTCGCGGCAGCCCGCATCGCGGGTATCCAGGCGTCCAAGCTGACTCCGCAGCTCATTCCGCTCTGCCACTCGATCCAGCTCACGCGCGTGGAGGTGTCGATCGCGCTCGACGGCGGCATCGCCGTGATCGACGCGACCGCCGAGGCCCGCGACCGGACCGGGGTCGAGATGGAAGCGATGGTCGCCGCGAGCACTGCTGCGCTGACCCTCTACGACATGCTGAAGGCGGTCGACCGAAGCATGTCGTTCGACGTCTGCCTCGTCGAGAAGGCGGGCGGACGAAGCGGACACTGGACGCGGCCGCCGGCGGACGAGGACGAAGGCGGCGCTCGATGAGCGCGGCACCGTTCAAGGCAGACATCCGCGACACTGCGCTCTCCGTCGACGAGACGCTCGCGAGCGTCCGCCGCCCCGGAGCAGGCGGTCTCGCGGTCTTCGTCGGCGTGGTCCGCGACGAGAGCGAAGGTCGCGCCGTCACGCGGCTCGAGTACTCCGCGTACGCGTCGATGGCGAAGCGCGAGATGGAGCGCATCGCTCAGGAAATCGAGACCGAGATGCCGGACGTTCGCGTTGCAGCGATGCATCGGACGGGCTCGCTCGAGGTCGGCGACGCGGCGGTCGTCTGCGCGGCGAGCGCGCCCCATCGCGCGGAGGCCTTCCGCGCATGCCGCGAGCTCATCGATCGCATCAAGTCGCGCGTTCCGATCTGGAAGCGCGAGATCGGGCCGGACGGCGCCGCGTGGGTCGGTTGGGAGGACGCACGTTGCGGCCGCGGGCACGACCACGCGCACGCTGGTCACGATGAGCGCTCCGCGCATTCCGCGCATGCGCCTCCCGACGAGCACGAGCACGAACGCGACTGAACGTCAGCCGCCCGCGACGGGCGGAATGAGCGCGATGACGTCGCCGTCGGCGATGACTTCCGAGCTGGTCGCGAACGTCTCGTTGCGTGCGAACCGGACCGCGCCGAGGCGGCCAGCGAGCGCGGGGCGATGCTGCTCGAGGAACGCGGCGAGCTCGGCGATCGTCGTCACTCCGGCAGGCACCTCGAGACGCTCTTCGTCGGTCCCGACGAGCTCACGGACCGCAGCGAAGTAGAGGAGCGTGATGGTCATGGCTTGCTCCGATGGTGGCCGTGCTTCGTGCGGCCGTTCACGAGATCCACGGCGTGACCGAGGACCGGCGCGATGAGCGCGCGCGCACCGAGCCTCACCGCCTTCTCGCTCCCCGGCAACGAAAAGACGATGCAGGTACCGACGGTCCCTGCGGTCGCGCGGGAGAGGATCGCCCGCGGCCCGATCTCGTCCCACGAGAGGCGTCGAAACGCCTCGCCGAAGCCGTCGAGCGTCTTGTCGAAGAGCGACGAGAGAGTCTCGTACGTCAGGTCGCGCGGCGCGATCCCCGTCCCGCCGGTGAACACAATCGCGTCAGCCTCGTTGCTCGTGACGACCTCCCGAACGATCTCCGCGATGCGGTCGGGCTCGTCGGGGACGATGACGTGACGCCCGAGCGCAATGCTAGCGCTCTGGAGCTCGTCCATGAGCGCCTTTCCCGACGTGTCGTCGGCGGCAGTGCGGGTATCGCTCACCGTGACGGTGATGACACGAGGGACCTGGGCAGCCGGCTGGCTCATGGGACGTCGAATGCTACAGCGAAACCCGGCTTGCTCCCGCCCGTACGATGAGGGATAGCCTTGTCAGGTCCGTTTCGTGATTCCCGGGCTTCGCTCGTCAGGTCCTTCATGGTCGCGCTTCCCGTCCTCCAGCCTCGCCCTGCGCCCGCCACGCCGCCGCGCTCGGTGCGCCTGTCGCTGACGGATCGCTGCGATCTCGCCTGCATCTATTGCCGGCCTGACAAGCGTGACGGCTACCTCGAGGACCGCCTCGAGATCGAGGCATGGAAGACCATGGCCGCCGGGCTCGTGAGCGCAGGCGTCCGTCGCGTGCGGCTCACCGGTGGAGAGCCGCTGCTGCACCCGGCCATCGTGGAGGTGGTCGCGTTCCTCTCGACGCTCGGCCTCGACGACCTTGCGCTCACGACGAACGCGACGCGGCTCGAGCGACACGCGCTGGCCCTCCGCGAGGCGGGCCTGATGCGCGTCAACATCTCGCTCGACACGCTCGATGCCGAGCGCTTTCGTCGAATGACCCGCGGCGGCAAGCTCGATGTCGTCCTTCGCGGCGTGGACGCGGCGCTCGCAGCCGGCTTCGACGAGATCAAGCTGAACGCGGTCGTCGTACGCGGCGAAAACGACGCCGAGCTCGAAGACATCGTCCGCTGGTCCTGGGAGCGCGGCATCGTCCCGCGCTTCCTCGAGGTGATGCAGATCGGAGAAGGCGCCAAGATCGCCGACCGCGTCGTGCCAGCGAGCGAGATGCGCGCTCGCCTTGCGCACCTCGTTCAACACCAGACGGAGGCCGTGGCCGAGGCCGATCGCGGACCTGCGAAGTATCTCTTCGCCCAGAACGATCCGACGAAGAAGGTCGGCTTCATCACCGGGACGAGCGACACGTACTGCAAGGGTTGCGACCGCCTCCGTGTCGCAGCCGACGGAACGCTCCGTCCGTGCCTGGCAACGAACGACGGCTTGTCCGCCGGCCACATCGCCCGCGGCGGGAGCGTTGCAGCCGTCGCGAACGCCGTCCACGACGCCTGGCAGAGGAAGCCCGACGGCGACGTGTGGAAAGGCTGCACGGAGCCCGACGCGGCGAGCGTCTCGATGCGGGGCATCGGTGGCTGAACGCGCTGGGCGTTGAGGCTCAGGAAGACGCGACGACGTCGAGGCCGACGATCTTCATCAGCCGAAGCGCATTCGAGCTCTGCACGATGCCCTGACGGAGCAGGTAGTCGAAGCTCATCACGTCGCCCTCGACCTGCTCTTCGAAGTGGACGTTCCGAACCTGGCCCGGCTTCTCCTTCTCGAGATCGCCGAGCCCGAGGTCGTGCGTCGAGACGGCGCCCATGGCGCCTCGAGCGAGCAGCTCCATCAGGATCGCCCGCGCGCCGATGAGGCGCTCGCGGGTGTTGGTTCCGTGCAGGATCTCGTCGAGGAGGAACAGGAGCGTCCCCTGCTCCGGATCGGCGTTGACGGTGCGCGCGAGATCGAGGACGAGCTTCAGCTTCTTCAGCTCCGCGTAGAATCGGCTCGTCCCTTCCTCGAGAGAGTCGGACACGCGCATGCTGGTGGCGACCTTCAGCCTTCCAATCCGGAGCGCCTGCGCACAGACCGGGCCGCCGGCGTTCGCGAGCACCGCGTTGATGCCGATCGCGCGGAGGAGCGTGCTCTTGCCGGACATGTTCGAGCCCGTCACGACGAGCGCGTGACCGGGCGCCGGGATCGTCACGTCATTGGAGACACGCTTGTCGGCGTCGATGAGCGGGTGGCCGAGCGACTTCGCCTCGAAGGTCGCTTCGGCGGTGTCGATTTCGGGGAACGCGTGATCGGGGTTCTCGAACGCGAAGCCGGCGATCGACGCGAGCGCCTCCAGCTCGGCGAGCGCCCGGAACCAGCCGAACGCGGCCCTGCCAGCACGCTCGCGCCAGCGCTCGAGCGCGAGCGCGCACCAGAGATCCCACATCAGCGCGGGCCCGATGAAGAACCGGAAGACCTCGTTGTGCCGCGCATCGACGAAACCGACGATGCGCGAGAGCGACGCCATCTCGCGCGTCGCGGAGGCTCCACTCTCCTTCAAGCGCTGCTGCAGCCCGACGAGCAGCGGCGCTTCGAGCTTCTCGTCCTCGAGCAGCCGCAACATGCTGCCGTACCGCGACAGCGCGCTCTCCTTGGACGACGCGGCCTCGAGCGAAGGCTGGATACGGCCGCGAAGCGCGCCGAGCACGAGCACGCTCACCGCGAACGGCAGCAGGAAGAGCAACCGATGGGCGAGCCCCATCCCGCTCGCGACCATCGTGCCCACGGTCACCAGTGGGACGACGAACGCGACGAGGCGAAGGACGCCCGGCAGTTGTCCGCCGGCGTTGGAGCCCGACTGACCGGCCCACATCACGAAGGGCCGAGGGTCGGGCTTCTCGTCCTGATCGTCGAGCAGCGAGCCGAGCGCCGCGAGCTCCTCGCGAAGCGTCAGCCTCGGCGCGAGATCGCGAACGGCGGCCTGACGCTTCTCGACGGCGTCGGCGAACTCGCTGGCTCCGGACGGCGCGTCATCGCCGGAGAGCCAGCGCGCGAGCAGCTCCTCGCCGTAACGCGTCGACGTCGCGTCGAGGCGCTGGAACAGCGAGGCACGACCGAAGACGTCGAGGTCGCCCGCGTACGGGTGAGTGGCCACGGCCCATCGTTCGCCGGTGGACGGAAACGAGCGCCACTTGCCCGCCATGCGCGCGAGCGCTCGCTCGTGAAAGCGCATCGCCGCGGCCGCCTTGTCCTTCTGCGCGTGGACGCGCGCATGGATGACGACCAGGGCGCCGAAGACGACGACCAGCCCGAGGACACCGCCCCAGGTCTCGGTCGGCATGTCTGCAAACGCGATCGCGCCGACGAGGCCGATCGCG
The DNA here is from genome assembly GCA_023423895.1 of Pseudomonadota bacterium. GTDB lineage: Bacteria > Myxococcota_A > Polyangia > Polyangiales > Polyangiaceae > Labilithrix. Next base: position 35,422 of record JAFAER010000147.1, read on the forward strand.
CCGAGCGCGGCAATCAGGCGACCGTTCGCGATGAGACGCGCCTTCGACTCCAGAGCTTCGGCGGTTGCCGTTCGCGCTGCGAGCGCGGCCTCGTGTTTCTCTCGCGGACCCGTCACCGGCCGAGACCCTTAGCACGCCTGCCGTCGGGGGTGGCGGCCCCCGGCCTGCGCGCTGTCGAGCTGCGCGCTGCCGAGCTCGTAAAGGTTCAGGCCGCGCGACGGCGGCGAACGAGGGGAACGGAAGACACGACCTGCGCACGGGCGACCGGCCGCGGACGCTGGGCGCAGGCCACGGCGACGGCGAGGCCTGCCATGGAGAGGCGGAGGCCTGCCGGTGTCCGCTGCACGAGCCCGCTCCTGGCGAGCGAGCGAAGGGCACGGCGGACGTCGGCATCTTCACCGCCGACCCGATCGACGAGCTGTTCGATCGTGGGCGGCGTACGGCGACGAGCGAGACGAAGGAGGGCGCGGAGGACGTCGATCTCGAGGCTCATGAAGTGAGCTTACGTTCAGCACTGAACGTCCGTCCACTTAAGCGCGACGATTTCTCGAATCGCAGGGAAAAAAAAGGCCTCCGAGCGGTTCAGGTGCGCGGTCACGGGCCATGGCGCCGCCCTCGGCCGGCCGGCCGCCCGACACGACACGTCTACCGGTCGAGCCCACGAGGCGAGCCCAACCACGAGGCGAGCCCCGCATGAGCGAGGCCATCCGCCGAAGCGCCCGCACGAGGCGAGGCCCCTGAACGACGAAGCGCGAGAAAGCGGACGCCACGACGGGGCCCGTGCCGCCAGAGCGGCGTCAGAGTGGAGTCAGAGCGGCGTCACAGCGGCGTGGCGGCGGAGTGCCGGGCGGCGGTGCCGGCGTCAGAGCGTGACGCCGACCTCGTGGAGGAGGAACGACAGCTCGTCGGCCAGCTCGTCCGCGAGCTTCGTGACCGGCTTTCCGGCGCCGTGGCCGGCCTTCGTCTCGACGCGGATGAGCACGGGCCTCTCGGGATCGCCCTGCGCCTCCTGCATCCGCGCGGCCATCTTGCGGGCGTGCATCGGGTCGACGCGCGTGTCGCTCTCGGCGGTCGTGAAGAGGAGCGCCGGGTAGCGCTTGCCGTCCTCGACGCGGTGGTACGGCGAATACGCGTGGAGGAACTTGAAGTGCTCCGCCTTCTCGGGATCGCCGTACTCGGGGATCCAGAGCTTCGCGATCCGGAACTTGTGGTAGCGGATCATGTCGGTCAGGGGCACGAGCGAGAGGCCGACGCGGAACATCTCCGGGTGCTGGGTGACCGCCGCGGCGACGAGCAGGCCGCCGTTCGATCCGCCGATGACGCCGAGCTTCTCGGGCGCCGTGATCTTCTCTTTGAAGAGCGTCTCGGCGCACGCGAAGAGATCGTTGAACGTGTTCTGCTTCTTCTCGAGCATCCCCGCCTTGTGCCAGTCCTCGCCGAACTCGCCGCCGCCACGGAGGATCGCGGTCACCCAGACGGCGCCGCGCTGCACGCTCGCGAGCGCGCGCGCGCTGAAGGCCGGAGTCTGGTTCACGTTGAAGCCGCCGTACCCGTAGAGCACCGTCGGGTTGGAGCCGTCGCGCTTCAGCCCCTTCTTCGCGATGACGAACATCGGGACGCGCGCGCCATCCTTCGATGTCGCGAAAATCTGGCTGACCTCGATGCCCTGATCGGAGAACTTGGCGCCGACGCGATCCCACGGCTCGAGGCGTGCTCCCTGGCGCAGGTCGACACGATGGACCTGGTACGGCACGACGTACGACGTGAACGCGACGAAGACCTCTTCGCCGTCGGGCATGCTCGAGAGACTCGCCGAGCCGATGCCCGGAAGCGCGATGGGCCCCTTCGCCTTGCCGTCGAGCGAGAAGCGCTCCACGCGCGACGACGCGTCGTGCATGTAGGTGACGACGATCTCGTTCTTCAGGACGTCGACGTCGTGGAGGACGTCCTTCGTCTCCGGGAGGATCTCCTTCCACGCAGAGCGCTCCGGCTTCGCGTAGTCGACGGCGTACAGCTTGTAGCGCGGCGCGCCGTCGTTGGTGTGGATCCAGAGCCGATCGTTCTGCGGGATCGGATCGAACAGCGCCGGCGTCTTGACGGCGACCTCGGTCCACTTGGCATCGGCCTTCGAGAGATCCCTCAGGTAGACGTCGCTCTTGTCCCAGCCCATGTGAACGCGAACGACGAGCCAGCGGCCGTTGGGCGAGATCGTCACCTGCGGAACGTCGGTCTTGTCACGGCCCTCGCCGAAGACGAGCTTGTCCGTCTTCGGATCCGTCCCGAGGACGTGGAGGAAGATGCGCGAGTGATAGCGCTCCTCACCCGCCGGGACCGTCCCCGGCTCCGGATACCGAGAGTAGTAGAAGCTCTTGCCGTCCGGGAGCCACGCCACCGAGGCGTGCCTCGTGCGATCGATCTTGTCGCTCAGGTCCTTGCCGGTGGCGACATCGCGGACGTGGAGGACGCTGTCCTCGCTCCCCGACTCGCTCCTGCCCCATGCGACGTAGCGGCCGTCCCACGACGGGTACCACCAGTCGAGAGCCGTGGTGCCGTCGTCGGAGAGAGCTGCGACGTCGATGAGGACACGGTCCTTGCCGGCGTGTCCGTCGCGGACGTAGAGCGTCGGCTGGTTCTGCGTTCCCTCACGCTTCGTGTGGAAGTACCGCGGTCCGCCCTTGGCGGCGCGGATCGCCGGCGTCGAGACGTAGCCGATCTGGAGCAGCTCGGTGACTTCGTTCTTCAGCGCATCACGCCCGGCGATCGCGTCGAGGACCTTGCGCGTGTGCGCGTTCTGGGTCTCCGTCCACGACTTCACCTCGTTCGACTCGCTCTCCTCGAGCCAGCGATACGGATCGGGGACCTTCACTCCGTGGAGCGTGTCGACGACGTCGGACTTTCGAGTCATGAGCCTCATGCCCTTGTCGGAGGGCGCTTCCTGGATCGTACGCGGCGGAGTCGCGGTCGTGACCGGCGGGATGGTCGGCCGTGCAGGCTCCGCGCACGACGCGCCGAGCGAAGCAGCGATGATCGTGGAGACCAGGGCGATGCTCGAGGTGACGTGCTTCATGGCGCGGCACTGTAGCCGATCGCGGAGGGCACCCGAAGAGTGCTAGCGTGCGCGCCGTGTCCGCTTCTGCTGCGTCCCCGTCGTCCAGCCCTCCGGTCGAACGCCCTCGGCGTCCGCTCGTGCTCCTCTCGAACGACGACGGGCACGCGAGCCGCGGAATTCGCGTCCTGTTCGACGCGCTCGGAAGCTGGGCCGACGTGGTGATGGTCGCGCCCGAGAACGAGCAGAGCGCCAGCAGCCATTCGCTGAGCCTCCACCGCCCGCTGCGCGCGCGAGAGATCGAGACGAACATCTTCGGCATCGACGGAACGCCCGCCGACTGCGTGTACGTCGCGCTGCACGCGGGGACGCGCTTCTTGCCGCGGTGGCCGGACATCATCTGCTCGGGCATCAACCGCGGGCTCAACCTCGGACAGGATGCGTTCTATTCCGGAACGGTCGCGGCCGCGCGCGAGGGCGCGCTCCGCGGCATCCCAGCCATTGCGTCGAGCGCTCATCCGAAAGGCGAGCTCCCGCGCTACGCCGAGCTCACCTCCACGCTGGCGCGCGCGCTCTTCGAGGAGACGAAGGACACGGCCGTCCCGCGCCCCGGCCCGTCCGTATCTCGCCGGACGCCGCTCTTGAACCTGAACTTCCCGCACCCGTGGACGGGCGAGGTCCGACGGACGCGCCTCGGCGCGCGCCTCTACGAGGAGGTCATCGACATCCGGGTCGATCCACGCGGCCGCGAGTACATGTGGGTCGGCGGTCCAGGCGTGCGGCACGATCCGGAGCCGGGCACGGACACCGATGCGTACGACGAGGGCGCGGCGTCGCTCACACCGCTCATCCTCGATCTGACGCGCGCGGACGACGGCGGGATCACCGAGCATCTCCTCGAGAAGATCGGCGCTGGCGTCTGAGCCGGAACGGTCGCGACCGCGGCGGCATCGGATCTCGACGTCGATGATCAATCGCTCCGGAGTCATTGCCCTCGTGATCGCCGGCGCGATCGTCGCGTGGGGAGCGTTCTACAAAGACGATCCCGAGCCTGCACCAGCGCGGCACCAGCGGCACCAGGAGACTCGACGTCACGACGGCGCGCAGCCGGAGCACGGCAGCCAAGACGGCGGAATGTTCGTCGCGCGAAACGTCGCGTCGCGATCGGACGCGGGCGCCGCGACCGGCCGGTTCGACGGCCCTCGATAGATCGGCTGGGGCGTGTTGACAGTTCGTACCAGCGAAACCTTTGACGAACGTCCAGTAGGTGCTACGGAATAGGCGTGTTCGGGGGGACGCGTCGATTCTTCAGCGATGAGCGGTGGGCTTTGGTCGGTCCGCTCGTTGAGCAAATGACGCGGCGTGGTCCAAAAGGGGCTGCTCGGCGCTTCCTCGAAGCCATCGCCTGGATACTTCGAAGTGGCGCACCTTGGCGGGATCTCGCGAAGGAGCTTGGCCCATGGGAGCGGGTCTATCGTCGCTTTCGTCGTTGGGCCCTCGCTGGAACATGGGAGCGATTGCGACGAGCCATCTCC
>JAFAER010000265.1 GCA_023423895.1 Pseudomonadota bacterium
CGCGTCCGCCGGCGCGGGGGGCGCCGGCGGCGGCGGCGCCACGCGCGAGCGTCGTGTCGATCGCGTCGACGACGCTCGCGCACATCTCGGCGAAGATGACCGGGCGGTCGTAGACGAGCACCGTCGGCTCCGAGCCGCCCCGGTACACGCTCAAGGTCGCGCTCGAGCCGGCGCGCTCGACGCAGAGCTCCCAGGCGTCATCGTAGAAGCGGATGATCCGCTTGCCGCGCGGCGCACGCATGAGCTCGGCGAGCGCGAGGGCGAGATCGCGGAGGACACACGAGGCGTGACGCTCGGCGACCCGAGCAGTGACGTTCGCGCCCTGGATGAAGAGGTCGAGGACCTCGCTCGGCCGTGCGCGCGGTCCGGAGCGCGGCGCCGGCGGAGGTCCACCGCTGGGCCGAGCGTCCTCGGACCACGACATCGTGCGCTGCGGTTCCGTTTCGACGAAGATCTCGAAGCTACGCATTGGCGGGGTCTGGCTCGTCAGTCTCGAGGGGGGCCGGACGTTCTGTTCGGCGCCACTCTCCACGGATCGAATGCTAGAAAGACGGGCTCGGTCGTTCGTAGTTTTCGGCGCTGACTGCAGGAGAGTGGACATGGCCTCTGGCGCTTGGTACGCGCGCGCGCTCGGTCTCGCCGGTGCGCTGTCTGCTCTCGTTCCGGCGCTGGTGATGTGGGGTTTCACCGTCGATGACGCCCTGATCCCACTGAGATACGCGCATCACATCGCGACCGGCGCCGGCTACCGCTTCGATGCGTCCGGGCCCGCGACCGACGGCGTGACGCCGCTGCCGTGGGCGCCGTTGCTCGCGCCCCTCTGCGCCGGCGGTGAGCTCGTGGTCGCGCTCGAGCGCGTGAAGCTCGCCGGGGTCGTCGCCTGGACCGCCGCCGGAGCTGCGCTCGGGCTTGCGCTCGCGAGGCGAACCGAAGGTGAGCGGAAGTCCAAGGGACACGCTGCGGTTGCGCTCGTCGTGCTCGGGCTCGCCTTTCCGGTCGGGGCATGGGCCGCGAGCGGGATGGAGACGGGCTTCGCGACGGCGCTCGCCACCTTTGCGGCCGTCTCGTTCGATCGTCCACGCCGCGCTGCGCTTCTTGCTGGGCTCGCCGGGACGCTGCGCCCGGAGCTGGTCGTGTGGGCCGTGTTCGTGGCCGGCGGTGCAGCGATTGCCGAAGGGAGAGAGACGACGAAGGCGTCGATCGCCGTCCGGGCTCGCAGCGCCCTTTTCGCCTGCGCGATCGCGTTCATCCCGTTCGCGTCGTGTGCGCTCGTCCGCTTGATCGTCTTCGGCCGCGCTGCGCCGCTGGCGCTGCTCGCGAAGCCGAGCGACTTGCGGCACGGACTGCTCTATGCCGGCGCGGCGTCGATCGTCGTGCTCCTTCCGATCCTCGCTTTTGCTCCGGTCGCGCTTCGGCGCGCTTCAGCGTTCGGGAAGACGCTTGCCCTCGCGGCGCTGGTCCACGTCCTCGTGGTCGTCGGTGTCGGCGGAGACTGGATGCCCTATGCGCGACTGCTCGTTCCGGTGGTCCCGTCGCTGGCGCTCGTGTTCGTCGAAACAGCGCGTGTCGCCCACGCGGTATCGGCCGTGATCCGCAGCGTCGTCGCCGTGGCGCTCGGGGTGCTCGTCGCGGTGCAGGCAGCACCGGCAGGGCGGCAGGTTCATGCTGCGCGCAAGGAGCTCATCGCCGAGGCGCGCCCGGTCCTCGCGGATGCAAAGGTGGTCGCGGCGCTCGACGTCGGCTGGGTCGGCGCCGCGACGGATGCGCGGATCGTCGATCTCGCCGGGCTGACCGATCCGGCGATCGCCGTGTTGCGTGGAGGTCACACGTCGAAGGCGGTCGACCTTCCGATGTTGCTCGACCGCGACGTCGACACGCTCATCGTCTACGGAGAGCCGCGGATCGTGGAGCAGCGCCTCGTGCGTACGCCGATCTTTCGCGAACGGTTCGAGCACACGGCGACGCTCACCTTCGGGGTGCAGCGCGCTCAGCGCTACGACGTCTATCGGCGCCGCTGATCGCGATCAGGACGGGGCGCGCGCAGCGATGTTCCGCTGCGCGACGAGCACCTTGTTGCGAGCCGACTGGAGCTGCTGCTTCAGTGCGTCCGTGTCGCGGGCGATGTCCTGCCAGTCACCGTCTTCGGCAAGCCTGTGAACGGCATCGGCCTCGGCGATGACGGCTTCGGTCCTGGCGTTGACGTCTTCGAGCGACTTGAGCAGCTGCGTCGGCGACTGGTTTTCGTCCTGGCCGGACATCACCGCTGCGACCGGGGCATTGATGTCCTGGGCGCGCTGCCCGAGCGCGGCGACGCGTTCGAGCAGGGCCATGCGCTGTTCGAAGCGCGTCCTGATCTTCTCCGTGCCCTCGGCGGTGGCGTCCATGCATTGCTGCTGCCGATGCTGCGCTTGCTGCATCGCCTGGGCGAACGCCGGCAGCAGGACCGCGAGCTTCTCCTGATGACCGGCGCAATCTTCGAGCACCTTGCGCGCTCGCTGGAGCGTCTTGTCCGAGGTGAGCGGCAGCTTGTCGAGCTCCGTCACGGTCTCCTCGTAGCGGCGCAGCTCGCTTTCGAGCGCCGCGGCCGCGGCGGCAAGGGGTCCCTGTACGTTCTTCGTGGATGCAGGCATGGAAGGGCTCCGAACTTCTTGGTCAGCCGCAGATCATTCGAACGACAGCCCGCCGAGATTCGCGACCATCGTGATGAGACGGTTGAGATCGACCGGCTTGGCAAGATGTCCCTGGAAGCCGGCAGCATAGGCCCGCTCGCCGTCGGCCTGCCGTGCATGCGCCGTGACGGCGATCGCCGGTGTTCGCCCTCCGCGGAGGGCGGGCAACGCGCGGACGGCTCGGATGAGACCGAAGCCGTCCCCACCGGGCATGGCGATGTCGCTGACGATGACGTCGGGGCGGCCGCGCGCGACCTGGTCGAAGGCAGAGGACGCTGACTCCGCTTCCTCGACCGTCGCGCCGCGCTCGACGAGCACGTGCTTGAGAAGGCTGCGTGCGTCGGCATCGTCGTCGACGACGAGGATCTTGATTCCCTCGAGCCGTATCCCGTCGCCCTCGGGCGGCGGCTGGGACTCGCTCGAGCGCGGCGGCGGCTCGGGCACGATGGCCGGAGCTGTCGGGACCGCGACCGTGAAGGAGGCGCCGTTGCCTGCGCCGCCGCTCGAGGCCGTGATCGTACCTCCGTGCGCATCGACGATCTGCTTCACGATCGCGAGGCCGAGCCCGAGGCCGCCATGGCGGCGGGTCGTCGACCCATCCGCCTGCCGAAAGGGCTCGAATACGTGGGCGAGGAAGGTCGGCTCGATGCCTTCGCCGTCGTCGCTCACGCGGAACGTCACGGTATCGGGCGTAACCTCTGCGTGGACCTCGACGTGACCGTCCTTCGGCGTGAACTTGATCGCGTTCGACAGCAGGTTCCAGACGACCTGCTGCATTCGCTGGGCGTCGGCGCGGAGCAGGACCTTCTCCGGCAGCTCCACCGAGATCTGGATGTTCTTCGCCTGGGCAGCGGGCCGAACCGCATCGAGCGCGGCGTTGACGATCTCGTTGAGGACGACCTCGGCCGGCTCGAGCCGCAGCTTGCCGCGGACGACGCGAGCGACGTCGAGGATGTCTTCGAGCATGCGTGCTTGAGCCCGTGCGTTGCGCTCGACGATGGCGAGGGCACGATCGAGCTCGGGGGGCGCATTGGTTCGAGCGGTCACCGTCCAGCCGAGGATCGCGTTGAGCGGCGTGCGCAGCTCGTGAGAGACCGTGGCGAGGAACTCGTCCTTCATCCGGCTCGCGAGCTCTGCCTCGAGGCGGGCCGCACGTTCGAGCTCGAGGACGCGTGCGCGTTCGGCGCGTGCGGCGACCTGCACGGTCACGTCGACGGCGAAGACGAGGACGCGCTCGACCGTCCCGGCGTGGTTCCGCAGCGGCTGGGCGCTGACACGCAGGGCGCGCCCGTCCGGCAGGACGAGCTCGTCGACGGAGACGCTCTCGCCGGTTTCCCGGACGCGGCGGGTCAGCTCACCGATGTTCTTGTCGAGGCCGATCGCCGAGAGCGGCTTGCCGACGAGATCGTCGCGCTGGAAGAACCTCACGTAGCCCGGATTGACGAACTCGTGGTGGTCGTCCTCGCGCAGGATCGAGATCTTCGCGGGCGCCGACGACAGGATCTCGTGGAGGCGCGCGCGGCGGACGTGCTCCGCGACGGCCCACGCGGCGCGCTCGGCCATCGCACCGAACAGGCGCTTCTCGGCGTCGGTGAACGTGCTCGCTCGCCGCGAGCCGATGTGTGCGACGCCGAGCACCGCGCCATCGTGCTGCAGCGGGACGGCATACAGCGCTTTGGTCCCGCGCGCGCGCAACCATCCGCCGCGGACGAGCGGAGATGTCGCCACGTCCGAGATCTCCATCGGTCGCCGTTCGGCCGCGACCGTGCCGGCGAAGCTCTCTCCGATCGGCACAGTGTAGTGTTCGTCGACTTCCTCGTTCAGGCCGACGCACGCTTGGACGCGCAGCTCGTCCTTGTCACGCAGCAGGATCGTCGCCGAGTCCGCTTCGTCGGCGGCGCTCATGAAGACGGAAAGCAGCTCGCGGAAGAACGCCGGTAGATCTTCCGTCTGGAGGGCAGCCGCTGCAATGCGCTCGAAGGCGACGAGCCTGCGTACGGCCTCGTCCCGCTCGTGCGTCCGGATGGCGACCTGGGCGCGACGCACGTCTTCGCGCTGCTCGTAGAGGCTCACGAAGGCACGGACGCGTGCTCGGACGATGTCGACGTCGAACGGCTTCGTGATGTAGTCGGCAGCTCCGACGGCGTAGCCGCGCTTCACGAACCCGTCGTCGCGGTTGTTCGCCGTCAGGAAGATGATCGGGACGTCTTTCCCTGTTTCGAGCGTTCGGATCTCGGCAGCGGTCTCGAACCCGTCCATCCCAGGCATCTGGACGTCGAGGAGGACGACCGCAAACGACTCCTTGGCGACGTGCTCGATCGCCTCCTTGCCCGAGGACGCCTCGACGATTCGTGCCCCGAGAGGCTTGAGCACTGCCGAGAGCGCGAGCAGGTTCGCCGGAACGTCGTCGACCAGCAGGATGCTGACCGCAGACTTCCCATTGCTGCCCGTGTTCTGCATCGTCCAGCCAGTGGTGCTCACGACAGCTGGCTCTGCCGCTCAGTCGTGCGGCGGCGCCACATGTGGATCACGGCAAGGAGCTTCTCGGGATCGACGGGTTTGGTGACGTAGTCCGAGGCGCCTGCCTCGAGCGCCTTCTCTCGGTCGCCCTTCATGGCCTTGGCGGTCAGGGAGATGATCGGGAGGGATTGGAACTGGACGATGTCGCGGATGGCGCGCGTCGCCGTCAGCCCATCCATCTCCGGCATCATCGTGTCCATCAGGACGAGGTCGATGTCCGAGTGGGCGCCAAGAACCTCGAGGGCCATCTTTCCGTTCTCGGCGTGGAGCACGTGAATCCCGTGCCCTTCGAGGACGCTCTTGATCGCGAAGATGTTCCGCATGTCGTCGTCGACGACGAGGACGCGCGCACCTCCGAAGTCGGCGTCCTCGGGGAGGGGAGGGACCTGGGCTTCCGGCGCTGTCTCGTCTTTCGGTCCGTCGAGGCCGAGCTCGCCGCCGGCGTAGGTCTTCGGGAGGTGGAGCGTGAACGTACTGCCCTGGTCGGGGATGCTCTCCACGTCGATCGTGCCGCCGAGGAGGCGCGCGATCTCGCGGCTGATCGTCAGGCCCAGGCCGGTGCCACCGTACTTCCGGCTCGTCGTTCCGTCAGCCTGCTGGAAGGCCTCGAAGATGAGCTTCTGCTTCTCCGGGACGATGCCGATGCCGGTATCGGTGACGGCGAAGCTGATCATGTCCGCTCCACGCTCCTTCGGCGCGGGCTTCATCGTCATCGAGACGGAGCCCTTCGAGGTGAACTTGAAGGCGTTGGAGAGCAAGTTCTTCAGGATCTGCTGGAGGCGGTTGACGTCGGTGAACAGCGTCTGCGGGACGCCCGGCTCCACCTTCAGGTCGAAGGCCAGGTTCTTCTGATCGGCGACATGACGGAAGGTCTGCTCGAGATAGTCCTTTACCTCCGAGAGCGCGAAGGTCTTCGGGTCGATCGGCATCTTGCCCGCTTCGACCTTCGAGAGATCGAGAATCTCGTTGATGAGCGAGAGCAGATCGTTGCCCGACGTGTAGACGGTCTGGGCGAACTTGACCTGCTCCGGGGTGAGGTTTCCGCCGGGATTTTCGGCGAGCATCTTCGACAGGATGAGCAGGCTGTTCAGCGGCGTCCGGAGCTCGTGGCTCATGTTCGCGAGGAACTCGGACTTGTACTTGGAGATGAGCTGCAGCTGCTCGGCCTTCTCTTCGAGGCTGCGCGACGCGAGCTCGACCTCGTTGTTCTTCACCTCGAGCAGCTTTGCCTTCTCGTTCAGCTCCGCGGCCTGCGCCTCGAGCTCGGCGTTCGACTTTTTGAGCTGCTGGAGGAGCTCGTCGGTGCGCATGCTCGACGAGATCATGTTCAGGATGACGCCGACCGAGTCCATCAGCTGGTCGAGGAACGTGAGATGGTTCACGTCGAACCGGCGGAACGAGGCGAGCTCGATGACCGCCTTGATCTCGCCCTCGAAGAGGACCGGGAGGACGACCACGGTGCGCGGCGGTGCCTCGCCCATGCCCGTGGCGATGTAGATGAAGTTCTCGGGGACCTCACTGAGCAAGATGCGCTTCTTCTCGAACGCGCACTGGCCGATGAGGCTCTCGCGCATCTTGTACGAGCTCGAAAGGCTCTTGCGACCGCCGAAGCCGTAGCTCGCGATGAGGTGGAGGGCCGGCTCGCCGCTCGACTCGTCGAGCATGTAGAAGGCGCCGTGTTGCGCGTCGACGAGCGGCGTCAGCTCGCTCATGATCAGCTGCGCGACGGACACGATGTTGCGCTGACCCTGCATGATGCTGGAGAACCGGGCGAGGTTGGTCTTCAGCCAGTCCTGCTCCTGGTTCTTCTGCGTCGTGTCCTTCAGGTTGCCGATCATCTGGTTGATGTTGTCTTTCAGCGCGGCGACCTCGCCCTGCGCTTCGACCGTGATCGACCGGGTCAGGTCGCCCTTTGCGACGGCGGTGGACACCTCCGCGATCGCGCGCACCTGCGAGGTGAGGTTGCCTGCGAGCTGATTGACGTTGTCGGTGAGGTCGCGCCACGTTCCGGCGGCGCCCGGCACCTTCGCCTGGCCACCGAGCTTGCCTTCGATGCCGACCTCGCGCGCGACGGTCGTGACCTGGTCCGCGAAGATGCGGAGCGTGTCGGTCATGTTGTTGATCGTCTCGGCGAGCGCGGCGACCTCGCCCTTCGCCTCGAGGACGAACTTCTGCGAGAGGTCGCCGCTCGCGACGGCGGTGACGACCTTCACGATGCCGCGCACCTGCTTCGTGAGGTTCGAGGCCATGATGTTGACGTTGTCGGTCAGGTCACGCCACACGCCGAAGGCACCGGGAACGCGCGCCTCCGTTCCGAGCTTGCCTTCGATTCCGACCTCGCGCGCGAGCGTCGTCACCTGATCGGCGAACGTGCGGAGCGTGTCGGTCATGTTGTTGATCGTCTCGGCGAGCGCGGCGACCTCGCCTTTCGCCTCGAGGACGAACTTCTGCGAGAGGTCTCCGTTCGCGACGGCCGTGACGACCTTGACGATGCCTCGGACCTGCTTCGTGAGGTTCGAGGCCATGACGTTGACGTTGTCCGTCAGGTCCTTCCATGTGCCGCTGACACCTTTGACCTCCGCCTGGCCGCCGAGCTTTCCTTCGGTGCCGACCTCCTTTGCGACGCGGGTGACCTCCGCGGCGAAGGAGTTCAGCTGGTCGACCATCTTGTTGATGACGTCCTTGATCTGGAGGATCTCGCCTTTGACGTCGACGGTGATCTTCTGGGTCAGGTCGCCGTTCGCGATCGCGGTGGCGACCTTCGACACGTCACGGAGCTGCACGGTGAGGTTCGAGGCGAGGACGTTGACGTTGTCCGTCAGGTCCTTCCACGTGCCGAAGACGCCTTTGACGTCCGCCTGACCACCGAGCTTTCCTTCGGTACCGACCTCTTTTGCGACGCGCGTGACCTCGGCGGAGAACGAGTTGAGCGTATCGACCATCGTGTTGATGGTGTTCTTCAGCTCGAGGATCTCACCCTTCGCGTCGACGGTGATCTTCTGCGAGAGGTCGCCCTTCGCGACGGCCGTCGTGACCTTGGCGATGTTGCGGACCTGCGTGGTGAGGTTCGCGGCGAGGACGTTGACGTTGTCCGTGAGGTCCTTCCACGTTCCGCTGACGCCTTTGACGTCCGCCTGGCCACCGAGCTTGCCTTCGGTGCCGACTTCCTTCGCGACGCGCGTGACCTCCGCGGCGAACGAAGACAGCTGATCGACCATGACGTTGATCGTGCTTTTTAGCTCGAGGATCTCGCCGCGCGCGTCGACGGTGATCTTCTGGGAGAGGTCGCCGTTTGCGACCGCGGTCGTGACCTTCGCGATGTTGCGCACCTGCGCGGTGAGGTTCGCCGCGAGGACGTTGACGTTGTCCGTCAGATCCTTCCACGTGCCGCTGACGCCGCGGACTTCGGCCTGACCACCGAGCTTTCCTTCGGTGCCGACCTCTTTCGCGACGCGGGTGACCTCCGCGGCGAAGGAGTTCAGCTGGTCGACCATCTTGTTGATGACGTCCTTGATCTGGAGGATCTCGCCTTTGACGTCGACGGTGATCTTTCTCGTCAGGTCGCCCGACGCGATGGCGGTCGCGACGGCGGAGACGTCGCGGAGCTGCACGGTGAGGTTCGACGCGAGGCCGTTGACGTTGTCCGTCAGGTCCTTCCACGTGCCGCTGACACCTTTGACGTTCGCCTGCCCGCCGAGCTTGCCCTCGGTGCCGACTTCTTTCGCGACGCGGGTGACCTCCGCGGCGAACGAAGAGAGCTGATCGACCATGACGTTGATCGTGTTCTTCAGCTCGAGGATCTCGCCCTTCGCGTCGACGGTGATCTTCTGGGAGAGGTCGCCGTTCGCGACGGCGGTGGTGACCTTCGCGAAGTTGCGGACCTGCGCGGTGAGGTTCGCGGCGAGGCCGTTGACGTTGTCGGTCAGGTCCTTCCACGTGCCGCTGACGCCTTTGACGTCGGCCTGACCGCCGAGCTTACCTTCGGTGCCGACCTCCTTCGCGACGCGGGTGACCTCCGCGGCAAAGGAGTTGAGCTGGTCGACCATCCGGTTGATGACGTCTTTGATCTGGAGGATCTCGCCTTTGACGTCGACGGTGATCTTCTGGGTGAGGTCGCCGTTCGCAATGGCGGTCGCGACCTTGGAGACGTCGCGGAGCTGCACGGTGAGGTTCGAGGCGAGGACGTTGACGTTGTCCGTCAGGTCCTTCCAGGTGCCGTAGACGCCTTTGACGTCCGCCTGGCCGCCCAGCTTGCCCTCGTTGCCGACTTCTTTGGCGACGCGTGTGACCTCCGCGGCGAAGGACCGGAGCGTGTCGACCATCGTGTTGATGGTGTTCTTGAGCTCGTAGATCTCGCCGCGCGCATCGACGGTGATCTTCTGCGAGAGGTCGCCGTTCGCGACGGCCGTGGTGACCTTGGCGATGTTGCGGACCTGCGCGGTGAGGTTCGCGGCGAGCCCGTTGACGTTGTCAGTCAGGTCCTTCCACGTGCCGGAGACCCCGCGGACCTCCGCCTGGCCGCCGAGCTTTCCTTCGTTGCCGACTTCCTTCGCGACGCGTGTGACCTCAGCGGCGAAGGACGAGAGCTGATCGACCATGACGTTGATGGTGTTCTTCAGCTCGAGGATCTCGCCCTTCGCGTCGACCGTGATCTTCTGCGAGAGGTCACCCTTCGCGACGGCGGTGGTGACCTTCGCGATGTTACGGACCTGCGCCGTGAGGTTCGCGGCGAGGCCGTTGACGTTGTCCGTGAGGTCCTTCCACGTGCCGCTGACGCCTTTGACCTCGGCCTGACCGCCGAGCTTTCCTTCGTTACCGACCTCCTTCGCGACGCGCGTGACCTCTGCGGCGAACGAGTTGAGCTGATCGACCATGCTGTTGACGGTCGTGCCGATGCGGAGGAACTCGCCGCGGACCGGGCGGCCCTCGATTTCGAGGACCATCTTCTGCGAGAGGTCGCCGCGCGCGACGGCGGTGATGACGCGGGCGACCTCGTTGGTCGGCGACACGAGATCGGCGATGAGCTGGTTGACGCTCGCCATGCTCGCCGCCCATGCGCCGCGCGTCGCGCCGACGGACGCGCGCTCGTGCATCTTGCCTTCCTGGCCGACGACCTTCGACACGCGAACGAGCTCGCTCGACATGTGCTCGTTCAGGCCGATGACGTCGTTGAGCAGCTCGCCGACGCGGCTCAGGATGCCGTGCTTCGAGTACTCGAAACGGATCGTGAAATCGCCCTGTTTCACCGCCTTGAGGACCTCGATGAGGTGCTCCACCTCGTATCGGCTGTCGGCCGAGAGACGATCCCATTCGGTGATGGGGACCGTGCCACCGACCGCGTTCATCATGGTGGTCGGCATGCGAACGGAGCCTGCGGCGTGCCTGCCGTTCGTCTTCGCCGCGCCGTTGCCGCCCTCGCTCGATGCGCCGCTGTCGTTGCGACGCGGACCACTCTTCTTGGTCTTCGCTGCGCGTGAACGAACTCGGTCGATGGTGTCGACGCCCTGCTTCGACGGCATGTTCGCTGATCCTCCGGCAGCTCGCGTTGGTGCGGCGCGTGACGACGTGCGGCACCAAGAACGGGCGGCAATTTCTTCGTATCTTGCCCCCGCCATTCGCTCAACGTGACCAGACGCCACAGCGCCGGCTTCGCCCGCCTCTAGAGCTTCGATTGCCGGAAACGAACCGAACTTCCGTTGGCAGCGTTGTCGAAGACGAGCCGGTTGCGCATTTCTGCCACAGTCGCGGCGGCGTTCAGGGACGGATCACTTCCTCGTCGTCGCGCTTGTCGCGTTGGCCGCGTTGGCCGCGTTGGTCGCGTTGGCCGCGTTGGCCGCGGCCGCGTTGGCCGCGTTGGCCGCGTTGGCCGCGTTGGCGTGCGGAGCGGCGGAGCTCGTCGCGTAGCGGCCCGTGCTCGCGGAGGACGAAGACGCAGGGGAGGTGCCGGGGCTCTGCGCGAGCTCGGAGGACGTCTTCTTCATGACGGCGCGCCTGCGCTGGATCAGCTCCCGCACGAAGTCGTCCCAGGCGGTCCGGTCCGGTCCTGCGAGCCCCCAGAACTGCACGCCGACGCCCGCGGTCCGTCCGTCGTCGGGATCGTCGCTTCCCTCGATGTGCACGGCCATCGCGTGCGCTTCGATCTCGCGCTCGGGCAGCTCCACGCGCAGCCGCATCAGGGAGCGCAGTGGCGGAGGATCGTGGGTCTGGAGGAAGAGCCCCTTGAAGCTGACGTCCGACGTCTCGAGGGAGATCATTCGCCGTCCGCGCACGACCGTCACCCGGATGCGGGCGTCGACGCGTGCTTCGCGGCGAAGGTTCTCGATCATGGGCTCTTCGACTGCTCGTGCGCGGAGCTTCGCGGAGAGGAGCCGTGCGCTTCCGCCCCGTCTTTCACGGTAGCGCGAGGTGCGGCCGACCATACCGCGTTTTTCGGCGCCGTCCATCCCCATCCGTCTAGTCGGCCGGCCCGCGCGAGCTTGGCATCTGTCGGAAATCAAACGCCGAAGCGCGAACCGGATGGCCCCGCGGGCGGGACGTCACCCCGACGGGCGACGCCGCGGTCGCGAGGGCTGGCGCTTCGTTCCTCCGAGCACGCCGAGGACGAACAGCGCGGCCAAGAACCCAGCGAGGCCGAACGCCATCGACTGGACGGGCCGCGCCGCGTGCAAGATCGCCTGTCCGGTCCCCCAGGCGATCCATCCGACGCCGCCGAACAGCGCGCCGACGGCCAGTGCCTTGCCCACCGTCTCGAGGCGATAGACCAGCCAGGTCGGCAGCACACCCACGAGCGCGAGGACGATCGGAAACACCAGATGGGTCCGCGTGCCGAGGACGGGCAGGGGCGTGTCGTGTGCGACGAGCTCGCGCGCTCCGAGCGTCGCCGCATAACCCGCCGCGACTCCGGCGATGGCGAACAGCATCGCGTAGCCGAACGCGCCGATGCCGATCGTGACGCGCGATGGACCCGCCGGCGCCTTCTGCTTGCGGTTCGCGTCGCTCGGTTTTGCCTTGTTTGCGCGGGCATCGGCGACGGCGCGGGCTGCCTTCGTGTCGGGCGTCGTCGCCGCGCGCTGGCGCTGCGGGAGATCGGCGGGCGGTCGTGGCGCGGCGAGGGCGTGCTCGTCGGCTCGCTGCAGCGAGTCGAGGAACGTCGGCCGATCGTCCACCGCGTGGTCCTCCTTCGCGGCCTCGTCGGAGCCGACAGCTCCGTCGTTGTTGCTCTGGAGCCCGTAGCCGTGAGCGCGCGCGCGCTGGAGCAGACGAGCCTTGTCCGCGCCCTCCACCGCGCCGCTCTCCACGAGCGCGAGAACGTGACGTACGCAGCCCAGATCCGCGAGCGCCGTTGCGTATTCTTCCGTTCCGGGCTCGGCCCTGACCTGCGCGCCGCGCGCGGCGTTGCGATACCAGACGTCGGCCTTCTCGGGGTCGGCGCGGTAGTGGATGCCGAGCTCGTACAGGTTGCCGAGGTACACCTTCGCCGGGACGCTGCCCTTTTCGGCCGCCGCCCGTAGCCGCGTCGCGCCTTCCTTGAAGTCGCGAGGGACGACGCCGCCCGTCATGCAGAAGAGCGCGACCGCGTACTCGGCGTCGCCGCTTCCGAGCTCCGCGGCCGCGCGGTAAGCCTCGAAGCACCGCTTCAAGTCGCGGCCGCCGGGGGCGGTGCCGTTGCGGTGGGCCCTCGCCAGCGCGAGCAGGCCGTCGACGTCACCGCGAGCCCGGAGACCGTCGACATCGAGCGCGTCGGCGTCGAGCGCCTCTCCGTCCTCGAGCTCGTCGTCGCGGTCTTCCGGCTTCGGTTCAGGCATCGGTCGCGAGCTCTATTCGCTTCAGCACGTCGACGAGACGACCCGTGCGGGTCGCGTCCTCGAGCAGGCTCGGCCTCGAGCTGCCGTTCTTCGCGTAGAAGTCCGGCAGATTCTGGGACCACGTCGAATAGTAGCGGTTGCCCGCGAACACGATCGATACACCGGAAGCAGGCTCTTCCGTGGGCTCGTCGTCGAAGTCGACGTTGCTCCAGTCGACCGCCTCCGCGCTCTCGGCGTCGTCCTCGGCGTAGCTCAGGCGCACCGGCGTGTTCGGCGTGCGTCGTGCGTTCGGCGCCATCAGCGAGAGCATCGCGTCGCAGATCTTCACCCGGAGGATCGTGGACACGAGCGCGACGTCGACCTGCGTGCGCGCGAAGTAGGGGAAAATGGCCTGTCCGAGCACCGGCAGGAGCAGCTTCGACGTGCAGACTTCGCGGACGAAGCTCTCGGCCTGGGCTTGCGGGATCGCGAGATCGCTCCCACGGAGACGCTCCGCGGCGACCTTCGTCCACCACTTGAGGACGTGGACCAGCACCTTCTTGACCTTGTCGCTCGCTTTGATGCTCATCGGCATCACGACGTCGAGCACCTTGCGGACCTCGGCTTCGAGCGCTTGCTCCGGAGCGACGACGAGGTCCACGAACTCGCCGAACACCGCGCCGGTGCAGCGCCGCGCCATCGCGGCACTCATCGCGGAGACGAGCTCCTTCGCGTCTTCGATGCGTCGTGCGCGCGCTTCCGCCTCGTCACGCGAGGGCGTGAGCGACTTCAAGACGCTCAGCAGCTCCGCGCGGATCGCACGCGTCTCCGCGGTGAGCTCTTTGCCCTTGATGTCCTCGTTCAGCTTCGCGCGCAGGTGCGTCGCGAGCAGCGGGACGCCGCTTTTCGGCAGGCCCGTCGACGGCTCGTACCCCTCGACGGCGAGCCACTTGTCCTCGAGCGAGGCGATGTACGTCGCCACCGCGCGGGAAGAGAGATAGCCCTGCTTCACCGCCTCGTAGTCCGCATCTCCGGGCTTCAGCGTCTGCATCTGGTCCGCGTAGGGATTGCGGATCCAGAACAGGTTCGTGAACGGGCGACCCTTCGTGCCCCAGTTGTGGACCCAGGAGCCGTGCCCGCGTGCCCAGAAGTCGACACACGCCTCCTCGACACGCGAGTCCCAGCGATCTTTCGCGTTGTCGCTCCGGAGAGCGCCGAGGCTCATGTCGAACTTCGTGAGCGCGACGAACAGGCTGGGCTGCTCGACTTCTTTCGCGTCCTTCGGCGTCGTCGAGCCGTGCCGGATCGACAGCCAGCTCTCGACCTGGGACTGGAGCTGGATCGCCTCCGGCTTCGTCGGTCCGGGCGAGCACAAGAGCAGCGCGGTGATCTCGCGATCGAGCGAGTACTGCTCGAAGAGGAACGTGAGCTTGCCGCGCTTGTAGACCTCGATCGCGTTGTCGAGCCGGCCCGTGTTGAGCTCGGCGGCCCCGAAGCCGTTGATGCCCTTGAGCGCGCGACCACCGGGGAAGTCGAGGATGTCCGCCTTGTCGAGCAGCGAGCCGGGGACGTTCTCGAGTGGCAGGCGGATCTCGGCGATGAGCGCGGCGAGCACGCCAGGGTCGAGCGCGACGTCGCGACCTGCGGCTTCGGCGGAGCCGAGCGCCGTCGCCGAGACGAGGGTGCGCGACGTCCCGAGCGCGTTCAGGCAAGAGGCGTCGATGATGCTCGGCGCGTCGCTCGACGCACGGACGTGCGCGAGCCCGACCTCGACCGTCTCGGCGTACCCGAGCTGCTCGATGCCGCCGACGAGCGTGTGCATCAGCAGGTCGAGGTCCTTCGCGTAGCCAGGTCCACCCCACAGGAGCGAGTAGACGAGCACCCAGCCTGCGCTCGTTGCGATTTCGCTTCCGAGCCCGCC
This sequence comes from Pseudomonadota bacterium, assembly GCA_023423895.1. Taxonomy (GTDB): domain Bacteria; phylum Myxococcota_A; class Polyangia; order Polyangiales; family Polyangiaceae; genus Labilithrix. The sequence goes on from JAFAER010000265.1 coordinate 14,895, forward strand.
TTTCAGTCCCGGATGGCGGCGGAGCTCGTTGAGATAGGGATGTCGGTCCTGGTAACGCTTCGTCAGCTCGTGCCAGACGGTCTCCCATGCGCGCGCGTAGTTCGGTGATGCGGGGGGACCCGCCTGCAGACGCGCGTCGCGGAGCGTCCGTTCCACGCGATCGACGTCGAGCGGCGGCGAGGTGCACTCGACGAGAAACCCCGTGGCCATCGAATGGAGCACGCCCTCGAGCGAGAGCATCTCGCAGTGGAAGTCTCCCTTCCGCAGCGGTGGCGCCTTGGAGGTCGTGAAGCGCGTAACGACGCCGGTGGATTCGACGCCCTTCGCCGGATTGATCTCTCGGAGGAAGTCGACGGGGCCACCGCGGCTCAGCACCTTCAGCGACCCGAGCTCGTGCGACAGGAGCGCGCCCACGAGGAACGACTTGCCCGCTTGCGACGGTCCGAAGAGGCCGACGCTCTGCTTGCGCGACCAGGCGCGCCGGAGCTTCCGTGCACGCAGCGCGAGGTCGCGGAGAACGAGCGCTTCGTTTTCGGCTTCCGCCTGGCCCGCGATCGTGGCGTGTGTCTCCGCGACGGCCTGCTCGAGCGTGGAGATGAGATCACGCATTCATCCGCTCCTCGTTGCTGTGGGCCGACGAGCCCGCGGCTTCGACGTCTTTGCAGCGTGACGATGCCTCAGTGAACATGCCACTGTCCGGTCTTGTCCTGCCACTCGACGCGCACGCCCTCGAACGTCTGACCTGGGGCGAGCCACACGTCGAACCGGTGGCCGCGATCCTCCGTTCGGGAGACCTTGTGGGCACCGGCCGCGACGCGCCAGTGTTGGGCCTCGTCGCTGTAGTGCTTGCGGTGCACGCTCGTCTTCTCCCCGCCGGCCGGGCCGATCTTCACGACCACCGTCCCCGCGCCGCCACTCGAGCCCGCGCCGCCACTCGAGCCCGGGCCGAGCGGGAAGTCGTCGTCGTCGTCGTCACCCTGCGCGTGGCCGCCGTCGCCGGCGTTCTTGCCGGCGTCCGCAGTGGCTGCATCGGCGGTCCCTGCGTCGGCGTCCGCGCCCGCACCCGCGCTCGCGTCGCCCGCATCCGCACCACCGTCGCCGTCGCCCGCGCCCGCCGCCGCGTCCTGCTCCTCAGCGCCTGCTTCGGCGCCGGGTTCCGCGTCGTTTGCGGCGAGCGCGTCCGCGGCCGCAGACGCGTCGGAGAGCGGACCGGTCGTCGGGTGGTCGTCGCATGCCTTGAGCAGGAAGAGCGCGAGGAGCACGAGCGCGATCGCGACGAGGCCGAAGAGCGGCCAGAGCCACCACGGCCGGGCCTTGCCGTTCTTGCTCCCGGGCTTCTTCTCGTTCTCGCCGTTCGGAGGCTCGCCGCCGTTCGTCGCGGCTGCCGGCGTTGCCTCCGAGGCCGCGCCGCCGACTGCGGCGGGAGCGAGCGCTGCGCCGGCGAGCGGCGCGCCCGCGCCCGCGCCCCAGGCTTGGCCCCAGTCCTCGTAGCCGAAGACGTATTCGGCCTTGCCGCCCATCGAGCGTGGAGAGGCTCCCCAGTTGATGACGAACAGCTTCTTCTTCGTCGGCGAGTAGAAGTAGTTCGCTCCGCCGTCAGCGTCGAGCGAGGGCACCGTGAACGCGCCCTTGTACTTGTCGAAGCCGCTGTTCGGAGTGGCGAAGATCTTCGCGACGCGCTCGAGCGCAGCGTGGAACTGTTCGACGGCGGCCCGCGTCTCTTCCGGGTGTTTCTCGCGTGCCTCCTTCAGCGGAATCAGGCCGGTCAGATCCCAGCGCACCGTGACCGGAAGACTCTCCGAGCCCTCCGTCTCGGGGACGAGCAGCCGCCCGTCGAAGAACTTGGGCTCGTTGAGGTCGACGGCGAGCTTCCAGATCGAGGTGCCACCGACGAGGTTCGGCAGCCAGGTCGCGTCGGTCACGTCACCACCTCGGCTTTCGCCTTCACGGCATGGCTGGCGGCGACACGACAGAGGAAGGATGCCGGCCGAATGATGTTGAACGCCGTCGGATCGGATCCCACCGTGCGCTCGTGCAGCTGCGAGTCGAAGACCTTCACGTGGTCCACGCTCTCGAACTTGAGGCGCTCGAGCTCGTTCGTCATCAGGGCGGCGAGGAGCGGCGCCGCGCGACCGACGAGCTCCGGATCGAGCCGTGCGGCGTGCGCGACGGTGTAGAGCTGGCGGCTGACGGCGAAGCCGACCCGCATCTTGCTCTCCCCGTCCATGGGAGCTCGGAAGAAGAAGTTGAGACCGCTCGCCAGCACGAACGCGGCATCGGACGCCGCCGCCATCGCGCTGTCCTCGGAGTCGATCGCCAGCAAGCGGGAGAGCTCGCCGAAGAAGAGCCGCAGCGGGAACGTCCGGTCTTGCGGTCGTGCGGCGAGGATCGACTCGTCGAGGATGTCACCGAGGACGATACGCGTGAGGAGCTTCCGCGCACCCGGCGTTGGCGCGTCGTGGAGCGTCTCGGGGACCGTCGGCCGCGGAGCGCGCGCGAACGAGCGCACGATCTCGGCAAGGTCGTGAGCATCGACGGACTTCTCGATGGCGCCCAGCAGCGCCTTCTTGATGCGCTCGTCATCCATGGGGGATCAGGCTCCAGAACTCAGGCTCCAGGCTCCAGGCTCCAGGCTCCAGGGCGTGCGAGCCGGCATGTCCCGGCAGAGGAGCTTGGAGGACAGCAAGCGGGTGCAGTTTCGGTAGGGTGTTCATTCTTCCCGGAGCCTGGAGCCTGAAGCCTGGAGCCTTTCAACCCCTCGCATCGAACACGCCGGTGTCGAGCCAGTACTGGCCCCACGCCGCCGTCTTCAATGAGAGAACGAAGTCGGTGGGCTCGAACTGGTACTGGTTCTTCTGGCTCGTGACGCTCGCGATCTGCATGTAGCCCTCGCGCGTGCGACCGAACTGGATGGCCACCCGATCTTCGAGCAGCGCCGCCTCGACCTCTTGGCTCGCGGGACGGACCTCGAACAGCGGTGAGCCTTCCATCTCCTGCGAATCGACGTTGCGGAACCCGATGCGCATCCCGTGCGTGTAGACGAACGGCTGGCTCTTCTCGCCGCTGCGGAAGAGCTCGTTGACGCGCGCGATGTGAGGCTCGGTGTCCTGGTAGAGGCCGTAGATTGGTTCGTGCTTGGCCTCCGTGATCTGGTCGATCAGGAAGCCCGCGAGCTTGTTCTTGCTCGCCAGGTGCAGGACCGCGGCGCCCGCCGTGACGGTCGACTTCGGATCTCGGATCTGGCCCTGGTCCTTCCACTTCGACGGGTACCACTCGCCGACGCGGTAGCGTGCCATCGAGCGGACGCGCGGCGGCGACACCGGCATCTCGTTCGTGAACAGCCGCTTGATGCACGGTAGGGCAGCGGTGCGTCCAGCGAGCACGAGGAGATCGACGTCGAACTGCGCGAGGATGTCCGCGTAGCGCCGCAGCGGCTCGCGGAGGACGCGCTCGATCGCGCGCTCGACTTCCTGGGCATCGAAGCGGAAGAACAGGTTCTCGAAGCCGGGAAAGCCTTCGACCTCGTGCTCGAGGAAGCGGTTCGCTTCCCCGAGGATGCCGGGCGAGACCGGTAGCGGATCGAGCCCGAAGGTCTCGAAGATCGTCGAGACCATGTAGTGCCGATCAGGCGTGTGATCGCGGAGCTCGAAGCCTTCGGCGACGGCCCAGTAACACCGGGCCAGCGGCATCCAGAGGAACGGGACGAGCCGCGCGCGGAGGGTCCGCCAGGCAGAGCCGTGGCCGGCATCACCTTCGCCGAACAGGTGGAGGAGGCGGCTCTTGCTCTGCACCGTCGGGAGCTGATGCAGGATCTGCGGAAAGACGACGTCCTCGATGATCGCCCTGCAGACTTCGTCGCCGGCGATCGAGACGCCGTCCTGGAACAGCTTCTTGATCGAGAGCGACGTGCCCGTGCCGGGGAGCTTGTCTTCGTATTCGGCGATCATGACGTCGCTCGTGCCGCCGCCGATGTCGATCGAGGCGACGCGCAACGTTCGCGGGCCGCCGGGAGCGGCCTCCTTCCCGTAGACGCCGACGAGATCCTCCATGCTGCCGGAGAAGGTGCCTTGTGCCTCCTGGTAGACGAAGACCGTCTGCGCCGCGAGCGCCTCGTCGACGAACAAGAAGGGGTCGAACTGCTGCGTCTGCGCGTTGTAGTTCGGTCGGAGCTCGGGGCGGATGTTGAGGACGTGGCAAGTGAGGAGGACCGCGTTGCGCACCAGCGCCTCGTAGATGTGGCGCTCCTCCATGCGCATCGCGGACGGGTACGTGAGGACGACGTGATCGAGGACGCGAGGATTGCCCTCTTTGCCCTGATACATGCGGTACTCGGCGCTGTTGATCTGCGCGTAGGCCTGGCAGAGGATCTCGACGAGCGCGAACATCATCATCGAGCGCGGCGCGTACCGCGGATCGGCTGGCGTCTGAGGTCCGTCTTCGCGCAGGTAGGCCCCGCCCGACTCCTCGGGGACGTACTTGAGGATACGACCGAAGATCGGACGGTGCTCGCCGTTCTGTCCGGCTACCGGCTGCCCGATCTTCTGGGCGAAATGCCAGCGTTCGTCGGTCTGGCGATCGTCCCAGAGGTATCGCTTCGGACCCGAGAGCGTGCACTGGTAGCGATGGGGCGTCTCGAGCGCGCGGTCGAGCGCTTCGCGGCCGAGCCGCGCGATGCTGGGCCACTGGAACGACTCGCCGGTCGCGACGGGGAAGACGGCCTTGTCCCACGGGCTCGGGAGGAACGTGATCCTCGAGTCGAACGCTTCCTGACTGCGCGCGAGCGGGTTCGAGAGGCTCCGCACCTCGAGCGGCACGCCGAACACACCGGCGTCGCGGCCTTCGACGAGCAGCGCCGTCGAGCGTGAGTTTCCGAGATCGAGGACGAGCGAGACGGGGATGGGCTGGTGCGCCTCGACCCGCGAAAGCCGGATCTTCGGCAGGAGCGGCGCAAGGGTCTCGAGCAAAGCCGCGAGCTTGAAGAGTGCCTTGTCGACGCCGGTCCGCTCGAGGCGGCGCACGAGCTCGCGCGTCTCGGGATGCTCGAGGAACGGACCGAGCTCGGTCTTGTCGAGCGCGCGGAACGGTCGCCCCTCGTCGTAGGCGGCGTCGAGATGGCGACCTTGCGAGCCGGTGACCTCGAACGTGTCGACCGCGACGACTGCGCGAACGCCGGCGCCGCCCGTCCTCGCGAGGAAGACTTGGACCGCGAACGGACAGGAGAGCTGGTAGGGGATGGGGAGCCATCGATTCGACAGCTCGCCGAGGTGATCGACGGCGGAGATCTCGACGTCGGGCTCCTCTCCGCCTTGCGCTCGGCGCACCGAGAGCGTCGCAGGAGCGGCGCCAGGCTGCGTCGAGGGTGAGTCTGGCGAGCCGCGCGACTTCATCACGACGAAGCTCGAGACGATGTCCGGGAGCCCACGGGGAAGGGCGACCTCGTGGAGGATGATGCCCGTGTTGAAGAACAGCTCGAGGATGTCGACGGTCGCGGCGCGCGCGCCGAGCGAGCTGCCGATGCCGATGTCGTCGCCGACGGGCCCTTCGCCGAGGTCGGGGTTGCTCCCGAGCGAGACCTTCTTCTTGACCATGAGCTCGCTGACTTCTGTCCATGTCGCGTCCGTGCCGCGTCTCGTCCGCCGAGAGCGACGTGGCGCGGGGAAGTGGAGGGGGAAAGCCCCCGCAAGTCCCCGATGCTAGGCGAAGATGAATCTATGGCCCTATTCGAAAATGGCCAGACCCCGAGCGCGATCGAACGACCTTCGACTGCGTGCGTGCGTGCCTCAAATCGGATGGCGCGTGCTCGGACCGCCCTCGGCGCCGTCGTCCGATCGGGTGACGCTCGCGCGATCGCGCACGAAAGGGGACGGGCACGGCGGCGAAGCAGGAGGCGTGCCATCGCCCTGCTGACGAATCAGCACCCGAGGTCCAACGTTGCGCCGCCAGATCCGTCTTACGGCTGTCACACTCTCGAGAGCCTGCCCGACGTCCGGCCGTGCACGCCATGTCCGAAACCCCGTCCTCCGTCATCGGTCCCGATCTCCGCACCGCGCTCGTGGCGATGGTGCGTAAGCGCGTCCCCGAGAGTGAGGTCGAAGACATCGTCCAGGCGACACTCGCGGACGCGATCGAGTCGCCTCATGCTCCGAAGGACTCCGAGTCGCTCCGACGCTGGATCTTCGGCGTCGCGAAGAACAAGGTGGTCGACTACCACCGCCGCGCTGGCCGAGAGACGTTCGAGTTGCCCGACGTCGCGGGCAGAGCGGCGCCGCATGCGGAGGCCGATCTCCTGCGCTGGGCCGAGAGGCACCTGCCGCCAGGGGACGAGAACAAGACGACGCTCGACTGGATGTTGCGTGAGGGGGACGGCGAGAAGCTCGAATGGATCGCCGAGACGGAGCAGGTTCCCGCTCCGCGCGTCCGCCAGCGCGTCAGTCGGTTGCGACGGCACCTCAAGACGCACTGGCAGAAGGAGGTCGCGCTCCTCGCCGCGCTCGGCGTGATCGTCGGGATCCTCGCGCTCGTGCTCCGGAAGAAGGAGCCCGAGCCGATCGCGAACGACAACCTCCCGCGCGCAGCCGAGCTCCGCAAGATCGGCATCGAGAAGTGCCGCGCGTCGGAGTGGAAGGAGTGTGTCCACACGCTCGATGCCGCCAAGCGGCTCGATCCTGCGGGTGATGCGCTGCCCGAGGTCCGTCGAGCGCGCGACGCCGCGAACGAGGCGCTCGCGCCGACGCCTTCGCCGGGGCCCACCGGCGACGTGACTCCGCCGCCTGCGCCGACGTCGAGGCCTGCTCCGTGGACGGACCCGACGGGCAAGGTCGCACCGTCCAAGGAGATGAAGATGCCCTCGCCTCCGCCGGCTCCGACGACGATGCCGCCGGTTCCGAAGGGCAAGCCGACCTCGCCGTCGCCGAAGAGCGGCTCGCTCGACTGGGGCTCCGATTCCCTCGGCAGCGTCGGGACGTCGGCTCCGCCACCGGTCCAGCAGAAGAAGGCTGCGGCGCCGCAGAAGCCTGGTGTGAAGTCCGAGGTCGTCTCGGAGCCGCCGCTGAACCGGCGGTAGGGGCGGTAAGGGCGGTAGGGGGGACTGGTGGTCGTGGTCGCGAAGCCACGCGGCGCCGGTCGCACGTGCGTGCTAAGCCATGAGACGTGAGTCGTCTTGGCTTGGCGCGCGCCGTTGCGCTCGTCGTCGCGAGCACCGTCATCGCCCTCGCGGGCTGTACCTCCGATCCGGAACCTCGGCCGGCGACGTTCTGCGGCGCGTCAGCAGCAGCGAAGTGCAAGGAGCCTTCGTCGTGCGATGACGCCATCGCGGCAGGGTGCGCCGGGCTCGACAAGGTCGTGTCCGCCTCGACGTTGAAGGCGGCCCAGGACTGCGTCGAGTCGGGCGTCTGCGGAGCGGCCAGCTGTCTCAGTCGGGCACAGAAATCGGCGGCCCCGACGAAGGCGCATCGCGAGCTCGCCGAGAGCTTCTGCACGTTCTGCGCGGCCGACGTGGAGGACTGCGAAGGCCAGTTCTACGCACGGAAAGGCCGGCTCCCGGGCGCGCTCGTTCTGCCGTACGGCGAGGAGGTCGCCCGCGCGGTGAACGACGAGTGCACCAGCGACCGTGACGTGTGCCGATCGAGCTTCGCTACGTGCGCGACCGAGACGATCGCGCGCGTCGCGGGCGAGACGCTCGACGCGGAGCTCGCGGAGTGCGTCGTGTCCGGGTTCCGCCACGACGAAGGCGGCTCCGTGCCTGGCGGCGGTCCCGAGGTGACGACGTGCACACCGGCGAACTGCGCTGGCTGCTGTCGCGACGACAAGTGCGAAGAGGGCACGTCGAAGAGCGCGTGCGGGGAAGGCGCCGCCGCGTGCGAGACGTGCAGCGCCGTGCAGATGTGCACCGCCGGCCGATGCAAGGAGCCCTGCGGCCCGAACAACTGCAAGGGATGCTGCGACGGCGACACGTGCCTCGACGGAAACGCCACCGACAAGTGCGGAGCCGAAGGAGCCGCCTGCGGGTCGTGCACGACCGAGGGCGCCTCGTTCGTTTGCTCGAATCGGACGTGCATCGACGCCTCCTGCCAGGCAACGTGCGTCAACGGCTGCTGTACGACTGAAGGTTGTCAGCCCGGGACGACCGCGAGCGCGTGTGGCACGGGCGGTGAGGCGTGCATCGACTGCGGCTATGGCCGCACGTGCGGAGCGGCCAGGTCGTGCGCGATCGACCCGAACGCGCTCTGGGACTTCTACGTCTCGTTCGCTTCCGTGCCCGACAAGGACAAGAACGGCGCGAGCTGGGACATCACCAACGGCGCGCCCGACCCGTACCTCGTCGCGTACTCGAGCCTCGGCGGCGTTTCCCACACGGGCGAGACCTCGGTTCAGAACGACACGACGGTGCCGTTCTGGGCCGAAGTCCCGCTGAAGGGCATCAAGGCGGCCGAGTTGATGAACAACCTCTCGTTCGAGATCTGGGACTCCGACGTCGACTTCGATGACTTGATCGGTGGCTGCAAGTTGCCGGTCACGCCCTCGCTGTTCGACGGGTCGCTGCAGTCCTACGTGTGCCCGGCGAGCGGCAGCACGGTCTCTGTGGAGCTGTTCTACCGAATCCGCAGGCCGTGAGGCGCGTCCAAAGCGAACGGGCGGCGCGCCCCCGGGAAGAGGGGGACGGCCGCCCGTAGAAGCGCGTTCCGCCGTGTTCGCTCAGCGGACGCGGAACATGTGGAATGTCCACGCCTGCACGTCGAAGCGCTTTTCAGCGGCGCCGCCCGGCAGGATCTCGTAGACGGCGGTGCTCGAGTAGTCGCCCGCGGGGATCGCGATGAAGACGCGGTCGTCGATCCGGAACGCGACGTACTGGCCGCCGGAGTAGTCGATGCCGTCCATCATCTTGGCCGTCATCGTGTTGAGGTCGAGCGTCCAGAGATGGTAGTTCGCCGAGTTGTCGATGACGGCAGGCTCGGTCGACGGCGTCACGTTGTCACGCTCGGCGTGGTAGACGTTGAAGAAGCCGATCCCGTCGCGCAGGTAGAAGAAGTTGTTGCCCTCGCGGCCCTCGGTGAGGTCGCGGAACTTCTTCGTGAACGTCGTGTCGAGCGTCGTCTCGCCGGCCTTGATCCGCGCGACGCAGTTCTTCGGGTGGTTCGCGTCGAGCACGGCGGCCGCGATGCTTCCTTGGCCGTTGCTGAAGTACGTGTTGCCCTGATCGTCCTTCGTCGCGATGTGCAGGTGCGGGCACGGCACGTCGACGGCGGCGACCACCTCGTCCTTCGTCGTGTCGATCATCGCGACCTGCGAGGTCTCGGTGTACTTCGTGTAGTTCTCGTTCGCCCAGTAGTAGGGCTGGTACACGAAGTTGTTGGCGATGACGTTGCCGTAGCCGCGGAACGCCGTGAGGCCTTCGCGGGTGAGCGGGATCGACGCCGGCGCCGTCATCGGTGCGTTGATCGTGAAGCTCTGGGGGTTCCACACGACGTGGTTCGTCGAGTCGAACGGGGCATAAGCCTTCGTCGGGCTGACGAAGATGCTCGCGGTCAGCGAGGTCGAGGCGAAGTTGCTGAAGCTGAGCGTCTGCTCCTGCGTCCACGAGCCGTCCTCGCCGATCGCGAAGCGCGTGAGCTGGGGCTTCTCGCCGTCGCCGACGATGATCTTCCCGCCCGACGCGTCTGCGGACGCGTAGCCGGCGAACTCGCGCGCCTTGTCCAGCGTGACCTTCGGCTGCGTCTCGAGCGAGTCGAGGAGCGCGATGTACGTCGTCTGCCCGGTGTCGCCGAAAATCATAGACTCGATCGCGTAGAGGGGCTTGCCCGTAGCAGGGTCGGGCGTCGGATTCGGATCGTCCGTCGGCTGCTCTCCGGGCTCTCCGCCGACCGGCGGCGGGTTCGTGATCTCGGAGCTGTCGCAGGCCGCGAGGCTCGAGACGAGCAGCGATGCGGCGGCCGCGGCAATGACGCGCACGATGGTGGTGTTCTTCATGTTCGATCCTGGGATTCGGGTTCGGAGGGCGCGGGCGCAGACGGCGCGCGCCCGCGCAGAAAAGAGCGAACGATGGCGGCGAGCGGGACGGTGACGAGGGCGATCGCGAGCGCGTCGACGACGCCGTCACCCAGCTTGCGGGTCGTGCCGGGGCTCATCGAACGGCCAGGGCTCTTCTATAGCCTGAAAATGCGAATCATTCGCATTTTAAATGGTCGTGATGGAATTCCTCTGCCAGGACGCGCGCTTTCGGCGTGCGCCCTTGACCGCTCGTCGGCACGCGCGCGAGGATGGCGAGTGATGCGCGGCGGCGGCGATCGCAAGGGAGCGACGAGCAAGGAGAAGGCGATCGCACGCGGGCTCGACCACCTTCGGGAGGTGTTGCGCGCGCGGCAGCTGAAGATGTCCTCGGTGAGGGAAGCGATCGCCCGCGCGGCTCTCGCCTACGAGGGACACTTCAGCGTCGACGACCTCGTCCGCCAGCTCCACGCGAGCGGCGTGAAGGAGGCGCACGTGGCCACGGTCTACCGCTCGCTTCCGCTGATGATCGAGGCGGGCCTCATCCAGCCGGCGCTGGTCGCAAAGGGGGAAGGCCAGGTCTACGAGGCGGCGTTCGAACGAGAGCGCCACGACCACCTGCGATGCACCGGATGTGGCCTCGTCGTCGAGTACAAGTCGGCAACGCTCGAGGCGCTTCAGCGCGAGATCGCCGCGCGCTACCACTTCGAGCTCGAAGAGCAGGTGCACGAGCTCCGTGGCCGGTGCAAGAAGTGCCAGCGGGCGAGCCCCTCGCCGCCGCCGCCGCCGTCGAGTGTCACGCGGAGCAGCACGAGCAGCGCCGCGCGACCGTCGCCCCGACCGGTCAGAGCTCGGCAGTGACCTTGACGAAGAGCGCGCGGCCGGGTCGCTGGACGCCGAAGAAGTCGTAGACCCTCGCGTTGGTCACGTTGTCGATCTCGAACGTGGACGTGATCCTCGCGAGCTCCCGGATCACCGTCCACGAGACGCCGACGTCGTGCGTGACCTGCGTGTCGACGATCTGTTTGTACTCGCGAAGGCCCTGGCTCTCCCAGCCGCGGTAGAACGAGTGCACCCAGCGACCATGGTAGAACGGCTCCAGCGTGTCGCTGCGACGGGGCATCTTCGGGATGCGCAGTCGCGCGCCCCAGCTGCCGAAGAGCCAGGGACGGTTCGGGACACGGTCGCCTTCGAACTCGCCGAACGTCCCTTCGTTCGACACGTTGCGGACGTCCTGGAACGTCAGCGCGCCGTCGACCGCAAGCCAGCGATCGGGGATCGTCCACGCGACCGCGCTCTCGACGCCGGCGCTCCGCGCCTTGTAGACGTTCTGGTTCGTGAGGAAGCGGTCGGTGCCGAGCAGGACGATGAGCTTGTCGCTGTTGCGCAAGAAGCCGTTGATGTCGACCGTGAGATCGCCGATGGCCGACTTCTGCAGCTCGACGCGCGGGCCGAGGTTCACGTTGTGGCTCACCTCGGGCTCGAGGGAGAGATTCGGCTGTATCAGGACGGCGTTGCCGAACACCTCGTCGGGGCGGGGTAGGCGCGTCGCGTATTCGTAAGAGGCCTTCGCGTAGAGCCAGCGCGCGAAGCGGTAGCGCAGCGCATCTCCGGCGCCGACTGCGTGGTCGTCGAGCTCCCGCCGGCGCAGCGATCCGGCAACGGGCGCCACGCCGGAGGCGCTGTAGACGTAGTCCTTCACGAACGCGATGTTCTGAAGTCGCTCGTCGAGCAGATTCAGCTCGTACTCGAGCCCGGTGACGACGGTGACGAGCGTGCTCTTGGCCGCGAGCGGATCGAGCTCCCTCGGGCCGGTCCACAGCCGCTCCTCTCCGGTGCGCTTCGTCAGCGCTGGCGTCATCGAGAGCCGCAGTACATGCTCCGGCGCGATCGCGTACTTCACGACCGCCCGGCCGTATGCGCCGTCCTCCCAGACGGTCTGATCCGACGGCGCTATGTCGATCTCACCGAGGACGCGCCGCTCTCGTACGCGCCGACCGAACCAGTCGTACACCCACTGCGAGCGGTCGACGAAGTCGATCGTCCGGTGGGAGTAGTTCGCGACGACCTCGAGGTCGAGCTCGCGCGTGAGCGGCTGCTCGTAGCGCGCGGTCGCGCCGAGCATGGTCTCACCGTAGCGGACTTCGCCGTACGGCGTCGTCATCACGATGTTGTTCTGGAGCTCTTTGTCGTAGGTCGACGCGAAGCCCTTCACGAGAAGACGTCGTGCCCACGGTCGATCGACGAAGCCGGCCTCGACGGTGGCACCGTAGGTTCGGTACGCGTCGTGGAAGCGACGTACCGTGGCGGGCGAGGTTCGACCACGCGCGTCCGTGACCTCGACGTCGACCGGATAGTCGTTGCGGGTCGAGTCGAAGAAGCCGGATGCGCCCGCGACGAAGCCGCTCTCGTGGCGATAGCGCCCGTCGACGGTCGCCCGATACGTGCCGAACGAGCCGACCTGGTAGCTCGCCCCGAGATGTGTCGTGTAGCGCGTGTCGGTCACGATGTTCACGGCACCGCCGAGCGCGTCTGCGCCGAAACGGATCGGAACCACGCCGCGGTAGACCTCGACACGCTCGACGAAGTTGACCGGGACGTTGGCGATGCCGAGCGGGAAGCCGGCGCGCTCGAGGGGGACTCCGTCGAGGAAGAAGCGGATCTGGTCGCCCTGCAGGCCGTTCAGCGAGAAGCGCACGCCGCTGCCGAGGCCGCCGGCGCGCCGCAAGGAGACGCCTGCCGAGCGCGCCAAGACCTCGCCGAGGTCGGCGGTCTCCTGTCTCGCGCGCCGCGTGTCGATGACGTTGACCGCCTCCGCAGAGCGCTGCAGCCGGACCGCTTCGCCGTGGCGGCCGCGGACCGTCACCTCACTCGGACCCTCGGAGGCAGGCGAGGGCGGAGCTGGTTCGCTCGGAGCGGGCTCGGCCGGCGCGTCGGGGGACGGCGCCGGAGCCGTCAAAGGCGGCGCGCTCGTCCCAGCGGGCTCGGGTTCAGGCTCGCCGGTACGCGGCGTCGCATCGCCGGCTTCCTGCTGCGAAAGGTCGCCAGCGGAAGCGGCGCCGGCGTCCGCACGCTCCGTGGGTTCGGTCTGCGCGAACGCTTGCGAGGCGGGAAGAACGGTCGCGAGGATCGCGATGGCGAGCTCGGCCGTGGGCCGACGGAGGCGGGGCACGTCGATCTCCAAGTGCGAATGAATCGCGTTTTCATCTCCCACGCGCTCCAAACGCCGTCAAGCACGATGCGCCTCCGTCTCTACGTCGCAAGAATGGAGCGCGCGTGTCGAGCGCCGATGGGCCGACCATGAAGATCTGTGTTCGTCGCGGCAGAGCTACAAAAGCGAAGAGCGGCGGGCCGAGGCGCCGCCGCTCTTCACTTCGTGTTCATCGTCGAGCGTTGCCGCTCGACGCGTCGTCAGCTGCGGGGGCCGCGATCGCCGCCGCCGCGCGGGCCGCGGTCACCACCGCGTCCGCCGCGATCGCCGCCGCCGCCGCCGCCAGGACCGCGCGAGGGGGGACCAGCCTCGCGAGCGGCCATCATGCGGGCCTTCGCGCGCTCGCCCTCTTCACCCTCGGGGAGGGGAAGGAGCTCGCGGCGCGACAGACGGATCTTGCCGTCGCGACCGACCTCGATGACCTTCACCTCGACTTCGTCACCTTCCTTCATGACGTCGGTGACGCGCTCGACGCGCGTGTGCGCCATCTCGGAGACGTGGAGCAGGCCGTCGGTGCCGGGGAAGATCTCGATGAACGCACCGAAGTCGGTGATGCGCTGCACCGTGCCCTTGTAGGTCGTGCCGACCTCGGGCTCCGCCGTGAGGCCCTTGATGATGTCGATGGCCTTCTTCACCGCGTCCGAATCGCTCGACGCGATGTTGACGGTGCCGTCGTCCTCGACGTCGATCGCAACGCCCGTCTGGTCGACGATGCCCTTGATGGTCTTGCCGCCCGGTCCGATGATGATGCGGATCTGGTCCGGCTTGACCTTGAGGGTCGTGATCCGCGGCGCGTACTGCGAGAGATCCGCGCGGTGCTGGGCGAGGATCTCGTTCATCTTGCCGAGGATGTGCATCCGGCCTTCGCGGGCCTGATCGAGCGCCTGCGAGAGGACCTGGCGGTTCAGACCGGCGATCTTGATGTCCATCTGGATCGCGGTGATGCCCTTGTCGGTGCCGCAGACCTTGAAGTCCATGTCACCGAGGTGGTCTTCGTCACCGAGGATGTCGCTGAGGATGACGAAGCGCGTGTCCGCCTTGTCCACCGGACCGTCGGTGATGAGGCCCATCGCGATGCCGGCGACCGGCGCCTTGATCGGGACGCCCGCGTCCATGAGCGAGAGCGAGCCGCCGCAGACCGCGGCCATCGAGGAGCTTCCGTTCGACTCGAGCGTCTCGGAGACGATGCGGATCGTGTACGGGAACTTCTCCTGCTCCGGGATCATCCGGACGAGCGCGCGCTCGGCGAGTGCGCCATGGCCGATCTCGCGGCGACCAGGGCCGCGCATCGGCTTCGTCTCACCCGTCGAGAAGGGCGGGAAGTTGTAGTGCAGGAGGAAGCGCTTCCAGCGCTCGCCCGTGAGCGCGTCGATCTTCTGCTCGTCGGCGCTCGTGCCGAGCGTCGTCGTGACGATCGCCTGCGTCTCGCCGCGCTGGAAGAGCGCCGAGCCGTGGACGCGCGGGAGGACGCTCGCCTCGATCGAGATGTTGCGGATCGTCTTGCCGTCGCGGCCGTCGATGCGCTTCTTCTCGCGGAGCACGTAGTCGCGGACGACGTGGTACTTGCGCTCCTCGAACTCCGCCTTGATGAGCTTCTCGTGCTCGGCGAACTTCTCGGCGCCGAGGTCGGTCGTGAGCGCCGCGACCATCGCGTCCTTGGCGGCCTTGTAGCCGTCGTAACGCTTCTTCTTCTCCTTGATGAGAGAAGCCTCGAGGATCTGCTTGTCGACGAGCGCCGGGATCTTCTCGGCGATCTCCGCCGGAAGGGTCTTCGGCTCGAAGGCGCGCTTCGGCTTGCCCACCGCGGCGCGGAGCTTCTCGATCAGCTCGAGGATGGGCTGCGCCGCCTTGTGGGCGAACATCAGCGCGTCGATGACGTCGGCTTCCTGCGCCTCGGCCGCGCCGCCCTCGACCATCACGATCGCGTCCTTGGTGCACGCGACGATCATGTCGATGTCGCCTGCGGTCTGCTGCTCGAGCGTCGGGAACGCGATGAACTCGCCGTTCACGCGCGTGACACGGACGCCGACGAGCGGACCGGCCCACGGGATGTCCGAGATGTGGAGGGCCGCGCTTGCGCCGGTGAGCGCGAGCACGTCGGTCGGATTCACCTTGTCGGTCGACAGGACCGTCGCGATGATCTGTGTGTCACCCTTGTACCCCTCGGGGAAGAGAGGACGGCACGGGCGATCCATGATGCGGCACGTGAGGATCTCCTCGTCGCGGAGGCGACCCTCGCGCTTGAAGAAGCCGCCGGGGATCTTGCCTGCCGCGAACGTCTTCTCGACGTACTCGCAGGTGAGGGGGAAGAAGTCGAGGCCCGGCCGCTCGTCGCCGCCGACGACGGTGACGAGGACGACGCTCTCGCCGTAGGTGATGAGAATGGACCCGTGGGCCTGCTTGGCAAGACGACCCGTCTCGAAGGTCATCGGGCGCCCGTTGACCATCACGGACTCGCGAACGAAGGACATGTTTTACGCTCCTGGCGTTTGGTCTCCACGCTCGGTGGAGACGGTTGTGCACCGCTGCGTGCGGCGCTCACGCCGGGCCTTCTTCGTCGAACCTTCGTTCCTCGGTTGATGAGCTCGAGCCGTCATCAGCTCGGGCGCATGAATCGAAGAGTGAAGGTGGTCTTGGTCAGCCCGGTTACTCGATGTCGTGGTTGATGCGGGAGCAGGAAGCAGGAAGGGGACAGGCACTTTCCGTGCTGTCCCCTTCCGGAGTCGACCTACTTGCGGAGGTTGAGCGCGGAGACGGTCTTACGGTACCGCTCCAGGCTCGACTTCTTCAGGTAGTTGAGAAGGCGGCGACGCTTCGAGACCAGCTTGAGAAGACCACGACGCGAGTGGTGGTCCTTCGTGTGGGTCTTGAAGTGCTCGGTCAGGTAGCCGATGCGCTCCGTGAGGAGAGCGATCTGAACCTCGGGCGAGCCCGTATCGGACTCGTGCGTGCGGAACTTCCCGATGAGCTCCGCCTTCTTTTCGGTGAAAAGGGGCATCTGGTGACTCCCCCGGAGACGTCGGCCTGTCGACCGGCGAACCGGGTGTGAAGGGCTTCCACCAGTCCCGCTCGACGGAGCGAAACCAGGGGGGCCTCGTGGCGCATCGCGGGCCGATCCCGATTTCCCCCGCGATATTGCGA
>JAFAER010000013.1 GCA_023423895.1 Pseudomonadota bacterium
GAGCTCGCCGTCGGCGAGCGCTGCGCGATCACGATCCCGACTCGGTTCGTCTTCCGCGAGGCGGGCTACGACGCGATGCTCGAGCGCGCCTCTGCCAAGAAGTACTGCTTCGAGGCGGTGCCCCAGGTCGAGATCCCGCTCACGCACGAGGGCCGTCTCCGCGACTACGTCTTCACGCCGGAGCCCGTCGCGAAGGCGGACTTCTTCGTCAACTGCCCCAAGTTCAAGGCGCACCCGTGGACGACGGTCACCTTCTCGATGAAGAACTACATCGGGATTCAGGACGACCGGCACCGCCTCATCGATCACGACCACGCGCTGAACCGGAAGGTCGCCGATCTCCAGTACATCATCCAGCCTCAGCTCGTCGTCTTCGACGCGATCATCGCGGGCGAGGGGCGCATGCTCACGCCGATCCCGCGGAACATGAACCTCCTCCTCGTGGGGAACAACCAGGTCGCGATCGACTCGGTGGCGTGCGAGATCGTCGGGCTCGACCCGCTCGAGGTGGAGCACATTCGCCTCGCGCACGAGCGCGGCTTCGGCCCCGTCTCGCGAACAGCGATCCAGCTCGGTGGTGACGTCTCGCTCGACGAGGCGAAGCGCCGTGCCAAGGGCTTCCAGGTGGGCCTCGTCCGCGTGGAGAAGTACTTCGAGGGGACGAGCATCCAGGCCTACGCCGGACCGCCCCCGAAGGGGTCGACCGACGACTATTGCTGGGGCGGCTGTCCCGGCGTGATGGAGGAGGTCATCGAGGTCCTTCGACTCGCCGACGAGCACTGCGACCGGAAGCTCCCGCGCATTCATCTCATCTTCGGCAAGTACGAGGGCGCGCTCGACGTCAGCTACGGCGAGAAGGTGATCTTCGTCGGCGACTGCGTCGAATGGGACGGAAAGATCGGCGGAGAGCTTGTTCACATCCGCAGCAAGTACGTCGAGCGTGACCAGCTCGACCCGCACCACGCGAAGCACCAGGACGTCTACGGACGCATGCTCAAGATGGCGAACAAGCTTCGCGAGCTGAAGAAGCGCGGCTGGATCCGCCTGGAGGGCTGTCCCGTAAGCGTCGGCGAGCTCATCCTGCTGCTCGCCGAGCTCGGCGGGATCAACAATCCGTATTTCGATCGCCGTGCCGTGATCGGGTTCAACCGCTCGTACCTCGCATGGCGTGCGAGCGACGTCTGGAAGCGGCTCACCGGAGGCGAGTACCAGGTGCGCGGCCCGGTCGAGCGCGGCGCGGCCCGCCCCGACGTCTCTCCGCTCGCAGAGAACGACGCGAGGCGCGACTCGGTCGCCGTGGACACGAGCGCCGAGTGACCGACCTCCACGACGTGCCGCCTTCCACGATCGTCGACGAGCCGAGCGCCGTCCTCACCTTGTTCGAAGAGCTACGCCGCCATCCGGAGCGCGCACCGCGAACGGCGCATTACGTCGTCACGCACGGCTGAGCGAGCACCTCGCCGTCCGGCGCCTGCGTGCTCCGTCCCTCGGTGACGAGCAGGCGATCCAACACGGGGACGCCGCCGATCCAAACACACATGTGGGCCTCGCACTCGAGATCACGTGTTTTTCTCGGTCTTCTGCGTTTGCGGCGCTCGGTATCAGAGCTGCATCAGGGCAAGGCCATGCGACTGACGCTCCTCACGTGCTCGGCTGCCATCGCCATCGCCCTCGCCACGTTCGCTTGCTCCGGCTCGGATGAGCCGGCGGCGACCGAGGGCACCGACGTGCTCGCTCCGCCGAGCACCGACCCGGTCACGGAGGAGTCGAGCAACACGCCGGAAGAGGAGAGCACCGAGACCAAAGACGACGACACCGGCTCCGGCGACAACTCCGGAGGCAGCTACGGCCTCCCCGACGGCGGGAGCAACGAGGGTGGAAGCGGCAGCGGGAACGGCAACGGCAACGGCAACGGCAACGGCAACGGCAACGGTAACGGCGGCGGAAATGGCGGCGGCGCCGGCTCCCTCTGTCAGACCGGATCGGTCGCCGAGTCCGAAGCGAACAACGACGTCGCGAGCGCGGACGTCGTCCCCGGCCAGACGGGGACGTTCTGCGGGAAGATCAGCAGCGATGCGGACGTCGACTTCGTGAAGTTCACGCTGCCGGCGAACGCCAAGTCGCTCAGCATGAACCAGAACACGACGAGCGGAGCGATCAGGATCGAGCCCTCGGCGGACGGCCAGGCCTTCCCGTTCAACGGCCAGTACCCGTTCAAGCCCGGCAAGGACTACGTCCTCAAGATCTCGACCACGGGCGGCGCGCTCGATTACCGCATCGGAATCACGATCGGTCTGTGAGCTGAGCGCCGGAGTCACGCTGGACTGGCGGCGACGCGGCGGGCGGACTACCTGGCCCCCATGCCTTCCGAGCTCTTACGCCGGGGCCTGCTCCTCGTCCTTCTTGGTGGAATCGCGACGGTCACGAGCTGCGCGCCGAACCCGGGCGCCGTGCACGAGCCCATCGGCGAGAGCACGGCACGTCCGCGCACCGCGACCGCGACGCACCTGGCAGGGACGCCGCGGGAGGCGGACACGCTCGAGCAGCGCGCTGCCCGGATCCACGAGCGGGCCATCATCATCGACGGCCATGACGACATCCCGTCGGTGATGCTCGCGACGGGCTCGGACATCGCGGACCAGAGCCCGTGGACGCATACCGACCTCGCGAAGATGAAGGCCGGCGGGCTCACCGGCTCCTTCTTCTCGATCTACGTCGAGGGCGACCTCGCCGACAAACCGACGGCGACCGGCGGCGGGCCGCTCCGTCGGGCGCTCGATCTCGTCGACGTCACGTACCGGCAGGTCGAGCGTCATCCGGACGAGCTGCTGCTCGCGACCTCCCCAGCCGACGTGCGACGCGCAAAGCGCGAGGGGAAGGTCGCCGTGCTGATGGGCATCGAAGGCGGCCACGCGATCGAGAGCTCGCTGGCCGCGCTCCGCGTCCTGCATCGGCTCGGATGCCGCTACATGACGCTGACGCACACGAATACGAACGAGTGGGCCGACTCCGCGGGATTCTCGGGCGCGCCGCCGGTACGCCATCACGGGCTCAGCCCCTTCGGGCAAGAGGTCGTTCGTGAGATGCAGCGTATCGGGATGCTCGTCGACGTGTCCCATGTCTCCGACGAGACGTTCGATGCGGTGATGAAGGTGGCACAAGCGCCCGTCATCGCCTCCCACTCCTCCGCGCGAGCGATCGCGAATCACCGACGAAACCTGAGCGACGACATGCTCCGCGCCCTCGCGAAGAACGGCGGCGTCGCGATGGTGAACTTCTGGTCGCTCTTCCTCTCCGACGAATACGCGGCCGCTTCACGCGCGTGGTTCGAGAAGAACGGCGAGGCCTACAAGCAGATCAGGGCGCTCCATAAGGCCAACCCCGTCGCGTTCCGCGAGGCGCTCGCGAAGCTCCGTAGCGAGACCGAGCCGCTGCCGAAAGTGCCGCTCTCCGTCCTCGTCGATCACATCGACCACATGGTGAAGGTGGCGGGGATCGATCACGTGGGGCTCGGCTCGGACTTCGACGGCGTCGATGCGCTGCCCGACGGGCTCGAGGGCGTCGACTCACTTCCGAAGATCACCGTCGAGCTCCTCCGCCGCGGATACAAGGAGGATGACATCTTGAAGATCCTCGGAGAGAACTTCCTCCGCGTGTTCGAACGCGCGGAAGACTTCGCGAAGTCGAGGGGCGGTCGCCTCTCGGGAGACGGGAACCTGAAGCGCATCGATCGCTGATCGCAACTGCGAGCGCCTGCGCAGCCCCGGAACGAGCCGAGAGCACGATGCGATACGAAGGCAGGATCTATCGGCCACCGTCCGAAGCCGACGCGCTCATCGTACAAGCCACGATCGGTTGCTCGTGGAACCATTGCACGTACTGCGACATGTACCGGGACAAGACGTTCCGCGTGCGGCCGCTCGACGAGACGCTCGAAGATCTCGAGCGCGCGGGCGCGGCGGTCGGCGACCATGTGGAGAAGCTCTTCGTCGCAGACGGCGATGCGCTCGTCCTGTCGCTGGATCACTGGCTGCCGATCCTCGAACGAGCCCGCAAGCTGTTCCCTCGCCTGCGGCGCGTGTCCTGTTACGCGATGGCGCGGAACGTCCTCGCGAAGACGGACGAAGAGCTCCGCGCCCTGCGCGACGCCGGGCTCGCCCTCCTCTACATCGGGCCCGAGTCGGGGGACGACGCGACGCTCAAGAAGATCGCGAAGGGCGACGATGCCGCGGCGCACGTCGAGGCCGCGCGACGCGCCCACGGCGCGGGGATGGAGCTGAGCGTCATCGCGCTGCTGGGGATCGCGATGGAACGAACCGAGGAGCACGCGCGAGCGACGGCCGACCTCGTGACGAAGATGGATCCGGAATACTTCTCGGCGCTGACCGTGACGATCGTGCCCGACACGCCGCTCGATCGGCTGGCGAAGAAAGGGCGCTTCGCCGTTCCGGCGGTGCCGGATCTTCTGCGCGAGCTTCGAACGATGGTCGACGAAGCGCGCCCTACGCGAGCGCTCTTCCGCACGAACCACGCTTCGAACTACTTGCCGCTCGGCGGCACGCTCCCGCGCGATCGCGAGCGCATCGTCCAGGTCATCGACGCGGCGTTGGCAGGTAAGATCCGTCTTCGCCAGGAGTCGATGCGCGGCCTCTGAGTCAGAATCCCACGCGGGGATCGGTGATCGTCGCCGCGCCGCGGTAGTGCTTCCGGATCACGAGAAAGCCTCCACGGGCATCGAACGTGATGCTCGAGGGTGCCCGCCCGAGCGGCGTCGAGAGATCGAAGCGCATCGTGACGTCGATGTGATCGACGAACGTCGGGTTCTTCGTCGGAGAGAAGCCCATCGTCAGGATCTCGCCGGCGCTGTCGTCGACCCACGCGGAGCCCTTGAAGGCCGTCTCCGCGGCGACGAGCGGCCTGAAGCCGATACGGACGCGCGAAGCGTTCGTGGGATCGCGCTCCAGCAGCGTGAAGACGTAGCGCGGCTGCTCTGACCGTAGGAACGGCAGGTGAAGGTCTTTCGTCTTGTCGGGCTTCCCTGCCTTGCGCTCGGCTCGGCGCTTCTCGGCCTTCTTCCGCGCCTCCACCGTCTTGTCCGTGCCGTCCTCCACATAGCGCACGACGTCGACGAGGCGCTCGGAAGGCGTCGCCGTGGAGCGAACGGTCATCTCTTTCGTGCCGTCCACCTGCCCATTGCCATCGAGCTCTTCCATACGCCCGCTGACCGTGAACGAGCCGCGCCGCTTCATCTCCTCGAACTGCGCGGCATGACGTGCGAGCCGCTCGAGGAGTGGGGCGAGCGCTTCGCTGGTCGCCGCGGCAGGCGCCTCCTCGGCGTACCCGACGCGAGGAGCGCCGAAGACGAGCGCGGTCGCGACGACGAACAGGCCGGCATGGAGGACGCGCATCGATCGAAAGCTTGGCCCTCGATGACGCGTCGAGCAAGGCGGGCGCTCGCCGCTGGCCGCTCGCCGAGCCACCGGGCTGCACGGCCGCATGCAATGCGGAGAGCACCTTTCACTCCAAAAGCGTGCGCGGCGCCGACTTCGCAGTAGGTCCACAAGCGGAGAGTTGCTAGGAGACGCATATGTTTCTACGAGGCCTCCCCGCCGCACTCGCCGCTCTCGTCGCAGTCGGAGCCGCTACGACGGTCGCCGCGTGCTCGTCTTCGACCGCGTCCCCTGACCCCGCAGGCGACGCGGGGGACGTCGACGGTGGAGCCGGCGAAGAGGACGCGGGAGACGAGACGCCGAACCCGCTCCCCGGCTGTCCGCAGGATCCGGGCGCGCCGGAGATCGAGTTCGATCCGCAGTCGGCGACCGATCCCATCGGCGGCGCCGAGAAGTTCACGCTCGAGATGGCGCTCGCGGGCTACCCCGAGTCTTCGGGCGTTCTGACCGCGCTCATCACGACGGAGAAGGGCACGATCCGCTGCGAGCTCGACGAGACGGCCGCGCCGATCTCGGTCGCCAACTTCGTCGGGCTGGCGCGCGGGACGCGCCCGTACAAGACGTCGACCCGGTGGAAGGTGGGCCGCTTCTACGACGGCCTCATCTGGCATCGTGTCATCCCGAACTTCGTGATCCAGGGCGGTGACCCCCGCGGCACCGGGACGGGCGGTCCGGGCTACTCGCTCGTCGAGGAGAACCACGTCGACGAACCTGCCGGAACGCTCGCCATGGCCGCGAGCAACGTCCCGAGCGGGAGCCAGTTCTACATCGTGACCGGCACCGGGCCAGCCGCGAACTACAACGTCTTCGGCAAGTGCGAGACCGAGACGGCGATCGCCATCGCCGCCGTGCCGCGCGGTCCGGCCGACAAGCCGAAGACCGACGTGCACATGCAACGGGTCGACATCGCGCGCTGTCCGAAGTGACGTCCGTGAGCGCCGTCGCGCCTCCGGCGTGACGGCGTGATAACGTCGAGGCCGGTGGAGGGAGCGCTCGACATCGAAGAGGTCCGTCGCCTGCATGGCCAGGCCCTCGCGCAGCGCCCAGGCATCGAGGTCGACGAGGCCACGTTCGCTGCGGCGCTCACCGCGCGTGCTCATGCGGGGCCTCTCGACGATCTCCACACGACCGATCTGCTCGTGGCGCTCGGTTGCCTCAGCAGCGATCCGACCGCGCTCGCCGTCTTCGAAGCCGACTACGTGGCCGACGCACGACGCGGTCTCGCGCGGCTGCGGCTGGATGCGACGACGGTCGAAGAGGTCGTCCAGCGCGTCCGGGCGAAGGTGCTCGTCGGGACCGGCTCGGGGCCGCGCCTCGCTTCTTATTCTGCGCGCGGACCGCTCGCTGGATGGCTGCGCGCCATCGCGGTGCACGAAGCGCTCAGCGCGCGCCGCGCGGACGTGCGACGCGGACCGCACGACGGCCCGAGCGCGATCGAACGCCTACCTCTCGTCGAGGCGCCGGAGCTCGCGCATCTGAAGGCGACCTACGCGCTGCCGTTCAAGGCAGCCTTCGCCGAGGCGCTCACGGCTCTTCCGCCGCGCGACCGCAACGTCCTTCGCCTCGTCTACGTCGAGGGCCTCACCGCCGATCAGGTGGGGCTCGCCTACGGCGTGCATCGCGTGAGCGTGGCCCGCTGGCTCCAGCAGATCCGCGCTTCGCTCTTCACGCGCACGAAGAGGCTGCTCTCCGAGCAGCTTCGGCTGTCTCCCACGGAGTTCGAGAGCGTGACGCGCATGTGCCTCAGCCAGATCGACGTGAGCCTCGATCGCCTGCTCGTCGATCTCGAAGGTCCGGCGGCGCAGTAGTCGTCAGGACGAGTCGCCGCTGCGCGACGACGACGGGACGAACGACGCCGGGTCCTGCTGGTAGAAGTCGGCGAGCGTCTCGTAGAGCTCGGGATGGCGGGCGCGGAGCCGGGTCGGCTTCTCGAAGAACATCTCCGTCACGACGGCGAAGAACTCGGGCGGGCTCGTCGCGCCGTAGTCGTCGATGTCCGCCGGTCGCCCGGTGTGCACGCGCTCGACGAGATCCGCATATTCCTCGCCGAGGACGCGGGCCCAGGTTGCGTAACGCGCCCGGGTTCCGAGATCCGGCGCGCCGTCCATCGAGCCGTCCTGCTGATCGAGCTGATGAGCGAACTCGTGCAGGACGACGTTGTGACCGTCGTCCGGGTTCGCGGTGCCACGGCGGACGGCATCCCACGCCAGGACGACAACGCCGCGGGTCCAGGATTCGCCGAGACGTGCGATGTCGCCCTCGATGACGACCGGCCCTTCTTGCCGCGTCTCGCGCGCGACATACGTGCTCGGGTAGACGACGATGGTGTCGAGGTCCGGATAGATGTCCGTGTCGCGATGCAAGAGCAGGATGCACGCCTGCGCCGCGATCGTGATGCGAACCTCGTCCGTCATCTCGAAGCCGCCGGCGCCCTCGAAGTGCTTCTCGTCGAGAAACACCATCATGAGGCGCTCGAGCTCACGGCGGTCTTCGTCCGAGAGCGCTCTCGCGAGCGGGACGTTCCTCTCGAGCATCTCCGTGTACTCGGCCGGGAAAGCCGCGCTCTCGTGCGACCGCTGCAACCATCGATTGAAACGCTCGAACAGCACGGACGTGAGCGTACCGCGCCGTGGGCCGTTTCGGTCAGGGCACGCGTGCGGCCCAGCCGAGCCCGCCACCGTCGATCGGAGGCCGCTCGGGCTCGGGACGCGTGATCGCGTAGGTCGTCACGGCCGCGCCCGCGAGCACGACGCCCGCCGCAGTCCAGAACCACCATCGTGAGAGGAGGCTCGGCTTCTCCGGCTCGAGCTTCGCGCGCAGCTCGGTCTTCTGTCCGGGCTGCAGGGCCGCGTCGACCTCGTAGGGGATGAAGCCCGGCCTCCGCACGATCACGTGGTATTTGCCCGCAGGTCGCGAGAGCTCGACCGGGGCCACGCCGATGTCGAGGGCGTCGACGGTCACGACGGCGCCGCGCTGATTCGCCGAGACCCACAACGACGCGGGAAGCCGCTCGACGGCGAGATCGAGCTTCGCCTTCTCGCCGGGCCGGACCGTGATCGACTTCACCGCGTCGGCAAATCCCTCGCGCGAGACCACGAACACGTGGGCGCCCGGGTCGAGAACGACACGAAAGGTCCCTGAGGGAGGCGCCTTGCCGGGTCCCGCCGGGAGCGTGCCCGCGAGCAGGGTCGGCACCGACGCGCCCGACGCCGGCTGAACGAGCTCGAGCGGCTGCCCGTCGACCGCGAGGGCGGCGTCGGCCGGTACGAGCGTGACCTGGATCGCCCCGACGAGGCCGTCGATCTCGCCGAGGAACCGCTCGATGTCCGCGACGCTCGACTCCGGAAGATCCGTCTCGCTCCTGCGCTCTTCGAGCGCACGCTGGAACGTGCGCCGCGCGCGGACGTATTGACCGAGGGCACGTTCACAGACCGCGATGTTGTACGTCGTTCCCGCGCTCGCCCGGAGCTTCGCGGATCGTTCGAACGCGCCGAGCGCAGCGCCCCACTGCGCATCCCGAGCAAGCGCAGATCCCTGACGGAAGGCTTCGCGCGCTTGCTCGGTGTCGTCCGCATGCGCGGCCGTGCTCGCGGAGAGCACCGCGATCATCAGAGGAACGAGGCCCCGCGCCTTCATCCAGGCCCGATGATACCTGGATGTCAGAACGTCGGCTCGGCGATGAGCGGCCCGCTGCTCGACTTCGCATCGGCGCTGGTCGCCGCCTCGGACGGACGCGGCAGCGGCGCTTTCGTGGCGCGTGGCTTCACGTGGTTCTTCACTGGCACCGCGGCCACGGGTGCGGGAGCAGCCGGGCTCTCGGGCACGTCGACGGCGGGCGCGATCGATGACGGTTCGACGAGGCGCGCGCTCGCGCTCGACGGGGCGGACGCGACGGCACTCTCTGACACCTGCGCAGCCTCCTGAACAGCCGGAGCGCGCAGGCGCATCCCGACGCCTCCGGCGGCCGCGACGAGAGCCCCTGCCGTCACGGCGCCGGCGATCCAGAGGCTCGTCCGCCCCGTTCGGCGTGTCGCCGTCGTGGTCGGGACGGCGGGCAGCGCCTGCCCGGCGAGCTCGAGCGTCTCGGAACGTGCCGGCATCGGGGCATCCGGAGCCGAGCTCGCGGAGCCGTGAGGTGTCGCGGCGTTCGTATCGAGCGCTTCGAGTCGCGCGAGCACCTCCTCCGCCGAGCGAGGACGCGCCTCCTTCTCGATCGCGAGCAGATCGTCCACGAGCGCCGCGAGCGCCGCCGGGACGAGCGGTGCACGCGACGCGAGCGGCACGATCTTCCCGCTCGCGAGCACCTTCAGGATCTGCCCGAGGTTGTGACCGTCGGTCGGCGGCACGCCGGCAAGGCACTCGTACAGGACCGCGCCCACGGCCCAGAGATCCGCACGCGCGTCGATATCCGACTCGCCGAACGCCTGCTCCGGCGCCATGTAATGCGGCGTCCCGATCATCGCGCCCGTCTCGGTGAGGCGGTTCGTCTCCTTGGTCGCCGCATCCTTCCCCGAGAGCTTGGCGACGCCGAAGTCGAGGATCCGCACGTTGGAGCAGGCTCCGTCGACGAGGAAGACGTTGTCCGGTTTGAGGTCGCGATGAACGATCCCCGCTGCATGTGCAGCAGCGAGCGCCGAGAGGATCGGACGCACGACGGCGGCCGCGTCGACCGCTGAGAGCGTCTTCTCGCGCGCGAGCTTGCCAGCGAGCGACTCCCCGCGAAGGAGATCCATGACGAGGATCGG
Organism: Pseudomonadota bacterium; assembly: GCA_023423895.1. Classification (GTDB taxonomy): domain Bacteria; phylum Myxococcota_A; class Polyangia; order Polyangiales; family Polyangiaceae; genus Labilithrix. The sequence continues at coordinate 10,196 of JAFAER010000013.1, forward strand.
CGTGCCGTCTTCGCCTTCGATGACGTCGTGAACCGCGACGACGTTCGGATGCTGCACGGCACACGCCGCGCGAGCTTCACGCAGCATACGGCGCCGCGCAGCTTCGTCGTCGCGCTTCTCGTGGAGGAACTTCAGCGCGACGGACTTCTGCGTGACGAGATGGGTGGCGGCCCAGACCGAGCCCATGCCTCCCGAACCGAGCTGGCGCTCCAGACGGAAACGCTTCGCAATCTCGGCTCCCGGTCCCACGACGCAGATGTAGCGCACGGGCTAGTGTGCGCAACCGTGGGACACTCCACGGACCGGTTCAGCGACCGAGCACGGACAGGAAGACCATGTGGACGTCGGCGAGGTCGGGACGGCCACCCCGATCCTTGTCGAGCATGCGCGCCGTGAGGTCGGCGAGCGCGGGAGCGATCTCGGGCTCGAGCTCGACGAGCGGGGCGATGGTTCCGCGAGCGACGTTCCGAGCGATCTGACCGTACGAGCGCCCTTCGACCGGACGACGACCCGAGATGCACTCGTAGATCATGACGCCGATCGCCCACACGTCGGCACGATGATCGACGGACGAGTCGCCGAAGAGCTGCTCCGGGGCCATGTACCAGGGCGTCCCGAGCAGTGCTCCGGTGCGCGTCAGCTTGTCGGCGCCGGCATCGGTGCCGTCGTCGGAGAGGAGCTTGGCGAGCCCGAAGTCGAGCACGAGTACGGTGTGCGCCCCGCTCCCGTCGTCGGCGAGGAACACGTTCGGCGGCTTCAGATCGCGATGGATGACACCTCGCGCGTGGGCCGCGTGCATGCCGGCAACGACGGGCTCGAGCATCTCCAGCGCCTCGTGTTGCGAGACCTTTCCGCGGCGCTGCAGCAGACGATCGAGGGACTCGCCTTCGAGCAGCGGCATGACGAGCACCGGTGCTCCATCGTCGCCCTGCGGAGGCACGACGTCGATCACCTCGACGAGGGATGGATGCCCGACCCGCGCGGTCGCCCGCGCCTCCCTCCACGTCCGCCTCACCAGCTCGGGCGATCCCTCTTTGAGCATCTTGAGGGCAACCATTCGACCGGCGACGAGATCGCGCGCGGCCCACACGACGCCCATGCCGCCCTCGCCGACGACGCCCTCCAGCAGATACCGCTGCGCGAGGAGGTGCCCGGTCTGCGGAGCTGCGACCGTTGCCGGCGGCAGCTCGCTCGACAGCGTCGGTGCCAACGCGGCCGAACCGTTCGAAAGCGTCGGTGCCGACGATGGATCGTCTGCGTCGGAGTCGTCCGACGCGCGTGCGTACGCCGCAACGAGCGCGCGGCAGTCGAAACAGATGTCGACATGCCGCTCGACGGCCTCGCGGATCGCGGCCGTCGCCGCGCCAGCGAAGAGATCGGCGAGCGTGTCTTCGTCGATGCAGCCGGCGTTCACGCGGCGAGTATATCGCGCTAAGGCGGAACCCAGTTCCGCCGATCCTGCACGGACACGAGCCGTGTTCGGATCTCGAGCTACCGGCTGGAGATTCGTGCCGCTCGCCCAACGGGCGGCGCGAATCGGAGGCTCAGGTCAACCGATCACGGCTATACAGCGCGGGCGCAGAGCGCAGGATCAGTCTTTCGGCGTCGTCCGGCGAGCCTGCAGCTCGGTCTCGAGCCGGAGGAGCGCGGCGGCGTCGTCACGCGAGATGACGTGGTCGGCGTCGACGTCGACCGCGCGCATGACGATGTCCGCGAGCACGGTCGACGGCCCGTCGGACGGACGCCGGAGCGCAACGGCCGCCGCGACCTCCGAAGGCGTGACCTTGTCGTCGCCGTTCAGATCGACCGCGTCGAAGCCCCCGAGCTCGCGCCAGATGCCGAGCGCAAACGACTGGAGGAGGATCACCTTCGGCTCCCGACCGCTTCCGACCTCCGGAATGAGCGTGGGATTGTCCCTCGCCCAGCGCACGAGCGGCTCGACGTGATCGAGGCCGAGAAACAGCTCACGCACGGTGGCGACCTGGTAGCGGCGATCGAGATCGAGCGGGGCGCCGTCGATCGCGATGAGCTTCGCCCCGGGCTCCTCGACCGTCATCCGATCGTCGACCTGGAGAAAGGCGCCGGACTCGAGCGGTGCCTTCGCGCGCGAGAACGCCACCGCATCGCGGAGCACGCTACCCGGCAACGAGACCACGACGACCTCGTTGTCGAATGGGACCTCCGCCTCGACGTCGCCGTACGTGAACCGCTCGGGGTAGTCGCGAGCGGCGCGGATCCCGCCGCCGTTGAACACGCATGCTTCCGCACCGAGACAGTCACGCAATCGCGAGCAGACGAGCGCGCCAAGCGTCGTCTGTTTCGAACGCGTACCCTTCGACGAGAGGTGCTCGCCCGCCTTCGGGTAATACAGAGTCGCGGTCGACAGCTCCCGGACGGCGACCATGTGTTTGTCGACAGTTGCGCGCAGCAGCGCATCCTCCGGATGGATGGACACCTCTTCGAGCCGCGTCGTCACCTGCGGGCCGGCGCCGTCGGGCGACGACCAGACGATCTCGGTGATCGCCGCATGAACGGCCTCCGAGCCCGTCTTGACGATCCAGGTGCCTTCGACGTCGACGAGCATCGGCGTGTGCTCGTGACCGCCGATGATCACCGGAAACCGACGCGTCCGCTGCTGGCTCGCGAGCGCGCGGTCATCGCCGATCGACTGATGGGTGATGGCGATGACATCGGCACATCCCGAAGCCAAGAGCTTCGTGGCCTCTTCGATCGCGGCGTCGTTCGCGTTCGTCAAGTCGACGCCACCGAATGGCTTGCCGCGGTAGATGGAGGCGTCGGCCATGACGACGCCGACGAGGCCGATCGCGAGACCGCCTACGTCGATGACGTCGCTTCGAGGGAGGTCCAGCCCCGCGACCACGTTCGTCCCGAGACACTTCGCCTCGAGCTCTTCGAGCCGGCGCCGGAGCTCCTCGCCCGGGAGATCGTCCTCGTGATTGCCGAGGACGACATGCGTGACGCCGACACCGTTCAGACAATCGACCATCCCGCGCCCTGCATCGATGCTCGAGAGGAGGCTCGGCGCGAGGAAGTCTCCCGCGAGCACGACGATCAGCGCATCGCTGTCGTTGCGAGCTTTGTAGTGATCGACGAGACCTTTGAGCCGGGGAAGGTTCTCGAGCGAATAGACGTCGTTGACGGAGACGATGCGAAGTCGGGGCATCCAGCCCGCATTCTCGCAAACGTCGAGGGCCTCCGTCGATCACCGATCACGAGCTCAGCAGCATCACTTCGCGAGGACGTCGAGGGCACCGAGCTTCACGCCGGCGCGGAACGCGGCGACGACGCCCTCTTTCGCGACGATGTCGTTCGCATCACGCGCGGTGAGCTTCGCGAGGTGCTCGAGACCGACGCTCGCAATGGCGATCGCCGCCTCCGCGGCTTCTCCCGGCCGGAAGGTGCGGCCTCGGTACGTCGCGCCGGCGACGAGGACGTTCACCAGGAAGGCGAGCTCCTCCATCCGCTCGCCGTGCAGCCCCGGATCGAGGACGGCGAGGCGCTCGAGCGAAACGCGGAGGACGAGGCTCTCGGCCGCATCGTCGTCCGGACGGACCTGCTCCGCTCGAGCGCCGTCGCGAGCCTCGAGCGCCCGCGGCGTCTTCCGAGACGACGCGCGTGCCGGAGTCTTCCCCTTCCCCAGCGCGGGCCGAGGCCGATGCGCGGGTTCCGCGCTACCGCCGGTCTCGCGCATCACGCCCGCCGACTCGAGCAGACCGAGCAAGTTGGGCGCTGCCGGCTCGGGCGGGGGTGGCCGGCGATCGAGGTCGCGGAACCACGTGCGGGTCAAGAAGTCCCTCGGCTCCTTCATCATGTCGTCGAACGACGCTTCGCGTGCGTGCCGCAAGAACGCGCGTGCATCCGACGGGGCGACGAAGCCCTCGCGAGCGCGTCGGTCCGCGCGGTCACCTCCGGCGTCGGCCTCGAGCATCTCTTCCGCCGTGAGCAGATCGTACAGGCCGCCGTGCTCCTCACTCTCGCGCGAGGACATCGCCGCGCACCGCTCGAGAAGGCGCGTGCACGCCGAGTGGTCCTCTTCGTCGAGCGCGACGAGCGAGTTGACGATGGCGTCCCATCCGTCGTGCTGGCGCGCGATGATCATGAACGATCCGATCTCGTGATTGAGGGCCCCTTCGAGCGCGCTCTCGATCGCGTCCGCCTCGTCGTCGTCGTTGTCTACGACCTCCGATGCGAGCTCGTCGACGTCGACGACGACCACGAGACGATGGAACGCGAGCGTGACCACGTCGTCGGGGAGCTCCGCGAGCCTCCGGCCGGTGGCACGGTCGCCGGCCTCCAGCAGGATCTCGAGCCAGACGATGAAGCGCGAAGCGTCGAACGCCTCGTCCTCACCCGGAGCGTCGCTTTTCCAGAGATCTTCGTCGAAGACACGCTCGATCTGCTCCGCGGTCGCGAGCTGCACGATTTCGCCGGCATCCTCGAGCCCCACGTGATCGATGAGCTTCGCGAGCGCGCGGGGCGGCAGCGCGCGGACCTCGGCGACGAGCGATGGCTGCTCGAGGATGTGCGCGATCAAGTGCCGCGAGCTCGCCGTCGGCCGAGCCAATAGTGAACCCATAATTCACTTATGCGCTTCCGTGCCGCCTTCGTCAAGACCCGCTCCGCTCGAGCTCGCGCCCGCGCCTCGTGGTCGGTGGCGCCGCTCGAACGGTCGCAGGAAGGACGCGAGAGGCTCGTCATTTCACGAGGATGATCGTCCAATGAGGCATGGCCGACGACGGGACGCCCCCGGCGAAGAAGCAAGGGTCGACGCGCGCGCTCGTCGCGCTCCTCGCCTTCGTGCTCGGCTTCGCGACGGTGCCGCACCGGGTCATGGAGCGAGACGCGACGAACTGGTTCGACGGCGATCCCGCGAAGACCGATGCGCTCGCAGCGGGCCTCGCGGACTGGACGGCGTCGGCTGAGCTCGCGTCGACATCCTTCGCGACCGGTTCGCGGAGGTTCGACGGCGAATGGCTCTTCGCCACGTACATGATGGCAGCAATGGGTTTCGGCCAGCTCGCCCTCGAGCGACCCGACGTCCGCGACGTGAACGTCCAGCGGATGGAACGCTGCCTCGACGCGATGCTCACGCCGCGCGTGCGTGTCTTCGACGGGGAAGCCTGGGGCAACGACGCGCTCGCCACGATCGCGAGTCCGGGAGGATCGGAGCTGGATCGAGGCCACGTCGCGTACCTCGGCTACGCGGGCCTGGCGCTCGCGCTGCATCGCGTGCTTCGGCCGTCGTCACCGTTCGTCGAGCGCGAGCAGGCGATCATCGCGGCGCTCGCGCGGCGCATCGACCGATCGCCTGCAGGGCTCGTCGAGACGTACCCTAACGAGGTCTTCCCGGTCGACAACACATCGGCGCTCGCCGCCCTGGCGCTTCATGCGCGGGCGACGAGCCAGGCGCCGGCGCCAGCGCTCCGCCGGGGGCTCGAGGCCGTGCGCGCGCACGGCGTCGACGCAAAGACAGGCCTGCTCTTTCAGTCCGTGGCGCTGGAAGACGGACGCCCGATCGACGCTCCGCGGGCGTCCGGCACCGCCCTCGCCGCCTACTTTCTCTCGTTCGCCGACGAGGTCATGTCGCGAGCGCTGTTCGAGTCGCTCGAGCGCTCGCAGTTCCGTACTGTGCTCGGGTTCGGCGGCATGATGGAGTACCCACCGGGACATCGTGGACGCGGGGACGTCGACTCCGGGCCTGTGTTCCTCGGCTTCGGCGTCTCGGCGAGCGGCTTCGCGATCGGCGCAAGCCGCGCGCACGACGACCTCGAGACCTTCACGGCCCTCTACGCTACGGCGCACCTCTTCGGTGCTCCGCTCGAGGAGGACGGGACGTGGACGTACGCGACGGGCGGGCCCATCGGCGACGCGATCATGTTCGCCATGCTGACCGCCCCCCGGGGACGGAGGTCATCGTCGTGACGACGAACGACCTCCGCGCGCTCGTGGCAGCCAACCGGCGCCCCGTCGTCCTCACCGTGCTGTCGCTGGTCCTGCTCGTCGTCCACCACGTCCTCGTCCGCGCGATGGCTCACGGGCACGTCGCCCACGTGCTCCTCGCCGCCGGCAACGGACCACCGCCGGCGAAGGCAGCAGCCCTGGCGATCGGGCTGGTCGTCGCGCGCCTGCTCGCCGTGCTCCTCGTCCCCGGCTTCTTGCTCGCGGCCGCCGCCGAGATCGTGGCGTACCTGCTGGTCGGACCGAAACACACGCCTGACCTCGAGGACGAGCTCGCCGAGCCGCTCATCGATGACGGGCGGCCCTAGGGCTCGATCTCGATCTCCGTCGCCGACGGCGCCGGCGTGACCGGGACCACCATGGGCATGCGCGGGATGTTGTACTGGCGCCAGAGTGCCCAGAGGGACGCGATGACGGCGACCGATCCGATGACGAACATGCGGATGAGCACGGCGACCGGGAAGCGCAACCGCTCCGGCTTCGGCCGGCCCTTGGGCCCGTCCGTCACATTGCGCTTCTTCTTCCCGATCACGTGGTTGGCTTCACCATAGCGCGCTCTCGCGCGTGCGGGTGGGCTCGTGCTCCACGCCGGGCGGAGCCGCGACACGGCTCTGTCGACCGCATCACTCCGAGCCGCCAGGGCGGCAATCGACGGCGCATGTGGTGGGCGTCTCCTTGCCTGAACACGTGCCGTCACCGCAGCCCGGAGCACAGTCTGCCGGGCACGAGGTCGCATCTTCGGAGCGCGCCACGGTCGTGTTGCACGAGCCGTCTCCGCAATAGGGTTCCGGCATGGGCCCACCCGCCGTCGTCCCGGCCGAGTTCGGCCAGCGCGACGGTCCGAGCGCACTCGGCCAATACGTGAGCACGAGGTACGTGTCGGTCTTGTCCTCGGGCGGCAGCCGTTCGAGGGCCACGCGATCGAGCTGCGGATCGAGCACGTCCTGCGAGGCGAGCGACCCGAGCGACGCGGCGAAGTACGGCGCCGGATCTCCCGGCCTCGCCTCGATCTTCGTGCCGACCGTGACCTCGGCGACGATGCCTTCCTTTTCACTCCAGATGAGATGCGCCTGCGCGAGCGTACCGCGCCGGCACGCTTCCTCGCGCGAACGCTCCTTCCAGCGCTGGGCCAGGAAGGCCCGAGGATTCCAGCCGGGCGTCTTCACCCGCCAGCGTGTGATCTTGACGGCGTGGTTCTCCGCGACGTCACGGAACCGTGCCGCGCCGATCACCTCGTACGCATGGCCGCGGAAGCTGCCGTGGAACTCCGGTCGGTCGGCGAAGAGCGTCCCGTCGAGTCGGTACGATCCCACGACGTCCGTGAGGTAGCGCTCACAGTCGCGGAGCGTCGCGCACTGGTAGAAGCCGCCGGAGTGGACGCGCACGGGAGCGCCGCTCTCGTCGAAGCTCATGAAGGCGGGGACGTGTTTGTTCTGCACGGTCAGCCCTGCGTCTCGGGCCATCCGCAACATGTGGATCTGGTCGTTCGCGAGGACCTTACCGACGTCGGGCATCGGCAGCAGGCTCACGTCGACGGCGAGCGTGTTGAACAGCGCACCTCCGACTCCTTCGATCTCGTACGACGACGCGTGCCGGCAATCGAGCGAACCGAGCGCATGGGCCGACGGCGTCGCCGGATCGGCGGTGGCAGCGTCGTTGCGCGTCCCGCCACATGCCAACATCGATATGAAACCAGCGAGCAGCGCGACGATCGGACCAGTCTTCATGCGCGAACCTCCGAGGCACGATGGTCGCTTCGCCGCCTTGCCCCGTCGTCCTCCGGAAGGGTGAATCGCGCATCCCCATTCTTGGGGATTTGCCGAACGGACGACGCAGCTAGGGTCGTCGCGAATGGCCGCACGCTTCGTCGAGCCCGCGCTGACCGCGATCGCGTCGGTGACGAGCCTCCGCGACATCGGCGATCACGTCCTTCCGCAGATCGAGCAGGCGATCGACGCGTCGGCTGCGCTCCTCTACCGGTACGACGACGACCGACGGCTCGTGGCGCTCGCAGGGACGATCGCACACCAGGTCGACGGCTACGCGCGAGACCTCCTCGACGCGGATCCGGTGCAGCACTTCCCGCGCCAGCTCGAGGCGAGGCCGAGGGTCGTTCATGCGACCCGGCACGTCGAGCGGCGCACGTTCCGTCGCAGCGTCGCGTACGGGGAGTTCTACGGAGCCCTTGGGCTCGAGCATCTCGTCTGCGTCTGGCTCACGCACCTCCAGTACGGCGCGCCGGGGATGACCGGCCTCCTCCTCGCGCGCCCTCCCGGTAGCGAGGACTTCGGCGCGCCGGAGCACGCCATTCTCGCGCGCTTGTTGCCTGCGCTCGCAGCGGCGACGGAGCGGGCCGAGAGGCTGTCGGACCTCGAGCTCGAAAAGAACGCCCTCGCGTCGCTCGTCGCAGCGAGCTCCGGTCCGGCGCGGCTCGTCTTGTCGCGGACGGGCAAGATCGTGTGCGCATCGCCGGCGTGCGAGGAGCTCCTCACGCGTGCAGGAGCGAGGGCGATCGAGACGATCCGTCGCGTCCTTCCACGGTCCTCCGAACCGAGGAGAATCACGACGCAGATCGGGGGCGAGGTCATGACGGTGCACCTGACACCCATCGGAGGACCGGCCGCCGACACGCTCGTTCTGGTGGAGCTGGAGCGGGGCGACACGACCGGCGCGACCGGCGAAGGATGCGCGGAGCTCGCGCGCCGCGGCGGCCTCACGCGCGCAGAGTCGGCGGTCCTCGCCGGTATGGCCGACGGCCTCGGCAACCGGGCGCTGGCGGAGCGTCTTCACGTCTCGGTCGAGACCGTCCGAACGCATGTACGGCGCGTGCTCGGCAAGCTTGGCCTTCGGTCGCGGACGGATGCCGTCCTCGCGGTCTCGCGCCAGGCGAACCTTCGAGATCGATCCCCCGATGGCGCGGGGGCGCCGCGGATGGGATGATGGTGTCGTGTTCGGTTCCGTCCCCATCGCTCGTGCGCGGCAGGCGGCTCGTCTCGTCCGCGAGGTCGCCGAGATCGGCGCGTGCACCGAAGAAGCCCGCCGCCACCTGAAGGCGACCGGTCTCCAGCTCGTGGGTGCCGTCCTCGCAGGCGTCGTCGAAGACCTCGAGCACGCGATGCGCGCGCCCGACGCGCGCGCAGGCGTCTTCACCGTCGCGACGCCGTATCACTCGGCGGTGCACCGCATGGCCGTCTCCGGCTCGGACCCCGTCACGCTCACGAACGCTGACGTCATGCCCGAGAGCCAATGGCGTCAGTCGACGTGGGTGGCCGAGCACGTGCGTCCCGCCGGGTTCGAGCACTTCCTCGGCAGCCACTGGCGCCTGCCGGACGGGACCGTCGAGGGCATGGGCTTCATGCGCGCTGCGGGCGACGCCCCCTTCGACGACGAAGACCGAGCGGTCCTGCATCTCGTTCATCTCGGGGTCGGACGCCTGTTCCAGCCGGTGTTCGCTCGCCGGAGACGACTCCCGCCACGTGCGCGAGCCACGCTCGATGCCATGCTCACCGGCGCCTCCGACAAGGAGATCGCGGCGGCGCTCGGGATCACCGTCTACACCGTGCGCGACTACGTGAAGATGATCTTCCGTGACCTCGGCGTCTCGAGCCGGGCTCAGGTGCTCGCGCTCGCGTCCGGGCGACCACGGGTGCATCAGAGCGTCTCGAGGTACGTCGCCAGGTCTTCGCGCTGCTGATCGGTCAACTGCGAGGTCTTGCCATGACGGTCGGCGCCCCCGTTCGGGCCGACCGCGTCGAGCAGCTTCAGCGCTCGACCGTCGTGGAGAAACGGCGCGCGGAGAGAGAGGCCTAGCAGCGAAGGCACCTGGAACGTGCCGCCAGTGCCGATGTCCACGCTCTCGTTCGTGGCGAGCTTCGGGCCCGCGTGGCAGCTGCTGCAACCGACGGACGTGTCCTCGAACAGCATCTTCCCGCGCGCCGACGCGTCGGCATCGACCGCCGACGACACGAGCGGCGCCGGAATGCGGGTGACCCAGGAGCGAAGCGCGTCGACCTGTGACGTGTCGAGCTCCTGACCGCCCATCTTCTGCACGAAGACCTCCGTGGCGACGCTCTCGATGCCGGCAACGTCGCCGTTCCAGTGATACGGCGCGGTGCCCTCCAGCGTTCCCTGGAGAGACTGCGTCCGGCGCGGGCCACTCGAGAGCTGCCACACGCGGCCGTCGTCGCCTCCGCCGGGATGGCAGGACACGCACGCGACACGGCCGCCGGTGTTGCTGTGGAAGACGGCGTGCCCCGTGTCCTCGCGGCTCGCTCCGCCGAGCGCAATCGTCTCCCAGTCCTTCATCTGCTTGTCGAGCGTCGCCGCGCTACGCCGGTGGATCGCGGCGGGCTCGCGGGTGAACACGAGCAGGTCGTTGTTCGGCGCGAACGCAGCGGCGACGGCTTGCCCAGGGGGATCGATCGTCGGAGGTCGAGCGGAGCCGAACGACGACGTCGACGAGGGCTGCACGGCGCACTGTCTGGCATCGACGAACCCGCGCAACAGATGGATCTGAGGCAAGCTCGGCGTGTGGCCGTTCCCGGCCGCGATCGCCACCCAGTACTTTCCGTCGGGCGAGATGGCGAGGTCCACGGCAGCAACCGCATCGCCGAGCAGCCCGCCGGGACGGTCAGAGACCCTTCCGTTCCCGTCCGGTGCGAACATCGTGAGCGCAGTCCTGACGAGACCTCGGCAAGGATCGAGGCTGGCATAAGCCCGCGGTTGCTCCGCATCGAGCAGGGCCATTTCTGCCATCTGGTGAACGAGGACGACGCCCTCGGAGCTCGGCCCCGCGACGAGCCGCCAGCCGACGAACGGTTCGAGCGGCTCCGTGGCTGCGGAGCCGTTCGGTTCGACCGGCTTTCGAGTGCCGCGTGACAGCAGCACGCCGTCGGCCTTCCGGATCCGCAACACATCGGCGCGACGCAATCGGCTCACGAAGAGGCTGTCGCCCACGACGACGATGTCGCGCAGGTCGCGGTCGACGCGAGCGAGGCGCTCTGCGGCCCCGTCCGTCGCCTCGGGCAGCGTCATGATCTCGCCACCGGTGCACGCAACGTAGAGGGTCGCGCCGTCGCGCGCGATGCCGGATGGAGCCGCGCACACCGCGCGTCGGTGAACGACCTTCGAGGTCGCGAGATCGATCGTCGCGACGTGTCCTGCGCGGTCGAGGACCACGTGGACCTGGTTCGAGCTCCCTTCCACGATGCGGCCGGGCTCGTCGCCAGGCTCGAGCGCGATCGCGTGGACTTGCGCCGTGGCAAGGTCGACGGCGACGACGCGATCGCGATCGGGGTCAGTCGCGACGGCGGTCGCTCCGTCGCTCGTCGTGATCAGGCTCGCTGCGCCGAGCGGCGGTGGGGCCACCTCCTGAGTCACGGTGCTGCCAAACTCCGGACGTGGCGGCGGCTCGGGCATCGGCGGCGGGGGATTGTTGCTGAAACATTCGTCGTCGCGCTCGCATTCGCGCTTCGACGGCCGATCGTCCGGCGAGCCTCTGGATCCGAACCCCGACTCCAGTGCGCCACATCCGATCGTGGCAGCAGCGGCCGCGGCCACGACGACGACGAACGAGGGCTTCAGGCTGCGAACACGGCGTCGTGCGTCCATGGTCGAGCCCTGAGCAAGTCATGCGCCACCGCAACACATCTCCACTTTCGCGACTCTGTCGCCTTCGTGCGCGACGTGCGCTTCAGGGTTCGGCACAGGTTGGCATGCTGGGCCCTCCGCGACGTCGCTCGCCGAGGAACTTTCCTCCACGGCTGCTCCCACACGCCCGGAACGATGTCGCCGGAGCTCATGCACGATGCGACGTCGCTCGATCCGAGCTCTCCACAGGCTCGAGGACGGTGCAGTCGAGGCCGCACCTGATACGATGACTCCCTCGAACGCGGCGATGGGTTTCATCTCGAAGCTGTTCAAGGGCGATCCAGCGAAGACCGAGGCCGAGGCCGAGGCCGCCGAGCAGGCGACCGGCGGCGTCACGAGCCGCGAGCCTGCGGCGCCCTCGCCTACGGATCCCATCTCCACGCCCGTCGTGATGCAGGCCTACGTCCCACCGGAGGCGCGGCCGACGCCGACCGAGGCGCACGAGCGGCCGACCGTCCACGTCAGCGAGCGAAGCGCGGACGAAGAACGTCCCACGATGGTCCTGCCAGAAGCGACGGCTGCGGCGCTCGCACGAGCCGCAGCGCCACCGAAGGCTCCATCGGCGCCGAAGGCTCCGTCGCCGCCGAAGGCTCCAGCGCTTCCAAACGCTCCGGCGGCGAAAGCTCCATCACCGCCGAAGGCTCCTGTCGCGCGAGCGCCGGCATCACCTGCGAGCGCTCCTCCCCTTCCGAGTATTCCGAGTATTCCGAGCGTTCCGAGCGCTCGTCCCGTTCCGCCCGCGCGCACGCCGCAGCCTCCGGCCGCGCGTGGCAAGGGCGAGCCGAAAGCGGCGGCAACTCGGCCCCCCGGCGCCGACGTCGAGAAGGGCTTCGCCGCGATCCAGGCCGGAGGAGCAGCGCGCTCCGCATCTCCGGGAACGCTGGAGACGGACCTCAGCGGCGTGCGCGCGCTCTTCGGCGAGCTCGCGACGAACCACATGCGCCAGGTGCGCGACTTCATGATCGAGCTGCGCTGGGGGCCCACGCCGTCGACGTGGGTCGCCGTCTGTGAGCCGTCGGTCGAGTCGCTCCGGAGCGCCGCCGAGAAGGTCGAGTTCGACGATCTCGCGTCCGGGCTCGGCGCCTTTGCCGCCGCGATGCGCGCGGTCGATGTCACGACGACGACGATCATCGAAGGAGCTGCACGCGAGGGCATCCTCGACGCGCACGCAACGCTCGCCGGCATCTTGCCGGACACCTTCGCGCTCGACGGCGACCGGAGCCAGCGCGAGGCGGCGATCCTCCACGCGCTCTTGGCGCAGATCCCCGATGTGCGAAAGGTCACGATCGACAAGCTCTACGCGGCCGGTCTGACGACGCTCGAGACGATGTTGCTCGCCACGGTCGAAGATCTCGTCGCGACGACGGACATCCCCGAGCTCATCGCGCAGCGAATCGTCGAACGCTTCCAGCGTTACCGCGAGGAGATGGCAAACATCGCCGTCGACGAGACGCGCGCCCACGAACGAGCCCGGATCGGCGAGCTCGTCGAGCAGCTTCGCCGGCAGAACGATGAGTTCGAGCGCGCCGCGACCGCCTGGACGGAGGACGCGATCCAGCGGAAGAAGGATGCGCTCCTCGCCCGTGGACAGACGATGCTCGCGATCGATCTCCAGCTCGCTCGCCTGGGCGAGGTCGCCCTCGTACGCGAGCTCGAACGGCTCCCTTATGCCCGCAAGGTGCCGAGGCTCGATGTATTCCTCGCCGAGGCCGATCGCACGTATGCGGGCGCCCCGAGGCTCCAGACGGCAGGCATCTGAGAGCGGAAGCGAGCCGCTCGCGGTCCGCGCGTGATCGGTCAGTCCCCGTCGATCGGCGACGCAATCGCCAGAAAGCGACGGAGCTCCTCCTCGTCGGGCATCGCGGCTCGCGCGCCCATCGCGCGACAGCTCAGAGAGGCGACCGCGTTCGCTGCACGAAGCGTCTCGTCCAGCGTGAGCCCGCGAGCGATGCCGTAGATGAAACCCGCGCGGAACGCGTCACCTGCGCCTGTCGTGTCCGCGATGCGTGGAGGACGGAAGGCCGGCGACGCGATGACGGTTCCTCCCGCGCACGCGAGCGCCCCACGCGCACCGAGCGTCACGACCACGCAGCCCCCGTATCGCTCCGCGAGCGTCCGCACCGCGCTCTCGTGATCATCCACTCCGGCGAGCGCCGGGGCGATGCCCTCGGCCACGATCAGGTAGTCGAGCAGCGGCAGCAGCGCCTGGATGCCGGGATATGCGGAGTCGATGTCGCTCGTCACCACGATCCCATGCGCGCGCGCGACCTGCGCGGCACGAATGGCTGCCTCGGTGTCGAAGCCGTCGACGTGCAGCATCCGGGCATCGGTGATCACGTCGTCACGGACAGCGGCTTCCGGAAGGCGCAATCGCTCGTCGTGCTCCCAGAACACCGTGCGCTCGCCACTCTCTTCCTCGACGACGATGAGCCCCGATTGCGTGTGGGCGCCGGGGACGACGAGGACATGGCCCGTGTCGACGCCCTCACCGCGCAAGGAGTCGATCAACGTCGCGCCTTCCGGGTCGTCGCCGACCGCCCCGACGTAGCGCGCTCGGAGGCCGAGCCGCCGCGCTCCAACCATGGCCGACGAGACCTGTCCGCCTGGAAGCGTGTGCGCCGCGACGACCCTCTCCTTTCCTCCACGGCCGGGATAACGCCGCACGGTCACGATCCGATCGACCGCGTTCAAACCGAGGCCGAGCACATCGAAGGAAGGCGCCGGCACCATCGTTCAGGGCTTCGCGACCGTGCACGGGACGACCTTCCGCGCAGCGTCGAAGCAGAGCGCTCGAAGCTTCAGCGAGGCGCCATTCGCTCCACGCGCGGGCTTCACCGAGAGCCACTCCTTCGCGTGAGCGCCGAGAGGAGCGAGTCGTCGAGCGAGCTCGACTCGCTTCGCCGGCGCACCGAGGAGGTCCACGTTGTCCGCCAGCGACGCGATGAGCCGAGCCCCGGCCTCGCCACGACGTTCGAGCAGCTGGATCTCTCCGGTGGTCTTCTTCGTGAGCTTCGCGATTAGCTCGTGCATCGAGCTCACGCCGTACGCATCGAGGATCTCCGGGTCCTTCAGCAGCTCGAAGGCGATGCGTGCGTGCTCGGCGAGCTTCGAGGCGGCGTAGTGCGCGCCGCCGTACGCATGATTGCTCATCGTGAGCGCGAGGTCGTCGGCGGACTTGTCGGCCTCGTCGACGAGGTGATCGCGTTCCGACGACACGTTGTCGTCCGCGAACTTGTCCAGGGATGCGCTCACGGATGCAACCAGCCGCGCGTACGCCTCCATCTGCTTCGCGGAGTCGGACGCGACCACCTCGAAGTCCATCTGCACCCCGTCACCGACGAGCTGGATGAACGACGCGCGCTCCGTAGCCGTCAATCGCTCACCACGTCCAGCGACGAAGGCGTGCGCGCGCGCTTCCGCGGTCGACGCACCGCTGCCCTTCGTCTTGGGCTTCGTCGTTCCGGAGATGATCGCGGCAGCGACCGTATCGGCAGCCTGGAACAGCCCCATCTCCTCCTGATGGCGTGCAGCGTAGAGGAGCGAAGCCGCGCGTAGGTTGCTCGGGACGATCTTCCGCGGCGTGGGAGCGATCAGCACGGGCCCGGGGACCGAAGATGCCGACCGAGGCAGCTCGAGTGGCTTCGCCGTGGTCGATGGCGCGAGTGTCACGACCGGCGCCATGAAGAGGACGAAGGGGAGCAGCACGTATCGAGCTTACGGCCTCGAGGTCGCGCGTCAACGCGGCCCGGGTCCCCTCACGGGCTCAGCGACCTGATACCGAGCACCTGCAGTCCGTAGTATGGTCCGTGCATCGTGAAGTGGGGGATACGCGTGCGTCACGGCTGCATCCCTCGTCGCGGGCATGCGTTTGGGCTCGCATTCGTAGGCGCCCTCTCCGTTCAGGCTGCGTGCGCACGTCGGGATGCGCAACCGGCGCACGCGCCCGCGCCGGTGTTGCCCGAGCCGAAGGCGCGCGTACGCCGTGCAGCGTCGCCCCCTCACTGGTACTGGGAGCCCGTCGACGTGGACGTCCGGCCGACGTCGCGAAGGCCGATCGAGCTCCCCGTCGCGGAAGGCGCGCTCGCAAGGCTCGAAGGCGCGATGAGACTCTGGACCGATCTCCCTGCAGAAGCCCGCGAGCGCCTGCGCCGGGACGGCGTGCTCGTGCTCGGTCGAGATCTCGACCGCACCGACGCGCCGACGGGAAGATCGAGTGTCGACCGATTCCGGTCCGTGGGCGCCTTCTATGTGGATCTTCGGGATCAGCGCATGCCCCACATGCTGACCGCCGACGCCCTCTTCGCCCTCGTGCACGTCGGAATCGTCCGCGCGCTCGGTCACGTGGAAGACATCGAGCTCGCCCCCGCGCTCTCGTCGTTCCTCGAGAAGGTCGATGCACGCCTCGGCGCGGAGCAGGCAGATGTCGGCACGGAGCTCGCCGAGGCCTACCGCGTGGCACGCGGAGTGATCGCGGTCGCGCGTGCGCTCGAGGCCTCGCCAGGCAACGGAGCACCGCCGAAGTGGACGCCGCCGCCGGAGCTCGTGAAGGTCGTAGCAGCGGAGCAGGGGCGCATCGAAGGGCATGGCGGCCGCGCCGTGAGCACGCTTCTCGGCGTCGAGATCGACTACGGGAGCTTCGCCGTCCCGAGCTCGGCGGCCCGTCCGGGTGCATACCGAGCGCTCGCCTGGCTCGGCGCGGCGCCGCTGTCCCTCGTCGCTCGCAGCGAGGCACGCGGAGCCATCGTCGACGTCGCCCGGGCACGTACGAACACACGTGCTGCCATGTTGCTCTCACGCGTATGCGACCGCGAAATCGATCCCGAGATCCACGCCGCCTACGCGCACCTGACGCGCCTCCTCGCCTTCGTTTGGGGACAACCCGACGACCTGTCGCTCGTCGAAATCGACGCGGTCGCCGAAGCAGCCGGCATCGACCTGACGAAGCCCGAGAACATCGCCAACGTCGCGCGCGTCGACAAGGTCCGCGCGCGTGCGATGGCGGGCCGCCTCCCCGTCGCCCACGACGGCGGCGGTGGAGTGGGCCGCGCGGCCCTCGGTGTGCGTGTGTTCGGTGGTCATGTTCCCGCCGACTCGGCCGTGTTGCAGTCTCTCGTCGGCATCGCGGTCGGCCCTGCCCAGGAGGACGCCGCCTCCGCGCCGGTCGACCGACTGCGCAAAGGCGTGCGCGTCCTACCGTCTACGCTCGATCTCGCTGCATGGCTCGGTGCTCGCGAGGCCCCTGCTCTGCTCCGCGAGACCCATGCCGATGCGTTCGAGGGTTACACGTCCGCGCTCGCCGCCGCGCAGCGCGAGCGCGACGCGCTCGAACGAGGGGCGTTGTTCCATGCCTCGGTCCATGGATCGCTCGTGGATGCCCTCATTGCATGGGCA
The DNA here is from genome assembly GCA_023423895.1 of Pseudomonadota bacterium. Taxonomy (GTDB): domain Bacteria; phylum Myxococcota_A; class Polyangia; order Polyangiales; family Polyangiaceae; genus Labilithrix. The sequence goes on from JAFAER010000013.1 coordinate 27,215, forward strand.
AACGCAGAGCCGAATGGCGGCGCCGAGCGAAGCGCGCCCGCGGATCGGATGCGGGTCGAGTCGCTCCTCGCGGCATGGACGCTCGTGCGCCATGCCGGTCATCCGCTCGCAGGCCCACGTCCACCCGCCTCGGCCTCCGCGAGCGAGCTACGGGTGTCGGGCGCTCCCCTCCCCGTGTTCGTCGAGCCCGTCCCGGAGCTCGTCGCGCGGCTCGTCGCCCTCGTTCGACAACTCCGTCGTGGGCTCGAGTCGGTCGGGCCGATGGCCCCTTCCTCCAGCTCCGCGTCCACCCTCGTCGAGATCGTCGAGATCGTCGAGATCGAAGACATCCTCCGCATCGCGCTGCGAGGAGCCGAACGACACGCGAGCGACGAGCCGTTGACGGCCGAGGAGGCGACCGCGCTCGCGTCCGTTCCGGCACGCATCGCCAAGGTGGAAGACGATGCCGGCCCCGACGTCGTCGGCCCGGTCGCCGCCGTCATCCATTCCGATCCAGCGAGCGGACGCGTGCTCGTGAGCGCGACGGGCCTGTTCGAGCCCGTCCTCCTGCTCGCGCGTGAGCCCGGGCGCGAAGAGCCGCTGCTGGTCGTCGGTGCCCACCTGGCGCATCACGAGCTCGCCGTGGGCGTCGAGCGTGCGCCGGGCGTCCTTCACGGCGTCCGCCCTGCGGTGACCGATGCGTGGTGGCGAGCTCGCCTGAAGAACGCCTCCACGTCCGCGGGCGCCGACGTGGGCCGAGCGCCTTGGGTAGCGTCGTTCCGGTTCACGCGCTGATCGACTTGCGCGGAGTCGGCAGCACGCGGCATACCCGTCGCGGAAGAAGAGCGACCCTCATGACGCGCTCTACGCAAACCGTCGCTCGGGCTCGTCGCGGCCTCGCGCTGTTCGCCGTCCTCGCGATCCTCGGGAGCGCCGCGGTCGACATGAACATCGCGCGACGTCCGTCGTGGATCTTCGCGTTGATGTGGGTCCCGGGCCTGTCTGCGCTGATCACGCGCGCGCTCCTGCGCGAGGGCTTCTCCGACCTCTCGCTACGTCTCGATCGACGCGGGCTCCGCTGGCTCGGCGTGGCGTGGCTTCATCCCGTCGTCACGCTCTCCGCGGCGTACGGAGTTGCGTGGATGTCCGGTCTCGAAGCGCTCCAGGCAGGCACCTCGTCCGGTGACGTTGCACGGTCGCTCGCCCGAAGCGCGACGTTGGGTCTCCTTCCGAGCACGCTCTCCGCCGCCGGCGAGGAGCTCGGTTGGCGCGGCTACATGCTCCCGCGGCTGATCGAGGCACGCGTGCCCCACCCGGTCGCGGTGAGCGGCGTCGTCTGGTGGGCATGGCACCTGCCGCTCGTCCTGACGGGGCAGCTCGTAACGGGTCCGTCGCCGTTCATCGCTGCGCTGCTGTTCCTTCCGTCGGTGATGGCGCTCGCCTTCGTCGCTGCGCTTCTCCAGCGCAAGACGGGCTCCGTCTGGCCCGCGGTGATGCTTCACGCTTCTGTAAACGCCGTGATGGACCTCACCTTCGACCCGCTGACGGTCTCACGTCCAGGAGGACCGCTCTGGACGGGCGCGAGCGGGCTCCTGGTAGGCGCCGTGTGGTCCGCGAGCGCAATGCTCCTCTGGAGGATGGCTCGCTCGCGGTGATGGGTCGAAGGGAGATCCCCCTTCCGAGCCCCCGAACCGGAGCTTGAACCTGGATCCCTCCGAGCCGCCGCGACCGCATCCCCTCGACCTCATCCGCGGGCCGAAAAAGCCCGATTTCCGAAGCCAATGGCCGAGTTGCAGGCGCCCTGACGGGTTTCGCGCTAGATAGCGCCCACAATGGCCGGGTCTTCCTCTCTTCATCCGTACGCAGAGTTCGTCCACCGCGTGGAGAAGCCTGCGCGTTACCTCGGCGGCGAGTACGGCGCCGTGAGGAAAGACTGGGACGGCGTCCGCGCGCGCGTGTGTCTCGCGTTCCCCGATCTCTACGACATCGGGATGAGCCATCTCGGCTTCAAGATCCTCTACAAGATCCTGAACGACGATCCCCGGACCATCGGCGAGCGCTGCTACGCGCCGTGGGTCGACATGGAGAAGGAGCTCCGCACGCGAGGGCTTCCGCTCGTGTCGCTCGAGAGCGCGCGGCCGCTGTCGGACTTCGACGTCGTCGGCTTCTCGCTGCAGTTCGAGCTCACGTACACGAACATCCTCACGATGCTCGACCTCGGGCGCGTGCCGCTCCTGTCGGCGCAGCGCGGTGACGAGGACCCGCTGATCATCGCGGGCGGACCGACGGCAACGCATCCCGAGCCGCTCTCGACCATCATCGACGCGTTCGTCATCGGCGACGGCGAAGAGCGCACGACGGAGATCGCGCTCCTCTGGACGGAGCTGAAGGCCAAGGGCGTCGCGCGCAAGGAACGGCTTCTCGCGATCGCGAAGCTCGACGGCGTCTACGTCCCGACGTTCTATCCGGTCACGATCGACGCCGATACCGGCTTCGAGGTCGTCGACGGGCCCGAGGTGCCGGGACTCGCGCTCCCCGTCCGCCGCAACATGGTGGACGATCTGAATCGCTTCCCCTTCCCTCACGACGGCCCGGTCGGTGGTCCCGAGGCGATCTTCGACCGTATGTCGATCGAGATCGCGCGCGGCTGTACCGAGGGCTGCCGCTTCTGCCAGGCAGGCATGATCTACCGGCCCGTGCGCGAGCGCGATCCCGAGCAGATCGTCGACACCCTCGTGAAGGCGGTGAAAGGGTCGGGCTACGACGGCGTCAGTCTCACGTCGCTCTCGACGGCGGACTATTCGTGCATCGCGCCGCTCATCCAGAAGGTCACGGAGCGCCTCGCGCCGGAGAAGGTCTCGCTCGGCGTCTCTTCGCTGCGGGCCTACGGCCTCAGCGAGAACGTCCTCGATGACATGCGCAAGGTCCGCGCGAGCGGCGTGACGTTCGCGCCTGAAGCGGGCAGCCAGCGGATGCGCGACGTCGTGAACAAGAACGTCACGGAAGACCAGCTCATGACGACGGCCGAGCGCATCTTCTCGCGCGGCTGGGACAGCATGAAGCTCTACTTCATGATCGGTCTGCCGACGGAAGAGGAGACGGACGTCCGCGAGATCGTCAAGGTCGGCAAGCGCGCCCGAGAGGTCGGCAAGCGCGTTCGCAAGGAGGCGAGCAACGCGGGGCCGCCGAAGGTCACGGTGAGCGTCTCGACGCACGTGCCGAAGCCGCACACGCCGTTCCAGTGGTGCGCGATGGACACGGAAGACAGTGTCGTCGAGAAGCAGCGCTGGCTTAGCGAAGAAGCGAAGACGGCGAAGGGCGTCGATCTCCGCATGCACGACAGCCGGACGAGCTGGCTCGAAGGCGTGTTCGCGCGCGGCGACCGCAAGCTCGGACGTGTCATCGTCCGTGCGTACCAGAACGGTGCGCGCTTCGACTCGTGGGAAGACCAGCTGAAGATCGACGTCTGGGAGGAGGCGTTCCGAGCCGAGGGCATCACGCCGGCGGACTACCTCGGCACGATCCCGGTGAGCGCGCGGCTGCCGTGGAGCCACATCGACGTCGGCCTCGAGGAAGGCTTTCTCGTCCGCGAATACCGGAAGGCACTGAAGAGCCGGCTCAGCCCGCCGTGCGGCAAGGCCGCGGGCGCGTTCGTCCATCACACGAACCTCGAAGACGCCGAGAAGGATCACCGGAAGCTCGTTTGTTACGACTGCGGCGTGGCGTGCGACCTGTCCGCGATGCGGAGCGAGCGCCTCGTCTACCTGACGAAGCTCGGGGCGAAGCAGCCGCGCATCGTCGAGCCACAAGCGAAGCCCGCGCCGGCGTTCGTCCGCGAAGAGCCGGTGGTCGCCCCGGCGCCCGCAGCTCCAGCGGTCACCGCGAATGCCGACGGCGACGCTGCCGCCGCGAGCCCGGCGGCAAATGTCCCTCCGAAGAAGAAGGGCCCGGCGCCGCCACCGCGCATCGTGCAGGGGCACGCGCGGAGGACCCGCTTCCTCTACGCGAAGGTCGGGCCCATGGCCTTCCTCTCGCACCTGGATCTGATTCGCGCACTGCCGCGATCGTTCCGGCGCATCGACGTGCCGCTCTATTACACGTCCGGTTTTCATCCGAAGCCCGACATGACGTTCTCACCGGCGCTGTCGCTCGGTGTCGCGAGCCTCGCGGAGATCCTCGACGTGAAGCTCACGGTCGACGTCGATCCGCAAGCGATCGCCGCGGAGCTCACGCGCGTGTCGCCGGAGGGCCTCGTGTGGAGGGCCGGCGCATCGCTCGGCGCCTCCGATCGCGGCGTGTCGAAGGCGATCGACGGAGCTCGATACGCGGTCGGCATTCCGCGTCGCGCGCTCGACGCGATCGGTGGAGAGGCGCGCCTCTCGGCCGAGGTTCAGCGCGTGCTCGAAGCGCCGGAGGTTCGGCTCGTTCGTCGCTTCGAACGCGGCCTCGCGAAGGCGGTCGACGCCAAGCGGTTCCTCCGTGCCCTCTCGCCGTTCGATCCGCGCGCCGCGGCGTTCCTCGAGGACGCTCGCGTCGCCGGCGATCTCGTCCCGCTCCTCGTCGACGTGACGATCACGGGCGAAGGCGGCGTGAAGATCGCCGAGGTGATGGAGGCGCTCTTCGGCAAGAACGAGCACGGCGACGTCGCCATCCCGTACCACGCGGTGCGTGCCGAGCTCGGGCTCTGGCACGAAGGCCGGATCGTCTCGCCGGTGGAGCTCGACGTCCTGCGCACGCTCGCGGAGCCGGAAGCGCCGGCGAAGAAGCGCGCCGACGTCGCCGCCCCCGTCGTCGAGGCCTGAGCGCGCGGGCTGCGCCACGCGGACGGATGGATCGGATACGGCGGGCGGATCCACTCGGCGCGCTTCAAAGCGCTGGCGCTTCCGGGCGAGCCGCTGCTCCTGTCGTGCGAGCACACGCAGCTGCGACGTACGGAGAAGCAGGTCCTCGCGCGATACGCGTTCCGCTTCACGCAGGGCGAGAAGCTCGTCTACGAGGGCGACCAGACGGCGCCCTGGATGAAGCTCGATCGCGCTGCGGAGCCCGAGGCCTGAGGGCCGCTCAGAACGGGCATTCGACGAAGCGCCAAGTGATCTTCACGCGCCCGGCGCTCTTGTTCGCGATCTTCGAGAACGCGGTCTCGCTGAGATCGAGATCGCCGGCGTCGCACCCCGGGCACTTGTCGATGATGCGCACGACGACCGTGCCCTTCGGCCCGTCGACCGATACGCAGCGGCCACAGTTGGCCTTCGAGTACTGCTCGTCGTTGATCGCCGCGACGAGGTAGTCCGGCGGCGTCTGGATCCCGCACGCGCCGAGGCCCTCGGCGTTGTAGTACGTGGCCTCGCCGGAGTGCTCCGGCTCCACGGGGACGTTGCCCGCATCCTGGTCCTCCGATGCCCCCGCGTCGCGGGGGTCGCCGGCGCCGCCGTCGCCGCCGTCGCGCTCGGAGCTCGCGCCGGCCTCGCGCAGCCTCGGTGATGGCTCCGCGGTCTCGCCGTCGCTGCAGGCGCCGAGGAGCAGCAGGGCCAAGAGCGCGAACGGGAGTCGAGCCATGACGAAGGATTGTACGCGCGTCTCCCGCTACGGCCGAGGTCGATCCGTCTCTCGTCGTCGTGAAGCGATCGCTCCGCTAGAGTGCGCGCGTGGCGTCCCTGCCGGAGCTCTGGGTCATCGCGCTCCTCGCGCTCTCTGCGTTCGCCGCGGGGCTCGTCGACGCGATCGCCGGCGGCGGTGGTCTCGTCACGGTGCCGGTGCTGCTCGCAGCAGGCTTGCCGGTCCCCGTGGCGCTCGCGACGAACAAGGGGCAGGCGTCCTTCGGCGCCGTCTCGTCGTTCTTCTCCTTCTGGACGCGGGACGGGATCGATCGACGACGTGCGCCGCTCGCCTTCGTGTGCGGGTTCGTCGGCTCACTCGCGGGCGCACGCGTCCTCCTTCTCGTGAGGCCCGAGCCCCTCAAGCCGGTCGTCCTCGTGCTCCTGCTGGTCGCGGCCGGCATCGTCGCGTACCCGCGCAAGCCGACGAGCGGCCAGGCAAAGCCGTGGGCCATGCTGGCGCTCGGGCCGCTCGCGTTGGCGCTCGGGTTCTACGACGGGTTCTTCGGACCGGGCGTCGGGTCGATGTTGATCGTCGCCTTCGTCCTCGTCTTCGGCGACACGCTCACGCGGGCCTCTGGAAACGCGAAGGTCGTGAACCTCGCCTCGAACCTGGCGGCGCTCCTTCTCTTCTCGCTCAAAGGCGCGGTGCTGTGGCGCATTGCAGCTCCGATGGCCGCGGCGAATGCGCTCGGCGCGTTCGTCGGCGCGCGGCTCGCGGTCAAGCGCGGCGACAAGCTCGTACGCGTCGTCGTGCTCGGTGTCGTCACGGTGCTCGTCTTGAAGATGGCTCACGATCTCGTCTGGTGAGTCGTTGTTGTTCGACCGTCTTCGTGCCGTAGTACGATGGCGGTCGCGCGCTCATGAGCTCTTCGGGCCTGTCACGGATCGTCTTCGGCATTGTCGTCCCTTCGGCCGGTAGCGGCCTGGGTGAACGCGTCGACGAGCTCACGCGTTGGATGAGTGAGCGCGTTGGCGCGACGATCCAGCGCCGCGAGGCGGCCTCGTACGAGGCGCTCGCGAACGACGTCCGCGACGGTCGGGTCGACGTGGCGTGGCTTCCGCCCATCGTGTTCGTGCGTCTCGGTGAGATCGTGACGCCGATCGGAAGCATCCTCCGCGGCGGCGCATCGGCCTACGAAGCAGCGCTGATCGTCCCCGCGAGCTCGAAGGTCCGCACCATCGACGCGCTCCGCGGGACGCGCGCGGGCTGGGTCGACCGATGGAGCGCTGCCGGATTCGTCCTTCCGCGAGTGAAGCTCGCGTTGCTCGGCGTCGACCCTCGCACGCTGTTTCGTACCGAGACGTTCCACGGCTCGCACCGGAGCGCGATCAAGGCGATGCTCGAGGGCGCCTGCGACGTCACCGGCACGTACGCACGCGCAAGCGAGAGCGGCGACGTGACGGCCGGAGGATGGTCGGAGATCGCGGGCGCCGACGTCCGCGTGCTCGCGACCTTCGGGGCGATCCCACCGGACGTGCTCGCGGTGCGCACGGCCGTGGCCGATCGCATCCGCGACGAGGCATTTACCGCGTTCCGCGATGCATGCGCCGACGAGAAGACGCGTGCGCTCGTGCGAGAGGTCTTCGGCGGCGACGACCTGACCGAAGGCCTCGCCCCTGGCTATGACGCTCTCCAGAAGGCGCTCGACATGGCCACCTCTCGTGGCATGTTCGACTGAGCCGTTCGGGCGGCGAGCCACGAGAGGCGATTCGAGAGCCATCGCCAGCGGTCGACGGCGCGTTATGATCCGGCGCGTCGTGCGCCACGTTGCACTCTCGCTCGCCCTCTGTTCTACGCTCGCTGCGTGTGTTCCCTCCACGGAAGAGAGCGATCCGCGCGGCGCGCTCGGGCTCACGACCGTTCCGTCTGCCGGATCGCGCGGCGAGCCGTTCGTCACGACGGACGGGTGGACGATCTACGTCGAGGAGCTCGCTCTGCTCGCGTCGATCGTGGGCGGCGCGGTCGACAAGAGCTCCGAAAGCGACAATCCGGAGGTCCTCGAGAGCTCGCACCAGGGGCCGTACCTATTCCGCGCGTCGAGCCCCGAGAGCTTCGTTGCCCCTGGTTTGCCCATCGGTCCCGGGATCGTCAGGCTCCCGCTGAGCAGACTCGAGGCGGGCCACGTGCGCACGACGGCGGAGCCTCGCGATGCCGAGACACGCAACGTCCCCCCCGAGCTCGTCGCGCGGTTCGTTCGCCCGTCAGAGTCGTTTCCTCCGACGAGCGCGCCGTCGTCGGCGTTCGAGCTCGGGCCTTCGATCGTCCTCGTGGCGCGCGCGGAGAAGGGTGACCGGGTCGTGCGGATCGATTTCGCCTTCCACGGGGCGTTCCGTCCGTTCGACGGCGTTCCGCTCGAGATCCGCGCCAACGCGCTGAACAGTGCGCCGGTGAGCGTGGTCGCCGAGAACCTCTTCGCGGGGCTCCTCGGCTACGAGATCCCTTGCAACGCGGGCTCGACGGAGGATCCGGCGGAGCAGACGCCGATCCCTTCCTTCAGCTCGTCACCGGTGTTCGACGATCTCGCGAGCACGGACACCGATGGTGACGGCATCCTCTCCCCTGTCGAGCTCCGCACCGAGCGAGCCCCCAAGTGCGACTGCTGCTCGCCCGCGCAACGCGAGCTGCTCAAGGTCCGGTTCCGCTCCTCGATGGCCGACGTGCTCGTCGAGCGGAGCGGCGCCGTCATCCAGCTGTAGCCTGGACGTCAGTGCTTTGCGATGCGCTTCGGCGCGCCGAGGAGGCGCAGCGCCTTGCACGCCTCGCCATCCTTGCACGGGCCGACGTTCCCGCCGTGCACGGGCCACGAGGCCTCTTCTCCACGCGGCGTCGTCACGGACGCGTCGCGCACGTCGGGCCCACGCCACGGCGGCGCTGCATGGGCGAGCTTCGCCTCGCGCTCCTGCGCTGCCAGCGGATCGCCTTGCGGCGCGAACGGGAATCGGACCTGGGGAACGAGTCCGACACGCTGGACCGGCGTACCGTCGGGAAGCGCGTAGACGAGCGTCGTCAGACGCAACACCCCGGCATGCGCGTCGTCGTCGACGTACTCCTGTGCGCAGCCCTTTCCGAACGTCGTCGTGCCGACGCTTGGACCTCTCCGGTAAGCCGCGAGCGCGCCCGCGATCATTTCGGCAGCGCTCGCGGTCGTTCCGTCAACGAACGTCGCGACCGGGCCGTTCCATCGGTCGCGTTCACGCGGCACGGGCGCGCGGTCGATCTCGACGGTTCCGTCGCGCCGCTTCATCGCGAAGAGCGGAGCGCCAGGGAGAAACAGCGAAAGCGCACCGAGGGCGCCGTCGGTCGAGCCACCGCCGTTGCCTCGGAGATCGAGGACGATGCCGGAGAGCTTCCGCGGCCCGAGCTCACGCTGCTCGGCCAGGAGCGTCGCGAGGTCGTCGCCGAGATCGTCGCGGACGTCCTTGACCGAGACGAGCAGCGCATCGCCGTCGCCGAACGGCACGCGTTCGAACGGCAGGTCGTCCCCAGCGCGGCTCGGCGCTGGGCTCTCTTCGGCGTGGCCGACGTCGAGCGTCATGAACGTTCCGCCGCGCAGGACGACCGCCGTGAGCAGCTGCTTCGTATCGCTCGACGCAAAGCCGAGCTGATCGACCTGCTCCAGCGGGAGACCTGCGGTGGCGACGTTCGCGACCGAGAGCACCACGTCATCGACCATGAGCGGCGGCGTCGCCGACTCCGTCACGCGCACGCCGACGGCCGTGAGGACGGCTCGCCCCCACAGACGCGACGGCGGCCGCGACGCGAGATCGACCTCGTAGATCCGTGACTCCTCGTCGAACGGCGCCCACTCCCCATGCGGATCGACGAGGGGCACGTACGCTCGAACCGCCGAGGCGAGGACGACACGCGACCAGCCCGCCTTATCGAGCGGCGGGAAGAACCGACGGCGTGCTTCCTCTGCGTAGACCTTCCCACGCGGCCCGAACTCCGCTTCGAAGGCACCGGCACGTCGTCCGAGCTCCTCGGCGGTCTCGCGCGCACTTCCTGCGGGCGGGATCGGATCGAGCGCAGCGGCGGTCGCGAGGAGCGTCCCCGGCGCTTCGCGCCCCTTGTCGAACGCGTTCCGGAGCTCGCCAACCCATGCCTCCAGGATCGCGCCCGGCGCATTCGCCGACGCACAGGCGCGAAGCCGTCGGCCCTCGATGTCGGCGAGCAGGTCGGGCGCCGCCTTCTGCAGCGCCTGCGCCGAAGGAGCATCCTTCGCCAGGCTGAGCAGACCATGCGGATCGAGCCAGTCGGCCGCGGACGCCGCGAACGCGGGAGCCTTGACGGCCTCCGGGCTGTACGCGAGGCCGGCGCGCACCTGTTCGACGATCGTGCGCGCCTCGTCGCACGACAGCACGGTGGGCTCGCCTGACGGGATGCGGAAGACGTACGAGCGGTCGTCGTCGTGGTTGTCGTCCGGGGGAAGCGGAGGAGGCTCCGACGGGTACGCGGACGGCCCGAGTGCGGTCGCGGAGGGACCGGCATGCAGGTCCACGGCCGTGCCCGACGCCGGCGGCGGACGCAGCATCGCCCAGCCCACGACGCAGGCCGGCACGAGCGCCGCAACGACGAGACCGGCCTTGCGCATGATCCGGAGAAGGAAGGCTAGCAGGAGCCGTCACCGGTCGCGAAGAAACGGCCGCCCCGGGCTGGAATCTTCCGCCGTTGGTGCTCGCCGGGGGCGCTGTGCGGCAGATCCGCATCCGGTCCGCTCCGGACCGGCCGACGGCGCGGGATGCTCCCACCCGAGCTCAGGCGACGAGCTCGCTCAGCTCCCTGAGCTCGCCTCGCAGCTTCGTGCGCGCGCGCTCCTCGAGCTGCCGGACGCGCTCCTTGCTCACGCCGAGCCGCACGCCGAGCTCCTGGAGCGTCGGAGGCTCCTCCGTCATCAGTCGCTCTCGCACGATCATGCGTTCGCGATCGTCGAGCTGCTCGACCGCGTCGTTCACCGCGCGGCCCGCCTGAGTCTGGAGCTCCGAACGAACGGCCTCCTCTTCGGGTGTCGGCCACGAGCCGGCCATGCGTTCGGTCGCGGGGCCCGAATCGCTGGAGCTGGCGTCGAGGCTCATCTCCTTCGATGCGATGAGCGGCAGGAGCATGCGCACGCGCTCCTCGGAGAGGCCGGACGCCTCCGCGAGTGCGGCGGGGTCGGTGTTCTTCGTCTTCCGATAAGACCGAAGCGCACGACGTTCGCCTTTCGTCGTCCCGAGCCGGACGACACGGAACGCGCGAACGACGTACTCGCGGATCTCGGCGCGGATCCAGTAGGCAGCGTACGTCGCGAGGCGGCATTCGCGGTTCGGATCGAACTTCTCGGCCGCCTTGAGGAGCCCGAGGTTGCCCTGCTGGATGATGTCTTCGAGCGGGACGCCCCAGCGCCGATACTCGAGCGCGATGGAGACGACGAACGGCAGGCACGCTTCGATGATCTTCTGCCCTGCTCGTTTGTCGCCCGCGATCCACCGCCGTGCGAGGTCACGCTCCGCGTCTCGGTCGAGCACCTGGACGTTTGCCAGGCTTCGCCGATACGCGTGCAGAGAGCTACCGTCGAGCTCGCGAGGCATGCCGCTGCCCATGTGTCCTCCTCGGGTGTCGTGAGCCGTGCCGCGGAAGGCGGCGCGTGCTCCGCGCGCGTCGGGTCATTGCATGCGCGATGCCATCTCCGACCGCGCCGGAGAGCGCGAGTTCACGCGCTTTTCACGTGCTCGCGCTCCACGTGCGCGCAACGACGGCCGGAAGAGGCCCGCGCCCGCGCAACGGTTTCGCGATCGTCTCGAAGCACCGCGCGGCGAACGCTCGCGTCCCGCTCGTAGCCCTCGAGGGATGCCGAGCGCCCAGCGCTCCGCTTGAGTGACCGCGCGACCGGCTTCGGCTTCAGCCTTCGCCCACGAGGCGTTCGCTCAGCGGCAGGTATCACCGTTCTGGCCTGAGCCGCACGACAGGCCGTCACAACATGCCAACGCGCCACCGCAGGTCTGGCCGGCGCCGGAGCAGGGCGGCGTGCACGTGCAGTCGTTGCCCTGGCAGTTGCCTCCAGTCGCGTCATCCAGGCAACGCAGACCATCGCAGCAGGGCGCTGCGGCGGTGCACTTCTGGAAAGCCGCGGCGCACTGGGGGACGTCCTGGCACTGGCATCCGTCAGCACCGTCGCAAGGCGCGAGCGGGTTCTGGTCCGGGCGCACGCACTGGAGTCCGCTGCAGCACGTCGAGCCGCCGGAGCCACAACCTTCACCTTCGGTCGAGCAGCCGTTCGCCACGTAGTACTTCGCCCACTGCGCGACGTGGTTCGAGCCGGCGAAGCCCTGGAAAGGGATCGCGAACGCAGCGAACGAGGGATCCGCGCCCTGCTTCACCTGGTCCGGGTCCACGGCCGCCATCCATAGATGGTGGTGCTTGTCGTTCTCGGCCCCGTTGCTGAACGCTGTCGTGCGCAGACCGTAGTTGCGCGTCGAGCTGAACGTCATCCAGAGCAGGCGGCTGCTCGGCCCCTTGTTGCCGCGCCCCACGAAGGGATTCCACCTCGGGTAGCTGTTCGTGAGATAGGGAGTCGTATCCATCCGGCCGCCTCGATTGGCCTTGACCAGATCGATCGGTGTTCCGCTCTGCCCGAGCAGAACGGCCCACAAGCGCGCGGACGGATCGGTGTCCCCGTTGCAGTTCGTGTGTGCTTCGGGAATGGGCTGGAGCGGAGGGGCCGGTGGTGGATAGATGTGACACTCGGACTCGTTGAACACGAGGAACGCGTTGTCGGGCGCGATGGCCGGGTAGTACCGGTTCTTCCCGGCCTGCGCGGGGACGACGGTCGCCGGGGCGCTCCAGCCTGCAGCGTCTTTCGTCACCACGTTGATCGAGCCCTTGAAGCTCCGCTGGTTCGTCCCGCGGATTCCCATCGACTGATACGCGATCGTCTTGCCGTCCGCGCTCCAGTCGGGGTGATTCGCGGGATTGGTCTGGGTGCCGGTGCTGGGGATGTCGCCCTGGAAAGCGCCGGTGGTGCCGTTGAAGAGGCGCAGGTTGTAGCTCGTCGCGCCGCTATCGGCGTAGACGCCAACGAACTGCGAGCCGTCGGGGCTCCATGACTGGAAGTTGCTCAGCTTCGTCCCGCCCTGCGCGAGAGACATCTTGCTCGTCGCAAGATCCGGATTGGAGAGATCGGCCAAGACGAGCCGGCCATCGTTCTGCCCGTTGACCTCCGCCACGAGCGTCTTGCCGTTCGGGCTGACCGCGTGGCAGCCCACGCACGACACCGTCGGCACCACGTTCGAGGCTCGGACTGCGAACGAGGGCGCGGTGCCGCTCGGGCTGGCAAAGTCATGCCGCATCACCCCCGTGCCGCCTCCGGTCGTGAAGTAGTAGAGCGCGCCTTTGACGTCGGTGGGTGCGATCTCGATGGCGATGGGGTCGGAGACGGCGACGGAGGCCGCACCCGAGTCGTCCGTCGCGCGGACGGTCAGCGTCACCGGCTGCCCGCCGCGATTGCTGTCGACGAGCGCTCTCCACGAGTCCGGGTCGGGTATGTAGATGCAACCGCGCTCTCCGGCGGGCGCCGTCACGCCTGCCGGCAGATAGCAGCGCAGGTGGACGCGAAGATCGACGACGCTGCTCGTGAACGCGAGCTCGAACAGCGTCGTGCTCGCGTTCTTCGCAAGGAAGTGGATCTCCATCGGGCCGACGTTGGGCGGCACCATCACCCCGTCGTTGGGGTAGACGATCACCGGCTTGTACGAGCCGTCGACCGCCCCTCCGAAGCGCGTCTTCGCATCGGGGGGCACTGCGGGTAGCCCCGAGCCGGCTGGCGGAACGTCCGATACACTCTGCTCGAGCTTCACCGTGATGGCCGTCGAGACGGACCGCGTGCCGAGCCGCGCGCGCACGAAGCTCGTGCCGGCGACGGTGACGCCGGACGTGAAGCTCGCACCGCTGAAGCTGCCGAGGCGTGCATCGTCGACGCTGAAGACCGACTGACTCGTCACGTCCTCGGTGTGTCCGTCGGAGAAGGTGCCGGTGACGGTGAATGCTCGAGCGGCGGCCGTGTTGCCCGTGACGGTGAGCGCCGGTGCGGTCGGCGAGATCGCGAGCGCGCTCAGCGTCGAGCCCGCGTCACCGGCGTCTCCAGCGTCTCCGCCGCCGGCGTCACGCCTTCCACCACCGTCGCCGCTGGGCGAGCTGCCGTCGCCGGACGATCCGCTGTCCGTCCCGTCGATGGGGGCATCGCTGCCGTCGTCGCCATCTCCACCCGAGCTGGAACACGCAGCAACGATGGCGGCTCCCGTCACGACGGCGAGCAACCAGGCATTCTTCCGCATGCTGAACCCATATCATCCTCAGTGACGCGGATTGCGATGCTCGAGCGGCGGCGCGCGCAATTTGCGGGCGAGCGAGTCGTCTCCTTTCCTCCTTTCTGCGCCCGCTCGGAGTCGAATGTGTGCGCGAGTCGTCGTTCGTCGGCAGCACGAGGGAGTGGCACGCCGCGCACGGATGAGCCGCGATGCGCGACGGCTCAGTCGAGCGGACAGGCGCCTTCGCGCAGCTCGCTCACGTACCAGACGGCGCCCCGCTTGAAGCAGACCTTCACGTCGTACCGCTTCTGCGAATCGGTGTTCGGATGGAAGCGGAAGTCGTCGAGCTCGGCGCGCTCTCCGGAGCGGCGACGCACCTTGCCGACGCATTCGAAGCCCTCGAGGCTGGAGCCCCGGCGACCGTCCCAGCCGCTACGCAGCGCGAAGACCTCCGCCAGACCGCAGGCGGTGCTCTGATCGAGATCGGGCGACGAGGGCCGGGTCCCGAGCGTCTTCTCGATCGCGTCGATCCGCTGCTTCGCGTTGTCCTCGTCCGCCTGCGCCTTGATGAACCCGTACACCAGGCCGGCGACGGAGAGCACGCACGAGAGGCCGCCGAGCACGAGCCCGATCGTCGCACGCGCGGGCGGCGGAAGGCCGAGACGCTTCGCGAGCGAGCGCGCGCGGACGCCGAAGACGATGCCGATGATCCCAACGGGAAAGCAGCAGAGGGCGGTGCCGACGATCGACCAGACCAACGCGTGCGTCGAGGCGCTCTGGACCTGGGCGTTGGTCGCTGCACGTTGCGCGTGCTGCGCGTGCGTCTCCCAGTGCGCCCGCTGCTGCGCCTCGGCCTGCGCGCGCTGATGTGCGGCCACACCGGCCGGCGTGGTGAAGCGGCAGTACGGACACGCGAGGGCGATGGGATCGATGAGCGCGCCACACTGCGCGCACTTCACGGGAGTCACGAGGCAAGAGACTACGCCTCGAACGGGCGTTCCGTGAACGGGCGAACGTCGCCCATTCGAAGGACGACGAGGTCGTCATCGCTGCCCCCGCCACCTGGCCGGAGCTTCTGCCGTGCCCCGAATCCGAACGCGAAGCCGCGTCAGAGCTCGATGACGAGGCCTTCGCGCGCGGCTTCCGAGTTCGGGAAGAGGGCGCGGGCGCGCTTCTCTTTCTCGGCGACGGCGGCGTCGCTCTGCATCGGATCGTGATGGTAGAGGACGAGCTTCTTCACGTTCGCGGCCTTCGCGAGCTTCACGGCCTCCTCGAACGTGCTGTGTCCCCAACCGAGCTTCGGGCCGCCGCCCGTCTGCCCCGCATATTCCTCGGGCGTGTACTGCGAGTCGTAGATGAGGATCTCGGCGCCCTGCGCCAGCTTCAGGAGCTTCTGGTCGACGACGGCGTAGTGCTCGGTGTCCGTCGCGTAGACGACGCTGTGCCCGCCGTGATCGACCCGGTATGCCCAGACGCCGTTCGGATGGTTCCCGGGCGCTGCGCTGATGACCGCCTTGGTGCCGTCGCCCGCGTCGACCTCGACCGGTTTGCGGTCGCTGACGCCGTGGAAGACCATCTCGGCGCCCATCTCCGTGAGGTGCACCGGAAAGCTCGGGTGGTCCATCTGGCCGGCGAGCGTCTCCTCGAGCGTGCGCGAGACGTTGTTTCCGCCGTAGAGGTGGATGACGTTCCCCGGGACGAACGCCGGATCGAAGAACGGGAAGCCCTGGATGTGGTCCCAGTGGACGTGGCTGAAGAAGAGGTGCGCCGTGAACGGCATCTCCTTCAGCATGCGCTTGCCGAGCAGACGGAGGCCCGTGCCGCCGTCGAAGACGAGCACGGCCTTTCCGGCCCGCACCTCGACGCAGCTCGTGTTGCCACCAACGCCGACGGTGTCCGGACCAGGGCACGGGATACTCCCGCGAACGCCCCAAAAGGTGATGCGCATCTCCCTCCGTCTCGAGCATCAAGGGATACGAGGAGCCGCAAGCACGGTCAAGGGCCCCTAGGGGGTAACTCCGTCCGCGTAGGGGCGGGCGCCTGGGGACGACCACCCCCGGTTCGCAGGCTCGCCGGAACGTGTCAGCGAGCAAGGAAGCAAGGACCGCAAGGAAGAAAGCGTGGACCGGCGAAGTAGAACGCAGAGCGGAAGGACGCACACGGCGAGTCCCAGGGCCAGGGCGAGGGCATCGCAGCGTCGTCGCATTGATGCTCGGGCTCGGCTATGAAGACACGGTGACGTCCGTGCGTGAGCGCGTCATCTGCGTGCTCGGGTGCCGGCCCGGAAGTGCTGCACTCGCCCGACGTGCGCGAGCGGCCCGGGACGCCTTCGTGAGCCGGCAGGCCGGCCTCGTCGTCGCGTGCGGGGGACGGAGCTGGGACGGCCGCGTCGAAGCGGACGAGCTCGCGCGCATGCTGCAGGACGGCGGTGTCCCCGACGGCGCGATCGTGCGCGAGCGCGTGTCCGTCGATACGCACCAGAACGCGACCGAGGCCGCTCGCATCCTCCGCGCCCGTGGCATCGACGAGGTCGCGGTCGTCACGTGCTCCTGGCACCTCCCCCGCGCCAGGCGCCTCTTCGAGCGTGCCGGGCTTCGCGTCGTCGAGGCGATCGGCGCGCCACCTCCCGAGCCGACGCTGCTCCAGCGAGCCTGGTGGGCCGCCCGCGAGCGGGTGTCACTCTGGAAGGACCTTCAGCGGTGATGCGCTCGCGCTTCGTACCGTGGCTCTTTCCGTGCCTTCTTGCCGGCACCGCCTGCACGCGCACGCGGCCGGCGCCCACGGACGCGGGCTCGGATGGCGGCACGCCGTCGTTCGATGCGGTCGCGGTCGCACGCGCCGAGGACACGCGGAGGGCCAAGGACGTACCGCCCGAGGTCCGGACGAGCCACGACGTCGCCGCTCGCCGGCGGAGCGCCCGTGCGCTCGCGCGCATCGCCGACGCACAGAGCCTCGAGGGACTCACGGCCCATCTCGCAGACGAAGATCCGGAGACGGTGACCTGGGCCGCGTACGGGCTCGGCTACGCCTGCAAGGGCCACGAGGCCGAGCACGTCCCGATGCTCGCTGCGAGGCTGGCGAGCCTGCCCGCGTCTTCGGCCCCTCCACGTACCGAGGGGCGCGCAGACGATCGCGCCGCGCTGGACCCACGCACGGCGATCGCGCGAGCCATCGGACGCTGCGGGAGCCAGGAGGCCGAGCAGGTGCTCGTCTCGTTCCTCACCGCTGCAAGCGCGGGCGCCATCGACTCCGCGCCCGCGCTCCTCGGTTTGGGGGATCTCGCCGTCCGCAAGAAGCAGCTCGGAGCCGATGCGATGACCGCATTGCTGGACGCAGCGGGAGACAAGGCTGCGCCGCAAGACCTCGCGTTTTATGCGCTCGGTCGATCGGAGCCGACCGAGGCGTTCGCGAAACGCACCAGCGACGTCGCGCGCGTCGCGCTGGGACGCCCGGGTGACTCGCGCATCCTCGCGATTCGCACGCTAGGTCGTGCCGGAAAGGCGAGCCCGAAAGAGACGGCGGTCGAGCTGGCGCGCGTCGTCGTCGACGCGAAGGG
Organism: Pseudomonadota bacterium; assembly: GCA_023423895.1. GTDB lineage: Bacteria > Myxococcota_A > Polyangia > Polyangiales > Polyangiaceae > Labilithrix. Next base: position 44,630 of record JAFAER010000013.1, read on the forward strand.
TTTCGGCGAAGGAGAACGCGCCGAGGCCGCACGCGCGCTCGGCGCGCTCGGAGGCGAAGGCCAACTCGCGATCGCCGGCGCCATCGACGAGCTCACGCCGGACGCGAGAGATCCGATCGGAATCGCAAACCTGGCCGGCCCATCGTTTCATGTGCTTTACACACTCCTCGGTCAACTGGGCGCCGAGGCTCCGAAGAAGGCCGAAGCCGCGCTTGCGGTGCTCGCGACGTTGAAGCCCCCGTCCGCGCCGAAGCCCGGATTTGCGCGGCGGCTCGCGGAGATCCGCTGCTCCGCAGCGCTCGCGCTCGCCCGTGGCGCCTGGGAAGCGGACGTCCTCGACAAGTGTGATGCCCGCACCTCCGAGACGTCGCAACGCGCGCGGCTCACGTCACTCGTTCGCCGTCCGCTCACGCGCGATCGCCTGGCCGCCTTCCGGACCTTCGCCAACAGCGAGCACCTGCGCGTTCGCGAGGACGCCGTCGAGGCGCTCGGCTCGCATCCCGAGGTGGGCGAAGCCGCGATCGCCATCCTCGCCGATGCGCTCGGATCGAAGCACGCCGGCCTCGTCGCGACGGCAGCGGAGGTGCTCCACGCTCACCCCGAGCGGGCCCTCGTGCTCGCCGACAGCGAGAAGCGCGCTGCGCTCGACCCGCGCTCCCCTCCTCCGACGGCGAATCCCGCTCAACAGATCGCTCCCTCCGTCGCCAAAGCGCTCTCGACGGCGCTCGCGGAGAAGTGGCCGGAAGATCGGTTCGAGACGCGCATAGCGCTCGTCGAGGCCGCCGCGAGCCTCCGTCATCCGCAGGCGAAAGAGACGGCGAGCGCGCTCTGCAATGACGCAAACCCGGTGCTCCGCGAGCGCGCGCTGAAGGCGCTTCGCACGCTCGGGGCTCCGGTGGCGGCGTGCGATGCACCCGACCGCGAGGTGAGCGGTGCGGCCGAGATCGGGAACGCGCTGTCACGTCCGACGAAGGTCGTCTTCGTGACGGACGGCGGCGAGCTGACGATCACACTCGAGCCGGAGCTATCGCCGATCACGGCAACGCGCATCGCCGCGCTCGCACGGTCGAGCTTCTACAAAGGCATCGTCATCCATCGGGTCGTCCCAGGGTTCGTCGTGCAGCTCGGAGATCCCGACGGCGACGGATACGGCGGAGCGGGCACGTCCTTGCGCTGCGAGACGTCACCGGTCCCGTTCGGTCCTTTGGACGTCGGAATGGCGCTCGCCGGCCGTGACACGGGCTCGAGCCAGATCTTCGTCACCCTCTCGCGGACGCCGCACCTCGACGGCGAATACACGCGCGTCGGGCGGGCGGAAGGCGACTGGTCGAGCGTCGCGCAAGGTGACGTCATCACCGATGTGCGCGTGATCGAGTGATATAAGGAGCCCGCCATGCTCCTCGCGATCGACGTCGGCAACACGAACATCGTCTACGGCCTGTTCCAGGGGCCCCGGCTCGTGCATCAGTTCCGCGTCGAGACGAGCCGCGGGCGAACCGCGGACGAATATGCGGTCGTGCTTCGCCAGCTCCTCACGATGCGCAACGTCGCTCCGACCGACGTGAAGGCCGCCATCATCGCGAGCGTGGTCCCGGCGCTCACCGAGCCGATGCTCGACCTCGTCCGTCGCGCGTTTGGGTTCGAGGCGCTCGTGGTCGGGCCCGGGATCAAGAGCGGGATGTCGATCCTCTACGAGAACCCTCGCGAGGTCGGCGCCGACCGCATCGTCAACGCGGTCGCGGCCTACGAGCGCTTCAAGACCGGCCTCATCGTGGTCGACTTCGGTACGGCGACGACGTTCGACTGCGTGACACCGAAGGGCGAATACATGGGCGGCGTGATCGCGCCGGGCATCCAGATCAGCGCCGATGCGCTCTTCGCGCGCGCCGCGAAGCTGCCACGCGTCGAGATCCAACGGCCGCCGAAGGTGGTGGGCCGCAACACGCAGCACTCGATGCAGTCGGGCATCGTCTTCGGCTACGTCGGGCTCGTCGACGGGCTCGTCGATCGACTGAAGGAGGAGATGGCATTCCCCTCCTGCGCGGTCGTCGCCACGGGAGGGCTCGCTCGCCTCATCGCCCCGCTCTCGAAGAACATCGAGGCCGTCGATGACGACCTCACGCTGAACGGTCTGCGGATCCTCCACGAGCGCAACCTTTGACGTCTTCGCGTCCTACCAGCGTCATCGGCCTGTCGATGATCGCGCTGGGGCTCGCGATCGTCCTCGGCATCTCGTTCGGCACCGAGCCCGTATCGCTCGTACGCGCCTTCTCGGACGTGAGCTCGCTCGATCACGCGATCGTCGTCGACGTGCGCTTGCCGCGCGTGCTTCTCGGCGCCATTGCGGGAGCGGGCCTGTCGATCGTGGGGGTCGCGCTCCAGGCGCTGCTTCGCAATCCGCTCGCGGAGCCATACGTGCTCGGCGTGTCCGGGGGCTCGGCGGTGGGCGCGACGTTCGCCATCCTCGCCGGAGTGTCCGGAGCGACGGCGCTCGGCGCGTCGGTCGTACCGCTCTTCGCGCTCGCAGGCGGCGTGAGCGCCACGGCGCTCGTCCACATGCTCGCGTCGTCCGTCCCGGACTCGCGCGGGGCGAGCGTCCTTCTCGCGGGCGTGGTCGTCAACGCGATCGCCGCCGCGGCCATCACGTTCGTGAAGACGCTCGTCTCGCAGTCCAAGGCGCAGGAGCTCTTGTTCTGGCTGACGGGCTTTCTCGACGTCCCCTCGCGAGCGTCGCTCGTCGCGGTGTTGATCTACGTCGCGATTGGCGCAGGCGTGCTCGTGCGGGAGTCGGCACGGCTCAACGTGCTCGCGCTCGGAGACGCCGCCACGGAGCACCTCGGCATCTCGGTCCGAGGCGTCGAGCGCCGGACCTATCTCGCAAGCTCCCTCGTCGTCGGAGCCATCGTCAGCGTCACGGGCCTCATCGGATTCGTCGGGCTCCTCGTGCCACACGCGCTGCGTCGGCTCGTCGGTCCGGACGCGCGGTTGCTCATGCCGGCGTCGCTCGGCTTCGGTGGCGCGGCGCTCGTCCTCTGCGATCTCGTCAGCCGCGCGGCGTTTCGCTTCCTCCACACGGAGCCTCCGGTCGGCTCCGTCACCGCGCTCATCGGCGGGACGCTCTTCCTGTTCCTGCTCAGGAGAACGTCGGGCCGGATCTGATCACTCGCCCGGGGCCGGCACGACAGGCTCGGCCGGCGTCTCCGGCTCGGCGGGGGTCGCGGGAGACGCGTTCGGCACCAGCGGATCGACGGCCTCCTCGTGCTGCACCGGGACGTGCTGGGCTACGGAGACGAGCGTCGTTCCGGCATCAACCGCGAACGGATCGTGATGGGACAGGGACGCCGACGGGGTCGCCCGGCGCGGCGCGGCACGCGGCGGCGTCGCGCGTGGCGGAGTCGCCGGTGGACGTGCGGTCGACGTAGAAGCGGGCGAAGCCGTATCCGTCTCCGAACCAGGAGGCGCCGCAGGAACGTCCGGCAACGAGTGGACCTCCGCCGGCGTCGGTCCTGGGGGAACGGCCGGCGCGAGCTCGACCGGCGGCATCACGGGCTCGCTCGTCGAGGCCGGAGCCCACGGCCATGGCCACGTCGACGTTGACGTCGACGAGACCAGAGCGCTCGCTTGGCGGCGCGCGTCGGGGCTGCCGACGAAGATCACGAGCAGCGCAACGAGCGGCGCCGCGAAGACGATCCGGCGCAGGGCACGCGACCGCTTCCTTGCTGGCGGCCCGAGCTCGTCCTTCGCATCATCGGAGACCGTGACCGTCATGGGCGTCGCGACAGTCTGAGCCGAGCTGCGATCGGCCTCGCCGCCGTCGCTCGACCGGATGGTGGCGGCGACACCTTCGAACGACGTCGGCGGGATCGTGCTCGTGACGTATCGGCCCAGCCAGGCGTCCACGTCTTCGCGCATCTCGTCCGCCGTCTGGTAGCGCTCGGACGGATCTTTCGCCATGGCCTTGCGGACGATGGCCGCAAGCGCGGGATCCACGGACGGCACCTTCGCGGTGAGCGGCTCGGGCTCGTCGAGCGCGACGCGGAACAAGAGATCGTTGACGTTCTCGCCCATCAGCGGCGGCTCGCCCGCCGTCGCTTCGTAGAGCATCACGCCGAGCGAATAGATGTCCGTACGCTGATCGATGAGGCTCGTGTGCCCACGCGCTTGCTCGGGCGACATGTAGAGCGGCGTTCCGAGCACCGATCCTGCGGCGGTCGCCTTCACGCGGGTCTCGTTCGCGGAGTCGAGGAGCTTGGAGATCCCGAAGTCGACCACCTTGACGACGACCTCCCTGCCGCGTGTCGCGACGATGACGTTCTCGGGCTTCAGGTCGCGATGGATGACGCCGGCGCGATGCGCGGCAGCCAGCCCGTCGAGGATCTGCGACGCGATCGTCACCAACGTCCGCGGCGGGATCGTCCGGTCGCGCTCGAGGATGGAGGCGAGGCTCTCGCCCTCGAGGTACTCCATGACCATGAAGCGCTCGCCGGTCGGAAGCTCGCCGAAGTCGAACACGTCTGCGACGTGATCGGACCGGATGCGCGACACGATGCGAGCTTCACGTTCGAAACGCGCGAGGATCTCCGGATCGCGGGCGACCACAGGATGGAGGACCTTCACGGCCACGTCCTTCCCGATGCGCTCGTTCACGCCGAGGTAGATCGTGCTCATCCCGCCTTCGGCGATGCGCCGAACGATCGCGTATTTGCCGTCGAGTACTTGTCCTTCCAGAGACATTGCTCGACTCGACCTCGCTCGAACTCGTGATGGACGCACGCCGCCTTGCCGCACAGCGCGGCAGAGACAGCCGGGTCAGGGCGCGCGAAACCTCGCAGCGGGCGTGCCAGTCCCAGCTGGGATCAGGCACCGTCACATCATCGTCTCGTCTCGCGGAAGGACGGAGGCTTACCGGTTGTCTTGGATCGATCGGCAACGGATGTCGTGGCAAGGTCGCCCGATCGCGCGCTCAGCGAGGCAAAAGCCCCCGCGACACGGTGACCCGCTCGCGTCGCGATGCCGCGCGGCGCGTCTCTAGAAGCGGGCACCGAGCGACAGCCCGGAGCTCGTTCCTGTCGTCCACGGCGCTACGCGAAGGCGCGTCGCCGAGCTCGCGGCCCCCGTCGGCTCGAGGAAGTGCCAGAGCAGACCTCCGACGACGAGCGCAGCTCCTCCAGCGACGATCGCGTAGCCGAGGATCGGCTGCGAGTCGGCCTGACCGGCGTCAGCTTGAGCCTTCCGGAAGTCGGCATCGGTCTGCCCGTCGAGACGGGTGCACGTCTTCGTTTCGGAGTTGCAGCCAGCAGGGCGATCAGGCGCGCTGATCGCCACCGCGGCCCCGACCACGATCCCGACCGCGCCGACGCCCGCGACGATCCACGGATACGGTGTGTGTCCGCGTTCCTGCGCGTGATCGCTCGAGCCGTCGCCTGGCTCGGTCGAGAGCGAAGGCGAAGCGCCGCCGCCCAGCGTCACGTTGATCACGCGGGCGCGCTCACCTTCTTTGATGAGCGCGACCTCGTCGAAAGGCGGATATCCGGCCATCTCGAAGCGGAATGTGTGTCGGCCTGGATCGACGGTGACGGACTTTCCATCGAGCTTCGTCACGAGAGGCTCGCCGTCCATCGAGACCGCGACGTCGAACAGATCCCTTCCCTGCTTGTCGCGCGCGCCGAAGACGACGCTCGGCAACGTCTGAGCGAGCTCCGAGTTCCACGACGCGCAGTCGTGCCGAACGAGCGTCGGGCAGCGGTCCACCCCGCACGCGAGGAAGTGCTCGCGTGCTTCACGGAGCTTTCCGGCCGCGCGCGCACGCTGGCCCTTCTCGGACGCCGCGATGCATGCCTGCACATCGGCGTGGGCCGCATGCGAGACGGACAAGAGCGCTCCGAGCGCGATCGTTCCGGCGACGAGCTTTCGTCCGAGCATCACCATCAGAAGCGCGCCCCCGTGGAGATGATACCGCCACCGGCAAGCGGCCTGAGACCTGGAAGGAAACGCGACGCGGTCGACGGGCTCCGTCCGCGGTCGTGTGTGAGGAACAGCACGGCAGCTGCGATGACCGCTGCGCCTCCCAGCCCTGCCGTCACGCCGGCGACGAGGCGCTGGTTGTCGATGTCGTCGACGGCGGTCTGCTCGCAGGTCGGCGCGCACGTGTCGCGCAGATTGCGTGCGTCGGCGTTCGCGTCGAGAGCGAGGTAGAGCGCCACGCCGAGGGCGGCGACTCCGACGGCCCCCGTCACGTAAGCCGCGATCGGCGGTGAAGCTTCTCGGTCGACCGGCGGAGCGTTCGTCTCGACGGGCGCGGCTTCCCCGCCGAGCGTCACGGTCAAGATCCGGTACTTCTCGCCCTGTCGGATCACGAGCTGCTCCTCGACTGCGGGAGTGTGCGCCGTCTCGAAGCGAACGTGTGGACGCCGGGATCGACCCGGATCGCCTTTCCGTCGAGGGTTCGCGTGACGACCTTGCCGTCGATCGACACGTTCACGTCGACGAGGTCCTTGCCGCTCCGATCCCTCGCGCCGGGAACGACCGTAGGTGAGATGGCGAGCACCTCGCGCATCCACTCGGTGCAGTCCTGCTGGACCAGCTTCGGGCATTCATTCCGTCCGCAGACGAGGAGCTGTTCGCGCCCCTCGCTCAGCTTGCCGTCGTTGCGAAGCTGTTGCGCCTTCTCCGAAGCCGCGACGCACTGCTGCTTCTCGTCCGCATGAGCGGCCGATCCCGAGCCGATGATCGTGCCGAGGACGATCCCCAGCATCGCGCGCCTCCCGCCACGCCTGCGCGGCATGCGCCCATGGTAGAGCGAAACGTCATTTCTTGAGGCAGTGTTCTTTGTAGTGCTTCACGTTCTGGGCGTCGTACCAATACGGGGTCGAGCAGTCGTCCACCGCCGACGGCGTCGACTTCGCCCCGCTCTTCGTGCCCCGCGTGACGCTCGGTGCCTTCGGCGTGGCGGTAGCATGTACGGCTCCGGCGTCGATCACGGCCTCCACCTCTTCGACGGGCGCCACCGTCACCGTGATCGATGGCACCGGAGCGCTCGTCACCGCCGCGGGTGAGCCCGAAGGCTCCGTAACGAACGTCGGGTCCGGAGGTGGCGCCACGGCCGTGGTGGGGCGCTTCGCGTAGCGGAAGACGAGAGCTGCTGCGAGCACACTGGCGCCGATCATCACGCCCAGGAGAACGGCGAGCATCGTGCGGCGTGCGCTCGCATCGTGGGCTCGCGTCATCGAGCCCGGCGTCGAGACGGAGATCGACGACGGCTGCGTCACGGGAGGCCCGTCGATCGGACCGCCGTAGGGCATGAATGGGGGGAGGCTCGGTCCCGTCGGCCGCCCGGTCGTGCGCTCGGGCCCAAAAGAGCCCTGCGGAGGTGTGAGCGCTCCTTGGGTCGGCGGCATCGAGCCCTGCCGAGCCGTGGGGGCTCCTTGCATCGGCCGCATCGAGCCCGGGAGAGGCGGTGCGGAGGGCGGATAGCTCCCTCCTCGCAGCCGCCCGAGCGACGAGCTCGGTCCGAGGGTGGACTTCGCGTTGAGGACGGACATCACGTGGTTGTCGCGCCCCTCGACCGTCATCGACGCGCTGCTCTCGATCTCGGCAATCATCGCAGCGCGAGAGGTCAACACATCGCGCGCGATGTGCTCGACCCAGTCACCGACCTCGGAGGTGGTCGCCGGCGGGCATTTGCGTTCGAGCTCGATCGCCATCTCGCGCGCGGTGGCGAACCGCGCCTCCGCCTGCATGCTGAGGGCGCGCAGGATCGTCTGGTCGAGCGCCTCGAGCGTGCGCATTTCATGGTCCTGGAGCGTCTGCTTCCGGCTGCGCATCAAGAACACGCTCGGCCGCTCGATCCGACCTTCGAGGACACGCGCGACGACGGCGCCCTCGTTGTCGCCGGTGAAGAGGCGCTGGCCCGTGACGAGCTCCCAGAGCATGACGCCGACCGCGTAGATGTCCGTCTGCCGGCTCACCGCCGCGCCGCGAAGCTGCTCCGGCGGCATGTACGAGAGCTTCCCCTTGATCTGTCCTTCCTTCGTCGTCTGGACGCGACCGGCCGCTTTCGCGACGCCGAAGTCGAGCACGCGCGGAACGCCGTCGGTACCGACGAGCACGTTCTGGGGAGAGACATCGCGATGAACGATCCCGAGCGGATGACCGCGCTCGTCCTTGGCCTCGTGGGCCGCGTGAAGCCCGTGGAGGACTCCCGCCATCGTCGCGGAGAGGATCCGGAGCGGCAACGTCTGCTGCCGTTCGCGAAGCGCACGCGAGAGACGCGCGATCGACTCGCCCGGCACGTAGTCCATCACGAGGAACAGCTCGCCGCCGGTGGCGACGACGTCGAGCGTCGGCACGACGTTCGGATGACGGATCCGCGCCGCGAGCCGCGCCTCGTCGAGGAACATCGAGACGAACTCGGGATCCGACGCGAACTGCGCGTGTAGACGCTTGATCGCGACGGTTCGCGAGAAGCCGACGGGGCCGAGCAGACGTCCGAGATGGACGGTGGCCATGCCACCGGCCGCGATGGCACCGTAGAGGGCATACCGCCCCACGACGCGGACGTTCTGTTCCGTCACGACCGTTCGATCTTACAGAGCTGTATCGCAGAAGTGAAAGGCACCGGGTCGCGTCCGTGCCGAAGCACCGGACACCTACACCGTGCTTTTGCTCACGTTCGCGCGTTCGGTCCCCGCGCTTCGCGCGCGCCAAAATGAAAAGCGAGCTCCGTTTGCACGGGCTCGCTTCTCCGGAGTGTGTCGTCGGCTGCCGCTACTTCGTCGCGGCTGCGGCCTGGAGCGCCTGCTGCTGCTGCTGGAGCATCTGCGCGATCGCACGGCTCCGCTCGATCGCGAACTGCTTCACCTCGCGGTTCGAGGACGTCGCGAGCTTGTTGAGCAGGGCGGTGATCTTCGCCATGTCCTTCGACTGGAAGAGCGCCTCGAAGTAGTTGTGCGCGAGGCGAACGTCTTCCTTCATGAGCGCCTCGTGCGGAGCGAGGAGCTTCACGACCTCGTCGATCTTGCCGGTCTGGCCGTAGAGCGCCGAGAGGACGATGAGCGGGATGGGATCGGTCGGGTTGCGATCGACGCCCTTCTTCGCGAACGTGATCGCCTTCTCGCGGGTGTTCTCGTCGTTGGCGTAGAAGCCCTGCAGCGCAACGTAGGGAGCGGCGGTCTTCGCGTTGACCGGTGCGCTCGCGAGCTCCTCGATCTGACGAACCGCCTTCTCCTCGCTCTCCGACTCCTTGATGAAGTTGAAGAGGTACGCCCAGGCGTCGACGTTGCCCGGCTGGATCTGGATCGCGCGCTCGACCGACTCGCGCTCGCTCTTCCCGTCGCCCTTCGCCTTGAACAGCTTCGCGAGGTGGAGGCTCGGGTACGGGTTGTCCTTCATCAGGTTCTGGGCGCCCTTGAGGGTACCCTCGGCCTTGTCGAGCTTCTCCTGCGCGAGCTGCGCGACGCCGAGACCGAGCCAGTCGTTGCCGTCACCGCCGCGCGCGACGATCTTCGCGAGGACCGCCTCCGCCTTGTCGTGGCGGTTGTACTTCATGAGCTCCTGAGCGTAGATGCGCCCGCGATCGAGATCGTCCTGGCTGTCCTTCCAGTGCTTCTCGAGACCGCCGAGGAGATCCTCGAGGCCGATGGCGATCGGCCGGCCCTGCTCGTCCTGCACCTGCACGGCGGGGCCGTTGAAGCCGAGCAGCTTCCAGACCTGCTCCATCGTCAGGGCGACCGGACCGTCGACGACCTGCTTCTCGACAGGCTGGCCGTTCGGACCGAGCGGGATGAGGACCATCGCGTTGCCCGGCACGCCGTTCGGGAACGCGGTGATCGGCGCGAGGATGGCAGCGCCACCTTGGATGGCGACGGCGCCCTCGCCCTCGGGCGGACCGCCGGCAGCGTTGGGGTTTTGCAGGTTCGGCTGAGGAGTGGACTGGCTCATGGGAAGGGCGCGGACCGTAGCACGGAAGCTTTCGAGCGTCGCCGGTCACGCCCGAGAGAAGCAGCGCCTGCCGCCGCACCGCAAAGAGCCCTGCTGTTCTCGCTGGATGCCGGAGGCGGTCCGGGTGAGACGGCCGCGAGACGGGCGCAGGAATGCGGTCAGTGGTTGAACGCGCCGGCCATGAAAGAAGAGCCCTGGATCTTCTGATCTCGACGGTCGCCGCCCCTTGCTCGCTCACCGCTCGTCCGTCGTCCAGCGCACGCTGACGAGGACGCGACGACCCGGGAGCGGGTACTCGAACTGGTCGCCGACCGGTGCCCTCACCGGTCCTCCGAGCGCCCCCGGATATTCGGCGACGCGCAGGTCGAAGATGTTCCGCACGTCGAACGTCGTCGACAGGCCACGCACGCCGGGGATCGCAACACGCACGCCCGCGCCGTGAAAGACGCGGAGAGGGACCTCGATGTTGTCGGTCGTGTCCGTGAGGATGCCTTCCACGAGATCGAGGCCGTAACGGACGCGCACCGGCCCGCGTGAAAACGCGAGGTCGGCGACGAAGTCGTGTGCAGGTCGACCAGGCAGCGGAGGGCGGACGCACTCCGTACCGACGTACCGGCATGCGCTTTCGTTCGCCGTCGCGAGGCCCGTGTACGAGACGCGTGCCTCGAATCCGAAGGCGACCGCCCGCACGGCGCTCTCGATCCCGAACAGGCGGGCGCGGCCGATGTTCGTCGCGCGCGCGCGTCCGGTAGCTCCCGCATAGACGTACGTGATCAGGTCCTCGGCCCACGTCGCGAAGGTCGCCGTCTCGGCATGCAGCTGGAGGCGCCCGAGCCGCCGCGTGATGCGCGCGCCCAGGTCCACCGTCGTCGCAGACTCCGGCTTCAGACCGGGGTCGCCGATGAACGCGCCGCGATTGCCGTAGCGCTCGACGAAGCTCGGTGGGCGCGCGACGAAGCCGCCGTGCGTGGCGACGATCACGGGGCCGATCGGCAGCTCGACGCCGACATGCCCGGTCGGTCGCTGCTCGACCCGGCTCGTGCCGTCGTCGGCGGAGTCCAGCCACATGTCGCCGCGACCGCTCGCGGCGAGCGTCAATGTGTCCGCGATGCGCGTGCTCGCATCGAGCGCGATGCCGCCGTTCGTCCGGCGCGCGCTCGGTGGCGCGACGCCGTCGAGCCACGTGCCCGGCGCATACCGTTCGGCGCTACCGTCGATACGAAGCTCGATGCTGGAGAGCTCCGACGCTTGCCCGCGCCAGCCCGTGCTGCCGCCCGCAGCGATGATCGCGTCGTTGGTCTCGATCGGACCGGCGCGGCGCGGAGCGAACGGGTGATCGCGGAGCGAAAGACCTTCACGCCTGCCCCACGCGCGGACGCCGAAGGTTCCGCTCGTGCCCGTCGGGAGCGTGAGCTCGAGCGCGGATACGAGACGCGACGATTCGAGGCGCTGAAATGGCGTCGGGTACGTGTGCGACCCCGGGATGTGCTGGCGGCGCGCCTGAGCAAGGCCGGTCACCGTGAGGGCGCCGGTCTGCGTCGGGCCGAAGCGCACGGGAAGCGCGACCGAGACGAGCCCTGCGGCGGCTTCGTGGCCTGCGTTCCGGCGCGTCGTGTAGATGTCCTTCCCCTCGTCGCGCGTGGCCTGCCGGTCGAGGTACTCGAAGTCGTCATCCGAGCGAGACGCGCTGACCCCGGTGGCCACCCGCACGCCGTCGGGCTCGCCGCGCACATCGCCGATCCGGAGGCGGCGCGCGCCGAAGGCGCCGACGGCCGTCCACACCTCGGTCTTCGCCCGCGTGCGTGGTGACGGCGGATCGATCACGAGCGTCCCGCCGAGCGAACCTCGACCGAGCGCGGCGGGCGCAAACGTGCGGTGCACGCGAGCCTGCGCGCCTGGCCAGAGCGGGAGCGTCGAGAGGTCGAGCATGGGGTCTGCGCCGCCGGTGAGCGGCACACCGGCCAGATAGATCGCGACTTGAGAAGAGCTCGACCCACGAATGGAGAGCGTCGCGAAGGAGTCATCGGCCCCGAGCCTCCGCACGTGCACGCCGGGAAGCGGCTCGATCAGGCTCGCGGCGTCGGTGATCTCGCGAGGAGCGTCCTCGATTCGCGTGCGGGAGACGAAGCCACCGACCTGGCGCCCGCGGACGAGCACCTCGTCTCCTGCTTCTCCTTCTCCTTCACGTTCTCCTCCGTCAGCGGCTCTGCCCTGACTCGATGCTGCATCGTCCGCTCGAGCGTTCGACGCGGCGGCGAGCACGAAGGCTGCGACCAGCGCCGCCGGCGCGAAGCGCGCGCCATGCGCGGACATCCGACACGCGGACATCGACGAGCGCAGGGCGGGCATACGGCCGCTCTACCATGACGCTCGCAGGAAACGGGCTGGAACCATGCCGCTCGCGCGCGCCGTCGCGGCCATGGCGGCCATACCGGCCTTCGCGCCCTCGCGCCGTCGCGCCATCGGGCCACGGAACAAGAGCACCCGCATTCTCTTCCCTCTTCGCCGCGGTAGGCTCACGACCCGAGCACGCAGTCGCTGCGAGGCGAGGCGAGGCGAGGCGAGGCGAGGCGAGGCGAGGCGAGGCGAGGCGAGGCGAGGCGAGGCGAGGCGAGACCAGACGAGACAAGACCAGACAGACAAGCGCAGCCGTCGGCGCGGATGCCGCCAGGAAGACGGCTTCCCCAAAGCGAGCTAAGCTCTGACCATGTCCGTTGCGTACGCCCTGATCGCCATCCTCGGGCTTGCGGTCCTGATGGTGGTCCATGAAGGCGGGCACTATCTCGCCGCACGCCGTTTCGGCATGCGCGTGACGAAGTTCTCGATTGGCTTCGGCCCTACTCTCTGGAAACACCGGCCGAAGGGCAGCCCGACGACCTTCCAGGTCGCGATCATCCCGTTCCTGGCGTACGTGCAGATCGCGGGGCTGAACCCTTACGAGGAGATCGATCCGAAAGATCCGGAGAGCTACGCGAACGCGTCGCTCTGGGCGCGCATCGTCACGATCTCCGCCGGCTCGCTCGCGAACTACCTGTTCGCATCCATCCTCATGTTCTTCGGTTTCCTCCTCGGAGGGAACCAGGTCGTCGACGAGACGAGCATGCGCGTGAGCATCGCGCCGGATGGTCCGGCTGCGCAGGTCGGCGTGCAGAAAGGCGATCGCATCGTCTCCGTGAACGGCGAGAGCATCCGCGACTGGGACCACCTGAAGCAGGTCGTCGGCGCCCATCCCGGTGAGAAGGTCGACGTGGAAATCGAGCGTGGCTCCGAGCGCCTCCACGTCTTCCCGACCCCGATCGCGGAGGGAGAGACGAAGGGCAAGATCCTCGTCGGGCCGTACGCCTCTTGGCAACCCGTCACGGCGAGCCAGGCCGCGGTGCTGAGCGTCACCGAGCCGCCGAAGGTCGTCTACAACCTCGTGAAGGGGCTTGCCCGCATGATCGCGGGCAAGGAGAAGCCCGAGCTGAGCGGCCCGGTCGGCATCGTGAAAGAGGTCGGCTCTGCGGCAAGGAGCGGCGCGCACGTGTACCTGAAGATGCTCGGTGCGCTCAGCGCGTACCTCGGCGGCTTCAATCTGCTTCCCCTCCCCGCGCTCGACGGCGGCCGCCTCCTCTTCTTGCTCTTCGAGGCAGCGTCACGCAGGCGCGCCGACGCGAAGGTCGAGGCGAAGGTCCATGCGATCGGCCTCTTGATGTTCCTCACGCTGATCGCGTTCGTGACGTACACCGAGATCATCCCGAAGCGCTGAGACGCTGCGGAGCCGATCCGCGCAAGCTGAAATCGACGCCCCGCGCATTGCCGCCTTCAGCAGAGCGCTGATACGCATGCCCGCCATGCGAACCAGTGCTCTGTTCTGTCTGTTCCTCCTGGGGTGTGGTGGCGGCGCAGCATCGAACCCGCCGCCGACGACGCCCTCGTCTCCCGAAGAGAAGGCCGCCGATACGAAGGCGGCCGAGCCCACCGCGACGGCTCCGACGGAGTCCAAGCCCGCCGAGATGACGCCGCCGGCGGGCGCGACCCCCGCCACGCCCGCTGCGGATGTCACCGGTCAGTGGTGTGGCAAGCAGGTCAGCGACGCCGCGAGCTGCAAGGGGGACGAAGTCATGTTCGCCGACCTCAAGATGTCCGGCGACGCCGTGACCGGCGAGCTGTGCGAAGCGTACAAGAAAGACTGCATGGCCCTCGAGGCGAGCTCCTTCAAGAGCAACACGCTGGCCTTCGGCTACAAGTTCAAGCAGGGCACGGGCACCGGCAACTTCCAGCTCGGCGCCGACGGCGTGCTCACGGGGGAGCTGAAGGTGACGAAGGGCAAGAAGGAAGCGACCGTTCCGAAGAAGCTCTATCGCGTGAAGTGATGCTTGCGTGAAATGGTGGAAGAGGCGGTCGCAGTGACCGCCTCTCCCGCCGGTTCAGGGGCAACCCGGAAGCTGACGAATCCAATCGTCGATGAGCTTCGTCCCGTCCGGATCGACGACGTGGCGCGCCAGCGGAGGCATGCGTGTCGCGTCCGTCGCGTGGAGGCGGCGGGAGAGCACCGACGTCTCGGGGGAGCCCGGCGCGATGATCTTCGCGTTCGGGATCCCGAGATCATCGAGCAGGGGCTCCTGACCACACGCCTTCGTGTCCGCGAAGCTCGTTCCGAAGCGCAGATCGAGACTCGAGCGCGCCGCGCCGCCTTCGGGCCTGTGGCAGCCGCTGCAGTTCGCGTGCAGATACGCTCGCGCGCGAGCGTCGATCGGCGCGTTGCCGAACGGCGGCGGGTACTCGACGATCTGGTCGATGGTCTTACCCGCCGACAGCATCCCGATGTGCTCCAGCGTCTTCACCTGGTTCGCGAGCCGGTTCGTGCTCGGATAGACGAAGTCGCCGTCGAGCTGCCCGAGCTCCGGACCGAGCGCACGCCCCGCCGCGACGGTGTGGCAGCGCATACATTCGCTCCTGCTCGGGAACGTCCAGGGCGCGCCGCTCGCCAGCGTCTTCGTCTTGCCCGAGGCAAGGAGCTTCGCGTCCTTCTGCGCGTCGTCCCACTCGTACGAATAGCCGCCCCAATCACCGTCCTCGTGACGTACGAACAAGCGCGTCTCGACGCGTTTGCCGCCGAACGAGAACGTCTTCATGAGCACGGTCCCGACGGGGAAATCGAGGTCGCCGTCGGGCTTCGCGGTGACCGTCTGACCATCCGGGATGGCGAGGAAGCGCTCCTTGTCCGCGCCGTCGCTCCAGAGCGCCGCGTTCACACCGAACGGCACCAGCCCCTGAGCGGGCTTCGCGGGATCGGCAGGGTCGACGCAGCCCGTCTTCGAGAGCAGGTCCGGGAACGGCGGCGGCGGAGCACCTCCGTCAGGCGCGTCGCCAGGGACGAGCCGGTACACCTTGTCCTGGAACAGAGCGAGCACGTAGATCTCGCCGTCGGCGTCCTCGGTGAACGTCGAGAATCCGGCCACGGGACCGTTCTCGTTGATCTTCACCGTCGTCGGCTCGCCCCTGCCCGGATCGAACGACAACGCCCACGCTTCGAGCTGGATGAAGTCGCCGTAGACGTACGTGCCCTGGAACGCGGGCATCGCCGAGCCGCGATAGACGACGCCGCCGGTGATCGAGCGTGAGTTGGGCGTCGGGTGCTGATGCTCGACGAGCGGCTCCATGAGGCCAACCTTCGTCGGGCACACGGCCGGGTCGTTGATCAGGTGGTCGTGTTTGCCCTCGCGACACGGCCATCCGTAGTTCCCGCCGCGTTCGACCCGGTTGACCTCCTCCCAGGTCGCGTGTCCGACGTCGCCCATCCAGAGCTCGCCGGTGCTGCGGTCGATCGAGATGCGGTACGGATTGCGGAAGCCGTAGGCGAAGATCTCCGGCTTGCCGCCTCCGTTCTTGAACGGATTGTTTGCAGGGATGCCGTACGTCGCGCCCGCGGGGACGTTGTCGACGTCGATGCGCAGGATCTTCCCGAAGAAGACGTTCTTGTTCTGTGCGTTCGCGTCGATCGCGCCGTCACCGAAGCCGATGTAGAGGAGGCCGTCCCTGCCGAAGGCGAGCCCGCCGCCGTTGTGCTCGAGCCGGGGTCGATCGTAGCCGAGGATCTTCGTGTACGACGTGAACGACGCGCCGTTGTCCGTGCTCGTGAGGTAGCCGATCTCCGAGCCGTACATCCCGGCCGTGCTGCCGTCGGTCGTGAAGCTCACGTACGCGCGCCCGTTCTGCGCGAACTTCGGATGGAAGATGAAGTTGAGGAAGCCGCCCTCGAAGTCCTGATGAATCGGCTTGCCGGCGAGCTGCGCGACGTTCGCCACGATCTGCGGCTCGCCCTGTGGGCTCGAGGCAGAGAATGATCGGATGACACCGTCTCGCTGCGCGAGGAACCAGCGCGACTTGTCGCCAGGGGGCTGCACGAGCGCCATCGGGCGAGTGATCGTGAGACCGGGGAACGCCTCTTCGAGCTTCACCGACGCCGTGTTCAGCGGACGCGCAGGCGCCTTGCACGTCGCGTTCGGCGGCCGAACATCGAGGCCGAACTCCGCAGGGACGGGCGGCGGAGTCGCGCTCCCGTCTCCGCCGTTCGAGCCGGGAGGATTCGTTCCGTCCGCCGCCTTGCCCGGCTTCGGATCATCGTCGGAGCAGGCCGATGCCCACGCGCCCGTGAGAGCGAGCATGAGCGCCATCGAGGCAACTCGTCGCCAGCGACGGTCGGTCCTACGTTCGGCGGTGGGTTCGATCGCTCGTTCTCGGGTGCGACGGGGCGACGGCGCTCGTCCTCGAGCGCCTCCTGGAAGGTGCGCGTTCGGCATCGGCCGGATGCTTAAGCATGCGGGACGCCACGTCGATGCGACGTGCCATCCGCGCGAATTGTTCGGCTGTGACAGCGATCGCGACGTGCACCGCGGCCCGGCGGCGTGTCGCAATCTGTCTCCGTGCGCGCGGTACCGTGGCTTACTTGCGAAGCTTCTGCGCCATCTGTTCGCCGAGCGCTGCGGCGCGCGTGGTCGCTGCCTCCACGGCATCGATCAACGTGCGGCGGAGACCGCCGGATTCGAGCGTATGGAGGCCCGCGATCGCGGTTCCTCCGGGGCTCGTCACCATATCCTTGAGGCGGCCCGGATGTTCCCCGGTCTCGAGCAAGAGCTTCGCCGATCCGTAGACGGTCTGCGCCGCGAGCAAGAGGGCGGTGTCGCGATGCAGACCGACCTTCACGCCACCGTCGGCCAGCGCTTCGATCATCAACATCACGTACGCCGGTCCGCTCCCGGAGAGCCCCGTCACCGCGTCGAGCAGCGACTCGTCGAGCGTGACGACGCGACCGACGGCGGCGAACAGCTCGTGGGCGATCGCGAGGTCGTCCTCCGTCGCATGCGTGCCTGCCGAGATCGCCGTCGCGCCGGCGTCGACGGTCGCCGGCGTGTTCGGCATCGTGCGAACGACGTGCGCGCCGTCGGGCAACCGGTCTTCCATCGCGGAGACCGGAACGCCTGCGGCCACGGAGACGACGAGCTGGTCGGCGCGGATCTCCTTGCCGATCGCGCCGAGGACCTTGTCGATGACCTGCGGCTTGACGGAGAGGACGACGACGTCGGCGTCGCGCACGAGCTCGTGGTTGTCGGTCGTCGTCCGGATGCCGTGCTTGTCGCGCAGCGTCTGAAGACGGTCTTCCTTCACGTCACTGACGATGATCTTCTCGGGCGGGACGACCTTCGAGTGGAGGAGTCCTTTCACGAGCGCAGCGGCCATGTTGCCGCCACCGATGAAGCCGAGCGTCTTGTCCATCGTCTTGTCCGATCCGTTCTCTGGGTCGCTTCGAGGCCGCTTGTGTACGGCCTCGCGTCATCATGCGTCGTGTGTCGCTCAGTCGGCGCCCATCGGGAACGCTGCCGGAGCGAGCACGTCGTTGATCCATTCGTCGATGGAGTGGCGCGGCTTGGAGCCGTCCTCACCGAGATCTTGCGCAAAGCGCTCGTGCCGCGCGCGGAGCAACGCGCGGCGCGCGACGGACGGGTCTTCGTACAGAGCTGCCGCCCACGCGATGCCGAGCACCGTGGCCTTGTCTTCGGCCGACAGCTGCGTGTAGCGGCGGGCCAGGGTGACCTTCGAGCCGTGGCCGACCTGCGCCATCACCTCGTCGCGATAGCGCTTCGGGATCATGATGAGCCCCGTCTTCGCGGCCAGCGTCACGCCATGACCCGGCATGCGATCCGAGAGGACGAACCGGATCGCGTCGACCGCTGCCTGGCTGGCAAGGCGCCTCGCCTCGAGCTTCTGGACGACGTCGTTGCGCAGGACCTCCAGATCCATCGCCGGGAAGTTCAGCTTGTTGGCGACGACGCGGATCACGTGCTCCTCGCGCGGGTCGAGCGAGTCCCATGCCGCGGCGAGCCATGCGCCCCGAAGGAGCGCCTTCGCATAGGTCGGATCGACGTCACCGTAGACGTCGAGCTGCTCGACGGCGATCGGCGCCTCCGCGTAGAGCGGCTGGGCGTGCTCGTCCGGCAAGCCGAGCGACGCGACGAGGCTCGCAACGGTGCGCTGCTCCTCGGTGTCGAGCGGGCCGTCCGCGACGAAGACGGCACGGAGCACACGCGTCGCGAGCGTGCCGAGGCGCTTCACGCGGAGGACGTCCTTGTCGCTCGGCTTCGACGAGAAGAAAGAGCGGAGCCCGCGCGCGCCGACCTCGAGCGTCACCTTCTCCCGGAGCACGTCGCTCATCGGCATCCAGGCCGGCGGGTAAATCGGCGCTGCGGCACGGGTCATCTCGACGAGCCAGTGGTCGAGCTCGCCGGACATCGTGTTGAGGCGGTGCCCCGCGAGGATCGCCTGGTAGGCCTCACCGCGCCGTCGCCCGAGCCCATCGAGGACGCCGTGACCTCCACCGGTCGACAGGCCGAAGATCGCGTCTTCCGCGAGGGTACCGACGAGCCGGCCCAGGGCCGCCGTCTTCGGGTCCACCATCGGAGCGTAGGCGTCGATCGTCATGGCCGAGAAAGTAGCCGACTCCCACGACGCTGTGCGAGGTCTCACGGAGCGATCGCCGGGAACTTGGCCCACCGAGCCACCGTTCTCCTAGGGTCGGCTCATGCGCCTCCTCCGGGCCGCCGTCCCCGTGCTCATGGGCCTCTCGAGCATCTCCGTCGTCGGCGCCGTCGGCCTCGGCTGCCTCGACATCACCCAGACGGGCGCGGACGGCGGGGGAGAGAGCGCCGCGAATGCGAGCGACGGCGGTGCCGCGGCCGACTCCGGGGTCGTCGGGGGCGGCTGCGGCATCGAGCAGGGCTCGGGCATCGAGCTCTGCGCGGCGACGTCGATGTGTCCGAGCGTCGTCGTCGACACCCAGGCGATGCCTACATGCGGCTTCCGCGTCCGCGGAGGAAGCGCAGTCGACCTTGTCTGCGCCTGCGGGGCGGCGATCTGCCCGATGGGCGCGTTCGCGACCTGCGCCGAGGCCGCTCAGCTGCTCGCGAACCAGACGGCGCAGGGCGTCTGCGTGCAGCTCGCCGAAGGGCGCTGCGTGGAGGCGACCGGCACGTCGTCTTCGAGCAGCAGCTCGAGCGGCGGCAACCCTGCGTGCGATCGTCAGTGCATGCAGGAATGTGGGGGCGGCGCATCCTGCGCGGCGGTCTGCAACTGCGACTGACGCTCTCCCGAATGTGCGTGGCCGTCGGCCGCTGACGTGCGTTCGCGGATGTGAGACGCTTGCGGTGTGATCGACCGTGTCGTGCTCGCCGCCGTCATCGACGAGGAGGCACGCCTCCGCGCACAGAAGGCGCCCGCAGAAGGTCTGACGCCCGGAGAGAAGCTCGCGCGACAACTGCAGAGGAGTCCGCTGCCGCCGACCGAGCTGCTCGGTGTCGTCATCGAGGAGCTCTTCTGGGCATCACTGCTCGAGGAGGAAGGGCGGCCGTGCCGACCGCGGTTGCTCTACACGCTCGGCGAGCGGCGGTCGTCGTCAGGACACTGGTTCGAGGAGCCCGTACCGCTCTCCCGCGAGACGCTTCGCAAGCTCGCCCCGACGCAGGGACGGCATGGGTACCTGACGTGGACGATCGGCGCGCGTGGCCCCGCGATCATCGGCATCGAGACGAAACCGGGCGACGCGTTCCTCGTCTCGGCGCCTGCAGCGGGGGCGATCGACGCGGTGTGGGCGCGCTGGCGCATCCTCACGATGCGCGGGGGCGAGATCCAGCGCCTCTCGACGTGCGCGCTCCCCGACGCGACGAAGGTCTTCGACGTCGTGAAGGACGCGATCGGCGGGATGCCGAACCTCCTCGTGAGCACGCTCCTCACGATCGCCGAAGACGGGCACGGCGGATCGCTCTGGCTCGTGTCCGAGTCGACGCGCAACCCGAACCCGCGGAACATCGCCGGCGTGCGAATGGGGCACGTGCTCGAGCCGGGACCGCCGCCGCTCGAGCGCTTCGCCGACGACACGGACCGCCAGCGCTGGATCGCCTCCGTCGCGCATCTCGCGTCCGTCGACGGCGCCGTCGTCCTCGACGCGGCTGCGCGGATCATCGGCTTCTCGGCGTTCGTCGAGACCGGGGCTCCCGTGCCGTTGATCGAGCTCTTACCGAGCGGTGGTACTCGCCGGATCTCGTCACCGGACACGGGCGGCGGACGGCATCGTGCAGCCGCCGAGTTCTGCCGGCGCGTCGCGCCCGGCGCTGCGCTCGTCGTCTCGTCCGACGGGCGCATCTCGGTCTTCGCCGCACGCCGGCGCGATCAGCCCCCGCTCTTCTCCGAGGTGATCTCGCTCGGGATGCACGTCGAGCCGATGCTCTGACCAGCGAAGGATCAGCCGCCGCGCGCGGGCGGACGGCGCCCGATCCAGATCAGGGGCCTACGGGCGGCCCGAATGCCTTGATTTCCCAGGCGGCGCGTCGGGTGCGAGGTTTGCCTACGCGGTACACATGCGGAAGATCCTCGAGCTCGTCGTACCGGCGTTGGCGCTGACGCTGGCGTGCGGCGCGTCGCCGGACATCGCGACGGACG
The DNA here is from genome assembly GCA_023423895.1 of Pseudomonadota bacterium. Classification (GTDB taxonomy): domain Bacteria; phylum Myxococcota_A; class Polyangia; order Polyangiales; family Polyangiaceae; genus Labilithrix. The sequence goes on from JAFAER010000013.1 coordinate 65,543, forward strand.
AGGACGAGGTCGAATCCGCTCTGCCCGACGGAGCGCACGCCGGGTCGACGCAGCGTGTGACGGGTCCGTTTCCGGCGAGCTTCGCCTTCGGGACGGCGATCGCGGGCTTCCAGGTCGACATGGGCTGCCCGACTTTGCCCGCCGCGCTCTGCGAGGACCGCGGCTCCGACTGGTATCAGTTCATCACGACGCCGCGCATCCTCGACAACGCGCTCCTGCACATGTCGAAAGATCCGCCGTCTGCCGGCCCGGGCTTCTTCGAGACCTACGCCGAAGACATCGCTCGCGCCGGCGGCAAGGGAGCAGGCGAGCTCGGCACCCAGGTGCTGCGCCTGAGCATCGAGTGGAGCCGCCTCTTCCCGCGAGCGACGTTCGGTGTGTCGCGCTTCGAAGATCTGCATCGCCTCGCGGACGCCGACGCGCTCCGCTTCTACCACGACGTCTTCGCGAACCTCCGCGCGCGCGGCATGCGCGCCTCGGTCACGGTGAACCACTACTCGCTGCCGCTCTGGATTCACGACGGCAACATGTGCAACGACGGCGTCGTTCCGGGCTCGGGAATGTCCGCCTGCATCGCCGCGGGCAAGGCGGGCTGGGCCGATCCGAATCGCTCGCGGATCGTCGACGAGATGGCGAAATACGCCGGCTTCCTCGCGCGTGAGTTCGGCGGTGAGGTCGACGAGTGGGCGACGTTGAACGAGCCTTTCTCCGCCGTCGTCGTCGCCGGCTATCTGGTCGCGACCGAGATGCGGAGCAACCCGCCGGGCTTGACGCACGCCTGGATGAACGTCGGAGCAGCGAAGACCGCGTACCTCGCGATGATCGAAGCGCACGCCCGTGCGTACGACGCGATCAAGGCGAACGATCTGGTCGACGCCGACGGCGACGGGCGCGCCGCGCAGGTCGGCGTCGTCTACGCATTCACCAGGATCGCGCCACTCACCGACAACGACGCCGACAGGCGAGCAGCCGCGAACGCCGAGTACTTCTTCCACGACATGATGATGGACGGCTTCGCCTTCGGCAAAGTGGACGAGGGCTGGGACAAGCCCGCCGATGCGAGGACCGTTCGACCGGACCTGGCGAACCGCCTCGACTGGCTCGGGGTCAACTTCTACTTCGGCTTCGAGGCGCAATCGACGGTGGTGACGACGCTGCCGTTCATCTCGCCGCACATCGACTTCAACATGCTGCGCGCGTTCGACGGAGACGCGCCGGGCGGCCTCTACCACGTGCTCTCTCGCGCGCGCCGCTATGGCGTGCCGATGGTCGTGAGCGAGACGGGCTTCGTGCAGGACGACGCGAAGAAGGCGGCGGCCTGGACCGTGCGCACGCTCGAAGAGACCCGCCGTGCAGTCGCCGACGGCATGGACGTCCGCGGCTATTACGCATGGACGCTGATGGACAACTACGAGTGGAACCACGGCGCCGGGATGCGCATGGGCCTCTACGCCGTCGATCCCGCCACCAAGGCGCGCACGCTCCGCGAATCGGGCCGCGTGTTCGGCGCGATCGCGAAGGCGCGCGAGATCCCGCCCTCGCTCTCGGCCGAATACGCCGGCGTCTTTCAGCGCTGAACGCGCGCCGTCACTTGATCGAGATGAGCTCGATGTCGAACACGAGCGGGCCTGCCGGCGCGCCCGGGCGCTTCGGCGTGTCGCCGTAGGCGAGCGCGCTCGGGATCCAGAAGCGAGTCTTCTCGCCCTCGACCATGAGCTGAACGCCCTCGGTCCACCCCGGAATGACCTGCTTCAGGCCGAACGTGGTGGGCTCGCCTCGCATGACGGAGCTGTCGAACATCTTCCCGTCCGGCGTCCATCCCGAATAGTGGACGGTCACGCGGTCGGTCGCGGCGGGATGTTTCGTGCCCTTGCCCTTCGTGAGGACCTTGTACGCGAGCCCCGAGGCCGTCTTCTTCGCGTCCGCCGGCGCCGCCTTCACATCCGCGGGGACCTCCGGCGGCTTGGGGCCGGGCTTGATGTCGAGGAGCTCGACGTCGAAGACGAGATCGCCGGCAGGTGCACCACCGCGAGGCTTCTCGCCGTACGCGAGCGCAGCCGGGATCCACAACCGACGCTTCTCTCCGGCGACCATGAGCTGCAAGCCCTCGGTCCATCCGGAGATGACCTCGCCCACGCCGAACTCGAGCGGCTCCTTGCCGATCGAGCTGTCGAACACCGTCCCTGCCTTCGTCCAGCCGGTGTAGTGCACCTTCACCTTGTCGGTGGGCCCGGGATGGTCTTTCCCCGTGCCGGGCGTGAGCACCTTCGACGCGAGCCCGGACGGCGTCTTCGTCGCGTCTGCGGGAGGTGCCGCGACGTCGGCCGGCGCTGCCGGTGCGTTGGGGAAGGGGCTCGGCGCTGCGGCCGAAGCTTGGACCGAAGCCGACGTTGCGGCGCTGCTCGTCGTGTTCGACGACGAGCTGTTGTTGCACGCGAGCACGAGGCCGAAGCTGAAGAGGAGGATGGAACGCATATCGCGGGCGCAGTGTACCGACTGCGCGCCGCGACGTCGCTCGCGAACGACCGGCCTCACCCGATCGCGTGAACCGCTCAGACGATCTGCTTGGCGATGTTCTTGGCCTCGTCTCGCTCCTTGAGCGATTCGAGGATGATCACGGCGGTCTCTTCGATCGCACGGCCTGTGACGTCGATGACGGGCCACTGCGCGTGCTGTGCGAAGATCTGGCGCGCGTACTCGAGCTCGGCCTTCACCTGATCCTTCAGGCCGTAGTTCGCGTCGACGCTCATGCCGAGCTGCTTGAGGCGCGCCTTGCGGATCTCGACGAGGGGCTCGAGGCCGATCGTCAGACCCACGATGCGCTCCTGGTTCGCCTCCTCGAGCTCGGGCGGCGTCGGAACGCCGAGCACGAGCGGAAGGTTCGCCACCTTGAGGCCGCGCTGGGCGAGCAGCGTCGAGAGCGGCGTCTTCGACGTACGGCTCACGCCGACGAGGACGAGGTCCGCCTTCTTGAAGTTGCGCGGCTCCTTGCCGTCGTCGCTCTTCACGGTGAACTCCACCGCTTCGATTCGGCGGAAGTACTCATCCGAGAGCGGGAGCATGCCGCTCGGCATGTTGATCGGCTGCCGGTCGAGATAGACCGTCAGCTTGCCGATGAGCGAGCCGATGAGGTCGAGGGCCTCGACCCTGAGCTCGTAGCTGCACGCGTGGATGAACTCTCGGAGCTCGGGGCTCACGACCGTGAAGACGACGAGCGCGCCTTCGCGAGCCGCTCGCTCCAGGATCGGTCGAGCCGCTTCCTTGGTTCGAACACGTGTGTGGAGCCGAAGCTGCGCCCCCGAGTGCGGGAACTGAAGCATTGCGGCTCGCACGACCTTCTCTGCGGTCTCTCCTGTGGAGTCGGAGAGGACGTCGATGCGCTTGGCGTCCACGAGTCGATTTCTATCACGCCTGCCACGCACAAAGGAGCACTAGAAGGAACACTAGGACACCGAAAACACGAGGGAGATGCGGAGCCGACGCCCAGCCTGGCTCCGCCCGCGTGGCGAAAAAGACGCGCTGGGGGGAGGTCAGAATGGACCCAGGGGTGGATCGACGCCGATCCTCGCATTCTTCGAGAAAGCCTTGTTCCATGAGGGATGGTGGCCGCGTCCGACGAATCCATTGAGCACGGAAGATGCACTCTTCCCTCGAGCTCACCCCTCCACGCGGCACCCTGCCCGGGTGGAAGGAACACCGACATGGCGAACCGCGGAATGCTTCCGAAGTTTCGACCGGCGACCGTAGGCGGCCGCGAGGCACCTGCGCGCCCCATGATTCGGCCGGTGAAGCCCGTCGCGCCGCCGCCGCCTCCTTCACCTCCGCGTCGTCATCCGTCGGGCGTCCGTCACTCGTCCGCGATGCCGGAGCCGATCGAGAACGAGCACGAGATCTCGACGGCCTCGTACGAGGATCCGCCGACGATGGCGGCCGCTCGGCAGCGCATCCACGAGATCGCGCGTGAGCTGCCCTCGCAGTACGACACCTCCCCGCACTTCGACGACGAGACGCAGGCGCGCCCGGTCGACGGCGACCTCATCACGGCATCGCGACATGGCGGCGAGCCGCTGAACGTTCCCTACGACGCGCTCCCTTCGCTCGAGATCGAGCGCCCGCACGACGTCTACGAAGAGCAGTTCGCCGAGCACGGCCCGGCCGCCACGCAGCTCCGACACGATCCCCATCACGAATACGACTCGTTCTCGGCGGCGCCGATCGCGCGGCGCTACGTCGAGAGCGGTGAGCAGATCCGCGACGAACGCATCAGCGCTCCGCCCGCGCCGAAATACAACACGCGGCCTTACGCCGGGACGAGCGACGACTCCGGCTCGCGTCAGCGTCCGCAAAAGGAGGCAGGCATCGTCGAGTTCGACGCGGCCGCTTACGAAGCGAACTATCCCGGCGTCCGTCGCGATGGCGGACGCGAGGAGAGCTACCCGCGCAAGAAGAGCTACGAGGGTGCGCGCCGTGAAAGCGCGCCGCCCGTCCAGCCGACGCACCGCGAAGGCAGCTATTCGAACCGCAGCTCGGCGCGCGCGGCGAACGAGCCGAGCCGGTCCGAGCCCGCTCCGCAGATCCCCGCGGCGCCTGCCGTCCCGCACGACATGTTGCCGGCGGGCTTCGTCATGGGCGTCCAGCCCCTGCGCGCCGGTTCGGTCGCGGCGCCGATGCCGGTCGCGGCGACGCAGATCCCCGAGGCGTTCCCCGCCCCGGCGCCTGGGCATTCTCATGACGGCGCGCCGCGCGCGCGCACTCCGATGATGGGTGTCCCGTATGGGCAGCCGCAGGCCGGCTTCGCGCCGTCCGTGCTGCAGACCGGACCGCATCTGCCGATCCGCCCGACCACGAACGCGCCCGTCTATGCGCATCCCGTCGGTCATCAACTCCAGATGACGGCCGTCGAACACGCTCAAGAGGGATCAAAGGTCGGTCGCTTCGCCTGGTTCGTGTTCGGTGCCGCGTTCGGGATCTTCTTCGCGTTCTTCGCGACGGGCTTCGTCCCGCGCCTCGGGAAGAAAGAAGAGATCGCCTTCCCGCCCGCCGCGCAGATCCCGCAGCAGCAGGCTCCCGTGGCGGCGGCTCCGTCCGTCGTCCAGCCGCAGGCGCCCGTGCAGATCCAAGCGCCGGTGGCGCCGCCCGTCGTCGCCCCGCCCGTCGTCGCCCCGCCCGTCGTCGCTCCGCCGGTCGTGCAGCCACAGGCTACGGTCGCCGCTGCGCCCGCCGTCGTGGCGCCCCCGCCGGTCACGGTGCAGCAGCCGCAGCCGCCTGTTGCTCATGCAGCGGCTCCCGCAGCGCAACCTGCTGCAGCGGCGGCTCCGGCTTCGCCGGCCGCTCAGCGTGGTCAGCGTGCAGCCGCGATTGCTCGCCGAAATCCGCCTCCGCCGCCGACCTCCAACGCGCCGAAGGCGCTGCCCGGCAGCGGCTCGGTCGATGCCGACGACGCTCCGAGCGCGTCGGCCTCGCGCGCCTCTTCGAGCGGAAGCAGCGCGGGCGGCAGCTCCAAGAAGGGCGGCGGCGATCTCGGCGGCATCAGCGATCTGCTGAGCGCCGGCCTCGGCGACTGAGCCGCGCGCTCGTCTGCCGAGCAACCGACCGTGTGCGCGACGAATCAGTCCTGGATGAAGTCGCGGCGCGTGTAGATCGCCGAGAACCGCAGCCCCGCGGCTTCGATCGCTTCGCGGCCGCCTTCGAGGCGGTCGACGAGCGTGACCACGCCGGCGATCTGGTAACCCGCCGCGCGGATCTTCTCGACCGCTTTCAGCGTCGAGCCGCCGGTCGTCGTCACGTCCTCGAGGATCACGAGCGACGCGTTCGGCGGGAGGCGCGTGTCCCCCTCGAGCAAGCGCTTGCTCCCGTGGTCCTTCGCGTCCTTGCGCACGTAGACGGCGTCTTTCGGCGCGCCGCGCTGCGCGCTCGTCATCGCGGCGGCGCTCGCGAGCGGGCAGCCGCCGAGCTCGACTCCGGCGACGGCGTCGACGCCGCCGAACGCGAGCGCGGCGTCGAGCATGAGGCTACCGGCGAGGACGTGGCCCTCCGCCGTGAGGACCGTCTGCTTGCAGTCGATGAAGAAGTCGCTCTCCTTGCCCGAGGCGAGGATCACCTTCTTCCGCGCAAACGAGCGATCGCGGAGCAGCTCGAGGAGGCGCGCGCGCGTGTCGGCCATGACGCTCAGCGAGCCTTCTTCTGGACGGCCTTCGTGCCCTTCTTGAGCACGGGGACGACCGGAGGCGGCGGTCCCTGTCGCGACGCCGCGGCCGCCGGCTTGGCCGGAGGATGGTTGTTCGTCTTCGCAGGGGGAGCGGCGACGGTCTTGGCCGCCATGGGCGGAGGCGCCTTCACCGTGACCTGTGCGCGGCTCGGAACGTGAACCGGCGCCGATGCAGCGACCGGACGGGCCTTCGTCTCCGTGACGGTGGCGCGTGCCGGAGCGGCCGCTGCACGCGGACGAGCAGCGCCGGCGTTCGCAGTCTGGACGTGACCGCGGACGAGACCGCCCTGGGCGATCGCGATGCGCGGGGCGCGGAGATCGCCGACGACGCGCGCGCTCGACTCGATGACGAGCGCTTCTTCGGCGACGAGATCGCCTTTGACCGCGCCGCGGACGACGATGCGCGAGCCGGAGATGTTGGCCGCGACGAGGCCGCTCGTGTCGACGAGCACCTCGCCGGAGACGGCGACATCACCTTCCACGCGCCCGGCGATCTCGAGATCGCCTTCGCCGGTCACACGTCCGCGGACGAACGACGTCCGGCCGATGACGGTCGAGGTAGCCATGTCAGACGTCCATGTCGACGTTGCCCTTGAACTGGGCTCCGTCCGCGATCGTGATGCGCGTCGCCTTCACGTTGCCGATGACCTTGGCGCCGTTCTGGAGATCGACACGATCGGAAGAGTTGATGTTGCCGGTGACCGTGCCGGCGACGGCCACGGGCCCGCCGGTGATGTCGGCCTCGACCGCGCCGCCGTTCTCGACGCTGACGGCGTCCTTGGCCACGAGCCTTCCGCGGACCGTGCCCTGGACGACGACGTCCTCGTCGCTCGTGACCTCGCCTTCGATGGTGATGCCTGCGCCGATGACCGTGCTCGCCATGGAATCCTCCGAAACTCTTTTCGTGCGCCTGCCAGACTAGCGACGCCGTCCGCCGGTCGTGCCGCCGAGCTCTTCGGGAAGCTCGAACTCGGCCAGCAAGCGACCGCTGTATTCCGCGCCGTCGTCGATAGCGACGAGCTCACCCTGGATGTCGCCCCGGACGCGAGCGCCCGACTCGATGCGGACGAGGCCGTTCGCACGGACATCGCCCTCGAGCTCGCCGCCGACGGTGACCGTCCGCGCATCGATGTTCGACACAGCCCGCGCGCCGTCCGTAATCGTGAGCTCACCCGTCAGGGAGATGTCTCCCTCGACCGAGCCCTCGAGGCGCAGGTCGCCGTCGCCGGAAACGCGACCGCGCACGCGCGTGGACCGGCCGATCACGGCCTCGCCGCCACCACCCGTTCTCGTCCTCGCCATCGGCCGCGTACTAGTACAGGCCGCGATAGCTGTCACCCCTGACCTACGGCCCGGCCGTGAGAGCCATGTTTCCCGCAACGTGTAATGAGCTAAGCTGCCCCCCGCTTTGAGCGACGCGGCGAAACCGAAGGACAGGTCGCGCCTCGCGATCGCGGGCCTCTTGCTCTGTACCGTTCCCCTCGTCTCGGTCTTCGAGCTCGTCTTGCACGTGAAGCAGACGACGAGCGACGTCGTCCCCGAGTCCGACTGGGCCAGCGCACGCGATGCCGTGAAGGCGGAGCTGCAGCCGAACGACCTCGTGCTGTTCGAGCCGTTCTGGTCCGATCCGCTCGGCCGGCGCACCTTCGGCCACGAGATCGCGACGATGAAGCGCGAAGGACGCTCGGACGTCCGCCGCTTCGCGCGTGCGTTCGAGGTCTCGATCCGCGGGGCACATTCCGAAGAGCTCGCGGGCTGGAAGAAGGCGAAGGAGACCAGGCACGGCGCCGTCACGGTCACCCTGCTCGAAAATCCTTCCTACACCCCGGTCATCGACGACCTGGTCGATCTGGTCGGGCCCGATCGCCTCACCGTTTCGCGCGTCGACGACTCCGGCGAGCACCCGTGTTCGTTCCAGCGTGGCGCTTCGCAAGGCGGAAGCACCGTCGTCCCGCAAGGGCTGCTCGTGCCCGCGGACAGGTTCGTCTGCCAGGGTGGCCACGTCGGCGTCGCGGTGCTGCACGGCCTCGATCACCACCCGCACGTCTGTCTCTACGCGACGCCGATGCAGGGCGCCGCGCTCCGGATGAAGTTCTCGAACGTGACCTTCGGCCCGAGCCTGCACGGCCACTCGGGCATCCAGTGGCTCGTCGAGCGGAACCCGACGCCGGACAAGGTCGCCGTGACGTTCTCGGCGCTCGATCGTCCGATCGGCACGCACTACCACAAGGTCGGCGTCGGCTGGGTCGGCTTCGAGCTACCGACGCCGGAGCTCGACGGCAAGAAGGCCGATCTCGTCGCCGAGATCGCTCCCTCTTCGCAGCGTCAGTTCTGCTTCGAAGCGACGACGCGTCGCGAGGTGTCCCCGTGAAGAGCGATGACGACGCGCCGACGACGACGGCCGAGCACGAAGAGACGCAGCGGTTGAACCCGGCGATGGTCGCGCGGAAGGCGAAGGACGCGGACGCCGAGGTGAAGGCCGCGGATCCGGATTCGAAGGAGACGCCCAAGGCGCCTCTGGTGGCCAGCTCGTCCTCTTCGTCATCGTCCTCTTCGGTCTCCCTGGCTGACGGCGAGAGCCTGGCGGATGGGGAGAGGAACAGGGAACAGGGAACAGGGAACGGGGAACAGGGAACGGAGGGGACGACGTTCGGGGCGCGCTTGCGTGCTTGGGCGATCCGGAACGTCGATCATTTGATCGGGGCTGCGATCGCGATCGTTTACGTCGGATGGCTTCTCGGGACGGCGCGGAACCTCGGGTTCTCGCGCGACGAGGGGTTCTACTTCTCTGCCTCCGGCGAATACGAGAAGTGGTTCAAGCTTCTGCTGTCCACGCCGAGCAAGGCGTTCGAGCGGCCGGTCATCGATCAGATCTGGACGTCGAACCACGAGCACCCTTCGCTGATGAAGAGCCTCTTCGCGCTCTCTCATCACTTCCTCTGGGAGAAGTGGAAGATCTTCCAGGACCAGAGCACCGCGTTCCGCTTCCCCGGGATGTTGTCGATGGGGCTCGCGCTCTGGGTCACGTATCTCTTCGGCACGCGCGCATTCTCGCGTCGCGCGGGCATCATCGCGGCCGTCGCCCTCGGCTTGATGCCGAACGTCTTCTATCACGCGCATCTCGCCTGCTTCGACGTGCCCATCATGGCGATGTGGATCACGTGCGTGTTCACGTACTGGTGCGCCGAGAAGAAGGGCGGTCTCGAGTGGGCGCTGCTCGCCGGCATCGTCTACGGCCTCACGCTCGAGACGAAGCACAACGCGTGGATGCTACCGGGCGTGTTCCTCCCGCACGCGCTGCTCGTGCACGGACGCGCGATGGCCGAGGAGACGTCCAAGAGCGCCCGTCTGCCGATCCCGGCGTCGCTGATCGCGATGGCGACCGTGGGACCGGCGGTGTTCCTGCTGCTCTGGCCCTGGCTCTGGAACGACACGCTCCCCCGCATCCAGGAGTACGTGAACTTCCACCTGCATCACGACTATTACAACATCGAGTTCCTCGGGCAGACGTACTTCGGGCCGCCGTCGCCGAAGAGCTACATGCCGGTGATGATCGCGGCGACGGTACCGACGGTCACGCTGGTCCTCTTCGCGATCGGCGCGTTCGATCGCCTGCACGTGCTCGTGGCGCGCGCGGCCAGCTGGGTGAAGACGAGCACGCCGTTCGCGCGGAATCTGTCCTGGCCGAAGACGGCGCCCGAATCGGATCCGCAGCACACCGACGTGCTCCTCTTCCTCGCGCTCTGCGTGCCGCTCGCCGTGTTCCTCCTTCCGCGCACGCCGATCTTCGGCGGCACCAAGCACTGGATCACCGCGTATCCCGTCCTCGCGATCTTGGCCGGACGCGGCTTCGATCTCGTCGCGACACGCATCGAGGCGCTGCTGAAGGACAAGACGACGCTCGACGAGAAGAAGCGGAGCTGGGCGCTCGCGATCGTCGGCGCGATCACGTTCCTCGCGCCGTTCGCGGTGACGCGGCACTCGCATCCGTTCGGGCTCTCGGCCTACGTGCCGTTCTTCGGTGGCACCGCGGGCGGCGCGGACCTCGGCCTCAATCGTCAGTTCTGGGGCTTCACCACGCAGAGCCTCGACCCGTGGTTCCGCGAGAACACGAAGCCCGGCGACACCGTCTACATCATGGATACGGCCTGGCAGTCGTGGCAGCGCATGATCGACGAGAAGCGCATCCCCCCGTGGCTCCGCGGTGTCGGCAGCCCGGCCGAGGCCGAGATCTCGATCGTGCACCATGAGCAGCACATCAACGAGGTCGACTACAACATCTGGACCGAATACGGCACGACGTCGCCCGAGTACGTCCTCGTCCACGACGGCGTGCCGATCGTCTCCGTGTACCGTCGACCGCAAGGCCTCGCGCGCGGCAGCCGTCGCTCGCGCTGAGCCTCGTCGCCTGCGCGCGGAACGTGCTGCCAGCGGCGACGTTCCTGCGCGCAGTGAGAACGGGCTACTTCGATAGGTCCACGATGACGGGGAGGGTGAACTGGCCTTGCGCCGGCTCGGTCGTCTCCCTGTATGTGAGCGTGCTGTCCTTCACGCAGTAGTCGAACGTGCGCTCCGGGTCTTTCGTCGTGAGGACGTCGTTCGCCGTCGTGTACTCGTCGTTCGCCTGCTCCGAGAAGGTGCCGGTCACGTCGCAGTTGCAGCTCGTGCCGGAGTCGGTGCAGGTCGCCTTCTCGAACTTCGGCGCGCCCGGCAGGAAACCCGACTGGAGGCCGGACGCGATGAGGCTGCAGTCCGGGACCGGCGAGCAGGACTTCGGGATGGCAAGCTTGGCCGAGACGTGGATGTTGGTCTTGCGGTCGATCGTCGTCGCCGTGGCGACCACGGTTCCGTTGGCCTTGATGACGACGTCGCTCTCGACGAGGCCCTGGCACGTCTCCTTGAGCTCGGCGAAGGCGTCGTCCGGGACGCAGCCGCCCTTCACCTTCCACGAGCCGGTGACGTCACCGCCGCACTTCGTGAAGTCGGGGCACTTGCCGTACGTGATGTCGACGCCCTCGAAGCCGGCGTCCTTGTCGCCGCCGTCCTTGGGCTGCTCGTTCCCCGAGTCGGTTCCCCCAGTTCCGGCGTCGTTCTCGTTCCCGCCTCCGGCATCCACGTTGCTCGGATTGTTCGCCGGCGGATCGTCACTCGAGCACCCGATCCACACCACCGATCCCGCGAGCCCGACAACGGCCGCCAGGGAGAAGCTTCTCGTAAGCATCCACAGACCTCCTTCTCCAACGCTACCGCAGAGACGGCGTTCAGAGTGAGTGGACTGTGGTGACGACGGTGACGTCCCCGTCCTGCGACGGCGTCGCTTCCGTCGGGCGCGCTCGCACCGCCTCCGCCGCCTTCGTCCCCGCCGGAACGCCGGTGGTTCGGTCGAGCAGCGTCACTGCGATCGGTCCCGGCACCGGAGATTCGAGCTCGACGACGACGCCTTCCGGCGGAACGGCGAAGATGCCGAGCATCGATCCGTCGACGACCGGTCGCGTGCTCGCCCAGCGGCCCTCGACCTTCACCTCGACATGGCGACCACGAGGGAACACGAGCGCGAACGTCGATGCCCCTCGCCGCGAACGCACGCGTGCGCGCACGTGCCGCCGACCGTCCTTGTCGCCGGCGGACAGAACTTCGATCTCCGGCGACGGGAGATCGACGCGCGGGACCTCGGCGAACTGCGACGGTGACATCCACGGCAGCGCGGGCTCGCTCTGCGTCGCGCCGCCGATCGCCTGCATCATCGCCGCTGGAGCCGCGCCCCACGTCGACGGTCCCCACGTGGTGTCGACGAACACGCGCGCCTTCGCTTCGTCCTCGCGGAAGACGACGTTCGTTCGCTGCGGGAGCGCTGGGCCGAACTTCGGGACGACCAGCGCGAGGCCCGCCGCGACGACGGTGGTCGTGCCGAGGGCCGCCGGCACGCGCTTCGCGAAGGACGCAGGCAGACCGACGAGGAGCGGGGCGAGCGTCGTCGAGAGCAGCACCGTCGGAAGCGCGGGCAGCGGCGCGACCGCGAAGCCGAGCGCGTCGTAGAGGCCGAGCACCAGCGGCAGCACCACGATCGCGGCGGTCACGGCAGGAGCTGCACATGCGAGCGCGAACGGGCCCCATGCCGAGATCGCAGCGACGAGCGCCGGGACCACGAACAGGTAGCTCGCACCTGGAGCGATGCGCGCGACGACGGCGCCGAGGAGCGCCCAGGCGATCCACGTCCCCGACCAGAGCGCACGCGGGGACGCACGCCGCGCGAACAGGAGCGCGATCCCGCAGACACCGGCCAGCGCGCTCGCATGGAGAGCGACGAGGGCCGGCAACGGCTGCACGGTCACGGGCGCAGGCAGCGCGCCGAGCGCGACGAGGCCGAAGCCGACGGCGACCGTCGCCGCGAGGCCCGCGGCGAACGACGCGACGAACACGAGAAGCCCGCGCTCGAACACGCGCGCGCGGATCGTCTGTCCGACGAGGAGCGACAAGGCCACGAGCGCGAGGAGCATCGACCAGCGCTCCGGCCAGCGCACGATGCCGAACGCGAGGACGTCGAACCACACGGCATCTCCCGGAGCCTCGATTGCGCCGCGGAGATCCGACTCGGCGAACGCACGTGCCATCGCGAGGGCGTTGTCGCCGTGATGCTGCAGCGTGCCGGGGTCCGACGTCTCGAGCGAGTCGGCCGGCGCGTGGTAGTGCTCGATGCCCACGATGTTCGCGAAGTTGACGCCGGACGCGATGGTCTTCGTGATGCTGAAGTCCGTGTCGTTCGGCATCCGCTTGTAGACCTCGTAATAGAGCGAGGTCGTCACCGGCCGATCGACGTGGCCTGCCACGAGCGCGAGCAGCCATGCGTTGCCGCGGCTCGTCTCGAACATCTGCGATGGTCCTCGGCTCCCGCGCGAGTCGACGTTGACCGTCGCGCGGACGGAGCTCGCGAGCGGATGGCCGCGCGCGAAGGCATCGGCACCGAGGAGCCCAGCCTCTTCGCCGTCGGTGAAGACGGCCACGATCGTCCGCCTCGGCTTCGTCCCTGCAGCGAGCGCGCGGGCGGTCTCGAGCAACGCCGAGACGCCGAGACCGTCGTCGCTCGCGCCAGGGCTGACGAGGACCGAGTCGTAGTGCGCCGTCAGCAGCACCCCAGGCAGCGTCGGCTCGCGCCCGAAGAGCTGCGCGACCACGTTCACGATCGGCGCGCACGTGCCGTGATAGGTGCATGACCACGCCTCCTGCGTCTCGACCTTCCACCCGGCTTTCTCGAGCTCGGCGACGATGACGGCTCGCCCGCGGGCATTGCCCGGTGTGCCCACGAAGCGCGTCGCGCTGTCGCCGACCAGCGCGCGCTGCACTTCGCGCGCGCGCGTCGCCGAGAAGAGATCGACCGGCGCGCTCGCGGGAGCGGGCGATGGCGGCGCAGACCGCAGTCGGGCGAGGAGGAGGAGGAGCGCAAAGAGCGCCAGCGTGATCGCAAGCGCACGCCGCATGGTCACGAGGCGGTATCAGCCCTCGTCGCCGGCGTCGAGATCCGCTTCGTCCACGCGAGGCGGGGGCGGCGTCTTCGCGGCCCCGCGCGGAAGCGGCTCCTGCTGCGACGCCGGGTCGGGCGGAGCAGGCAGCGTCACCGCCTCGCGGCGAGCGAACCGCTCGATGTCCTCGTCCGTCACGGCGGGGCGCATCCCGCTCTTCTGCTGCCGCTCCTTCGAGAGGAGCTCCTCGATCTCCGCTCTTCGCAACTTCGTCGTGACGTAGCCGGCCGTCTGCGCTTCCCCTTCGTACTCGCGCAGCTCGGCGGGCACCGGGCGCTTCGCCGTGGGCGCCTCGAAGTCGTCGTCCTCGAGCGGAGTGTGAGGAAGCTTGACCACGGGCGCACCCTACACCGGCGCCATCGCGGCTGGCCAGACTCGTTAGCTACGGAAATCATCCGTGCGCGAGCGGTCCGCTCAGACCGGAAAATTGGCTCCGATCGCGCGGCATCACACCTCGCAGGTGAGGCCGAAGAGCCTCACTCACGACGCGTGTGCGTGACCGTTCGCCTTGCCGCGCGCGCTCTTCTTCGTGCGCTCGCTCCGGAGAAGCTCCCCTAGGAAGCGCCCGGTGTGCGAGCCGGCGACGCGTGCGAGCTGTTCGGGTGTCCCCGCGCCGACGATCGTGCCGCCGCCCGCGCCGCCTTCAGGACCGAGGTCGACGATCCAGTCGGCGCATTTGATGACGTCGAGGTTGTGCTCGATGACGACGACGGTGTTGCCCACGTCGACGAGACGCTGGAGCACCGAGAGCAGGCGCTGGATGTCCTCGAAGTGGAGACCGGTCGTCGGCTCGTCGAGGACGTAGAGCGTGCGCCCCGTCTGCATCTTGCCGAGCTCGCGCGAGAGCTTCACGCGCTGCGCCTCACCGCCGGAGAGCGTCGGCGCGGGCTGGCCGATCTTCATGTAGCCGAGGCCGACGGAGACCAGCGTCTCGAGGATTCGCTTGAGCTGCGGGAACGCGCTGAACAGCTCCAGGCACTCGTCGACGCTCGTGTCGAGCACGTCGGCGATGTTCTTCCCCTTGAAGCGGATCTCCAGCGTCGCGTCGTCGTAACGTTTGCCGCCGCACACCTCGCACGGGACGCGGACGTCGGCGAGGAAGTGCATCTCGACCTTCACCTCCCCGTCGCCGCTGCACGCCTCGCAGCGCCCGCCCTTCACGTTGAAGGAGAAGCGACCGGCGTCGTAGCCGCGCGCGCGGGCCTCCGGGAGCTGCGCGAACACTTCGCGGATCGCGTCGAACGCCTTCGTGTACGTGCCCGGATTCGAGCGGGGCGTGCGGCCGATCGGCTTCTGGTCGATCGCGATCACCTTGTCGAGCGCTTCGATGCCCTTGATCGACTTGTGCTCGCCGACGGGCTCCGTGGAGCCGTGGAGATGTGCGCCGAGCGCCGGGAGGAGGATGCCGTTGACGAGCGAGCTCTTGCCGGCGCCGCTCACCCCGGTGACGCACACGAGGACGCCGAGCGGGATGTCGACGTCGACGTTCTTCAGGTTGTGCTCCTTCGCGCCGAGCACCTGGATCTTTCCCTTCGGCTCGCGGCGCACCTGCGGGATCTCGATCGCGCGGCGGCCCGACAGGTACGCGCCGGTGATGCTCTTCGGGTCCGCGCAGATCGCCTCGGGCGTGCCTTCGGCCACGACCTTGCCGCCGAGGTGCCCCGCGCCCGGCCCGAAGTCGACGACGTGATCGGCTGCGCGAATCGTCTCCTCGTCGTGCTCGACGACGAGCACGGTGTTCCCGAGATCGCGCAGGTGGCGGAGCGTCGCGATGAGCCGCGTGTTGTCACGCGGGTGGAGGCCGATCGACGGCTCGTCGAGCACGTACATGACGCCCGAGAGCTCGCTGCCGAGCTGGCTCGCGAGGCGGATGCGCTGCGCCTCGCCACCGGAGAGCGAAGGGCCCGCGCGATCGAGCGTGAGGTAGTCGAGGCCGACGTCGAGAAGGAAACGGAGCCGGCACTCGATCTCGACGAGCGCGCCCTCGGCGATCTTCCGCTGGGCCGCGGAGAGCGAGAGCGTGCGCACGTGCTCGAGCGCTGCGGCCACGGTCATCGCCGTGAGCTCGGAGACGTTTTTCTTCCCGACCACGACGGCGAGGCTCTCGGGGCGGAGGCGCGAGCCCCTGCAGGCCTTGCACGGCAGGTCGCGGAAGAACTTCCGGTAGTGCTCGCGCATCGCCTCGCTGGACGTGTCACGATGGAGGCGCTCGAGGGTCGGGATGACACCTTCGAAGCGGACGCCGAACGTGCCGTGGCTCTTCGTCTTGTCGTTGCTCCAGGCGACGTTCAGCCGTTCGCCCTGGATCCCGAAGAGGAGCTTCTTCTGTTTGTCGCGGGGAATGTCCTTCCACGGCGTGTCGAGCCGGACACTGCAGGACTTCGCTGCGGCCTGGGCGATCCGGAAGATCCAGCCGTCGCCGCGGGACATTGCCGACGCCCAGGGCGCGATCGCGCCGTTCTTGATCGAGAGCGTCTTGTCGACGACGACGAGATCGGGGTCGACCTCGGCGCGCGTGCCGAGGCCGTGGCAGTCCGGGCAGCTCCCGAGCGGGCTGTTGAAGGAGAAGCTCTGCGGGCTGAGCTCCGGGTAGCTTCTTCCGCAACAAGCGCGGTTCGCGCTGAACGGGATGCGCTCTTCCTTGCCGTTCCCCGCGTCCACGGCGGCGACGAGCTCACCCTTCGCTTCGCGGAGCGCGTTCTCGACGGCCTCCGCCAGACGCGAAGACGCGACCTGGCCGATGACCACGCGATCGACGACGAGGTCGATCGTGTGCTTCACGTGTTTCTGGAGCGCGGGCGGATCGTCGAGCGAATAGGGCTTTCCGCCGATCTCGACGCGGAGGAAGCCGCGCGCCTTGAGATCGTCGAACAGCTCCTTGTGCTCGCCTTTGCGGTGCGTGACGAGCCGCGCGAGGACGCGGACCTTCGCGCCCTTCGGCAGGGTCCCCATCTCGCGCGCGATCTCGGCGGCGCTCCGTGCCTTCACCGGCTTGCCGCACGAAATGCAGCGTTGCTCCCCTGCCCGCGCGTAGAGGACGCGGAGGTAGTCGTAGACCTCGGTGATTGTGCCGACGGTCGACCGTGGGTTCGATGCGGCGCTCTTCTGCTCGATCGCGATCGTCGGAGACAGGCCGCGGATCCGCTCGACGTGAGGACGCTCGAGCTGCCCGAGGAATTGACGGGCGTAGGCCGACAACGTCTCGAGGTAGCGGCGCTGGCCCTCGGCGTAGAGCGTGTCGAAGGCGAGGCTCGACTTTCCGGAGCCGCTCGGCCCGGTGAAGACGACGAGCGCACGCTTCGGGATCGTCAGGTGCGGGACGTCGAGGTTGTGCTCCCGCGCGCCGCGGACCTCGATCGAGTCGGGCTCACGTCCCCTCCGCAGCTCCGAGCCGACCTTGGAGACGGGCTTTCCGTTACGAGAGGATGCCGGAGAAGTGGACGAAGAGGACGGGCGACCCATCGACGCCAGCGAATAGCACACGGAGAAAACCCCGCCGGACCGCGCCGCAGCCCGGCCGTCATATCCTGACGGTCTGCTGTCAGTTGGTTCCGGCGGGGCGGCCCGTGTTGCTGAGGTCGCGAGATCCCCGTGGAGAGCGAGTCAGTCCTTCTTCTGGTCCTTCTTGACGTCGTCCGCCGCTTCCTCGGTCTCCTGTCCCGCCTTCTTGGCGGCGTCCTTCGTGTCCTTGGCGGCGTCGTCGACCTTCTCGCCAGCACGCTCCGCCGGTCCGTCGGCGGGTTTCTTTCCGCCACATGCGGCGGTTGCGAGCGAGGCAATGAGCAGAAAAGCGAGCGTCGGCTTCATGTCCGGAAGGCGAACGCAACGACTGCGCCAAGCACGAGCACGAGCCGCGAGAGTTCGATGCGGCAGCTGGGGCGGCGCCGGCTGACCACCACCGCGCATTGATGTCCGGCGCCAACGGCGTAGCGTTCGGAGCCGACCGGCGAAAGGACCCACGATGACGATCCATAGGCTGCTCGAACGACTGCGCGTCGACGCACCGATCATCCAGGCGCCCATGGCCGGCGTCGGGACCCCGGAGATGGCGGCCGCGGTGTCGAACGCCGGTGCGCTCGGTTCGATCGGAGTCGGAGCGACCAGCGCGGCCGGCGCTCGGCAGATGATCGCCGCGTTCCGGGCGAAGTCATCCCGGTCGCTCAACGTGAACGTGTTCTGCCACGCGCCGGCGACCGTCGACGTCCGGAGACAATCCCGCTGGATCGAGCGCTTGCGGCCCGAGCTCGCTCGTTTCGGAGCGGAAGCTCCGACGGCCCTGAACGAGATCTATCGCAGCTTCGTCGAGGACGACGACATGCTCGCGGTGCTCCTCGACGAGAAGCCGGAGGTCGTCAGCTTCCACTTCGGGGTTCCTCCACGCGAGAAGATCGAGGCGCTGCACGACGCCGGGATCGTCCTGTTCGGCTCGGCGACGAACTCCGCGGAGGCACGCGCGCTGGTGGCGGCCGGCGTCGACGTCGTCGTCGCGCAGGGATACGAGGCGGGCGGACATCGCGGCGTCTTCGATCCGCTCGCGGACGACGACTGCCTCGGCACCCTCGCGCTGACGCGGATGCTCGTCCGCGACCTCGAGTGCCCCGTCGTGGCGGCGGGCGGGATCATGGACGGCGCAGGCATCGCGGCGGTGCTCCGGCTCGGAGCGAGCGCTGCGCAGCTCGGGACGGCCTTCGTCGCGTGTGATGAATCGCAGGCCGATGCCGGCTACCGCAAGGCGCTCAGCTCGGACGCGGCGCACCACACCGTCATGACCCGTGTCATCTCCGGACGTCCGGCGCGGTGCCTTGCCAACCGCTTCACCGCCTTCGGACGCGATGTGAATCCGCGGGACATCCCGGACTACCCGATCGCTTACGACGCGGGCAAAGCGTTGCACGCCGCGGCCAAGGCGAAAGGCGAGCTCGGGTTCGGCGCGCAATGGGCAGGTCAAGGCGCTCCGCTCTCGCGGCCGATGTCAGCCCGCGACCTCGTGGCGCTCCTGCGCGACGAGATGAGTTGACCGGATCGCCCCGAGAACGCCGCCGGCAATCCGGAGAGACGCGCGTGGCGACCTGGAGGGTCCTTCACGCCGCGCGCCCGAGCTCAGTGCCGACCGCGCGGAGGACGTCGACGTTGAAGGCCATGCCGCAGTGACTCGAGTCGACCTCGACATGGCGCGCCGCCGGATCGAGGCAGGCGCGCCAGTCGACGATCCCGTCGGAGCGTGAGTAGATGGAGAGGAACGGCACATCGGTCGGAAGAGGCCTCGTGACCTCTCGCCATCCCTGCCCGCAGCAGCGATCGAGGCTGAGACAGCCCGCCGACAGCACGCCCGGGACGCCGAGCGCGCCGAGCGAGCAAACGATGCCGAGATTGACGAGCACGAGCATGTTGAGCGCCAGCGGATCCCGGAGCGGCGTGCCGAGCGTCACGAGCCCGCTCACCAGGTCCGGCCGCCGCGCGGCGAGCCACCGCCCGAAGCCACCGCCGCGGCTCTGACCGATCACGAAGGCCTTGCGGCCTGCGTGTGCTGCCACGTGCGCCTCGAGGCGCGTCTCGAGCGGAGCGATCATCTCCGCCGCGCACCCGACATTGAGACGAATGCCGGCCATCTCGGTCCGGAACCCCGCCTTGCGGAGCGCCTGTGCCATCGAAGCGAGCGCGGCGTCCCCGGTCATGTACCCGGGGATCAGGAACACGGGTCGACCGCGACCATCCGGGAGCCCCGCACCAGCGGAGATCGGGTCACGCCGAAATGCTGCGAGCTCGGAGAAGATGCGGCGCTCGCGCCAGATCGGCGGCGTGCGCCCGAGGCCGCCCGACGTGACCTGCCGGAGCGCGGCGCGAAGAAGCGCGCGCGCGCCGCCTTCACCTTCGGAGAAGAAGTCAGGCTCACCACTCGTTTCGCGCTCGGACACGCTCGCTCGCACGCGGACGAGCGGATGCACCGATCGCGCCTGGATCGACACGCGTTCGGTCCAACCCCGCACGGGACGGGATGCGTCTCCGTCGTCGCCATCGAGGCACGAAGTTTCGTGACCGCGTCAGATTCGCCGTGTGCGACGCGAAAGGCGCCCGCCAGTGAGAGCGGTCGCAGCTCCCATGGCGCCGAGAGCGCGTTGTCACTTTGGCAGACAGGCGGCGCCGGCCCGGACCGGCGTGCCAGCTTGGCGGGTCGACGGCGACCTTTCTTCGCGAGAACGCTCGGGACTTCTCACACGTGAGGGTTGGCACGCGCTATGCTGCGCGGCGAGCATCCCATGACGTCTCGACGGTCTCGCCTCCGAGATTCTCTTCGACGGGTACTTGTCTTCGCTTCGACGCTGGTGGCCGTCTTCTTCGTCACGAGCGGCGCGTACGCGCAGATCGCGATCAACGTCGTCAACGAGCAGTCGCTGCCGCGGCTCGACAAGGACGGCAAGCCCGTTCAGAAGCGCCCGCAGACGTTGAGCCCCGAGGGCGTGAGCCTCCAGGACTGCGTCGACGATCAGAAGATCCGGTTCACGCTGCAGATGAGCGGCTTCGAGGCGCGCTCCACCATCCAGGCGTGGGCCTCCATCGGTCAGGACTGCAAGAACCCGACGCTGCGCGGAGGAGGGACCGTGCAGTGCTGGAGATTGCTCGACTCGAACATCGCGCTGTCTCCCGTGGTGGACGTCGACATCCCCGTGCGCAGGATCATGTCGGGCGCCCCGCCGCTGGGGGCGACGGCCCCTGACGACAGCGCGGCGGTCTGTGGACAGGTCGACCTCGCGAACGTCGGCGTCCAGTTCCTCTATTTCGCTCCGGGCGACCCCAACAACGCGCAACAGGCGAAGGTCGTCACCGTCGTCGTCGATACCGTCGGCCCCGACCCGCCGAGCGGGCTCAGAGCGCTTCCGGGCAACACGCGCATCACCGTCAACTGGACGAACATCAGCGGCGGCGGCGGCGACGCCGGCGCGACGGGCGGTC
Source organism: Pseudomonadota bacterium (assembly GCA_023423895.1). Classification (GTDB taxonomy): domain Bacteria; phylum Myxococcota_A; class Polyangia; order Polyangiales; family Polyangiaceae; genus Labilithrix. The sequence goes on from JAFAER010000013.1 coordinate 86,219, forward strand.
TGACCGAGCTCACGGGCGTCAAGGTGTACTGCGACCGCGCCGGAGCGGCGCGCGACACCGATTCGGGGACGAGCACTCCTGCGGAACCAATCTGTCGTGACGAGCCTGTCGACGGCGGCGTCGACGACGCCGGCTTGCCGATCGACGGGGGGACCGTCGAGGTCTGCGAGGACGCCGGCACATCGACCCCCGAGACGCCGAGCGGCGGCGAGTGCAGTAGCGCCAACTTCCTGAAGGATGACGGCTCGCCCGTCCTCCCCACGGCGGCGTTCGATGCAAAGTACAAATGTGGCGAGGTGACCGGCAACACCGGCAGCTCCGCCGTCGCCCAGAGCGTCGGGAACGCCCCGCTCACGAATGGGACGAGGTACGCCGTCGCGGTCGCTGCCACGGACCGTTTCGGTAACGTCGGGCCGCTCTCGGAGGTCGTCTGCGAGACGCCCGAGCTCACCACCGACTTCTGGGAGGACTACAGGAAGGCGGGCGGTAGCGCCGGCGGCTGCGCGACGACCGGCTCCGACGGCGGCCTTCCCCTCGGCAGCGTGACCTCGATGGTCGTCGGGGTTGCCGTCGCGATCTCCGCACTGCGGCGCCGCATGATGACCCGGTCCGGCGCGAGCAACGAGCGGAGCGGACGATGACGTCGACGACGACGAAAACGAAGACGATGCGCGCCCCCCGAACCGAAGCCCGCTCCACGAAGCCCCGCGCCTTTCTCCTCGCCGCCGTCGCGCTCGGCGGCCTCTTCTTCACGCGGGACGCGAGCGCGATCGAGCTCGGGACCCCGGCGCAGACGCATCCGTTCCGGAGCGCACAGCACTTCGCGCTCGAGATCCGCGTCTCTCCCTACTACCCCGCCGTCGACGACGAGCCCGGGCTGAGCGGAACTCCGTTCAAGGACCGCTTCGGCGACAAGCCGCGCATCGCCATGGGCCTCGAGTTCGACTGGCAGATGTTCCGCATCCCCTACGTCGGGACCATCGGCCCCGGTCTCGGCGCTTCGATCGTGAGCATGAGCCGGCCGGCCGTGACCGTCACGGGGAAAGAGTCGGGCGACGAGTACGGCCTCAGCATCTATCCGATGTACCTCTCCGCCGTGCTCCGCGCCGACACGTTCTGGCGTGGACTCGGGTTCCCGCTCGTGCCCTACGCGAAGCTCGGGCTTGCGGTCGGCTTCTGGCGCGCAACGAACGCGCTCGGGACGTCGAAGGCGACACTTCCTGGCGAGACACAGGCGGTGCCGGGCAAAGGCATGACGTTCGGTACTCACATGGCCGGCGGCGTCGCCTTCGCGCTCGACGCGATCGACTCGGGCGCGTCGCGGAACATGGATAACTATCTCGGCATCAACAACACGTACGTGTACGCCGAGTACTACTGGCTGAACCTCAACGGCCTCGGCCAGGACAACGCGCTCTACGTCGGCACGAACACCTGGGCGGCCGGCCTCGCGTTCGAGTTCTGATCTCGCCGCTCACCGGTGTCGGCGCTCGAATGCGTCGCCAGCGGCAAGGCCTGGTTGATGCCGGGGAGTTCGGTCGGCCGAACGAAGCTGCCGGATTTCCGAACGGGGCAGCTCTCGCGCCGCGAAACTACGGGCGTTCGAGCCTGGCACCTGCGTTGCTGAGGCGGGCACCGCGCGGAGCCCGACGTCGGGCTTCGAGAGGAGCCCGACATGCACGTAGCCCACTTCGCTCGCTGCCAGGTGTTCGTTCCCAATCGTTCACCTGTCCTCTTCGCCCTCATCGCGGGGCTGCTCGCCGGATGCGGTGACGACCCGACGACGTCCGAAGGCGCTCTCTCGACTGGGGGCGCGGACGGCCGCAACGGGCACAGCTCGCTCGTGAGCGTCACAGAAGCGACCGCCGCCGATTGTCCGAGCGGGGGCAAGACGATCGTGACCGGACTCGACGATGGCGCGCCGAGCGGCGCGGCCGATGACGGCGTGCTCCAGCCGGGTGAACACGACACGGTCGCGCACGTGTGCAACGGGACCAACGGCGCGAACGGGACCCCGGGCACGAAGGGAGCGAACGGACAGGACGGCGCCGACGGAACGAACGGAACGAACGGCGCCGACGGGCACAACTCGCTCGTCGTGGTGACGAGCGCGGGCGCGGGCTGCCCTGCCGGCGGCAGCAAGATCGACGTCGGCGTCGACGACGGAGCCGGAGCCGGAACTGCCGATGACGGTGTGTTGAGCCAGGACGAGATCGATCAAACTCGCTTCGTCTGCGACGGCGTCTCGCCAGCAGCGTGCACGCTCTCCACGGAAGGAAGCGGGCAGAAGCTGAGCTGCCCTGATGGGACGATCGTGAAGTGGTGGCCCTTCAGCCTCCACAACGGGCCGCTGCTCGCCGCGGGCATGTACCACGTCTGCGGCGTACGCCCGAACGGACTCGTGACCTGCTGGGGCTACGCCGACGGAGACCTGACGAACGCACCGTCGGGCACGTTCGCCTCGGTGGCTTCCGGCACCTTTCACTCGTGTGGCGTGAGAACCGACGGGACGTTGGCCTGCTGGGGCAACAACTCGGAAGGCCAGAGGAACGCGCCGGCGGGCACGTACCGAGCGGTGTTCGCGGGCGCCCTCTTCTCTTGCGCGCTGAGAGGCGACCAGACCCTCACCTGCTGGGGCAACAACGGATACGGCCAGTCGACGCCGCCGGCCGGAAGGTTCCTCTCGTTGTCGGCGGGTGCCAACCACGCGTGTGCGCTCGGGACGGACAGCACCGTGACCTGCTGGGGCTCCCAAGATTCACCTCAGGGAACGTTCACGGCGCTGTCGGCCGGTGGCTTTCACACGTGCGGACTGAGGCCGGACAAGACCGTGGCTTGCTGGGGTGGCAACAATCGTGGCCAAGCAACGCCACCGGCGGGGTCGTTCGCGGCCGTGTCGGCCGGCTTCGACCACACGTGTGGGCTCAGGACGAACGGCACCGTCATTTGCTGGGGCGGCAACAATCAAGGCCAGTCGACGGCGCCGGGTGGGATGTTCACGGCGGTCTCGGTCGGCGGGTACTACTCGTGCGGACTCAGGACCGACGGCGCGACGATCTGCTGGGGCCACAACGACCGCGGCCAGACGTCGGTTCCTGCGGGATTTCCCGAGTGAACGAGCTACCACCGTCACACGACTGTAAATGTCAGGCGACGGCTGGTCCTCGACCCGTGGCGACGCCATCGCGACGCTTACAACGGGCAACTTCCCGGACGGAATGTTCCGCGCCAAGCTTCGTTCGCGGCTGAGCGTGTTCGTGGCTCATGGTTCGCTGATCGAGGACGACCCCTCGATCCATCGCCTCGAGCTCGACGGCACGATCGAGCCCTCGGGTGGGTCGTACGCGCCCATCTGGTACGATCGCGACGCCATGCTCTCGCGGTTCCGGCTCGAGGCGCGCCGTTACGTCGGGGCGGTGGTCGCCGACGGGTTCTTCACCGGCGCTTCGCGCCTCGCGCGGCTTCATCCGAGGGCCAAGCCGCAGCGTCACGCGGTCGAGCACATCGTCGACGTGCCCTACCTCGACGGCTCGGGTCTGCGCGAGCACCTGCTCGACGTGTGGCGGCCGGCCGAGGTTCCGGTCGCGAGCTCGTCCCTCTTCGCGCAGCGGCACCCGGGGCCCCCCTGGCCGATCGTGTTCTACGTCCACGGCGGCGGCTTCCGCATCCTGTCGAAGGACACGCACTGGGTCATGGGGCTCGGCTTCGCGCGGCGCGGCTTCATCGTCTTCAACGTGAGCTATCGCCTCGCGCCGAAACATCGCTATCCGACGCCGCTCGAGGACGTCTGCCGCGCGTTCGACTGGGTGGTGAAGAATGCGGCTCGCTACGGGGGCGACACGAGCCGGATCGTCCTCGCGGGAGAGTCGGCCGGCGCGAACCTCGTGACGAGCCTCGCGCTCGCGCTCGCGTACGAGCGCCCCGAACCGTTCGCGAACATCGCGTGGAACACCGGAGTCGTCCCGCGCGCCGTCGTGCCCGCGTGCGGCGTCTTCCAGGTGAGCGACCTCGAACGGCTCAGGCGCCGCAAGCCGAGGATGTCGGCGTTCGTCGCGGACCGGCTTGCCGAGGTCGAGGCGGCGTACCTCGGCGCAGGCCCGTGGCCCTGCGCGCTCGACCTCGCCGATCCCGTATGCGTGCTCGAGCGAGGCAAGAAGCCGAACCGGCCACTTCCGCCGTTCTTCCTTCCCGTCGGAACGAAGGACCCGCTGCTACCCGACACGCGCCGTCTCGGCGAAGCACTGCGCAAGCTCGGAGCGGAGGCCGTCGAGAGCTACTACCCGGGCGAGCTCCACGCGTTCCATGCGTTCGTGATGCGCGGCGTCGCCCGGAAGTGCTGGGCCGACACCTTTGCCTTCCTCGACCGCCACGTCCCGCTCGAACAGCCGGCGCAGCAGGGTACCTACGTCACCCAGTGACCTTGCCCCACGGCAGCGAGCCGGATCGCGACTCGCGGAGACGGAAGCGCGCCACGCTGAGCGCGTCGAGGCGCTCGCGCAGGCACGGGGCGCATGCCGTCGTTCCTTCACCGAGCGTCGCCGATGCCTCCACCTCGCGTGCGCAGAGCGTGCAGCGCGCGACCGCGGCGCCGTCGACGCGGAGCTCGCCGTTCGAGATCGTCCCCCCACCGGTCACATGAACGTCGATCGCCATGGTGTGCCCTCCAGCGCGAGGGAGGATCGATCACGCCCGGCGCGGTGACAAGAGACGACGGCCAGCACGGATTAGGGGTCTCCGCAGCCGCTCGCCTCGCCTCGCCTCGCCTCGCCCGCCGCGCGCTACGGTTCGAGCGCCGCGCGATCGCGCTCGTGCAGCGTCCGTCCACCACGCCGCCAGGCTACGCCAAGTCAGGAGTATCAACGTCCGCGGATGCCGATGGCGCGGAGCGCGAGGCAGGCGGTGTAGAGCTCGGATGCTTCGCGCAGCCTCGACGTGACCGCGCGCGGCGACATGTCGATCTTCGTTTCGAGCCGATCCGTCGTCAGATCGCTCTTGTCGCTCGCCTCGACGAGACGCCGGGTGACATCCTCGGGAGCCATCGAGATCATCGGTCCCCCTCGGTCAATCGCTCGATGTCGGCGATGTCTTGCGGTCGCGCTGCCTGCGCCTTCATCCGGATGAGCGCGTCGCGCGACACGACCCAGAGGGTTCCGCCTTCCGTCTCGATCTCTTGGCGTGACGTCCAGATCTCCTCCAGAGCCTCTCCCACGAGCATGAAGTCCACGGTGCAGTGAGCCCCGGCCTGGACCTTCGTGACACGCTGAAGCTCCATGCCGTCGCGGAACCGGAGCGGTGCCCCTGCGAGCGTGAAGCCACACGTGGCCACCGCCGCCATCGCTTCCGCGAGACTCTCCGGACGGATGAGCAGGTCGATGTCCTTCGTCGCGCGTGGAGCTCCCCAGACCGCAACCGCAAGCCCTCCGACCAGCGCATAGTCTACGCGATGGCGCTCGAGCGCCGCAGCAACCGCCATGAGCTCCTCGACGACCGTCATCGCGCGGACCGTAGCGTAGCACTGCCTCGAAGGCGCTACCCGACCGCCCGGGCCGCAAGACGCGGTGCGAACCGGTCCGGGAGTAGAGGCCAGCGCGTGACGAGCCGGTGCTCAGCCGCCGCGGGTTCGCACGCGTGTCGTTCCAGTGGCTCGAATGCGTCGCCTGGGCCCGTGCTGAGGTATCCTGTCGGTGGATGTCTCGGGCCTCGGTTCGTTCGTACGGAGCCATTTCTCTTGCCGTCGCGCTCGCCGTCGTGAGCTGGGCGCCGGACGCGCTCGCCTTCTGCCGCACGACGACCGAGAAGTCTCCGCCCGACTACGACGCCGTCGGCGCGGGCTGCTGGGACCGCGGCGTGCCGCTCTTCTGGCGCAACGCCTGCCTCGGCTACAGCATGCAGCGCTCGGCGAGCCGCAAGATCTCGTACGAGGACGCCGCGAACGCGCTCTCGACGGCGTTCACGCGCTGGACCGGCGCGACGTGCCCAACCGAAGGCACGGGCCGCTCGCGGACGAGCATCGATGTCCGCGACCTCGGTCCCGCCGACTGCGCCAACGTGGAATACAAGTCCGGCGTCGCCAACCAGAACGTCATCGTCTTCCGCGACGAGACCTGGAAGTACGGCAAGACCGTGCTCGGCCTCACCACGGTCGTCTACAACCCGCAGACCGGCGAGATCTACAACGCCGACATGGAGATCAACACGCTCGACATGGAGCCGCTCGCGGTCCGCGATCCCGTCGCGCCGGACGCGTACGACTTCGCGAGCGTCGTCACGCACGAGGCCGGCCACTTCCTCGGCATCGCCCACTCCGATGTGCCAGGCTCGACGATGTACGCGCGCTACGACCAGGGCCAGACGAGCATGCGGAACCTCTCGCCGGACGACGTGTCGGCGATCTGCACGGTGTACCGCCCCGACGGCGACCGCGCGGTGCTCAACGGAAAGATCACGCAGGCGCCGCAATGCAATCCGACGCCGCGAGGCGGCTACAGCCCGGAGTGCCAGGAGAAGCCGACGGGCTGCGGCGCATCGATGAGCCCGTCAGGCCCCTCGAGCTACGGCGGCCTCGCTGCGCTGCTCCTCGGTAGCGCGGTCGTGCTGCGCCGCCGGCTCCGTCGTCCACACTGACGTCTCCTCCTCGGCGCGCATGCCGTACGCGACGGCGCGCCGCCCCGCGAACATCGTACGCGACGTTTCTTGTCGCACTTCGTGAGCGGTCTCGCTCGCGCACGACTCTCGACATTCGACCTGGTCGAAAAGGGCCTCTACTCCTCGTGGCGCATGGATGGGAACGCCACGGCAACGGCATCGGCATCCAGATACGCAAGCACAGCATCGACCGTTTCGATCGGCACCGATTCAGGAACATCGACGGAGTATGTTCCTGCCCCTTCGAGCGCCGCCGTATTGCACCCAAGCCCGCGCAGCTGGGTCAACGCCATGCTCGATCGTACCTGTAGGTTCCATATGCAAAAGCCATATGGTGGTGCGTCCAGATCGAGTGACGTGGCGCCAAGAGCTGACTCGATGCCCGTCAGCCTCCAGGCTGGCTTCGATCACGTCCCCACCGATAGGTCCCGCACGAACAGCGGCGAGACGAGCGCTTCGTAGCCTCCAGGAACAACCCGGAATGGCAATGACTCCATCGCCACCGGCGGCCAGCCATCCTCGACGTCCAAAGGGAAAGCAAGACAGACTGTGGAACTATTCACTCGCGTGCCTCGCTTGATACGGAAAGACCGTGCTCGGCCCCTCACCACGGTCGTCTACAACCCGCGGACCGGCGAGATCTACAACGCCGACATGGCGCCGCTCGCGGTCCGCGAGCTCGTCGCCCCAGACGCATACGACTTCGCGAGCGTCGTCACGCGGGAGGCGGGTTTCCTCGGCATCGTGTACTCGGACGTGCCGGGCATCGACGATGTAAGCTTGCTAGCACACACAACTGCTGTACACGTCAACTTTGACGCTTTACGTGTTAACCACTAACCTCGCGCACTACGCTCGTTTGCGACACGTAGACAAGTGAGCGCACGAGGATTCTTGGAGTCCTTGTTGTTGAAGGCGCGCGATTGGCCCTCGTGCCATCGAGAGCCCACGTGGTAGATGAGATTCGCGTGGCAATGAGACCTTCTTCCGGCGTTGCGGCCCTCCTCTTGTCGGGAATCGGGATCGTGGGCGGATCCATCACCAGCAGCGCCTGTGATGGGTCGACCGAAGTGGACTCGCACACGAGCGGCGAGCCCGACGGCGGCACGACCGACGCGTCGTCATGCACGACCACGTTCCCGGTCAGTCAACCGCTGTCGGCTCCCTGCTGCATGGGGTGGGGTATCGATGCGTGCGGCGCGGGGCTGTTCTGCGCCGCTTTCGACGGACGGACGCAGGCGACGTGCTACCCAGAGCGCTCGCGCAAACATGGCGAGACGTGCCTTGCCAACAACCAGTGCCTATCCGAGCACTGCAGTAAGGTCACGAACACCTGCACGCTGCTGCCGGGCTCTGCTTGCAGTCCCGGAGACCCATGCGAACGCCCCCTCAACGGGGTCCCGCACGCATGCGTCGAATCTCGGTGCACGGCAACGCCGTGTGACCCGGTCGCGCAGACGGGGTGCGCACCCTCCGAGACGTGTGACCTCGCCGGGGAGACGACCGGATGCCGGCAACCAGGGCCCGCCAAACACGGCGAAAGCTGTGCCCCCTTCACAGGCCATCCGTGTGCTCGCGGCCTTACCTGCGTCGGCTCAGTATGTTGCAAGGTCTGCAAGACCGACGCGGACTGCGTTGGCGAAGCAACCTGTTCGACGCACGAGCCATGGACCTACGGCTCTTGCAGCATGTGAGCGCCGGTCGCGCGAAGCGGCGATTACGCGCGACACGATGAGAGCCCTCGGAGGGCAGCCGAGAGCTCAGGTCGCCAGCGGCGTTTTCTTCACGATCAGGCTGCCGATCGAATAGCCCGCGCCGAACGAGCAGATGACGCCGATGTCGCCGTCGGCGATGCCGTCGCGGTGCTTGTGGAAGGTGATGATCGAGCCGCAGCTGCTCGTGTTCGCGTACTCCTCGAGCACCGACGGAGCCTCCGTCGGCGTCGCGTCGCGGCCGAGGACCTTGCGCGCGATCCACTGGTTCATCGTCCCGTTCGCCTGGTGCAGCCACATCCGGCGGATCTGCGAGGGTGCGATGCCCAGGCTGTCGAGGTGGCCCGAGATGAGATCGGCCACCATCGGCGAGACGTCCTTGAAGACCTTGCGGCCCTGCTGGACGAAGAGCTTGTCGGCATCGTCGCGGCGCTCCGGGGCTGCGCGGTTGAGGAAGCCGGCGTTGTTGCGGATGTTGTTCGAGAACTTCGTCGCGAGACGCGTTCCCATGATCTCGTAGCCGCTCTTCGCCTGGGACGTCGCCGTGTCTTCCACGACGACGGCCGTGCACGCGTCGCCGAAGATGAAGTGGCTCTCGCGGTCGCGGAAGTTCAGGTGGCCGGTGCAGATCTCGGGCGAGACGACGAGGACCGCCTTGGCGCTCCCTGCGGTGATGAGATCGCGCGCCATGTTGATCCCGAACGTCGCCGACGAGCACGCGACGTTCATGTCGAAGGCGAAGCCCTTCGTCCCGAGGGCCTCCTGCACCTCGACGCTGATCGCCGGATACGCGCGCTGGAGGTTCGAGCACGCGACGATGACGGCGCCGATGCGGTCCGGCGTCGTGTTCGCCTGCGCGAGGGCCTCACGCGCAGCGGCGATGGCCATCTCGCACTGGATCGAAGGCTCCTCGTTCGAGCGCTCCGGGATGCGCGGCGCGAGGATGTTCGGGTCGAGCACGCCCGTGCGGTCCATCGCGTAGCGCCGGCCGATGCCGGACGCGCTCGTGATGAAGTCCGCCGACGACTTCTCGAGCGCCTTCTTCTCGCCCCGCGCGATGGCGTCGGCGTTCTTCGCATTCTCCGCGTCCACGTAGCTGTTGAACGCCGCGACGAGCTCGTCGTTGGAGATCGAATGCGGAGGCGTGAAGAGGCCGGTTCCGGTGATGGCGATGGGCATGATGATCTCGGACCAAGTTCGAGTACCCGGAATCGGGCGACGCGGCAACCGCCTGAGGTTTCGACGACGCGCTGCGTCGTCTAGAGTTGTCCGCTGAATCCAGGTCCCGTTCTGCGCTCAACGGAAAAGCGAAATGAAAAACCTGTCGATGCACCGCGCTTCCGGCCTCGCGAGCCGCGCGTTCGGCGCCCTCCTCGTTCTGGCCGCCTGCCTGGCGGGATGCCCCCCGACAGAGCAGAAGGCCTCGCCATCGGATGCCTCTCCATCTTCGTCGACCCGCCTGTGCAGCAAGGTCGGGCAGAACTGCGAGGTCGCGGCCGGCAAGCTCGGCACGTGCGTGCAGAAGGACGAGTGCAGCGACCCCGCCGGGTGTTTCGTCTGCCAGCCGCAACACTGAGCGCGTGGCACTCTCGATCGTCTCCTGGAACTGTGACGGTCTCTTCCGCATCTGAGCGGCGGGAGCTCGGCGCCGCTCTCGACCCTCGCCGAACGTCTGAGCGGCGATGGCGAAGTGACCACGCGCCTCTGACGCTGCGCGTTCGCGCTGGCGCGATGACGCCGTCCCCGCTCCTCGCGTGAGCAGCCGTCCTCGAATGCCCTGACCGCACGCGGCACGGTCCGTGCTCTTCAGAAGGTCATGCATCCCGATCCGAAGCGCGACGCGCAAAAGGCTGAAGAAGCAGGGCTCCAGGCGGAGCCGGAGGAGGCGCCGTCTGTGGCAAAACCGGACGCGCCTGGTGAAGAGGGCATCGAGGCCGCACGCGAGCAAGAGCGGCGGCAGCAGCAAGAGCAGCAGCAGCAGAAGGGGAGCAAGGCCGAGCCCAAGCCGAACATCGTGCGTCCGCGCCAGGATTCACTCGACCTGCAGCGTGCCGCTGGCGAGGGCATGGCTCCGCCGCCGTCCGAGCGATAACCTTCGCTCTCGACCGCAGCTCGACGAAGGCCCGGCGTGTGTCTCGTTCACGCGCCGGGCATTCGTGGATCAGGGAGGACCAGAAAACGAGGACGCGTCGCCGAACGCCAGCCGCGCGAGAGGCGTGTGCACGGCGGTCTCCGGGCCGAGCTCGCTCTTGTAGAGCGTGAGCGCGGCGAGGCGGCCGCCGGCCATGGGAAGAGAGCGTGCCGCGAAGAGACGTCGCAGGTCTGCCGGCTCCTTGAAGCGGCCGAGGGTGAGGTGTGGACGGAACGCGCGCGGTTCGGCGGGAGGAGGAACTCCGAGCGCAGCCAGCCCGCCCTCGAGTGCAGCGGCGAGCGCGGCGATGCCGCCGTCATCGTCGAGATGGAGGGCCAACACGCGTGCGCGACGCGGGTTCGGAAAGGCGAGGAGCGAAGTGGTGCGCACCTCGAGGGCGTTCTTCGACATGGCTCCGGTCTGCATGACGAGCGACGTCAGCGCCGGGACGAGCTCCTCGCTCGTGTCACCGAGGAAGCGAAGCGTCACGTGCATCGTCGCGTGCGTGACCCAACGCACCCGTGGCAAACGCTCACCGCGCAGCGCGTCGATCAGCGCGAGCGCGTGACGTCGAAGTTCATCCTCCAGATCGAGCGCGAGAAAGGCTCTCAGCACGAATACGAAGATAGCCAAGACCTCCGGTCGCTGCTCGATCGCGGGGCATGTTCGGGCACGCGACTTGCGACCTCGCGGCCGCACACCCGTCAGGGAAAAGGAGAAGAGACATGGCGACTGCCACGACGACCGGAACGAAGGAGCAAGAGGCGCAAACCCAGAGCAGCGGGACCGAAGGGGTCGGCTCTCCGATCTCGAACGAAGCGTACGACGTCATCGCGGCGCTCCACGCGAAGCTCGAGGGACTGGAGGCTTACCGCAAGTACTCGAAGGACGAGAACGCCGAGCTCTGGCGCGATCTCACGCAGGTCGAGCTGCAGACTGTAGGCAAGCTCGTCGATCAGCTCGAACGCATCGTCAAGGACGGCAAGCTCCGGATGCAGGAGCCTGGCAAAGCACATTGAGCACGGTCCGAGCTCTCACTGCGCGCGTGGCGGAGATCGACGCTACGACTCAGCACGAGAGCCGGACGATGCGAGCCGCCGCGCGCGAACGACGCGTGGCGCGCTCGCGCCGGCGGAGCGTCTCTCTCAGGCCGAGCGCGGGGAGGGCGTCGTCACGCGTACGTTGTCCGCGGAGCTTCTTCGCCGGCAGATGAGCTGGATGGCTTCGGTGACCTCCGCTCCTCGGAACGGCTTGGTGATGCTCGGCTGCGTCGTCGTCTGGACATAGGCCCGAGCGCGCTCCCCGAACGCGCCGCCGGTGACGAACACGAAGCGCTCGGCAATTCTCGGCGCCTCTTCGACGAGCTGGCGATGGAGATCCGCGCCCGTCAGGTCCGGCATCATCACGTCGCAGAGCACCACGTCGATGTCGGACTCTCGCCGGAGGATGTCGAGCGCCTCGCGCCCGCTGGCGGCGACGAGGATGTCGTGATCCTTCACGAGCATCCGGCGCAGCACGCGGACGACCGGCGCCTCGTCATCGACGATCAAGATGCGCCTTCGGATCGGCGGAGGAACGACGCCGGACTGCATGCTCTCGGAGTTGTCGCTTGCGACGGGCAGAAGGAGTCGGAACGTGGACCCCTCGCCTCGCGCGCTGTTCACGCGGACGTCGCCGCCGCACGCCGTGACGGCGGAGTGGACGAGCGAGAGCCCGAGCCCCCTCCCCTGGCCGACCTCCTTCGTCGTGAAGAACGGGTCGAACGCGCGACGCATCGTCTCCGCCGTCATCCCCTCGCCGGTGTCGCGGACCTCGATGAACACGCGACCGTCGGCGTCGACGCCGGTAGACACCGCGATCTCGAACCGGTCTGCGTGGCCTTCCGGGATCGCCTGCGCGGCGTTCATCAGCAGGTTGAGGACCACCTGGACGAGTGTGGTCTCGTTCGCTGCCGCGATGGGCGGGGCGCCGAGGCGCTTCTGGAGCCGAGCCCGATGGCGGATTTCGTTCTTGGCCATCGCGAGCGCGCTCTCGACGACGCGGTCGACATCGGCGGTCTTCGACGCAGACGGCTCGGAGCGGGCGAACACCCTCATGCTCCGGACGATCTCGGAGACGCGGGCCGCCCCCTGATGCGCCTCGCGCAACATCTGGACGAGGTCCTCGCGCGGAGGCTCCGCTCCTGGCGTCGAGAGCCCATGGAGGATGAGGTCGAGATTGCCGAGGACGTACGTGAGCGGGTTGTTGATCTCGTGCGCGAGCCCCGCTGCAAGCGTTCCGATCGACGCCATCCGATCGGCGAGAGCAAGTCGTTGCTCGAGCTCGTGCAGCTCGCTGATGTCCAGGAACGCTCCAGTGGCCTTGATGGCTCGCCCGCTCGAGTCGCGCGTGAAGAAGCAGCGGTCACGGATGTGGGCGATGGTCCCGTCGCCCCGTACGAACCGGTACGTTCCCGCCCAGCCCGCGTCCGAGCCGGTGCACGCGGCCTCGAAGCTCGCCGTGACACGCGCCCGATCGTCGGGGTGAACCCTCGACGACCACCAAGCGAGGTCAGCTCCTTCGAGCGAAGCGAAGCGGAAGCGCTGAGCCATCGGCTCGGTCCACTCGATCGAACCGGTCTGGAGATCGGCGTCCCAGATGACTTCCCCGATCGTGTCGACCACGCGCCGATAGGTCTGCAGGCGACGTTCGGTATCGCGCTCGAAGACGGCGGCCGATCTCGCAACGGCCTGCACGCCGAACGAAGCAGCGTCTGTGGGAGGCCCCGGCTGATCGAGCTCGTCCCCCACGACGGCGACGATGACGCGTCGATCGGCGCCCGCGGCAGCGGACGCACACAGCACGGTGGCTTGCCCCGCGGCGAACGGAACTCCGAAGAACTCCGAGGGCACGGGCGTGGAGAACACGCCGGGTCTCTCGGGGAGCTCGCCGAACGGACTCTCCGCCAAGACCATCTCGGTCGCCGATTCAGAGAGCTCGGGGACCCGAGCGAGGACCATGCCCCGGCCGTGCTCGGATCGGACGAGCACGACCGCGCGGGCTCCCGTGAAGTCGGCGAGAATGCGCGCGACGCTCGAGAAGAAGTCGTAGTCGTTCGTCTCGGAAGCTTCTTCGACGAGGTGCCAGCGCGCGCTCACCAAACAGAGCCTCCGAGATCCGGAACGTCGAGCATCGACTGCAGTTAAGGTATTCCACGGATCGGCGCGAGCTCTACCGTCTCGGTTATCGACGGAATCGTTTTTTCTGTGCGCTACCGATTCGCAGCGTGGCGCCGGTGTGGGCAGGACGACGGTCGAGCTCGCCCTCTACGGCACCGCCGCCTCGGGCGGAAACTTGAAGCGAAGGCGATGGGAAACCCGTTGCCGCATCCGAGGGCTGACCACCTCAGCGGCGTGACTTTGGATGCCTCGGAGCCGGCTTTCGCGGCGCAGGGCGCGTCGAGGTCGACGCGGTCGGCTCCGGCATGACCGCCGCCGCGGATGTGGACGCCTCCACCCTCGACGTGCTCCCGAGAGGAAGTGGCGCGATCTCGGCTGGGGCCTCGTCGATAGACGTTCCACGTCCGATCGCGATCGCGATGCCGAGCGCGAGCACCGCACCGAGGCCGACGCAGCCCATGACGACGAGCGCGATCACCCGCCGAGGGGAGGCGGTCAAGGTGGAGCGCCCATCTCCGCGACCGGAAGGGACCGGCGCGGTCGACGAGGTCGAGGCGCCGCTACCGCGCAGCGCGGCCGGAGCCGTCCGTCCGGCGAGGGACGCCCCGCAGATCCGGATCGCGCGCTCGGCAGAGACCGCGCCGATGGGCGACGCGAACGGACGCAGCGCTGCCGCGAGGTCGCCGAGCGTCGCGCGCGTGGCTGGATCCTTTTCGAGACAGGCGAGCACCGTCGCCTCGATCGCCTCCGGCACGTCGGGTCGGAGCGCGCGCAGAGACGGCGGCGGCGACGTCGTCACGTGGGCCAAGACGCTGCCGACCGTGTCTCCGTCGAACGGAAGCTTCGTGGTCAGGATCTCGAAGAGGACGATGCCGAGCGCCCAGACGTCGGCCTTCGCGGTGACGTACTTCGAAGCCCGGATCTGCTCGGGCGCCATGTACGCAGGCGAGCCGATCACGGCCTGCGTCGCGGTGAGCGAAGGATCACCTCCCCGCTCGGGCGCAAGCTTCGAGATCCCGAAGTCGAGCACCTTGAGGCACGGCGAGCCGTCGGCGCGCTCCGTCAGGTACAGGTTCGACGGCTTGATGTCGCGATGCACGATCCCCGACGCGTGTGCCTCGGCGAGCGCCTCGGTGGCCTGCAGGATGCAATCCGCCGCGACCTGGACCGAGAGCGGGCCTCGCGCCGTGAGCTTCTCGAGATCGATGCCCTCGAGCAGCTCCATCGCCATGAACGGAAGAGCGCCTTCGGTGGCGCCGACGTCGTGGATCCGCACGACGTGATCGCTCCGGATCCTGGACGCGGCGCTCGCCTCCTGCCGAAAGCGTTCGACCGCGACGGGGTCACCGGCGCGCTCCGGCCGAAGGAGCTTGATCGCGACGCTTCGATCCAGCACGAGATGGCGCGCCGAGACGACGGCCCCCATCGTGCCGTTGCCGACGATGGCCTCGACCCGGTAGCGCCCGTCGATCACGGTTCCCGGACGAGGGATCCAGTCCTCGGCGCGAGGAGTCGCCATCACGTCGAATCCGACCACGCCTCCAATCTAACGGACGTCGCGCTTGCTTGGGTGAGTTGGTGAGTGAGTTGGTGAGCGCGCTGCGAGCCGCTGGGGCGGCGCTTTCGTCGATGCGGGCGCGCCGCGCTGCATGAAATCACCCAAAGCGTGAGATGATCGTTCGATGCTCGACCCTCGTGAGCTCGCCATCGTCGCGGACGAGCTCCCTGTTGCGATCTGGATGGGGCGCGTGCCCTCCGGAGAAGTCGTCTACACGAACGCGGCCTTCCGGCAGGTGCTCGGGATCGATCCTCCGGAAGGTGCCACGCGTGGCGCCTTCGTCGAGCCCTACGGGGTGCACACCCCGACCGGAGAGCCCTACCCGGAAGACCGGATGCCGTTCGAGCGCGTCATCGCGGCACGCGCCACCGTCGTCCTCGAGGATCTCGTCATCCATCGTCGAGACGGAAAGAGGGTGAACCTCCGGGTCTTCGCGAAGCCGATCTTCGACGACGAAGGCAACATCACCCACGTCCTCGAGGCGTTCACGGACATCACACGCGAGGTCGAAGCCGAACGCGCTCGAGTCGAGGGAGAGCGCCGGCTTGCACGCGCGCAGCGCCTCGAAGCGCTGGGGCAGCTCGTCGCCGGGATCGCGCACGACTTCAACAATCTCCTCACGGTCACGAAGCTATCGGTGACCTGGCTTCGTCCGAGCGAGACGGACACCGTACGCCGGCAAGCCCTCGAGCAGATCGACGCAGTGACGGACAGTGCGATCGCGCTCATCAAGAGCCTCCTCTCGTTCGCACGTCGTGAGAAGCAGGTCATGGCACCGACGTCGGTCGAACGAGCCGTCAGCGACGTCGTCGAGATGGCGCGCCGCACGTTCGACCCGGCGATCGCTCTGCGCACCGAGCTCGCGAACGACGTCTTGGTGATGGGGGACGCGTCGCAGCTCGAACAGCTCGTGATGAATCTCCTGTTGAACGCGCGCGACGCGATCCGCGGTCCCGGGGAGGTCGTCGTTCGCACCATCACCCGCCGCTTCGACGCGGATGAGGGGACGATCCCGACCGGACGCTACGTGCTGCTCGAGGTCAGCGACACGGGAATGGGCATCGATCCAGCCATCCGCGACCGGATCTTCGAGCCGTACTTCACGACGAAGACGCAGGGCTCGATCAAGGGTACGGGGCTCGGCCTCGCGACGGTGCATGGGATCGTGCAAGCACACCACGGCTTCATCGAGGTGCTGGACCGCCCCGGTGGCGGCACCACCATGAGGGTGGCTCTGCCGCATCCCGTGTCGCCGTCGCGCCACGAGCCGAAGGCACCGCCCGTACCCGAGCCGGTCCTCGCGCCGGGCCGAGATCGCCTCGTGCTCCTCATCGACGACGAGCCGCTCGTCCGCGGCGCGACCGCGAGCTCGCTCCGCCGACTCGGTCTGCGCGTGTGCGATGCCGGAGATGGCGTCACCGGGCTCGGCCTCTTTGCCGAGCACCATCGCGAGCTCGCCGCCGTCGTCGTCGACATGGTGATGCCGGAGCTTCGCGGTCGTGACGTCGTCACCGAGATCCGAAAGCGACGCCCCGACATCCCGGTCGTGCTGGTCACGGGATCCGCAGATACGGCGGAGCTCGACGAGATCCGACAGCTGGGAGTTGCCCGAGTGCTCTCGAAGCCGTACGACGATAAGGAGCTGGCCGCTGCTCTCGCGCAGGCCGGCGTGTCGTGATGCGCCCGAGTTGACGAGCGCCGTATCGAAGCTGAGGAGCGGCCATGGGCTACGAGATCCTCGTCGCGCTCTTTCTGACGGTGCTGCTGCCGATGGTGATGCTCGGCTTCGTCGCCTTCTGGGCAATGACCAACCGTGAGCGTGCCTTCATCGAAGACTCGTGGCGCTCGTACGCCGGCGCGCGACACCGCGAATACGTCCCCGCCCGCGGAGAGTGGCCGAACCGAACCTCACCCTCCGTGCGATGGACCGCCGACGACCTTTGCCTGGAGCTTTCCGTGGTCGGGGTGGAGGCGAACGCGCGGACACGGCTCGTCGCTTGGCCTCGCGGAAAGCTGCTCGGCACCTTCACCGTCGGACCGAAGAGCCGCCATCGCGGCACGGGCGGCATCGTCGACTCGGCTTTCGGGTCGGCCTACGGGGTCACGGAGCGACCGAACGGGCTCGCGGCGCGCGTGCTCGACGACCGCGGGCGGCGCGCGCTGCTCGGCTTCCGGCAGCACGACGACGTGATCCTCACGTACCGCCGCGGAAAGCTGATCCTCGAGTGGCCAGGTCGTGAATCGAACGCCGCGCGCCTCGACGAGGCTGCGCACGTCATCCGCGAGCTCGCGCGGGGTGTCGAGAACGCGTTCCAGCAGCCGGCCCACGTCGAAAGGGAGCGAACGTCGGCGCTGCGCTCGCAGCGCGCCGAGTGAACGTCGGCGCGCCTCCGACGTCACTGCGCGTACATGCGGATGTCCGTCGCCGCAGCCTGGCACATCCGAAGCGCTTCCTCCCACTGGGGATGGCGCACGATGACGTGGCCGTCGGATGTCTGCGTCTGCTTCCAGTCACGGCGCGACGTGCCCGGGCGCAGGAGCTTCTCTTCGACGACCCACGGACCGCACGCGCGGAGCCACTCACCCAGGCCGTCGATGCGAGTGATGTTCCCCCAGCCCTGAGCGCGCTTGAACACGATGCCGACGTTGTACTTTCGCGTGGCGTCGGCCTCGAAGTGCCGCCAACAGGACACGCGAGCCCACTCTCGAAACAGATCGGCGTCGCACGTGTAGTTCATCTGATCGACGAGGCCGGCCCCACCAGGACGGCACGCGATCTCGCCGAAGACGGCCTCCCCTTTCGGCGTGAGGTACCACTCCATGTGCGTGAACCCGTCACCCATCCCGAGCGCCTGCAGCGTCGCACGGCCGAGGGCGATGCCTCCGGCCAGCTTCGGCTGCGACAGATCGCGGATGCTGATCGCGATCGGGCTGATCCACTCGACCGTCCGCGCCTCGAGCGGCTTCGGGATGTACTGCGAGACGTTCTCCATCACCGGCTTGCCGTCGATGCAGAGCGTGTCGTACGTGAGCTCCTCGCCCTCGATGTACTCCTCGCAGCTCGCCTGCGAGAGGCCTCCGAGCATCGGGAGGATGTGATCGAGCTCGTTCGCGCTCGTGACCTTGTACGTGTCCGCGCAGCCGGCGCCGGCGATCGGCTTCAAGATCAGGGGATACCCGATGTCCTCCGCGGCCTCGCGTACCTGCGCCGCGGTATGCACGCGCCGTGACTTCGGCACGCGCAGCCCTGCGGCCGCCACGCGCTCTTTCATGAGCTGCTTGTCGCGGAAGGCGCGGACCGTCTCGACGGACATGCCAGGCAGCCCCCAGCGCTCCCGTAGCCGGGCGGCGAGCATGACGAGCGGCTCCCAGTTCGTGAGGACCCGGTCCATCTCGCGGCCGTGCAGCCATCCAGAGACCCGGTCCATCACGTCCATCTCGTCGAGGATCCGCGGCACCGCCAGGTAGTCGTAGAGATACGGCTTCACGCTCTGCGGAAGCTGCTCGCGCGGGGTGTCGCCGACGCCGAACACCGTTGCACCGACCTCGGCGAGGCCGCGCGCGAAGTTGATCATCTCCGCGGGGTAGGAGGGCGAGAGCAGGACGACACGCATGAGGTCCTCCCTACCACGGCTCCAGGCTCGCGTTTACCCGCAGGCGCGAGCACGGCCGGTGCGGCATGCATCGCTCGAGGCATCGTCGTTGCAGACGCAGCCATGAGCGAGCCGCTTCGCTACGTCCGAGGTCCCCAGATGCTCAATCCAAAGCCAGATCTCGTCGTCCTTTCCATGGCGTCCCTCGTCGTGGTGTCCGCGATGGGGTGCCGTCGGTCCGAACAGCACGAACGGAGCCTCGCCGCGCGGGTCGGGACGGCAACGCTCACCGGGGCGCTCGTCTACGTTCCGAGCGACATCGCGCGCGAGCAGATCGCCCAGGCGCGCTGCGCGCACGCCATGAGCTGCGAGCAGGTCGGTGAGGGCAAGCGCTACGGCGATCTCAGCAGATGCACGGTGCAGGTGCAGCTCGAGCTCCAATCGGAGCTCGGCAACAAGCAATGCCCTTCCGGCGTCGACGAGATCGCGCTGCGCGAGTGCGTCGACCGAACGGCGCATTCGACGTGCAACGACGACGCGGAAGCGAGCGCCTCGGAGGCCTGCACGGTGGCGAAGATCTGCAAGGCTCGCTGAAACGCGGAGCGCGTCCTCCGCGATGACGCTCGGTCGGGGCCGCGTTAAGCTCCGGAGCCGTCATGACGACCAGCTCTTCTCGGTCCGACCGGATTGCGGAGCTCGCGGAGCTGCTCCGCAAGTACAAGGATGCATACTACAACGGTAAGGCGATCGTCTCCGATGTTGCGTACGACGCGCTGGAGGACGAGCTCCGAGCGCTCGATCCGGAACACTCCGTCCTGAAAAGCGTCGGCGCTCCCCTGCCCGAGGTCGTCACCGAATGGGAGAAGGCGCGACACGCCATTCCGATGGGGTCGCTCAACAAGGCGGTGAACGAAGAGGAGTTCCGACAATGGGCCGCCCGCTGCGACCAGCTCGGCGCTGCCAGCGACCTGCCGCCGATCTCGAACAACCTGCTCGTGACGGAGAAGCTCGACGGCCTCTCGTTGGCTGTGAACTACGAGAACGGCCAGCTCGTCGAAGCGATCACACGAGGCGACGGCCACGTCGGCGAACGCATCACGCCGAACGCGCGTCGCATGAAGGGCGTGCCCGCTCGGCTGCCCGAGCCGCTCACGGTGTCGATCCGCGGCGAGATCATCCTGAAGCTCTCGGACATGCGGAGAGCCTTTCCCGGCTACGACGCTCCGCCGCGCAACAAGGCGGCGGGAACGTCGAAGCGCTTCGACGGCTCCGGCTGCGAGCACCTGACCGTCATGTTCTACGACTTCGAAGGCCTTCTCGCGGTCGGCGTCGTCCCGGTTGCGCCGAGCGCCGGCGGTGCGCTCGCGGGGAAGACGTTCTGCTTCACGGGGACGCTGCCTCTCCCGCGAAAGACCTACGAAGACCTCGTCGTGAAACACGGCGGCTCGGTGCTGTCCGGCGTGACGAAGGACCTGACGTATCTCGTCATGGCCGACCCGAGCACTGCATCGACGAAGGCGGAGAAGGCGCGCAAGTACGGCACTCAATGCATCGACGTCGTAACGCTGGAGCGCCTGGTCGAGGACGCGAGCGGCGCGAGCGACGTCTGACGAGAGCCGGTCAACGTACCGGCCGGCGCGGCAGGCGGAGCGTGAACGTGGCGCCGTCGAGCGCACCCTCCTCGAGGCGAACCTTTCCGCCGAGGTCGGTCACGATGCGCCGCACGACCGCGAGCCCGAGGCCGGTGCCTGCCGCACGCGTCGTGAAGAAGGGCTCGAAGATGCGTTTCGCGATCTCCGGCGGGATCGGCGCGCCGTCGTTGTGCACGCGGATGACGAGCTCGTCGCGTTCGATCCGCGTCGACAGGATGACCCGACCGTCGTCGGAGACGTTCTGGAGCGCATTCACGAGCACGTTCACGATGGCGCGGCGGAGGAGAAGCGGGTCGGTCTCGATCGCGGGCAGCTCCTCATCGGGGATCTCGATGTGGATCGGCTTCGCGGAGTTCCCGAAGGTCGGATCGAGCCGCGCAGCATCGAGCGCTTGGCGGAGCACGGGGACGGGCGCGACGGTCTGCCTCTCGACCGCCGAAGGGCGTGAGAAGTCGAGGAGGTCGGTCACGAGCCTCCGAAGCCGCTCGGCCTCCTCGTGGATGATGCCGAGGAGCTCCGGCGTGGCGCTCGCATCCACACGCCTCTTCCGCAAGCTCGCAAGCGCGTTGAAGATGATGCCCAGCGGATTGCGGACCTCGTGCGCCATGACGGCCGCCATCTCGCCGACCGCGGCGAGCCGCTCTTTGTGAACGAGCTCGGAGCGCAGCGCCTGCATGTGCATCGCCGCTCCGATCTGCGCGGCGAAGAGCTGCACCGCGACGAAGTCGTGCTCCGTGAGATCGCGGCCCGTGACGGCCAGCAGATGCGTGAGTCGACCGTTGGTGAGCACGGGGCACCAGGCGCTCCGGATGATCTGCGCACGCTCCATGCTGGCGCCGAGCGCGGTAGCGGCTCGGACGGCGCCTGGCAACAACGTGGGGACGTTGTCGAGGAACATCGGTCGACCGTTGGCGATGACCTCGGCTACCACCGGCGTCTTGTCGAGCGGCATGACGACGCCGATGAGCGACTGGCCGTAGTCCCCGACGGGATCGCCGCGTCGCGCGATGACCTGCCGCGTGATCGATCCTCCGTCGACGATTTCGGTGAACGCCACGATCCAGCCGAGCGCGAGGAAGATCGGCTCGGTCGCGCTCAGCAGCGCCTGCGCATCCGGCAGCGACGTGCCGCGCGCGAACGTCTGCGCGAGCGTGCCCATCAGCACCTCGGCGCGGGTGACGTCGGTGACGTCGCGTGCGCTCACGATGAGCGTGTCGCCGGAGAGCCCAAAGCGCAGGTCCGTCGTGACCTCGATCTGGTCGGGCCGCCGGACGAAGCGGACGCGACACGTCGCGGGGAGATCCCAGCCGCTCGCCCGCTGGCTCTCCAGGAGCCGCACGCGCTCGCGCTCACCGGACGCGAGCACGTCGACGAGCTTCGTGCCGACCAGTGGCCCGCCGAGGAGGCCCGACGCCGCGGAATTCGCCCACACGATTTCCTCCTCGCGAACGACGAGGAGCGCGTCCGGGAGCGTGTCGAAGACCGCGAGGTCGAAGTCGGCCGGAAGGGACAACGCTCTTTCGAGAATTTCCCGGAAGGCACGCTTGCGTCAAGAGACGCCTTGCGGCTTCCACCGATGGGGCCGGAAAAAGCGGACGGCACGAGCGGTGCATCAGGCGAGAGCGGCCGGGACGCGCTCGACAGGAGGGCGGAGCATGACGATCGCTACGCACGGAAAGACGCTGCGGGGGCTCGCTTCGCTGGCGGTCGTCCTCGGTGTGGGCTGCAGCGGAGCACGCACGTCGGTGACCCAGTTGTGGCAAGCACCGGCCCCCGTCACGGCACCGATGAGATCGGTCATCGTCTTCGGCGCGCGCATGGACGAGGCCAGCCGGCGCTCGCTCGAAGACGCGTTCGCCGTCGAGCTCGCGAAGCGGAACATCCACGCGGTGCGTTCGTACGACGTCTTCCCAGGTACTCCTCCGGATCAGGACAAGGCACGCGCCAAGGTCAACGAGCTCGGCCTCGAAGGCATCCTGGTCATGAGCCTGAAGGGCGTGTCCGAACGCACGACACACGTACCGTCTCAGGCGGGCTCGTTCTGGACCGCGTATTACGGTCCCGGGTGGTGGGGCGGCCCCGGCTACCTCGTCACGGACGAAGTCGTCACGTTCGAGTCGACGCTCTGGGACGTGCGTGCAGAGGACAAGCTCGTGTGGGCTGCGCTCTCGCGGACGACGAACCCGTCGACGGGCAAGAGCTACATCGACAGCCTGGTGAAGACGGTCATCCCGAAGCTCGAAGACGCTCGGTTCTTCCCGCCCGAGCGCGACTGAGCGCGACTGAGGCTCAGTGGATGGCCTCGCCCGGGCGAGGCAGTGCCAGGATGCGGTCCGGGTCGTCGCCGAACAGCTCCTCCACTTTGCTGCGAACCGCGTTGGGGGCCGGGTCCGGACGGGCTCGCGCACAGCGCGCCGCCTCTTCGATCGAGCTGACCGCCTCGTTGCAGAAAGAGAGCTTCCACCCGTTCTCGAGCGACGCGAACAGGTCCGTCTCGAGCCGCTTCCGCTGCTGCTGACGCCAGGACATCGCGCTCGGGAGCTGCGCGCGTTCGGGATGAACGCCGGCGGGCGGGAACTCCGCGTCGTGCTCGTGCGCGACTTGCACGTCCTCGGCCGAGGCACGCGCCTCGATCGGACGGACGCCAGACCCTACGTCGATGCGGACGAAGAACGTCGCCTGGTACCGCCCCTGGTGCTTCATCGCGGGGTAGCGGAAAATCCGGGGCTCGTCGCGATACCGCGTCACGATGCGCGTGCGCTGCTGGTATTCGGTCCGCGTCTTCCTGACTTCACGCGTCCGTTGTTCGGTGCGGTAGCGCGTGACCGGATGACTGACGTTGCACAGACCTTTGCGTGGTGGACGACACGTCTCGAGTCGATCTTCGTACGCGGTGTACGGGATCTGTTCGGTGTACGTCTCGGTGTCGATGTACGGGACCTGCACCGCTTCTTCGTACGTCTCGGTGGCCTCGTACGGGACGCTCTCGGTCCAGGAGCGCGTCAGCTCGGTCGGCTCTTTCGCAAACGACGCGGAGACGCTTCCTTGCACGAGAGCCGTCGCCCGCGCGTCGGTCGTCGCGGTGAACCACACGGACCCCTCGAGCGCGGCCGAGATCGCACGTTCGAGCTCCACCTGCTCGTTCGGCGGCGTGCCGAGGATGCCGCCCGAGATGGCGACGCCGCCAACGAGCAGCGGACGAGCCTTCCATGCCGGCATCGGACCGCCGACGTCCTTGCAGTAGGCCGCGACGAGCTCGAGGGAGAACGGCTGGTCCGCCGCCTTCTGGGTGGCTCGCGTGCACGTCGCCACGCCCGCTTTCGCGATCTCCGCGTCGAGCTCGGGGCCGAGCGCGGCGAGCTCCGGTCGTCTCAACCAGGCGTCGTCCGCGGCGCGCCATGCGCGAGCGACGAGCGCTCGTCCTCGCGATGTCTCGTTCGTGACCGACGTGCGGATCGTGGTGCGCGCCCACTCGACGGTCTCGGTGATGCGCGCTGCCCGCGGCGCATCGACGGAGCCTTCGTGCAGGCGATCTTTCGTCTGCATGGCCTCGAGCGATGCCGCCATCGCCTCGTCCCGGCGGCCTTGCTGCCGCGCTGCGTCCGCACGGTCGAGCAGCCCGTCGATGAGGCCGCGCTCGGCCCTCACGAGCAGCGCCCGCACCTTCCTGTCGCCAGGATCGCGTGCGAGCAGTCTCGTGTAGAGCTCGGTGGCCTGGCGATAGTCGCCTCGCTCCAGCGCATCGTCGGCTCGACCGCGCAACGTGGCGCAGGCCGTCGAACAGAGGAGCACCGCGATACCGAACCAGCGGGCCAGGGCGAAGGTGGAACCAAGGGCAGCGCGCATGGGTTTGGCAAGCGTACGACGACTCAGTCCGATACGGCCGATCGACGCACCGCGCCCCCGTTCTATTCTGATGAGCCGCGGACAATCCGCATCCGCACTGCCGTGCGTGGGGAGATCCGCGAAGATGACCGGGTCCATTCACCCTGCTAAGGAAGAGCGATCGTGCTGAAGCACCTGCAGATCCTCCTCGGGCGGGAGCGCACCCGTATTCACGCCGTGGAGCCAGGCGCTCACGTCATCGGCCGCAGCTCGGACTGTGATCTCGTCCTCGCGAGCGACATCGTCAGCCGCCAGCATGCGTCGTTGGTCGTGGGCCCGAACGACGTCACGGTCGAAGATCTCGGCAGCAGCAATGGCACGTACATCAACGGGGCGCGCGTGCTCGGCAGGGGCACTGCGGTTCGCGGCGACGTCATCCTCGTGGGCGACGTCGCGCTTCGCGTCCACGGCACGACCGTTCCGGCGCTCCTTCCCACCCACCCGGGCGTCGAGCCGGGGACGTCCTTCAACCTCTCGGGCAGTCTGATCGAGGTCCCGCCCGCGACGCTGCTTCGCTACCTCGCCGTGATCAAGAAGACGGGGGTGCTCTTCCTCACGTCGCCGCCGCTCACGAGCCGCATCAGCTTCACGCGGGGGCACATCAGCGAGGTGCTGGTGGACACCCGCAAGACGCGCGATCCGATCCAGGCGCTGACCGCGATCCTGCGATGGAAGGGGACCTTCGAGATCGGCCCCACGTCGCTCGACGCGACCACGACGCTACTGCTCGGGCTCGATGCCGTCCTGCCCGCGGTGGGCACCGCATCGCGTCCGTCGATGTTCCCGAAACGGCACGTGTGACGTGCGGGGACGCGACCCGCGTCAGAAGCACTCGGTGATGGGGATCTCGATGTCTCGCCCGCGACCAGGATCGAAGATCGTCACGTAGCGGCGCCTGCAGCGCCCATCGTCGAGCCGCCGATACTGGTGGAGGTCTTCGAGGTACGGGGCCAGATCCCAGATCGGACGGTCCAGGCTCGGGAATCGCGGCTGGACCGGCATGGGCAGGTCGTCGCGCGGAGACAGCGCAGAGCTCGTCACGTCCGTCGAGTCCTCCAACTCGTCAGTCTCGGTCTCGAGCGACTCGGGCGACGCGCCGCAGGCAACCAGGGCAAGCGCAGTGACGGCGAATGTTACGGACTTGATCGACATGCTGTGTTCCCTGCCGAAGAGGGAAGCAGCGCGCATACCAATGCACATGTCGCGATCTTCTCGACGGCCCAGAGCCGCGAGCTGCGTGTCTTGGGTTATGCCGTCTCAACCGACGCGAGCGTCGTTCTCTTTCTGGCGGAATCCGCCACAGCACGCTCAGCTCAGGCGTTTCAGGCATTGATGCGAGCGAGCATTCGCCGGCACTCGTCCTCGAACGAGCCGACGGTGATGCCCGGCAACAGACGCCTTTGCTTGCTCGAGTCGAGGGAGACGTCCCGCGGTCGCGGCTCCGCCGTCGCGACGGATGTGCGTGAAGCCCCGACGAGGTTCGTACCCGACGCGCCGATGACGCGCGCGAGCCGGGTGCCCATCTCGTACCGACTCATGCGCTCAGGACCGCCGAAGTGCAGCGTCCCCGTGACGTCCGACGCCCCGATCGCGAGCAGGCCCTCCGCCGCCGCGCGAAGCGACAGCGGCGTCCGCCACTCGTCCGCGAACAGCGACACCGCCGTCGCGTTCCGCAACGCCTCGACCTGCACGTCGAAGAACCCCTTCCGCGCGGTCAGCGTCGGTCCGAACAGCACGCTCACGCGCACGACGACCGCGTTCGGTGCGTCGAGCGCCTCGAGCTCGGCATCGCGCTTCGTCTGCCCGTAGACGGACGTCGGCAGAGTGGCAGCGTCCTCTGCGTACGGAGCGTGCTCGCCGTCGAAGACGAGGTCGGTCGACACGTGCACGAGCCTCGCTCCAACGTTGCGCGCGGCTCGTGCGACGGCGGCCGTGCCTTCGACGTTGATCCGTCGCGCGAGCGCGGGGTCGCGGACGCAATCGGCCATCGCAGACATGGCGGCGGCATGGATGACGACGTCCGGGCGGGCGCTCGTTAAGAGCGCCTCCACCGCGGATCCGTCACACAGGTCGAGACCGCTCTGTTCGCGGCGCGGACCGCCGAGCGCGATCACGTCCAGAGGCATCCGTCCCGCCTCCGCAACGATGTGCCCACCGAGGAGCCCGGTGGCTCCGGTCACGAGGATCGTCCGACGGCGCTCCACGCCGCGAATCTACATCGAGCCGAGACAGCCGGGCGCCGCGAACGAGATCAGGCGGCTCGATCCAGATCGGCGAGCATCCCGGCGCCGTCGAGCCGATCGGCCGCAAGCCCATCCATGTACCGCGCGAGACCGACCTTCTCGTATCGCGGCACGATGCGTGGCGAGACGAGCCCGATCTCGCGGAGGTTGGGCACGAGGCGCGAGAACATCGTCTGGCGGAACTGCGCCATCCCGGGCGTCTCCGTCACGAACGCCTTCCAGGCGTGCCGGGGCATGATTCCCTCGAACCATTCCTCGTAGACCTCGAGCGCGAGGAAGCGATTGCGCATCAGGAGCGCCACCTCGAAAGCCCAGTCCTCCCGCTCACGGCGCTCGCTGTCGGTGAGCTCGCGAATGTGATCGCGCAGGGCAAGGACGCCGTAGTGCACGTGTCGCGCCTCGTCCTGGATGACGTACTTCAGAAGATCCTTGAGGAGCGGCTCGCCCGTCTGGCGGTACAGGGTCCCGAAGGCACCGAGCGCGAGCCCCTCGACCATGATCTGCATGCCGAGGAACTTCATGTCCCAGCGCGAGTCGGCCATGAGCGCGTCGATGATGACGAACAGGTTGTCGTTCACCTGATACAGCTTGCAGAGCTTCTCATCGAGGTAGCGGTGGAACACCTCCACGTGCCTGCCCTCGTCCATCACCTGCGTCGCGCCGTAGAGCTTGCCGTCGTAGAACTGCACGGCCTCCGTCACCTGCGCGGCCGCGAAGAGCGCCCCCTGCTCGCCGTGAAGGAACTGCGAGAGCATCCATGACGTCAGGCTGTGGACGAGGCGCGCGCGCTCCTTCGCGTCGAGCCTGGGCCCGTACGTCTCGAGTAAATCGAAGTCGAAGAATCCGTCCGGCAGGAGCGGACGGCCCGGATCGTATGGGTCGACGCTCGTGGACCAGGCGAGCGTGGTGTCGCTGTTCCACTGACCGGTCTTGGCGCGCGAGTAGAGCGCCCGCATCTCGGCGTTGTCCGACGGGTACGTCCAGTCGAAGTGCGCCTCGTGTCGCGCGCGCGTCTTCGTCGGGAATCCCTGCTTGCCGCGCTGGAGAACGAGCCCCTTGATCCCCGAGGGCCCGAGCGACCGGAGCACGCGTGGATCGCGGACCTCGACGAGGATCTCGAGCGCCTCGAACCACCCGTCGAGGCGGCTGCGCATCTTCGCGGGCAACATGGACGTCAGCTTCGCCGTATCGATCATCTCCCACCTCCCTCACGCTCGATTTCGATGGTGCAAGCTCCTCGCGGCTTGCCGACGCACGCGAGGACGTACCCGGATCTCCGCTCTTCGTCGTTCAGGCAGTGCGGGTCCTCGAGGTCGACCTCACCTTCGACGAGGCGCACGCGGCATGCGCCGCACCCGCCGACGCCGCACGAGAAACGCATGGGCGCCCCCGCCGCGAGACCTGCTTCGAGGAGCGTCGCGCCCGCGAGAGCGGTGGTGCGGACGAGCCGCTCCGTCGCGACGATCGTGATGCGCCAAGCGTCGTTCTTCTCGTTCTTCGCGAGCTCGCGTGGCGCGGCGTACCTGAGCCCGCTGCGCGACGATCCGATCGCGAAACGCTCGCGCCTCACCCGCTCGTGCCCGATGCCGAGCGCGGTGGCGGCGGCGAGCGCCTCGTCTTGCATGCCCTCGGGACCGCAGACCAGGAGCGTGTCGGCGTCTCCGATCCCGTGCGCCTCGAGGATGCGCGCGACCGTCCCTCGATCGAGGCGGCCACATTCGGCGTCGAAGCCGCGGGCCGCCGGAAGCTCCTCGAGGACGTGTCGGATCTCGAAGCGCCCGGGGTACGCCGACGCGAGCTCGCCGAGGGTGCCCGCAAACGCGATGTCGTCCACGCGGCGATTGCCGTAGACGAGGAACACGTACGTACCCGGCTCGGATGCGAGGACCGTCCGCGCGATCGAGAGAAGCGGCGTCATCCCGATCCCGCCGGCGAGAAGGACGAGGCGCCGCGCACCTTGCGGTGGTGTTTCCAGCGCCCCGAACGTCCCGAACGGGCCGAGGACACGCAGTCGCTCGCCCGCCCGCACCGCGGAAAGGTGCCCGGACACGACACCGCCGGGCTTGTGCTTGATCGAGAGGTGGAGCTCGGAAGAGCCCGGCGCGTTCGAGGCGGAGTAGTTGCGTGGGACGGTCTCGCCGTCGATGTCGACGAGGACCGTGAAGAACTGCCCTGCGGTGAACGTGAACGCGCTGCGCCGCGGAGCCTCCAGGACGATCGTGACGACGTCGTGCGTCTCGCGATCGACACGCGTGACGACGAGCTCGCGCGGATCCATCGACGCACGCGCGCGGCCGGGCTCGCGCCCAAAGGGCGACCGCGACCGCGCGAAGACGACGGGCGCAGGGCGCTCGCCTGAAAGACGGCGCGCCACCATTCTCACGTCGCGCTCGAGCTGAACGAGCGCCGCCGACCACGCGCGTGGAAGCATCATCCCCCGACTCATCCATGAACTCTACCGATCGGTAGACATGAGTCAAGGCGCGGGCGTCGTTTCTTTCGAGGTTGGCGGGTTCAGACGTTGCAAACGGCCGGCGCCATGAGACCCCTGTCGGATGCAGCGACGCGTGAGATCGCGGGCGTGGTCGGCGCCGTCCTCTTCGGCGCAGCGACCGTGATGGAGCTCGTCCGGATGTTGATCTTGCGGCGGCCGTTCCCCGGCCTCGATCCGAACGTCGATGTCGTGATGACGATCATTGCGATCGCGTTCTGGGTCGGGAGCGCCATCGTGCTCGCCACGGGATCACGCAAACATCGGCTCATCCCGATCATCGGCGCGTTCGTGATGCTCAGTCACGGACTGCTCGGCACGGTCGCTCGTTCCTCGGCCGGCGTGGTCTTCGTGCTGCTCGGCCTGATGATTCCGATCGTCGAGCGCCTCGCCTTCGGAGGAAAGCTCTCTCTCGGCAGCAGCACCGCGCCGCCCCCTCACCGTCCGAGCTCGGGCGGGCCCGAGGTTTTCTGAACCTGGGCCGCCCGAGCACGCGCCGTCAGGGGCAGGGGTTCTCGCCGGGGCCGCCAGACGTGCCCGGGTTGTTCGAGCCCGGCTGATTGGGCGCGACGTTCTGGCCACCGTCGCCGCCGTTCTCGAGCGGCGGAAGGAGCGTGGCGATGTCCGGGACCATGTCGACGCGCGTGAACGTGAAGCCTTCCTGCTCGAGGATCGGCACCATGTACATGACCATGTCGACGGTGCCGAGCTGCTCGGGATCTTCCTCGTTGAAGTAAGGATCGTGCATCAAGACGATGCCACGACCGGCGCGCTTGATCTCCGTGATGTAGAGGTCACCGCACTGCTGCATCGGGAGACGCTTGCCGTCGCTTCCGAGCTGCCAGCAATCCCAGTCGGCGACTCGGCCCGCCGCCTCGTCCATCTTGTCGCCGATGTCCCAGAGGACTGGACCGACGTACTTGTTCATCGGCGTTTCCGCGAGCGCGGTGAACGTCGCATCGTCGAAGTCGCCGAACGGCGGACGGAACAGATAGCGCTTCGACGGGATGAACGGATCGATCTTGGCGTCCGTGTCCGTGAGCTCCTGGACGATCTCGGGATCGGTGAGCCGCGTCGTGGCCGTCGCGGTCCCCGTCAGAGATCGATGCGTCTCGGTGTGGTTCGCGACGAGGTGCCCGTCATCGACGAGCTGCTGGAGGATCTCCGCACCGTCCGGGCCCATCGACCGACCATTGACGAAGAACGCCGCCTGGATCCCGTGGTTCTTCAAGAAAAGCGACAGCTGCTTCGTCCGCGGCCCGGGCCCGTCGTCGAACGTGAGTGCGAGCTGCTTCGGCGCCATGCTGTTGCCCCGAATACCGATGCTCTGCAGCGCCTGCGTAGCCGAGCACGTCGGATTGTTGCTCGAGTCTTTCGACGAGCTGTCCTTGTTCGTGCAGTGGATGAACGTAGTCAGGGCCGCAAGGGCCACGAAGCCAGTGATGAATCGGTAGGGTGCCATTGGACAGCACCGACGAATGCATGAGCCGATCCGCTTGCTCGTGCTCGCGGCACCGTGTCCATCGCCGCACGCGCCGGCGCGGAATTCCGAGGTTCTTCCGACCTGCGACGGACTTCTTCGTAGAGGGAAGCGGCACCCGCACACGGCCGACACGCCACGTGTGAAGGAATGCGACGTCGACGGCCCATGCGCTCCCTCCGCACGACTTTGCGCGCCGCCTCGATGCGAGCGTGCGTCGCATTCTGCCGCCGATTCGCCGGCCAACGCGTCCAGCACCAGCCGCTACGGGGAGCTCGACATCGAAGCGCGACCGCTGGGAGATCGCCGGGCAACGACGAGGTCTCGCCTCTTTCGACTCGACCTCGCCCGCCGTGGTCGCTAGAGCCGACAGCGATGACGAGCCCCGATCAGACGCACCGGCCATCCGCGCCGCCAGCGGCCCTGCGACCGATGCGCTTCGACGGCGACCGCCGCTGGGCGCTCGCGCTCGAGATGGATCCCACCCACGACGACGTCGAGACGTGCATCGCGTCGGCCGAACGTGCGATGGCGCGTGCAAAGCAGGACGGCGCCGCCCTCGCCTACGGCTTCGTCGACGCGCAGTACGCGGACACGGTCTTCCAGCGGCTCGGCTGGACCTCGCTCGGCACAGTGCCGGCGCTCGTCCGTCCGCTTCGGCTCTCGGCCGTGGCGTCCCGTCTCGTGATTCCCGACGCCGCGCGCGCGCTGCTTCCGAGGACGCCTCTCGTGATGCCGTTCGGACGCGGACGGCGGACCGGCGTGCGCGAGATCACGACGCGCGATCCGCGCGTGACGCGGCTCTGGGACCGTTTCTCCATCGACATCGGCGTCGCCGTCGAGCGCAACGCGAACTTCGTCGGCCCGCGAATCTGGGACCGTCCGGACGCCGACTACCGGGTCTTCATCTTCGAAGACGGCGACCGCTACGTGATCCGCGCCATGTGCATCTTCCGCGTCAAGGCGGAGGCCGACGGCATCTACGGACACGTGGTGGAGCTGCTGCACGACCGGAGCGTCGCAGGAATGAGAGCCGGCTCTCACCTGCTCGGCGTCGCGCTACGCGAGATGGCCGACGCCGGGGCGGACGCCGCGCGGGCGTGGTCGTTCGTCCACTCCGGCAGCTATCCCCTCCTCGCGCGCCACGCATTCCTACCGACAGCGAGGACGAGCGGACGGCAGATCGGCGTCCGAGCGTTCGATCCGGAAATCGAGCATGCCGTCACGCAGCGCCATCTGTGGTTCTTGAGCGGCCTCGATTTCGAAGACGCCTGAGCGCTGGTCAGCGGCGAGCGGGCGGCTTCGGGCGCACGTGGGCCTCGGCCTCGGCGAGCGTCATGACGGCCTTTCCGCGGGCCGGTGCATAGGTCGCCACGAGGCGCCGGTACTGGAGGAGCTGCATCGGATCGGCGGAGAGGACGACGGCGATGCGTACGGCCCGCTGCTCGCAGCTCCGGAGCAGCTCGCTCACCGTCTCGACCGTCTTCGGCCCGGCAACGGGCGGCGCATCTCGGAGATCGAAGATCAGTGAGGCGAGCTTCGGCATGAGGGTCCGAAGATGCGCGGCCATCTCGTTCGCGTTTCGCGCCCCCGAAGCAGAATCGAGGTCCGGTCGGCGCCACACCTTGAGGACCGCGTGGCCACCATCCAGCACAAGCGTGAAGTTGTCGCCTGTCGCGTACGGCGTCGACATCGGACCCGACAGCCTACCCGAGCTTTTCGGCAAACGCCGCCTTCCTTGTGCTCCCGGAGCTGCCGTTGCGCTCGCGTCGGGCGCAAGCCTCGCGCTTCCGCGATCGCTCTCGTTCTCGCGCTTGCCCGCCGGCGCTGTGCGCTCGTGGTCCTCCCTCGAGCGTGCGATTTCCTTCGGAACGCGCGCCTACGGGCACGTTTGTTGATCCCTCATGACGTTGCACGGCTTTCGTGCATGGGTCATCAAAGAGGAGCCAGCCGCATGGCATTGCCGGTTCAGATCACCTTCCGCGATATTCCACCGTCCGCGTCCGTGGCATCACACGTGGAGAGACGGGCAGAAAAGCTAGAGACCTTCTTCTTCCGCATGTCGAAGTGCCACGTCGTGGTGGAAGAGCCGCATCGACACAGCCGTCAGGGAAAGAAGTACCGCGTCGAGATCGACATGCACGTGCCCGGCCGACAGCTCGTCGTCTCGAAGACGCCGGAGGACAGCAAGGAGGATCTGCACGCTGCGATCGACATGGCGTTCGACGACGCCGAGCGCATGCTCGAGGACTACGCCCGGCAGCTTCATCCCGACCTCAAGACACACGTCGCGCCACCGCGGGGCATCGTCTCGAAGGTCTTCCATGAACGCGGCTACGGGTTCATCGAAGCCGAAGGCGACGGTCACGAGGTCTACTTCCACCGGAACAGCGTCATCAACGACAAGTTCGACAAGCTGAACGTCGGCTCGAAGGTGCGCTACGCCGAGGAAGACGGAGACAAGGGACCGCAGGCCAGCACGGTGCACGTCCTCGGCACGAGCTGAGAGACGCCTCGTCCCCGGCGCTACCGCGACCCGGGCTTCTCCGGATCGGAGCCGCCATCGTCGTCTGCAGGACGATCGGCGACGGTCTCCTCGTCCGGAGGCTCGGGTTGCTGCGCATCGATGCTCTCCTGCATCCCGAGCGCTTCGAGCAGCTCCTGCTGGACGTTCTCGAACAGCTTGGCGACCTGGAACGACGTCGCCGGCGCCTCGCCGCCCCCGAGCAGCTGACCGGCAAACGCCTGGAGCGTCTCCATGTCGATGGGAGGCAGAGGCAGCCCAGCTCCCGGCCATCCTTCGGCCTGGTCCTCCGGCTCGGACGCGTCCTCTTGCGCGACGCCGATCCAGACGCCTTCGTCCCCGACCTCGGTCACGACGGCTTCGTAGGTGGTGGTCTCCGGCTCGCACGTGTCGGGGAAGAACAGGAGGCCACGGGGATCGTCGTGCACGTCCGGGAGCGCATCGCCGAACTGCGAGAGCCACTCACGAGCCTCGTCCGGGTTCTGCTCGAACACCTCGAACGGCTGGAACGTGAAGACGAGCATCGCACCGTCGTCGAGCGCCTCTGCGTAGAGCCCGTCACTCTCGTCGCTCTCGTCGTCGAGATCGAGGAACGGTCTCAGCTTCGCGGGGTCCTTCGGACGGAAGAGGGCGACGGCATCGGCAGACATGATTCCCAACCCATACGACAGGGACGCGCCGTCGGCGACGGCGTTGCTTCAATCCGGGTCGGGTGCGATCGCCTGACCTCGGAGGTCCCCGCGGTAGCTCGGAAGGACGCGCGCCCCGACGTGAACGGTCACGTCGCCGCCCTGGTCGACGATGCGACGGAGCTCCGTGGCGAGCACGCGAAGCCGATCGTAGCGCGCGGCGTCGAACGCGGCGAGCCGAGCAGCCCGCGACGGCGGCCTCGGAGCGGGGCCTGAGCGGTCCGGCAGCGGCTCGCCTTCATCGAGGTCATGTCGTTCGACGAGCTGTCCCTCGACGAAGACGAGGCGGCGGCCACATGAACACGCGCCCCGCGGCTCGCGGAAGGTGACCTTCGCGTGGCAGAGCAAACCGAGCAGGCGCGCTCTCCGGACGAGAAGCCCCTCGCCGACGAGCGTGCGCTCGAGATGACGGCGAACAGTCGCCGCATCCCATCCGTCGGGGGTGTCTTCGTCCTCGTCCTTCTCACGGGGAACGATGCGCGCCGCGGCTCGCAGGATGCGGGTGCGCGCGGGAGCGTGACCTCCGAGCTGTTCGGCGGCGAAGGCCCGCCATACCTCGTCGAACAGCGCTGCGTCCGGCACGAACGCGAGCGGCACACCGACGGCGGCTGCACGCAACCCATCGTCGGGCTCCGCTCCCTCGAGGAGCGAGCGCATCGCAGCGATCCCGCGGAGCGCGCCGGCGGACGGAAGCGGCCCAACAGGATGCTCCGCGTCG
This sequence comes from Pseudomonadota bacterium, assembly GCA_023423895.1. Classification (GTDB taxonomy): domain Bacteria; phylum Myxococcota_A; class Polyangia; order Polyangiales; family Polyangiaceae; genus Labilithrix. Next base: position 120,698 of record JAFAER010000013.1, read on the forward strand.
GTCGCGGGCAATGTCGTCGACCACGTGAGATCCGCGAACCATGCGGATCGTTCGCGGCCCCGGAGCTGAACGTTGTACGGCGGGTCCAGCCGCTTGATCTCGTCCGTCTCGAGCAGCGCCGCTTCGAGCGGTGACGCCGTCTCGGTCACCGCGATGTCGTGCGCCTGGGAGAGCATTTCCAGCGTCCGCTCGATCGCGGACCGTCCGGTGAAATAGCTCGCGACGCGCTTCTTGATGCTCATCGCCTTGCCGACGTAGAGGACGTCGCCGTTCGGCCGGAGGAAGCGGTACACGCCGGGCGCATCCGGCAGCTCCTTCCGCCGTGCCGTGGGGAGCGGGAACACGCGCTTTGCGTTCCGGCCGCGCGACGACGGAGACGGAGCCTCGAGCCAGACCTTCAGCTCCTCCCACGTACGGACGCCGGCTTCTTCGAGCTTCGGCAGCAGAGCGCGCCAGATGAACGCCGACGCGTCGACATGCCCATGCGCACGCCGCATCAGCTCCGGAGAGTGTCCGAGATGGCCGGCGAGCGCGCGGAGGTTCCGCCGCGGCAGGCCCGGGAAGAGGCGCACGGCGACGGCGTGGAGACACACGACGTCGAGCGGAAACGGCGCATCGGCACCTGACCGCGCATGAAGATCGTGCAGGAACGGCAGCTCGAACCGGGCGAAGTGGATCACCGTCGGGATCGCTCCCGTGCGGGCGTCGCGAGCGTCGGCCGATTCGCCTCTCACGCGAGCCCACGCTTCGTCGGCGTCGATCGCGCTCTCGAGACAGCTTTCGTCCCAACCCGTGAGCTTCTTCACGGCGCGCGAGACGGGCCGGTCCGATCCTGGCCGGAGCCAGTGCGCGCGAGGCGCGAGGCGCGTGCCGGAACCGTCCGCCACCGCCCAGCCCATCTCGAGCAGATCGCCGTGCGCTGGGGTGGCGCCGCTCGCCTGACAATCGATGACGAGGACCTGGAGCGCGCTCAGCGATCCCGACACGCGGATGACGTTAGCAGCGGGGCGCGCAGGCTCCAGCGCTGCGTCTGCTCGCGCTGTCGCGACGATGACGCCGACACGCGGCCGACCTCGAGCGTGGGATCAGTCCTCACGCGTGGAGGGTGGCGGTGGCGCCGCCTTGCGCTGCTCTTCGCGGTCCTCGTCCGCGGCCGAAGCCTTCTCCAGGTCCGAGGCGCCAGCCGCCGGGGCCCGAGAGCTCGGCTCTGGATCGACGGAAGCGGTTTCCGTGCGAGGCACCTTCTTCATGTCGGCGTCGGTCGGCAATCCAGCCGCGACCCACTCCTCGATCCCGCCTTCGTACGCCCGGACGTGGAACCCCTCCTCCGCCAGGAGCCGCGCCGCCTTCAACGAAGACGGGCATTCGCGATTCTTGCAGTACACGACGACGTCGCGTCCGCGATCGAGCTCGCCGAGGCGCGCCGGCAGCTCCGTCAGCGGGATGTGGCGTGAATGCGCGATCATTCGGAGCCGCCCGACCTTCGGGGTCTCGAGGACGTTGACGACCTGAACCCGGTTCGCAGCGAGCGCGTCCGCGAGCTCCTCTTTCCGGATGGCCGAGAACAGGTCCCAGTCGCTCTGCGCGTTCACCGTCATGGAGTGGCGTCCTTGCCAACAGCGTGCCGTCGCGCCGAGCCTATACCACCTGCGGCGAGATCGCCCATCGTGCCGGCGCGAGGGGGCGACTACCCTGCCCGCCATGGAGATCGACACCTCTCGCGGTCGCATGGAGCTCCTCGATGCTGGCGCGGGCTCACCGCTCGTGATGCTGCTCCATCCCTTCCCGTTCACGGCCGACGTCTGGAGCGATCAGCTCCGGACGCTCACTGCGCGAAGGCGTGTCGTCGCACCCAACCTCCGCGGCTTCGGCCGATCGGGCCCGTTCGATGCAGCCACACCTCCGTCCGTCGACGCGATGGCCGACGACATGGTCGCGCTCCTCGATGCGGTGGCTCCGGGCATGCCGGTCGTCCTCGGGGGCGTCTCGATGGGCGGTTACGTCGCGCTCGCGTTCGCGCGCCGGCATCCCGAGAGGCTCCGCGCGTTGATCCTCGCCGATACCCGCGCCGAGCCGGACGACGCCGAGGCACGCGACAAGCGCAATGCCTCGATCGCTCGCGTGCAGGCGGGTGACGTGACCGGCTTCGTCGACGACATGCTCGAGAAGCTCGCCGGCAAGACGACTCGCGCCGAACGTCCGGACGTCGTGCGACGACTGCGCGACCTCATGCTGCAGACGTCGCCCGCGACGCTCTCCGCAGCGCTCGCGGCGCTGCGTGATCGGCCGGACGCACGCCCGCACCTGAGTGCGATCCGCGTCCCGACACTCGTGATCGTCGGCGCCGAGGACGTGGTCACCCCGCCGGCCGCAGCGGAGGTGATGAAGAAGGCGATTCCGAGGGCCACGCTCGTCACCGTCGAAGGCGCTGGCCACCTCTCGAACGTCGAAGCCCCCGCCCGGTTCGACGAGGCGGTCGAGCGCTTCCTCGCTGCGCTCTGACGGCCGCTGGCTCGTTCCACGGGCTCGTCATCCAAACGAGCGACATCCGACGAATACCTCATCAAAGGAGGCCGGCTGGGCCCTTTGCACAGAGGTGGTGCCCCCGCGTCCGGCGCGAGGGTCCGACCACCTCGAGTCGCAACGCGCAGCTCCATCCACCGTCCCCACCGTCCGAGGTCTCTCGATGATGTCGATGATGGCTCCTTCCCTGAACCCGGTCCGCCTCTTCGCCGTGCGCGCCATCGCCTCCCTCGGCCAGCCAGCCGAGACCCGCGACGGCATGTCGAGCCACCGCACGGCGCTCCGGACGACCCTCGCGGCGACCGGCATCGTCACGGACAACATCGTCCCGCAGCCGACGGCTTCCTTCACGGGGACGAAGCACCATGCGCTCATCGTCTGGTACGACGTGCCGTGTGACGCCCTACGGCTGTTCGCGCCGCCGCTTCGCCTCATCGACGAGACCACCGAGCGCGCGCTCGATCTCGTGAACGGGTCCGTCACGACCGATCTCGATCTCGCGCCGATCGAGGACGTGGACGCAGCGGCAAGGTTGATGGCGCTGATGAGCGTCGGCGGCGACGATCCAGCGGACCTCCATGCGCGCTTCATCGAGCCCCAGCTGCACCGCTACGACGAGGACTTCACTCCGCCGAGCGTGGAGGATCTCCAGGCGCTGTGGCGTCGCATCTTCCCGTACTACTTCGGAGGGACGAGCACGCCGCCGACCACGCTGGACGCGTGGATCGCACGGACGTGGGCGTTCGGTGTCGGCCACGTGGAGCGGCCGGCGCCGAAGACCAAGACGCGCGCCCGCGCTCGGCGCGCACGGTGAACACGCGCTAGGCGCTGCCGCCGCGGACCATCAGCGGCGAAGCGGGAACATCGGCACACTGGATCTGCCCGCGCGCCGCGACGAGCACGCGCATGAGCCCGCAGTCGATCGACTTCTCCGTCTCGGTCGCGAACGGCTCGGCATCGAGCAGACGCAGCACGCGCGCGACGGTCTCTTTCGGGATCGCACCGACGAAGCCGGGCATCGAGGGGTCGACCGGAGCGTCACCGAGCTGCGCAACGAAGAAGCGCGTGGACTCGTCCGTCATGTCTGCGACCACGACGACGAAGTCGTCGATCTGCTCGCCGTTCTTGCGAACGGCATCGAGCACTAGCGCGATCGTGGCCTCGCTCTGCACGTAGATGCTCGCGAACCACTCCGTCATCGGCTCCTGGCTCATGCCTCGTGACTACGCAACGGACGCTGCGACGTCCATCGCTTTCACGAGGCGAGCTCGACCGTCGCGGTCAGCGGCGGCGGCGACGAAGCACCGCCGCGAGGGCGATCGCCACTCCGCCGAGCGCTGCATGGCTCGACGATACGGGCGCCGTCCGGCACCCGCAGCCGTTGTCTGCGCGGGGGCCGAATCCGTCGTCACCGTCGTCCGTCGTCGGTCCCGTCGCGGGCGGCGCCGGGGCCTCGGGCTCGAGCCCGGTGCCGCTCACCTTGATGATCTGGACCGGCTCGTTGGGATCGTTCGAGGTGACGGTGATCTCGGCGCTCTGCACGCCCTTCTTCGCGGGGATGAAGGTGATGTCGAGGTCGAGCTTCTCCTTCGGCTTCATGTTCTTGGTCGGCGAGACCTTGAACTGCGGGTCGGAGCTCTTCAGCGCGAGCACCGCGTCGAGCTCGCCGGTGTTGTCGATCGCCGCTGGCTTCTTCACCTCGTGACCGATGACGGAGCTGCCGAGATCGAGCGTCTTCGCGGCCTTCACGTTCGGCAGCGGAATGTGGAACGTCGCAGCAGGGAAGACGACGTCGATGGGCGTCTCGCCGCTCGCGAAGGGCAGCTCGACTCCGGCCGCCGCGATGTCGAGGACGAGCGCAAACGGCAACGTGAAGTCACCGATCTTCGTGATCGTGACGCTCGGTCGACCGAGCAGCGTCCCCGTGTACGAGATCTTGCCCTTCACCTGCGCCGCGATGTCGAGGAAGTCGGCGTCCGTGGTGGGGATCGACCAGTGCCCTCCGTCCTTCGTGATCGGATCGCCGCCCTGGAGGACGACGTCGGTCGTCGCGTAGTTGAACGTCGGCGAGGTCGTCGCGTTGAAGGCGAGCGTCCCGGTGAGCGGCGGTGACGATCCTCCCGTCCCGGGCAGTGGCATGCTGAAGAGCTGCGCGTTCGCGAGCGCAGGTCCCTTGACGTTCACGATCGCGTACTTCGAAAACGCCCACGGCTCGAACAGTGTCGTGCCGGTCCCGACGTAGTTCCAGGCCGAGCCGGGCACGTGGTCGATGAGGGCGTTCGCGTCGTAGTCGTACGTCAGGTTGAAGCCGAACGCGGTGATGAAGAGCGTGATGTGCGGCGCGAGCGTGTGCTCGACCTTGAACGTGCCGTCCTGCGTCTTGCTGTCGACGAGCACGAGCTCGATTGTCTTGTCGTCGGGCCAGACGGCTTCGACGACGACGCTCTTCATCGCGACGGAGAGCAGCGGCTTCGTCGCGTCCGCGAGCGGGTCGAGGTTCGCGCTGAACTGCACCTTCAGCAGCGAGTCGCCGATCTTGTCGCTCTTCGGCCCGACGATCGGGTTGCGCGTCCACCACGAGAGATCCGTGGTCCCGCGAGACCGGTTCAGATCCGTTGCGGCGGCGTCGGCGGCCGACGTCGTGAGCAGGCAAGCGGCGGTGAGGACGGCGGACCGAAAGGCGAGGCGCATCTGGAGATCCCCTTCGCGCCGCCCGACGCGACGCGACACGGCCCATACCCCGTATGGCAGAGCTCGGGAGCACGTAGTTCGTCATGAGACGCAATCGTGCTCCCGAGCGCCCCTGGATGGGGCTGGGCAGTGCGCGTCGGGATAGGCGCGCGGATCTCCGAGACCGCGGCTTACTTCTTCAGCGCCGCGATGTCGCTGAGGACGACCTTCTCGTGACCGTTCGGATCGACCTTCGCGTAGACCTTGCGGACCACGCCCTGGGGATCGACGAGGAACGTCGTCCGGTCCCAGTACTTCGTCCCCTTCCACTCGGACTGGCCGACGCCGAGCGCGGTGAGGAGCTTCCGATCGGTGTCCGCGAGGAGCTCGATCGAAAACGAGAACTTGTTGCAGAACGCCTTGTGCGAAGTGACGTCATCCTCGCTGAGGCCGACGACGACGGCGCCGGCTGCATCGTAGTCCGCCTTCGTCGCGGTGAAGGACTTGCCCTGGATGGTACAGCCGGGGGTGTCGTCCTTCGGGTAGACGTAGAGAACGAGCCACTTGTCCGCGTAGTCCGCGTTCGTGCGCGTGGCACCGTCCTGGTTCGGGAGCGAGAACGAAGGGAGCTTCTGGCCGACGTCGATCATGCGCCGGTCGTTAGCACGAAGCCGACGTCATGATGAGTCTGACGGGGTGTGGTTCGTCGCCGCGTCGCGCGAGCGACACGAGCGAGGCGAGCGAGGCGAGCGAGGCGAGCGAGGCGACGAACGGGCGGCCACGACGTGACGCCCGTTCGTTTTCGTCAGGCGCTGACGCCGACGCGCGGCGGCGGAGCACCGGGAGTCGGCGTCGTCGGTCCGAGGAAGGAACGACGCTCCCACCACGAGTGGGCGACGCGCCCTGCGACATCGCGGGCTCCCAGTCCGAACGCGAGCGCCCCCGCGACCGCGATCGCTCCGAGCGTGAGCATGAACGCCAGGTTGACGATCTCGGGCGCGATCTGGAGCTCGCGAAGAGCCATGAATGCACCGACCGCGATGATCGCGCCGCGCACGAGTGACGGTAGAACGCGCGGACTCTCCGTCCCCGCCCCCATCCCGACCTCGGCACCGGCGGTCGTGCTCACAGCACGCGGGCGGAACACGCGGTCGCGTACCCAGTTGCCGATGAGCAGCGCAGCTCCGAACACGACAGCGGCGGCGATCGCGTGTGGCAGGTACCCGATCACGGCAGCAAGCCCGTTCGCGATGAAGTCGAGCCGCCACGCGCGCGAGGCCTGCATAACGGCCACGAGCATGACGATCACGTAGACAGCCGAGCCCAGCCATCTCGAGGCGCCCGACGGTTCGCCGGTCGTCCCTGCGCCGAGCCGGGAGACGAGGCGATCGAAGCCGACCTTGTGAGCGAGCGCGCGCGTCAGCCGCGAGAGCGCAAGGGCGATGATCCATCCGAGGAGGAGGATGACGAGGCCGGCGATGAGGTTGGGCACGAACCCAACGACCCTGTCGAAAGCCGTGGTGAGCCATTCAATCGTAGTTCTCATGAGGAGCCTCCGAACTGCCCGGCGTCACGCAATGCCTGTACCCTGCACCTCGCCGTTCGAGCTCGACCGGACGTACGCCTTGCCCGTGCTCGCGCGGCGCCTACGATCGAAGGCCGTGCTTCCTCGTTCCATGCGGCTCTCGCTCGCGGCCGCCCAGCTCGTCGGGTTCCTGACGCTCCTCCGAAGCGTCGCGTTCGATCGGTGGATCACCGTGGTCGTGTCGATGCTGCTCATCGCTGGCACGACGGCCGCCTTGCGCCGGCGCACCTGGGGCGTCGGTCTCGCGCTGGCGGCGGCCTGCTGGTTCCCGGTCGCGTTCGCCATCGGCATCGCGCCAGCGTGGTTCTGCCTCGTCGGGCTCGTCGGCGTGCTGCCTTTCCTGTTCGCCTCGCGCGCCCTCGCGCGCTTCGACAAGCAGGCGACCGTCCTGCTGGCCACCCTCGCAGCCGCCATCGGCGCAGTGGGCGCAGTCGCTTGGAAGCAGCTCGCGTTCGGAGTGTTCGAGCTCTTCCCCGCGCTGACGCCGACGACTCAGCCCCATCATGGCCTGTCGCTCCTCGCGCTCGTCGCAGGCGCAGTGCTCGTGCAAACGCGTTCGCTCGGCCGAGCGAACGGCGAGAGCGGCGACACCACGCGAATCCGCGTCGCCGAGCCCGTGCGCATCGCTACGGACGCCGACGACCATCCCGCCGAGAGGATGGATGACGACGCGCGGGTCGAGGCTCTCGTCGACATGCGCCGTCGCTCGGGGAGGATCTGAGCGGCGTCGGGATCGATCTTGCGCAACGCCGCAGGGCGGCTTCGCTACGGGCATCAACGGATGCACAAGCAAGACCCGCTCGCTCGACGTGCTCTTCCGCGCGCCGCGGACGAAGTGAGCGAGCGGTTCATCGTCTCATCGACGCGGGCTCGAACCGCGTCCACGCGCCGGAGGCCGCACGCGGTTCACATGCTCGTCTTCTTCCACGAGTCGAGCTCCTGGACGCGCGCAAACCACCTCTGGATGTTGGCGTAGGGAGCGAGCGGGAGCTGCGCGGGGACGGTGACCATGAGCGGGCACCCGATCGCGATGTCCGCGAGCGAGAGGCCCTTGCCCGAGATCCATTCTCGGTTCGCGAGGTGGGCATCGAGCACCTTCGCGAGCTCGGCGAGTTGCGCTTCGCCGCGAGCCACGTGAGCGGCGTCCGGTTCACCGAGGCCGAGGAACTTCTTCACCACGCGCTCCCAGTTGAAGATGGCGACGGTCGGGCCCCAGTGGTTCGCGCTCCAGAACATCCACTTGTTCACGTCGGCCCGCGCCCGGAGGTCGGTCGGGTAGAGCGTCTGGCCCGGGGTCTTGTCGGCGAGATACGCCATGATCGCCTGCGACTCGAACAGCACGAAGTCGCCGTCGACGAGCACGGGGACCTTGCCGTTCGGGTTCAGCGCGAGGAAGTCGGACTTGCGCTGCTCACCCTTTCCGAGATCGACGAGCACCGGCTCGACATCGGCGCCGAGCTGGATCGCGGTCATCAGGGCCTTCTTCGCATTCGAGGAGAACGGGGAGTGGAAGATCTTCATCGCCGACGAACGTAGTCGAGCGCGCTGACAGCCGAATGTCAGTTTAGGTCGAGCGTGCAAACCCGCATCGTAGGGCCGTCTGGGAAAGAGGATTCCCTGCGAGCTACGAGACCGCGTTCGCGCCGACGGTGCGCCGGAGCGCGTCGATGAGGACCAGCGCGACGCCGGGGAAGACGCCGAACTGGATCTCGGGATGGTGCTTCAGAAAGAACTTCGCGAGCCATCCGAGCGACGTGGGATCGAACTCGACGTCGCCCTCGACGAGGCAGGCTTCGCCACCGTCGAGCGGCGTGAGGCCGAAGCCGAGGCGAATGTCGCGAGGCTCGCCCGCGGTCCAGCGCATCTCGAAGGTGCGCTGTTCTTCATAGCGAACGTCGGCGGTGAACTCGAATCCAGCCGAGAAGAGCCCGAGCTTGAACTTCAGCTCGAACGTCACGCTGTCGCCGCGGCGTCGGACGCGGCTGACCATCGGCAGATGCTGCGCGTATCGTTCGATGTCGATGACGGCCGCCCACACCTCGGCGACGGGGCGGTCGATGCGCGCGCTTGCCGCCGCGCCGACCGGTTTGCCGTCCCTTCCGAGACGAACTCGGATGGTGGGGTCTTCTTCGACGGACTTCGAATCGGCGAGGTTCAGCGGTGCTCTCCCGCGTGGAGCATGCGGGCATTGCCCCTTACCGGCAAGGACATCTTCAGTCTCCGCTCAGCGTGGAGGCGCGGTCTCCGCAGGAGCCGTCGGAGAGACGGCCTCGGGAGTGACGGCGCTCCGCGGAGGTGCTGGAGCGCGCGGCCTTCGCACGTCGTTCGGATCGGTCTTGTCTCCGCGCTCGGCGGCCTCGCTCGCCGAGCGCGGCGTGTCGAGCCGATGGGTGTCGGGGCCCGCTCCGACGTCGCCGCTTTCGCTTCCGGGGCCCCCCGGAGCACGCTTCGCCTTGTTGCCGCTCGTCGTTCCCGTCCCGTCTGGCGACTTGGACTTCGTGGTCTCGACGTCGTCGACCTCCGTGGGCGCGCCCATGTCGGCGGACGTCGTCGTGGTCTGCGAGGTGGCCGTATCCGGCTCCGGCGGGGCGGTCATCGAAGCGGGAACGCCGCTCAAGTCGAGAACGGCCTCTTCACTCAGACGTGCGGCGTGCGCCACGACGTTGGCGTGCGCCAGGTCGTACGTCTCCGACGGGTCGACATGGAGGTCGGAGCGCTCCGAAGAGAAACACGCGGCGATGCCGAGCGGCAGCAGGGCGGCGAGCAGTGCTCGAGCTGCGGTGGTGCCGGTTTGCGATCGATGCTGACGGTTTCTCACGGGGTCCTCCTGTCGCTTCGTTCGTTCGAAGACGACACCCGGAAACGAAGCAACGCACGTACCGCTGAACCGTACGTCAGCTCATCTCATCGAGCGCCATCTCGTGAACGAGCTGGCTCGAGCGGCGACGTGAGCGCCTTCTGCGCAGCGGCATGTGCGTTGCTCGACGGAGATCGCACCGGAAAAGCGAGGACGATCTCATGCGCGACGTGAACATGATCTGGATCGTGGTTGCGCTGGCTGTGCTTGCGCTCGCTGTCGTCATCGCGGTCGCGGTCGCGCGGCGCGCGCGGCAGCGATCGCAGATGCTGCGCGAGCGGTTCGGGCCCGAATACGAGCGGACCATCAAGCAATACGGTTCACGGCGTGGGGAGAGCGCGCTCGCGGCCCGCGTGGAGCGTGTCGAACAGATTTCCATCCGTGAGCTCAGCGACGAGGAGCGCACGCGCTTCGGGTCGTCGTGGGAGTCGATCCAGGCGCAGTTCGTCGACGACCCTCGCACCGCTGTGGCGCGCGCGAACGATCTGATCAAAGACGTCATGCGCGCGCGCGGCTACTCTGCGGATGACCAGTTCGAGCAGCGAGCAGCCGATCTATCGGTGGACCATCCGGACGTCGTCCAGCACTACCGCGCGGCCCGTTCCCTCGCCCGCTCGGGGGCCGACCAGACGATGAACACGGAGGAGCTCCGTCAGGCCGTCGTCCACTACCGTGCGCTCTTCGCCGACCTCCTGCAGCCCTCGGCACGTCGTGGTCAGGTCGAAGAAGCGCCCTCGGCGCAGCCGCTGCGGCCCGTGCGAGCGTGAGGCGGCCAAGACGCTTCCGCCTTTCCACTCGGGCCGCCCTCGACGCTCGCAAACCTCGCCGCGTTCGTCGAGCGACGCCGCGCGCCCTGAAGAGCACCGAAGACCGCGCTTCAGCGGATCGGGTCGAGCGGCGTCGCGACGAGCTTCCGGTGTGCCATGCCGCCCGGATAGGCGTAGCTCGAGGCGTTGCCCCAGCCCCAAACCGTCGCGGTGAAGGGACCATCGCTCTTCATTCGTTGCAGGCCGTTCGTGCAGTTCTTGTCGCCGGGGCCGTGGCCTCGAGCGAGATCGACGCGCGTGAACTCGTACTCGCCGCGCGTGCCGATGGGACGGAAGTCCGTCAGGTTGCCGGCGCACTCGAGCCAGACGTCCTTGAAGCTGTCGCCGCTCTTCGCGCGCACGATCACGAGGGACGTCTCCGGGTACGTCGGATCCGCGAAGAGGCTGTACGCGTTGAGGTACTGCCCTGCCGGGATCACGTTGACGAACTCGGGATCGCCCCAGTGGCCCGTCGACGGTGAGCCGAAGTAGCCGCCCTCGAAGCCCGTCATGTAGGCCGCGAGGTAGATCGGATGGTCGGAGTCCTGCGTGCGCACGACGAACGCATCGCCGGTGCCGGCGGGAAACGTCACGGCCTCGCCCGCACGGAGCTCCGTAGGCGCGCCGGCCGGGATGGCGGGATCGTAGTCGAGACGCGTCCCGTCCCGGGCAGCGACGATGCGGTACGGCATCGTCTCGCTCTCGCTTCCCGTTCGCGGGCGGTAGCCGACGGCGGCATACTCCGATCCCCACTGCTCGAAGGCTGGGATCTGCTGATGGAGCGTGTCGCAGGCACCTCCCGTGGTGGGGATGTTCGCGCAGAGATGACCGCCGAAGACCGTGGTCGGCTTGTCGGACGCGACGATGCTTCCGGAGAGATCGCTCGACTGCACGAGCTGGAGATGTTGCCCCTTGTTCAGCTTGTACGATGCAGCGACCTTCGCGGGCGTGCCCTTGATTCCGGTGCCGTCCTGGATCTCGTTCGTCGGCAGGATGGTCACCTCGGTGTCGTCCTCCGAGGCGACGATCTGCGTCGCGAGGCCAGGCCCGCCCTCCCAAGGGTTCACGACGATGTGTTGCTTGCCCCAGGTGGTCACGGGCAAGAGGAGCGTCGCCGAGGGGAGGAAGCTCGCAGCGCCGCCGAACGGATAGATCGACGCGAGCGAGATGGGCATGGTCGACTTCAGATGGAACGAGGAGCCGAGCCCGCTCGTCATCTTCGACAGGCCCGATAGCGCGGCGGGGACGACGCCGCTCGGACAGCCGACGTAGTACACGCCGGAGAGCGGCTTGTCCGGATCGTGATCGGACACGAAGAGGATGACGCTCTCACCGGCGGGAATGGGACCCGTGTGCGGAACGAGCTCCTCGCCGGACGCGTCCGTGCGGAACATCGCTTTCGAGATGTCGAGCGTCTGGTCGCCGAGCTCGAGGGCGACGTCCGCAGGTTGGCTGGACGTGTTGACGACGAAGGTCGCGTAACAGTTGTCGGGGGCGTCGACCCACGTGGGCGGTGACTGGAAGTAGAACTCGCAGCCGTTCGAGCTCTGCTCCGCGCTTGCGGCAGCGCACGGCTCCTGGCACCTCGCTCCTCCACACGCGAGCTCCGCGGCGCAGGTCTCGACGACCTCACCGGTGCACGACCGCACGACCTCGCGACCGTCGAGCGAACAGCGAAGCGCGCACTCGCCGGCGTCGCCGGCGTCATTGTCGAAGCCGTCCGACGACGTGGGGAACGCGCCGCGGTCGTCGCCACATGCGCCGGCAGCCGCAAAGAGCGCGAGACCGACGGCGCTGAGGGTCGCCGCTCCCGGAATGCGCATGCTCATGGAAGCACCACCTCTACAGGAACGAAGCTCCTGCCCTTGATCTGCTTGTTCCCGAGTTGCCCGTTGAAGTTGCTCCCCCAGCACTGGATCTTGCCGTTCGTGAGCAGCGCGCACGTCGTGGTCGGCGTGGTCTTCACTTGCGCCGCCTGGCCCGCGAGGCCTTGGACCTTCACCGCCTCGAACGCGTACGCCTGCGTTCCGTCGCCGGCTTGACCGCTCTCGTTCGAGCCCCAGCAGTAGACGGCGCCGGACATCGCCGAGCCGCACCAGCGGTACTTCTGCCAGCCGTCGAACTCGAGCGGGTAGCTACGTGTCGTCGCGATCTGGACGAGCGGCTCCGGCGCAACGACCGGCGCGGGCACCGCGCGCTCCGTGACCGACCCGTTGTCCGGCCGCGGCGAGACGACGGGCGCCCCCCAGCACCAGCCCGTTCCTCCTGCAATCGCGCATGCGTTGTTCTCGGCGAGGTCCGCCATGAAGACCCCGTTGATCGCGACGAGCTGCGGATGCGGATCCGGGAACATCGGCGAGACGCGTCCGATGGTCGGATTGGCTCCCCAGGTGACGAGCGAGCCGTCATCGCGAAGCACGAAGGTCGCAGTCGCCACCGAGAGTGCCCGCACGGCGGCGCCGGCAGGAAGCACCATCGGGCGCGGTCCGCCGACGGCCTCCGAACGATCCGACGGCGGGCTCAGCTGACCGTCGGTGTTGCTCCCCCAGCAATGAACCTCGCTGCCGATGACGGCGCACGCCGTCCCGTATCCGACCGCGATCTGCGTCGCAGCAGGAAGCTCGAGCTTCACCGGCGTACGCTCCGTCGTCGTTTCGCCGGTGAGCGCACCCTCGTCGTCGCGCGCGAAGGGGCCCGTGCCCCAGCACCAGACGGCACCGTCCTTGTCGAGCGCGCACGTGTGATCGATCGCGACGATGTTCGAGAGCCCCTCGACGCGTGCGGGGCTCGAGCTGTCGACGGACTTCTTGCCATCGTCTCGCCCGAGCTGAGCGGCACCGTTCGCGCCCCAGCAGGCCACCGTGCCGTCGTCGAGCAGCGCGCAGAAGCCTTCGCCGTTGTCGAAGCTCCCCGCGCCGAGCGTCGTGACGAGCGCGGTCGCGCAAGGCTTTCCCGTGCAGGTGACAGGCAGCGCCGTCACATCGACCCAGGCGTCGCGGGGAGCTTGCGCATCGACGACGCCAGCGTCCGTGTCCGCGTCGGGCGCGGCCTCCGGGGCGGCGTCGGGAGACGGATCGGGGCTCGGGTTCGGGTCGCCGTCGTTGCTCGAGCAGCTCGCGGCAGAAGCGCCGGCGATGAAGAGCGCGAGGCCACCGAGCGCACGCGCGGCGCGCAGCTCAGGGCGTCGTTTTGTGAAGTGCATGCTGGAGTCCGATCGCCCAGAGGTTTTCGTTGGAGGTGCCCCGCACCTGGTGGAGCGGCCTGTCGAGCGGCGCTCCGTTGATCGAGGTCGGGGAGAACGCGTACGTCGGCGCATCGATCAGGAGCTGCTTGGCATCGTCTTGCGTGTAGAGGCCGAGCCCCGAGCTCCAGCGCGTGGGATCGGTCGGCGCGCGCAAGACGAGGCCCCAGCCGCTGATCCACGTGTCGGCGCCGTTGATCCAGACGGCGTTGACGAGGGTCGGCGGCAAATCGCGCGGGACCTGCGCAGCGACGACGTTGACGCGCGCGGTGCCGGGAGTGCCCGACTCGACATACGCGAAGAGTCGCTCTCCGACGATGCCGGCGGCTCGCCCGGGCCCGGCAGACTCGATGTTCGTCATCCAGCCGCCGTTGGTCCAGTGGAACATGTCCTTGCCGCTGTGCCAGCGGAACCCGAGGACGTCTTTCTTTTCGCGACACGTATCGTAGTAGTGCGAGCCGATGTCCGCGTCGTCGATGACGTTGTCGACCAGACGTGCGAACCCGGATGCGGTCTTGTGGAGGACCATCGGGCACCGGAAGACGCTCCAGTCGAACCTTGCACGACCAGCCGCGAACCACACGTCGTCCGGGCCCGAGCCGCTTGCGCCGAAGACGAAGAAAGAGTCGGCCGGCGTCTCCGCGTCTTCGAGGACATGCACGGGAACAGGCACCTTGTCAGCGCCGCCGCCCGCGCTCTCCAGGTGGAAGATCGTGCCGCCGTACCAGGCGTAGACGTCGTCCGCAGAGGTGCCCCAAACGCCGAGCGCGGTGGCATCACGCAAGTTCGAGTATTGATCGTAGTAGTCGATTCGTCCGGGCTCGCGATCGGGCGCTCTGTTCGGAGAGGTGTCTTCGAGCTGCGTGCGCTTCCAGGACCACTCCGCTCCCGGCGTCGCACGCTTCCCGTGGTAGACCAAGCCCGGCCCCGACGCGAAGTAGACCTCGTTCTCGCTCGGCGCCCAGATCTTCCCGGCGTACGCGTCGAGCTCGAAGCCGTTCTGCGTGTCGTCGTCGATGTAGCTCCACGCGCGCGTTGCCTCGTCCCATTCGAGGACCTTCACCCCGAGCGTCGGACTCTCGGCGATCGCGAACGCCCGGCTCGCGAACGCCCAGATGTCCCGCAGGTCGAGATCGCCGTCCGGCAGCGTCGTCCTGCACCAACCTGCACTGCTGCACGTGGGCACGACCGGCGGACTGGCTTCGGGCGTCGGGTTTGCGTCACCGCCGGCGTCCGTGAGCACGGTCGTCCCGCCGTCGTCGGTGGACGGGCGCGCTTCGTCATCGGACGTCGCACACGCCATCCCAGCCGAGGCCGACAACAAGGCGGTCGAGCCGAGGAGGGCCAATGCCTTCTTCATGGTTTCCCTCCGAGAGCCAGGACCACGCCAGCTCCACCGATCCAGATTTTGCCCGGGCTCGGCGACCAGGCCGCGTGCAGATCGGGCCGGCGCGCGCCGAGACCGGCGATCTTCACGCGCGTCCAGCTCGTGCCGTCGTAGTGGAGGACGACGCCGCGGTTGCCGACCACCCAGACGTCGCTCGACGAGGAGCCCCAGACCGCGTTGAGGTTCTCGTTCGTGGGCAGGTTCGCGATTACCTCCCACTGCACCGGTCCGCCCGTGTAGTGGCGGATCGTGCCGCTTCCGCCAACGGCCCAGACGTCGGTGTCTGACGCGGCCCACACGCCGGTGAGACCGTTGTGCGTCATCGAGTTGAGCGGGGTCGCGACGGGCGCGTCCGTGTCTGCATCCGCGACGCGCAGCGCCGTGCCTTGCTCGCCGACGGCCCAGACGGTCTTGGTCGAAGCGCCGTGGATGGCGAGGATCTGATCGCACCGGATGACGCCGCAAGCGCCCGAGGGTAGGCCCGCCTGGATCTCGAAGGCCGAGTCCGGCGCCGGCACCATCCGCCAGAGCGTGCTGTTCGTCGCAAGCCAGAGGACATCCGAGCCTGGAGCCGCCCACGACGCGCGGAGCCGATCGCCGAAGTCGTCCGGGCGCTTCGGCAGCTCACGCCAGGTCCAACCGCCCGGCGAGACCGCAGCATCCGCGTCGCCACCGAGGCCGCGCGTGTACATCCGCTGGAACGATCCGAACGCGATCTCCACGCCGTCGCGAAGCCAGAGGACGTGCTGCGTCTCCTTCGTGGCGACGTCCGAGATTCCCCACGACGCGCCGTCGAAGTGAGCCACTGCGCCAGCGGCTCCGGCGACCCAGACGTCGTTCTCCGATCGGCCGCGAATGACGTTGATGCGCGTCCGCCAGTCGAAGCCGACGTCGGGATTGACCGGATCGAACGGGCCGTCGAGGCAGAGCACATCCGGCGTGCAAGCCGCGGGGAAGTACTCGCAGTCGTCGCTCGTGCACGGAGCGGTTTCCCTACCGGCGGCATCGCCCGTATCGGCATCCGGCGACGGGACGGAGACCGCCGCGTCCGGATCCGTCATCGTTCCGACCTCGTCGGACGCACACGAAGGCAGGGCGGTGCTCGCGAGGACCAGCATCGCGCCGGAGAGCGCGCCGGCCGCGTAGTAGCGAAAAGACGTCATCGCGGGACCTCCACGCCGGCGTCCTGGTCACACGGCTTCACCACGCACTTGCCTGCGACGCAGGCCTGGCCCGCGACCTCGTCGCAGACGTTGCCGCATGCTCCGCAGTTCCGGGGATCGCTGTAGATGTTCACCTCGCAGCCGTCCGATTGGCTGTTGTTGCAGTCGGCGCGACCGTCGTTGCAGTCCATCACGCACGTGCCGTAGTGGCACGAGCCGGTCGCGTTGCGCGCGGGGATGTAGCAATCGTTCCCGCACGCGCCGCAGTTGTACTGGTCCGACGTGAGGTCGACACACTGGCCCGAGCAGACGCCGTCGAAGCAGCCGAGGTGGCAGTACGTCTTGTCCGGCGGACACATGCACTGCGGGACGCCGTGAAGATCGAGCCGGCACGACTGGCCGGAAGGGCATGCATTCCCGCACGCGCCGCAGTTCGCGTCGTCGACGAGGAACGTCTCGCAGCCGTTCGCGGTCTTCTGATCGCAATCGGCGTAGCGCGGATTGCACTTCATCCGCCCGCACTCGGCGTTCACGCAGCCGTAATACGCGTTCGGGAGCTTGGGCGCGCCGCCATTCTCGGGGTCACAGCGCGTGGAGCAGTTCCCGCAGTAGTCGTCGTCGAACTTCGGGTCCCAGCAACCGCCGTCGCAGTAGATGTTGTTGGACGGGCACCCGCAGCCGTAGATGCCTGCATGCGCGCGGCCGCTCTGGTCGACGCAGCGTTTCTTCGGATCCGTGCACTTCTTTCCGCACGAGCCGCAGTGGCTATCGTGGAGCGCGAGCGCCTCGCAGCCATTGTCGACGAGGCCATCGCAATCGAGCAGGCCGGAGTTGGCGCGGCACGAGAGCGCGCACGCCCCGTTCACGCACGCGAACACCTCGGCGCCCGTATCGGTCGGACACGCGAGCCCGCATGCGCCGCAGTTGTTCACGTCGGCCCGCAGGTTCACGTCGCAGGGAAAGCGCGAGCCCGGACACGTGGTCCATCCCGGCGGACACTCGTTCGTCGGGCAATAGGAGAGGAGCCCGCGCGGCACCTCGACGTCAGCGCCGGCTTCCGGCGAGACGAAGGTGGACTCGGACGGCGTGCCGACGTCGCTCGGCCGTCGACCGTCCTCGCTCGTGGAGCAGCCCCAGGCGAGGAGCATCGAGACGGCCGCGAGGACCATCACGGTGATGGAGTTCTTCATGATTGTCCGTTCGCTCGATCCATTCGGGAGAGGCGGCCTCGAGCAGCTCCGCTCGAAAGCCGAAATCGAATCCGGCATGGCCGAGACACGGTGATCCGCACGTCCTTCATGGAGCTCGCGTCCTCGGGGATGGGAAGTCGACGTCAGCGCGGAGCGATCGCGCCGGGCGGCGACGACGAGATGTCGCAACGAGACGAGCGCGAGCCTCCGCCTCTTCGACGTGAACCGACCGAGCCTGGAGCGCTGCGATCTCGGCCGCCGAACGTGAGGCTGGGGCGAAGGCTGCCCTTAGGAGGCTAATCCACGCCACTCTCCATTTTCATTTGAAAATCGTCACGGGCGTTTCGATTTCAATCCCGCGGGGCTGCTCGTTCCGCCTCGTTCCGCCTCGCTCGCTCTCGCTCCAGACCGAGACCGAGCGCACAAACGACGACGCGGGCGTGATGGGGGTCGACCCATCACGCCCGCGTTCTTCATGGCGCCGCGCGTCAGGCGGCGTCGCTCCTCACTTCACGTTGTTCCGACGCTCGAACCGCGGCGCCTTCATGTGCCCCTCCTTCATCGCCGGGCCCTTCTCGATTCGCGCCGCAAGCGCCTCACGTTGCTCCTGCGTCAGGATGGGCGTGATCTCGACGAGCGGGTTCTTCATCCGGGGCGCCGCCTCGGGACGGGAGAGGTCCTTCGGAGGCGTGACGAACGCGGTCGCGTCGAACTGGTCGGACTTGAACGACTGGAGCTTCGCCTTCATGTCGGCGCGCATCGACTCCATCTTCGCCTTCATCGCCTCACGCTGCTCGGCCGTCGGCTCCGCCGGACGCTGCGCGCCGAGCTTCGCCTTGATGGCGTCCTTCTGCTCCTGCGTCAGGTCCAGGCCGGCGAGCATGCCCATCGGACCACCGGCAGGGCCGCCGTGCCCACGGAACCCACGCTCGCCGCGCTCGCCGCGCTCACCGCGCTCGCGGACGTGCTCGCCTCGCTTCGCGCCGTGCTCGGTCGACCGCTTCTCGATGCTGTCGACCAGCGCAACGCGCTGCTCCGGCGTGAGCGTATCGTGGAGCGTCGCCAGCGCCTTCGCGGAGGCCGCGATCCGAGCCTGATGCGCGCTCGCGTCGGGCTTCGGATGCTCCATGTTCGCGACCGAATTGCTGCGGATCGCGGCGGCGAGCTTCTGCGCGCCGGCTGCATCGAAGGTCGGCCTGGCCGGGGCATTCGCCTTCAGCAGGCCCTCGATCGTCGTCTTCTGCTCGGCCGTCAGGTTGATCGGCGCGCGGAGGGCGGCGTGGACGAGGAAGTCAGGACCACCGGCGCCATGAGGGCGGTGCGCCATCGGGCGGAGTTGGCGACCTTCCTTCCCGTCCTGCGCGCCAGGCGTCGACTCGGCGACCACGGGCGACCGAGCGCTATCGGTCGTCTCCGCGCCGGCCGACGTACCGGCTTCAGCGCTGCAACCGGCGAGCGCGGCGACGAGAGCAAACAGCGGAAGGGTCATCGAACGGAACGTCATGGTCAGATCCTCTCTTCTCTTCTCTTCTTTCGATGGCGCGCTGCACGGGTGCATGCGCCGGTCGTCTTCGCTCCGTCGTCCGGAGCATGCTGACCCCTCTCGCAAGCCGCTTGCCAGCCCGGCGTCCGAGCGCTCACCGCTCATTTTCCGGCACTTCCTCCGGCTGAGATTTCTCGGCATGCCGTGCGGCCGCATGCGGAATGCGGATTCCGCAGCCCGATGGAGTGCGGATTCTGCAGTCCATCGTCCGCATGACCGCTGGTTGTCGGTGCCGGCGCGCCCGCGTACGTTGGCACGGCCCGCGCAAATTGGTGGGCCCAGCGGGTGCAGATGAAGCGTCGTGGAGGTCGAACCTGGTCGGCGTGGGCGCGCGGCGGGAGCATCGCCATGGCGGCGCTCGCGGCGCTCGCGCTCGGCGCGACGGTCATGACGTCCCAGCAAGCGCTGTCCGATGCCTCCGATGTCGTCGTGCGCGGAGAGGGAGACCTCCTCATCGGGGCCCTGGTCGCTGATCTCGCCGAAGAGCCCGCGCCCATCTCGAACGACACGCTCGCGCGCGCCCTCGAGTTGCATCGCGACGAGGGGCTTCGCTACGTCGCGCTCGCCGATCGTGACGGACGACCGCTCGCCGAGGCCGGCAACGCGGAGCTCTCGCAACTGACGCAGCGGCCGGGCGAGTCCGCCATCGAGGGTCGGCGTGCGCGGATGACGAGCCTCCTCGCTCCTCCTCCACGCCGGGGGATGCGCCCTCCTCGAGGCGCCAGCGCGGTGCCGCTCGGCGCGCGGCCGGGCCCCGCGCTGCTCGTCGTCGAGCTCGAGCCCCCCGTGATCGAGACCCTCCGGCGCGACCTCCGGCGGATCGCGATCGTCGCTGCGGGCGCCGCGGGCGTCCTCCTCGCGTTTGCCGTCGCGTGGTCACGCAGCGCGCGCAGATTGGCAGCGCTCGAGGAGCGGGCCGCGCGCGAGCAACGCCTCGTTGCGCTCGGAAGCATGTCCTCCGTCATGGCGCACGAGCTCCGCAATCCCCTCGCCTCGCTCAAGGGGCATGCGCAGCTCCTCGCAGAAGATCTCGAGGACGCCGGCGACACGAAGCGCCAGGCCAAGGTCGAACGCGTCGTCTCCGAAGCCGAACGCCTCGAGCTGCTCACGACCACGCTCCTCGACTTCGTCCGTGACGGCCCGATCGAGCGAGAGAGCACGACCGCTGCCGACCTCGTCGAGCGCTCGCTCGCGGATCTCGCACGGGACCGGGTGAAGGTCGACCTCGGGTCGGCGCCGCCGAGGGTCGAGGTCGACGTGATGCGCCTGGCGCGCGCGATCCACAACCTCGTCGACAACGCACTGCAAGCTTCGCCCGAGGGCGCGGTCGAGCTCGAAATCGCAGCAGACGGTCCAGCCGACGTGACGATCAAGGTGCGCGACCACGGCCCTGGCTTGCCTCCGGGCGCCGAGGCGCAGATCTTCGAGCCCTTCATGACCACGCGCGTCCGCGGGACCGGGCTCGGCCTCGCCGTCGCGCGCCGCATCGCCGAGCAGCACGGTGGTACGCTGACCGCCGAGAACCATCCCACTGGAGGCGCGCTCTTCACGCTTCGTCTCCGAGGACGGCCAGCATGAAGGACAAGCGCCCTGGAAGGATCCTCGTCGCCGACGACGAAGAAGGTGTACGGACGTTCCTCGCCGAGTCGCTCGAGCGAGACGGACACGAAGTCGTGCAGGTGGGCGACGGGGCTGCAGCGCTCGAGGCCGCGCGCGAGGAGCCCTTCGACGTCGTGCTGACGGATCTGAAGATGCCGAAGCTCGACGGGATGAGCGTCGTCCGAACGCTCCGGACCGAACAGCCGAACGTGGAGCTCGTCGTGCTGACGGCGTTCGGCGACGTCGCGACCGCCGTGGAGGCGATGAAGCTCGGCGTCTTCGACTATCTCCAGAAGCCCGTCTCGAGCCCGCGCGCCGTACGCGATCTCGTGAAGGGCGCGCTCGCGCGGCGCGCCGAGATCGCCGTCGCGCCCGAAGACGCGCCGCCGCCCGGCGTGACGACGCTCACGTTCGGAGCGCCGAGCATGGCGCCCGTGGTCGCCGCGCTCGCGAAGGTGGCGAAGAGCGGCGCAACCGTGCTCCTGCAAGGAGAGAGCGGGACCGGAAAAGAGGTCGCGGCGCGTGTCCTTCACGAGACGAGCCCGCGCGCGAACAAGCCGTTCGTCGCGATCAACTGCGCCGTCCTGACGGAGCACCTGCTCGAGAGCGAGCTCTTCGGCCACGAGAAAGGGTCGTTCACCGGCGCCCACGCGCAGCGTCGCGGACGCATCGAGCTCGCCGACGGCGGGACGTTCTTCCTCGACGAGGTAGGCGAGCTCAAGCCGTCGCTCCAGGCGAAGCTGCTGCGCGTGCTCGAGGAGCGAAGCTTCGAGCGCCTCGGCGGCTCGCAGCTCATCGAGGTCGACGTTCGCTGGGTGGCGGCAACGCACCGTGACCTGCGCGCGATGGTCCGGGAAGGAACGTTCCGCGAGGACCTCTATCACCGCCTCGCCGTCTTCCCGATCCGCCTGCCTCCCCTTCGCGAGCGGCGCGAGGACATCGTCCCGCTCGCACGCGCGCTCGTCGCCGATCTCGCCGCGGCGGCAGGACGGCGGCCCCCGAAGCTCGACGAGGCGCTCGAGAAGCGGCTGCAGGAGGAGACGTGGCCAGGAAACGTGCGCGAGCTCCGGAACGCGCTCGAGCGCGCCATGATCCTCGCCGAGGGTGACGTGCTCGGCGCGGAGCATCTCTGGCTCGAGCCCTCCGCAGACGCGCCCCCGTCGGCATCGTCCGACGCGATCGCGACGGGCGGCTCGGTCCCCCCGAGCGCCGCAAAGGGAGGTTCGCTCGCCGACCTCGAACGGCAGACGATCGAGAGCACCCTCCGCGAGGTCGGCGGCAACCGCCGGGCAGCGGCCGCAAAGCTCGGTATCGGCCTGCGGACGCTCTACGACAAGCTGAAGAAGTACGGCCTCCGCTGACAACGCGTGCGTTTCCTCGGGGAGGCCATCACGGTAGTGTGGAACGACGACATGGAGCGGGCGTCGTCGCGTTGCGTTCTAGGAGCGCTCGTGTTCGGGCTCGTGCTCCTGTCGTCGCCGCACAGCCTGGCGGAGACGAGCAGCGACGCGATCGATCTCCGATACGAGGCTCCATCGGAGTGTCCTGATCGGAGCGACCTGCTCCGTGCCATCCGGGACCGAGCTCCGCGCGGGTTCCTCTCCACCGATGACCGGTCCTTTCGCGTGCATATCGAGCGCGCGAGCGACGAGTACCAGGCGCGGCTCGAGATCGAGCGCAAGGGCCGCGTGCTCAGCGTCCGCGAGATCCGCGACCCGGCTTGCAACGTCGTGACCACGGCCGTGGCCGTCTTCGTCGCCATCGCGCTCGATCCCGCGGAGGCCACATCGGACGAGGAGCAAGCCTCGCCTCCGCCACGTGTGCTCGATGTTTCCCCGACGGAGAAGACCAAGGCGCCGGAACGAACGGTCTCTGCCCTCAACCACCCGGAGCTCCCGAGCGGCGGCTGGTACTGGGGCTCCGGCCTCGACGCGAGTGCCGTGTTCCATCCTGCGATGGCGCTCGGCGCTCGCGTACACGCCGAGATCGCTCGGCTGGTGCCGGGCGCGCTCTTCGCGCCGGAGCTGCGCCTGTCCTGGGGATGGAACGAGCTCGGTGAGTCGCCACCGCGCGGCGGCGAGGCCACGTTCCGATTCCAGACGGCACGCGCGGAGGCGTGTGCTCTCTATCAACGCCCACCGTATCTCGTCGCACCGTGCGCAGGCTTCGAGGTCGGCTTCCTGAGCGCGACGACGCGCGGTCTCCCTCGCGCCGGCGGAACGACCGAGCCGTGGTACGCACCGACGTTCGCCGTGCGGCCGGGGTGGTTCCTGACCGATTGGTTCTCGCTCGAGGCCGACGTCGGTGTCCTCGTCCCGCTCACGCAGGCGAGCTTCGTCATCGCTGAGCCGGATCGCACCGTGTATCGCATCCCGCGCGTGGCCGTCACCGCTACGGCTGGGTTCCGTTTCTGGGCCCGCCTACCGTGAATTTCCCCTTGTTTCTCGGCTCGTACGAGAAAAACATCGGGCCGTGATCAGTTTCGTCGAAGCCGGGCTTCTTACCGGCGATGCGGTCTCTCGAGCACGCCGTCACCCCGCTCGCCTTGGGGCGCGCTGAGAAGACGGCCGTCGTCATGGCAACCAGCGCCGACGACCGCGCGAAGGCTCGTATCGAGCGCCTCATCCACGAGCACTACGAGTTCGTGTGGCGAAGCGCGCGGCGCCTCGGCGTTCGGCCCGCCGATCTGGACGACGTCGTCCAGGAGGTCTTCGTCGTGGCCGCGCGGCGGCTCGACGACATCACTCACGAGCTGGGCTTTCTCTTCCGCGCGTGCATGGGCGCCGCCTCGCACGCGCGAAGGAGCGTCCAACGCCGACGTGAGGTCGTCGACGACGAGCGCCTCGAGCACGAGATCGATCGACGCGCAAACCCCGAGCAGGATGCCGAGACCGCCGAGGCCCGCGCCCAGCTCCAGGCCATTCTCGAAGACATGCCGGAGGACCTCAGGGTCGTCTTCGTCCTCTTCGAGCTCGAGCAGTTCACGATGTCCGAAATCGCAGAGACCTTGAAGTTGCCTGCCGGAACGGTTGCGTCGCGGCTCCGGCGAGCGCGCGAGATGTTCGTCGTGCTGGCCGATCCCGACGAGACGAAGGGAGCACGGTGAGCTCGATGAAACGCCTCGTCGAAGGCTCGCTCTCTCCGCGCGCCGCCAGCCTGCTTCGCTCGGCCGCCACGGACGTTCCTCCGCGCGCGGCCGAAGAGAAGGCGCGGCTGGTCACCGCCGTCGCGAGCAGCATGACGGCGCCGGGGGCTGGCCGCCCTCTGTCGTCCGGCAAGTGGCTGGGCGTGGTCTCGCTCGCCGTCATCGTGACCGCAGGCGCGCTCGCCGCCGGCTATCGGCTGTCGACCGCGAGCTCCGCTTCGACGCTCCCGGTGTCGACCTCGAACCCCGAGACACGTCTGGCGCCCGCCGAGCCGAACGTCGGAGACGACGCAATTGCCGTGGCTGCGCCGGCGCCGGCACCGCCGAAGAGCGTCGACGTGATGGACCTACCGAGCGCACCTGTGCGCGCGAGCGGAGGTACCAGGGCGCTCGCAGCACCGAGCGCGATCACCGCTCCCGAAGCTCGCCCCACCCCTTCTTCCGCCGACCGATCCGCCGCGGGCACGCCCAGCCTCGAGGACGAGCTCCGCGCGGTCGACGAGGCGCGAGCCGCCTTCGTCGACAACAACCCCACGCTCGCGCTCGAACGCGTCGACTCCTACCGGCGACGATTCCCGTCGGGTCGCTTCCTGGACGAGGCCGAGGCGCTCGAGATCCAATCGCTCGTCGCGCTCGGCAGGAGCGAAGAAGCACGGTTGCGGGCCGATCGATTCCTCGCGACCCGGCCAGCGTCGCCGTACGCCCAGCGGGTTCGTTCGGCTGTCGGCATCAAGAAGTAAGGCGAAACGATTGAACCGAACCAAGCGGTGAACCGGCTCGACTGCCGCCACCTCGATCTCATCTACGCCGAGCGACGTCTCGGCCCGCACATGGAGTGAAGCGATGTTGCGTCGCTGGACCGGAATCGATCGACCTCGGATGCTGTCGGGTCGCGCCCTGTTCGTCGGCTTCGTGGCGCTGTCCGTGGTCCTGATCGCCTGCTCCGAGGGGGAGCGCCGTATCGCCATCGGAGCTGGCCAGACGGACGACGATGCAGGCGCCACGTCCCAGGTCGGCTTCGAGGCCCCCGAAGACGCCGGAGAGGCGGGCTCGAACCGGAGGGACGCGGCGACCTCGCCGTTCGCGATGTGCATCGCGACGGAGTGCCCCTTCCCGTACGAGACCTGCAGCACGACGGGGACCAACAACGTCTATCCGTGCGGGACGAACCTCCTCGCCGACCGCAATCACTGCGGCGCCTGCGGGAACGTGTGTCCTCAGTGGAGCGCGTTCCCGGACCTGAACATGGACACGCAGTGCGTCGACGGCGCCTGCCAGCGGCAGTGCATCCCGAAGAACGGCGTGCAGTACGGCGACTGCAACGGGCTCGTCGACGACGGTTGCGAGACGAACCTCGGCAACGATCCCGACAACTGCGGGTCGTGCGGCCAGAAGTGTGCGCCCGGTCCGGGAGGCGTGCGCCGCTGCATCGATGGTCAATGCGGCTGCCCCGCCGGCCAGACGTGGTGCGACCCGGTCGGGTGCACGGACACGTCCGTCGACGACACGAACTGCGGAGCATGCGGGAACGAGTGCCAGGGGACCGACGCGGGGCCGCCGCCTCCGCACGCGGCGTACCGCTGCCAGCTCGGCAAGTGCGCGCAGCTCACGTGCGAGTCGGGGTGGGCCGACTGCAACGGCAAGATCAAAGAGGACGGCTGCGAGACGGACATCGTCACCGACGATGAAAACTGCGGAGCATGCGGGAACGTCTGCCCGGCCGGACAGAAGTGCCTGAAGCGCGGCAACATCGTCGGATGCGGGTGCGAGCCGTTCGAGACCCTCTGCACGAACAACGGCGACGAGCTCTGCGTGGACCTCTTGAACGACAAGCGGAACTGCGGGGCCTGCGGCTACAGCTGCCCGTCCAAGAACAACTACGCCGTGTCGTGCAAGAAGGGCTTCTGCGAGTACGAATGCCCCTCCGGCCGCGGTGATTGCGACGGCGATCCGCGAAACGGATGCGAGACCGATCTGCTCGTCAACGGGCGTCACTGCGGCGCCTGCGGGAACCAGTGCAACACGGCGGCCGGTCAGCCGTGCATCTCCGGCAGCTGCCTCATGGTCGAGTGCGACGGTGGAGTGTTGACGAAATGAGCACTCGCACAACCAGACTCGGACGTCGGCTGTGGTGCCTCGGCGCGCTCGCGGGCTTCCTCGCGCTCGACCTGAGCGTCGCGAGCTGCGCGACCACCGATGACGCCAGGGGCACAGGCGACGAGGGCGACGGCGCATCGCCGATCCCGTCGGTGGACGCGGCTCCCGATGCGGGAGTCGACGCCTGTGCATCGGACGCCGAAGGATGTTCCGATCGCGACCCGCCGCCGTGCGAGAGCGTGGAGTGGTGCCTCGAGAAGACGAGCCATCCTGCCGGCATCGGGCTCGCGAGCGTCTGGGGCAGCGGGCCGAACGACGTCTGGACCGTCGGCGCATCCGGCACGGTGACTCACTGGGACGGCAAGACCTGGACGACCTTCGAGGTCGATACGGGATGGTCGCTGCGCGCCGTGTGGGGCTCCGGCCCGAACGACGTGTGGACGATGGGCGCCCCCGATCAGATCTTCCACTCGAAGGGCTTCAACGGTGGTCAGGCGCAGTGGACGCGCGTCGCCGCGGTGACCGAAGAGACTCTCTCACCGCCGGCGCTCTTCGGTGCGATCTGGGGAACCTCTGCGAGCGACGTGTGGATCGCGGGGGCGCGCCTCTTCATGCAGCGCGGCAACGACGTATTCAGCGAGCTCGCGTGGCGCACGACCGAGGGCGACGGAGGTGTCGTCTGGGCGCCGGGTCTGCAGGACCAGAACTGGACGTTCGACACGGCGTACGGGATCTGGGGCACGAGCGCCGACGACGTCTGGGTGGTCGGCACGAAATCGGACGGCTTGCCGTTCGCGGCTCATTCGCAGAGCCCTGCCAACGAAGGCGAAGCCACGAGGTGGACCGAGCTCGACACGCAGGCGCTCGCAGGCTTCTACGCGGTCTGGGGCAGCGGCGCGAACGACGTCTGGGCCGTCGGCGACTACGGCACGATCCGGCATGCGACCGCGGACGCGACCGTGCTGACGATCATCGAGTCTCCGACGAAGGAGAACCTGCGCGGGATCTGGGGCTCCGGACCGAAGGACATCTGGGCCGTCGGCGAACGCGGCACGCTCATCCACTACGACGGGGACGGGTGGCGGGTCGCGACCGCGGGCTTCGTCCCCGGAACGAAGCCGAATCTCTACGGGGTGTGGGGTTCGGGACCGAACGACGTCTGGGCGGTCGGCAGCGGCATCGTCCTTCACTACTCCGGTCCGAAGCCTGGTGCTCGAGGAGCAAATCCATGAAGGGGACGAGGAGGTTTCTCCGACTGTCCGCGCTCGCGGCGACCATCGTGCCGATCGCGGTGGCGTGTGCGGAGGCGGACGTGACGATCGGCACCGTCGTCGATTCGCCGGACGGCGGGCCGTCCGTTGCGATCCCTTCGGAGGACAGCGGAGCGACCGACGAGGACGCACGCGCGCCGAGCGACGCATCGGTGGACGCGGACGCGAACGAGCCGAAGCCGGTGTGCTCGGACGAAGGCTGGTGCCACACGGACGTGCCCGGCGGCGCTACGCTCCGCGACGTCTGGGGTGACGGAAGCGGCACCGTCTGGACCGTCAGCGAGGACGGGAAGATCCTTCGCTGGGACGGCCAGGCATGGGTCGTCGCGCACGTCGCCGGCGTTCCGCTCTACGCGATCTGGGGAAGCAGCCCGACCGACCTCTGGGCGGGAGGCGGCACGCTCGGCCAGTTCGCGCAGGTCTTGCCCGGTGTGCTGCTCCACGGTACGGGCCCGAGCCCCGACGCGCTCACGTGGACCGCGGTCTCGACGCCGATGGCAATCCGTTCGATCTGGGGGTCGAGCGCGACGGACATCTGGGCGGTGGCGTCCCTCGCTCATCGCATCAACCGGGCCGATCCCAGCGTCATCCTCCACTACGCGGGCCCGACGCAGAGCGAGCCCGATGCCGGTGACGCAGGTGCTCCGGACGCGCTGGCGACCGGCTGGTCGATCGACCCGATCTCGAGCGCGTTCGCCGCGCACTTCGAGAAGGTGTGGGGCACGAGCAGCGACGACGTATGGGTGGCCGGTCGTGTGGCTCCGAGCTTCGGCACTCCGGCAGCACAGCTCCTCCACTTCGCGCCGGACGGGGACGGCGGTGTCGCGTGGCGGAAGGAGGTCCCGCCGCCGCCGAACGTGGCGCGCCTCGACATGAACGGCTTCTCGCTCTCGCGGAACCTCACCGTCGTCATCGGCTACAACGGAGACGCGAACAGCTCGTACCTTCACACGGGCTCGAGCAGCGACGACGGCGCCACGTTCACGTGGACGCAGCGCACGGCTGCCGAGACGGGCTTCGCCACCGGCTCGCTGTCCGCGATCTGGGGCACGGGCCCGAATGATCTGTGGGTCGGCGGTCCGCGCGGCCGGCTTCGTCACTGGGATGGCTCCGGATGGCAGGTCGCCGCCGTCGCCCTCGACAACGTGATGCCGGTCCAGAACGCGGTCAACGCGATCTGGGGCACGGGCCCGGACGACATCTGGGTCGTCGGAGCGGACCTCGCGCTTCACAAGGTCAAGCCGGGAACGTGAGGAGTGTCATGACTCGTCTACGCAAGCGTATCGGTGCTGGTGACGGGCTTCGTGCTCGCGTCCACACCCGTCTCTCTCTCCTCCTCTTCGTGTCCGTCGGCACGGCATCGACCGCATCCGCCGTCGTGGCGTGTGGCGACGCCGAGCCCTCCGACTTCCGCAGCGATCCGACCGACGCAGCGCCCGATGCTCGCGAGGCGTCGCTCCCGCCGGACGACGACGCGGGCGTCGAGCTCGACGTCGACGCGGACGCCGCGGCGGCACCGCCGGACTACGACGCATCGGACGAACCGGTCGTCTGCGCGACGACCCCGTGTGCCACGCAGCTCGCAGCGGGTGACCGCCATCTTTGCGCGCTCATGAGCGACGGCACGGTCCAGTGCTGGGGCACCGACACGCGCGGCTCGCTCGGCAGAGGCGAATCCGACGGCGGAGTCGACGCCGGGCCGCGCCCGCAGAGGGTCGACGGTCTCGCCAACGTCAATCAGATCAGCGCCGGCGCGCAAGGCAACACGACGTGCGCCGTCGATGCCGAAAAACACGTCTGGTGCTGGGGCGACAACTCGGGCGCACAGCTCGGGCTCGTCCCCTCGCCTGGCTTCCGTGATTTCGGCCCGCACCCGACGCCGATGCGCGCGGCGCTTTCGGCGGAGGTCGTCCGCGTCGACCTCGGCCAATCGACGGCGTGCGCGATCGCGACCGACGGCAAGGTCTACTGCTGGGGGGGCAACGACTCGAAGCAGCTCGCGCGTCCCGATTCGACGGAGTGGTACGAGGGTCCGGGCCTCGCCGAGCTCGGCGACCACGCGATCGAGCATCTCGTCCTCACGCAATATTCGTCGTTCGCGGTCACGGCCGACGGCCAGCTCCTCGGCTGGGGCCGTGCATCGGGGCGCCAGAGCTCACTTTCGAGCAGCGAAGGCAGCGCGGTGCCCGTGCCCCTTCCGTCGGTCGAGCACGTCACGCGGGCGGCCACGAGCGGCTTCGTCTCGGGCAGCGACGGCCATCAGTGCGCGATCGCACGTGGCAGCGTGTACTGCTGGGGCGGCAACATCCGGGGCGAGCTCGGAACCGGCGTTCCCGACTCGGAGCAAACGCCGGCGTTCGCCGGGATCATCACCGACGCCGGTGTGTACCCGCAGCAACTCGCGCTCGGTCCGAACCGGTCGTGTGTACGGATGACCAACGGCACGCTCCAGTGCTGCGGGGACGACAGGCTCGGTCAGCTCGGACGAGGCGGCGTCGACGCGGGGACGTTCGCGACCACCTTCGGACCGGCGGTGGCCCTCACCGGACGTGCCGTGCAGATCGTCGCAAGCAGGATCGCGACGTGCGCGCTGATGCAAGACGGAGGCGTCATGTGTTGGGGGGGCAACACGAACGGAGAGCTCGGCCAGGGAACAACGGACAGCCTGCCGCATCCCACGCCCGTGAAGGTCGTCTTTCCAGTGGTCTTTCCATGAGAGTCACGATGCAAAACGCCTCCGCGTTCCTGGTTCTCGCGCTCCTCGTCGCCGGCGCTGCGACGACCGCCGTCGCCTGCAGCACGGACCGCAACGCCTTCGAGGAGAAGATGCCCCCGCCCCCGCTCACGGAAGACGGGGGGGGCACCGTCGAAGAGTGCAAGCCAACGGTGAGCTGCTCGCGCGACCTGAAGTCGGTGTTGCACCACGGCTGCGACGGCAGCGAGGAGATCGAGACCTGTGCCGTCGGCCAGGGCTGCGGCGAAGGAAAGTGTATCGACGCGTGCACGAGCGCCGCGCTCTCGAAGGGCTCGATCGGCTGCTCGTTCGCGACGCTCCCGCCGGACGAGTCGGGCGGCGTCAAAGGATCGTGCTTCGCGACGTTCATCGCGAACGTTTGGGACCGTCCCGCCACGCTTCAGGCGACGTACGGAGGCGAGCCGATCGACATCGGACCGTCCACCTACTACGCGGAGCAAAACGGCACGCACATCGAGTACACGCCCGTCGGCGGGTCGATCGCACCGGGCAAGGTGGGCATCGTCTTCCTCGCTCAGGCGGACGAGTGGTCGGGCAGCGACTTCACGCAGTGCCCCGCGCCCGTGGTGGCGGCCATCCACGAAGATCCGATCCGTCACAAGACGACGCGGACCAAGGCCTTCCAGATCACGACCGATACACCGGTCAGCGCCTATTCGATCTTCCCGTACGGGGGAGCTTCCACGCACACGCCCTCGGCGACGGTGCTGCTCCCGGTCTCGTCGTGGGAGAAGAACTACATCGCGGTGAGCACCGCGAATCCCGACCCGGGCGCGCCGAACATCCAGATCATCGCGGCGGAGGACGACACCGAGGTACGGATGCGCCCCAACGTCGACATCATCGGCGGCGGCGGCATCACCGGGATCGGCGAGGGCCAGACGCAGACGTGGAAGATGTCGCGCGGGGAGGTCCTGCAGATCACGCAACGCGCCGACACGACGGGCAGCCCCATCGAGGCGAACAAGCCCATCGGGCTCTTCGGCGGCTCGGAGTGCACGAACATCGGCTCTTCGGCGTGTGACGTCACGCAGCAGCAGATCCCTCCGGTCTCGCAGTGGGGCCACGACTATGCGCTCGTGCCGTGGCGGCCGCGCACGGCTGCGGGTACCACCGTGACCACCGCTCGCGAGCGTGTGCCGTGGCGCTTCGTCGGCGCCGCGGACGGCACCGAGCTCGTGTACGAGCCTGCACGTCCCGGCGGCGCGCCAGAGACGCTCGACGCGGGACAGGTCGTGACGTTCACGACGAGCGACATCGTGACGGTCCGGTCGCAAGACGAGCAACATCCGTTCTACGCCGGCATGTTCATGACGGGCGGACAGCAGATCTCGGCGCAGACCGCCAACGGCCCGCCGTGGGGCGATCCGGACTTCGTGAACGCGGTGCCGCTGCAGCAGTTCCTCGACCGCTACATCTTCTTCGTCGACTACACGTTCCCCGAGTCCACGCTCACACTCGTGCGACGCAAGACGGAAGACGGCTTCCGGCCCGTCACGCTCGAATGTGGTGGCGAGGTGCCCGTCGAGGGCTGGACCCCGCTCGGGAGCTCGGGCGAATACGAGTTCACGTGGGTCTACCTCACCAAGCAAGGTCATCCACAGAAGCTCGGGAACGGCACCTGCGGTCATGGCCGCAACGAAGCGAAGAGCGACGGCCCGTTCGCCGTTCACGTCTGGGGTTGGGGTCCGTATGCGAGCTATGGCTACCCTGGCGGCATGGGGAGCCGTCCGCTCAGCGAAGTGAAGGGTCCTCCGATCGAGTGAGTGAGCGTGTTGCGTCCTCGAACCCCGAGCGCTACCGAAGAGGGGCTCGCGCCATCCGAGGCCGGGCCGACCCAGCGAACAAATCGACGCGCACCGGGTTCTAGGATGTGTTCCTGCTCAGCGCATGGGCTCGTCCGTCAGATGCGCGGCGTCCGATGAAAGACCGATGAAGCGAGCTCTCCTTTCCGCACTGCTCCTCTTGTCGTCCGCGGGAGCGTGCAGCTCCGAAAAGAACGGCGGCGCGCCCCCACCGCAGGTCGAAGCAGGTGCACCGGCCCAGCCGTTCACGCTCGACGTGCTCGCCGATGCCCGCATCGGCAGCAACAGCGAGGCGCCGGACTTCCACCGCGCCGCAGGGGCGGTCTCGATCGAGGGCGGACCGTTCGCCGAGGCGAAGCTCGTCGTCGACCTCCGTTCGACCTGCTTCCCCTTCGAGCAGTGGGACGACGACCCGCCGCCCACAGGCCACAACTGGCCCCCGAGCTGCGACGCGTTCGATCGCAACTTCGAGATCGCGCTCGCGGACCCCGCCGCCCCCGATGCGCCTGCGATCGAGCTCATCCGCGCCATCACGCCGTTCGGTGGTCCGCTGCATCTCGAGAAGGACGTGACGGACGTCCTGAACGCGAGCCGCGGCGCACGCGAGCTCGTCGTCACGATCCCTTCGTATTCGGACGCGGAGGGCAAGGTCTCGGGCTCGAACGGCGGCTGGAACGTCAGCGCCCGCATCGAGGTCACGCCGGGTCCGGCTCCGCGTACGGTCCTCGCGGTCCTACCGCTCGTCTACGACGACAAGACGCCCGGTGGCGCTCCGCGTTCGCTCCCGTTCACTCTGCCTCCGGGGACGACGTCGGCGCGGGTCGAATACCTCGCGACCGGTCACGGTGGCGGCAACGACCTGGGGTGCATCGGTCCCGCCGAAGAGTTCTGCGAGCGTACGCACACGATCAGCGTCGACGGCGTCGCGGTCGTCAACAAGAAGAAGCTCTGGCGGACGGACTGCGAGAGCTTCTGCACGCTCACGAAGGGTGGGCCGTTCGGGGAGTACTGTCGCGAGAACCCGTGCGGTGCGCCTGGGAGCGTTCGGGCGCCGCGCGCGAACTGGTGTCCTGGCACCGAGACGGCGCCGATCGTCCTCGAGCCGGAGCAGCTCACGACTGCCGGCGAGCACACCGTCGACCTCACGATCAGCAGGGTCGCCGAAGGCGGCAAGTGGCAGATCTCGGTGAAGGTGTTCGCGTACGGCGACTGAGCCGACTCACCGCGGGCGGCGCGATCCCGGCGCCGGCGTCGGCTCTCCGGACTCGAGCGTGATCGCGCCCATCGCGGCCAGCTGCTCCAGCAGCTGGAACGCCTCGTCTTCCGACATCGCGCAGACGTCGAGGATCTCGTCGATCGTCTGGATCCCGTCGACGTGTGCGAGCAGGAACCCGCCACGATGATCGATGGGCATTGCCGCGATCTCGTCGTTGGAACGCAAGACCCTCGGGACGAGCCTCCGCGGTGCGCCCCCCCAGCTGCGCGCTCGTGGCGGCGCCTCGGCCGGGCGGTGCAGCAACGTCCGGTCGTCGTCCGGGGGCACGGGCGTCTTCGGGTACGTCGGGATCCAGCCCTCGTACGCTGCAGGGCTCTCGAGGCCTGCGCTCGCAGTCGGGGCAATGGACAAGGCGATGAACAGGGCACCGTTCGCGTCGCCCTCCGCGTAGAGCTCGCGCATCGCCGCCACCCGCGGGTCGCCGACAGCCGCGCGCGTACGCTCCGAAGCATGCGTGACGTCCTCGGAGCGAACGCCGTGGAACGCCCTCGGTCCGATGTTCACGTCCGGGCCGATCTCCAGCTCGATGTGCCCGAAGCTTCTTCCGGGCAGCGTGGCGTCCGGATCTTCCTTCTTCGACGCCACGTCAGCTCCTCTTCCGCGGTCGTGCGATCCCGTAGGCTTCGATTCGACCGATCAACGCGTGTCGTCCGATCCCGAGCAGCCGCGCCGCCGCGCTCTGGTTCCCGCCCGTCTTGTCGAGCGCATCCACGATCGCTTGCCGCTCGACGGCCTCGAGCGCAACGCGCAGGTCGTCCGTCGGACGTACGCCCGTCTGACTCGGCGGCGCGTCACGGCCAGCGGCCGGCGCGAGCGTCACCCGGGTGGACGCCGCATACATCACGAGGTGGCTCTCCTCGAGCACGGGGACGTTGGGGTTCATGACGACGGCGCGCTCGACGACGTTCCTCAGCTCTCGCACGTTGCCCGGCCACGAGTAGCCGCGGAGCAGCTCCTCGGCGCCCGACGACAGCCTCGGGGCGCGTAGGCCCATTCGACCGGCGAGGCGTTCGACGAAGAACTCCGCCAGTGCGATGATGTCCGCCGTGCGTTCGCGGAGAGGCGGGATCTCGATGCGCACGCCCTCGAGGCGGTAGAAGAGATCGGGCCGGAAGCTTCCGCTCGATACCAAGGCCGCGAGGTCGCGGTTGGTCGCGGAGACGAACCGAACATCGACATGCACCGGGCTGCGGCTGCCGAGGCGCAGCACCTCTCCGCTCTCGAGGACGCGAAGGAGCTTCGCCTGCGTTGCCGGCGTCAGCTCTCCGATCTCGTCGAGGAACACCGTCCCGCCATGCGCCGCCTCGAAGAGCCCAGGCCGCGCGGTCACCGCACCACTGAACGAACCGCGCTCGTAGCCGAACAGCTCTCCCTCGAGGATCGACTCGGGCAGGGCTGCGCAATTGAGCTTGAGGAAGGGGCCGCTCGCGCGATCGGACGCGCGGTGGATCGCGTCGGCGTAGACCTCTTTGCCGACCCCGGTCTCGCCGAGGACGAGCACGCTGAGCGGGCTCGGTCCGATCGTCGGCAACAGCGCGTAGATCCTCTGGAGCGCCTCGTCGCGCACGACCTCCCCGGCCGGGGGAGGGAGCGTGCTCGGCGGCCGCGTCGCTCTCGACGAGGAAGGCGCGGGCGACGACGTCGCCGACGCGCTCGCGGACAGGACTCCGCGCGCCGCGTGGATGAACAGCCGCGCGTCTCCGATCCGAATCGGGTGTCCGAGCTCGATCATGGTGCGCTCGAAGGAGCGGAGAGGCTTCGCATCGTACGTGGTGCCGTTCGCGCTCCCCAGGTCTTCGATCGCAAGCTCCGTTCCGACATGAATGCGCACGTGCCGACGGGACACCGTCGGATCGGGGATCGACAGATCACATTCGGCCGATCGCCCGACGATGAGCTGCGTCTTGTCGGGCAGAGGGACGAGCCAACCACCGGAAGCGTCGTTCACGACCGCCACGAGCGGCTCGGACGAGAGCAGGCGCGACGGCGCCGGCCGTTCGACAGGCGTCGACGGTCTGAGCGTCGGCTCTTCGGGAGACCCCGCCCTCATCGCGGCCTGTCTTACAGGAGCGCAGTAAAAGCGCAACGGAGGTCGGGCCGGTCGTTCGCAGAAGAGACGCGCCCTGTTCGGGTCGGAACAGAATGCGGGTCGTCGCTTGTTCGCCGGCGAACAATCCGCGGGTCGAGCGCGCGGTCGTCCGCGACCGTTTCCGTCGTCGGCGCCGGGCGCACCGCTTGCACTCGTGCGCCACCGCCACGGGAGGACGCGACGGCGATGGGCGGTGACATGTGCGGTGACGGAACGGAACCGGAGCAGCCGGAGACTACGACCGAAACGGCGTTCGAGTTCGAGTCCTACTTCGATCGCGACTCGGGCCTCTGGAGCCTGCGGCGGGTGCCAACGTCCCTCCCGCCGCGGCCCGAGGTGGAGTCGGAAGACGTCAGCCGCCGAGAATCGTGACGCTCAGCTCGATCTTCGAGCCGGCGAGGGCCTTGCTGACCGGACACTGTTTCTTCGCCTCTTCGGCGACCGCACGGATCTTCGCTTCGTCTCCGCCGTTCGCCTTGATCTCCGTCGCCAGCTCGATGCGCGGGATGTGGAACCCGGGTCCGTCCTTCTCGAGATGGACGCGAGCGCCGGTGCGGACCGAGACCGGCGTCACGCCGGCGGTCTCGAGCCCGAGCGAAAGCGCCATCGAGAAGCAGCCCGCCAGCGCGGCGCCGATCATCTCTTCGGGGTTCGATCCTTTCGCTCCTTCGAAGCGCGTCGAGAGCGAGAACGGAACTTCGGCTGCGTTCTCGGGAAACATGATCCCGCGTCCCGACTTCAGGTTCCCCGTCCACTCTGCCTTGGCCTTGCTGATCGACATGGTTCGCCTCCTGGGAGCTTCCGCGCGGTAGAGACCACGTGCGCCCATGCGGAGCAAGGCGGCGAGACGCCGCGCGCGGACATGCGCGGCATCGCGTGCGGTGCTGATCGCGGCACTTCGATCCGAACCGTCCCGTCCGTATGCCGCTCGCGTCAGCGCATGGATCGACCTCGACGCGACCATGGCGACTGCGTCGTCGTGATCACGCACGAGCGCTCGCGCACAGGTCTCTCGCCGTCTCGACGAGCACGCTCGCCAAGACGTCGCGAGCACGACGACGAAGACCCGGCCGCCCGACGCTTCATCGTGGAGTTGCATGTCGATTTGAGGCGGACCGTCCCGAGCGTCCACGGCGCACGTCGTCGGCCTGGTCGGCGCTTCGGTTGCACGCGCCCGGCGACATGCGCTTCGCTCTCCGTGCCGCAACCATTCCGTGCATGCTCATCCTCGTCGCGGGAGCTTCAGCTTCTTGCTCGAGCTCCAGCAAGAAGGCGAACGGCGGCTCCGCGTCGAACGGCGGCGCCACGCCGACCGGATCGGGCACGGCTCCGCCGCCGGCTGCGACGAGCTCCGTCGAAGGGGACGGCTCCCCTCGCCCTGACTCCGATGGAGTCGTGCACCAACCGCTCTTCGTCGGACGCTTCGACACGAGCGATCCCGCCGGTCCGAAAGCATCCTGGCCCGGCACGCGCGTGCTCGCGCGGTTCGACGGGACCTCCGTGTCGGTGAAGCTCAAAGAGTACGCCTCCGCGTGGATGGAGGGCGCCCCGAGCTACTGGGACATCCGGATCGACAAGGGAGAGTGGCGCTCCATCTCGATGATCGCAGACAACCAACCGCACGACTTCGAGCTTGCCTCTGGTCTCGCTCCCGGTCCGCACGAAGTCGAGATCTACAAGCGCAGCGAGACGCAGACGGGCGTCACGCAATTCCTCGGCTTCGACTTCCACGGTGGCAAGTCGCTCCCGTCTCCGCCGCGTCAGACGCGGAAGATCGAGGTGATGGGTGACTCCTTCGCTACGGGCTTCGGCGTCGAGAACATCGACTCGCCCAACACCGACTGCCCCGGCCCCGACTGGGCAGGCCGCTGGGAGAACTTCCGCAAGTCGTGGGGTGCGATCCTCGGCGAAACGTTCGACGCGGAGGTCCACGGGATCGTCTACTCGGGCAAAGGCCTCCTCCAGAACGTGTGGTCAGGCGACAACGACCCACTGAAGAACTACTACGCACGGGCGGATCCGAATCCCGAGATCGCCTACAACCCGCCGCTCTTCGATCTGCAGTCGTGGGTGCCGGACGTCATCGTCATGACCCAGGGCTCCTGCGACGACGGTGGCCCGGCCTTCCGCGACGCCTACCGTGACTTCGTCGTCAACACGCTCCGCGGACGCGGTCCGAACACGCACATCTTCATGGGGATCGTCAGCGCCGGCTCACGCGATGCAGTCTGGAACGTCGCCAACGCGATCATCGCCGAACGCAAATCGGTCGGCGACGACAAGCTGCACGCGTTCCTCGCCAAGCCGTTCACGTGGGAAGAAGTGACGGCGTGCAACGGTCACGGGACACCTGCGTGGCACAAGCGTGTGGCCGACGAGATCGCGGCGGAGATCCGGGCGAAGGTCGGCTGGGAATGACGTGGCCTCCGGGGCCGGCCACGCGACGAGCATCACCGTCGCGCGCGCCCGGCCCTGGCTCGTCCTCGTTCACACGCCCCGCAGGACGAGATTCCAGAGCGGTACGGTGACCAGCGAGAGCGGGATGCCCACGCCGAGCATCAGGCTGGCGAGCTCGATGTCGAGGCCGAGCTCCACTGCCAGGACGCCCGCCGTGATCATCGGAGACATCGCGGACTGGAGCACCGTCACCTCGACGGCGAGCCCACGAAGCGAGAGCACGTGGACGTAGAAGACATAGAACAGTGCAGGCAAGGCGACGAGCTTCAGACCGAGCCCGAGCGCGAGCGGCCTCCAGTGCGCGCGCAGCAGTGTGGGGTCCACGCGGAGCTGCGCTCCGACGGTGACGAGCGCGACGGGCACGAGGGTCGCGGCGAGCTTTTCGAGCATCTCGCCGGCAGCGGTTCCTGACCGATACGTGCCGGACGCGCCCCACAGCACCGCGACGACCAGCGCGATCAGCGGCGGGAAGGCGAAGATTCGACGCGCCATCGCGCCGGCGCCGACACGCCCACCCGCGAACCACGTACCTGCGGCCACGCCGAGGGTCGACAGCGCGAGGAAAGAGCCCGGCTGATCGACGAGGACGGCGAAGCGAAGCGCGTCGTTCCCGAGCAGCGACGCGATGAGCGGATAGCCGACGAACGACGTGTTCCCGAGGCCGACCGTGAGGACCAGCGTTCCGATCGCCGCTCGCGACCAGCCAGCGCGCTTGCCGAGCACCGTGACGACCACGAAGGCGATGACGAACGTGAGCCACGGCATCGAGACGGGGACGAGCACGTCGCTGTCCAGCGATGCGGTTGCGAGCAGCGGCGGCACCTGCGCGAGAACGAGCGCAGGCAGGGAGACGAACACGACGAAGGTGCCGAGCGCGGCCGGCGCTGCCTCCGTGAAGCGTCCCGATCGACGCAGCAGGACGCCGGCAGCAAGACAAACGAAGATGACGAGCAGGTTCGCCACGAACGACGACCACCTTCATCTGCGAAGGCCAATCGGCTGTCAACGTGGTGACGTCTGGCGCCACTGTCGAGGAGAACGAGCGTTTGTCGATGGCGCACGTCGCTCGTCGTGCTCCAGGTCATTCCGCGTCAGGCCGGACTTGCGATCGCATCTCGACCGGGCGCGGCATGTCTTCGACGCGCGGACGCGGTTCCCCTCTCGCGAAGCGCTTCCCTGACGCGCTTGATGGCCGGCATCGTGGGATCTACCGAAAGGCTCCGTCGTTCGGAAAGACGCGATCGGCGCGTGCGCCGCCTCCGGACGACGCCGGTGTACGATGACGGATCGGCAGCCGCCTCCCCTCCCGCGACCTTTGACGACCGAGCTCGTCGATGTGCACACGGCGCTCGATCTGCAGGCGCAGCGAACGTCCGATCCTTCGAGCGACGAACGGCTCCGCAGCGCGGTCGAGGCCGCCGAGGTCGGTACCTGGCACGTCGACATCGCGACCGGGCTGGACGCCCGTGACGCGAGCATGAACCGGCTTCTCGGGCTCGAAGCGGTGGCGACGGTCCAGCACATCGACGACTTCTTCGCCCGAGTTCACGAGGACGATCGGTCCCATGCGTTCGCGGCGTTCGAGGCCGCGCTCGCGGGGACGGACCGCTACGAGGTCGAGGTCCGCCTGCGTCGACCGGACGGAGAGGTGCGATGGATCCGCGACGTCGGGCGCATCCGTCGCGGCGCCGACGGCCGCCCGCTCGTCGCGACCGGCGCGATGACGGACATCACCGAGCTGAAGCGGGCGCAGCGAGCCATCGCCGAGAGCGAGTTCTTCTACCGGCAGACGCTCGACTCGATCCCGGGGATGACGTTCACGAACGCTCCCGACGGTGCATGCGACTACGTCAGTCAGCAGTGGGTCGACTTCACGGGTTTCTCGAAAGAGGCGCAGCGAGGGGCTGGCTGGCTGCAGGTCCTCCACCCGGACGACCGCGACCGGACCTTCAGCGCTTGGAAGGCCGCGCTCGGCGGCCGGGGAGCGTACGATCTCGAGTACCGCGTGCGCCGGCGTGACGGCGTCTACGAGTGGTTCAAGGTTCGTGGTCGGCCGATCCTCGACGCGTCGGGCAACGTCGTTCGGTGGCTTGGCACCGCAGTGAACGTGAACGACCTGAAGCAGACCGAGGCGGCGCTACGCGAGAGTGAGGAGCGTTTCCGCACGCTGGCCGACAACATGTCCCAGCTCGCATGGATGGCCGACGCGAAGGGCCTCATGTTCTGGTTCAACCGGCGGTGGTTCGACTTCACCGGAACGACGTTCGAGGAGATGGCCGGCTGGGGCTGGACGAAGCTCGCTCACCCGGATCACGTCCAGCGCGTCGTCGAGAAGATCCAGCACTCCTGGGACACCGGAGAGCCATGGGAGGACACGTTCCCGCTGCGCGGCAAGGATGGGTCGTATCGTTGGTTCCTGTCGCGCGCGGCACCAATCCGTGACGGTCGCGACACGGTCGTTCGTTGGTTCGGCACGAACACCGACATCACCGAACAGCGGGCGGCCGAAGAAGCACTGCGAGAGGCCGATCGCCGCAAGAACGAGTTCCTCGCAACGCTCGCGCACGAGCTGCGCAACCCGCTCGCTCCGATTCGGTCGGGACTGGACGTCCTGCGGCGCGCTCCGGACGAGGCCACCCGCCGACGTGCGGAGTCCACGATCGAACGACAGCTCGCTCACATGGTGCGGCTCGTCGACGACCTGCTCGACGTGTCGAGGATCAGCCGTGGCCAGGTCGAGCTCCAGCGCGCACGCCTCTCGCTCGGCGCCGTCATCGACACCGCGGTCGAGACGAGCCGTCCCGCGATCGAAGAAGGCCGCCACACCCTCACGGTCGCCGTCCCGGACGAGCCCCTCTGGCTCGACGGTGATCTGACGCGGCTCGCGCAGGTCGTCGCGAACCTGCTCAACAACGCCGCCAAGTACACGCCGGAGGGCGGGCGCATCGATCTTCGCGTCGAGGCGAGCGGCAGCGACGCATTCGTCCGCCTGACGGACAACGGCATGGGCATCGATGCCGAATCGCTGCCGCGCATCTTCGAGCTCTTCACGCGCGGCAGCCTTCATCGAGGGCGCGCGCAGGGAGGCCTCGGTATCGGTCTGTCGCTCGTGCGCGAGCTCGTCGAGATGCACGGAGGCGCCGTGGCCGCGAGCAGTCCGGGCGTGGGTCTCGGCAGCACGTTCGAGGTTCGGTTGCCGCTCGCCGAGCCTGCGCGAGCGGTGAGCACGAGCCCGCTCGACACCGCGGAGGCGCGCGCCCGCGACGACGCGAGGCCGCGGCGCATCCTCGTGGTCGACGACAACGTCGACGCCGCCGAGATGCTCTCGATGATGCTCGAGCTCCGAGGTCACGAGACACACCTCGCGCACGACGGTCCGGGCGCGGTCGACGCCGCGAAGAAGCTCGCGCCCGACATCATCTTCCTCGACATTGGCTTGCCCGGGATGGACGGGTACGAGGTCGCTCGTCGCCTTCGCACCGATCCGGCACTCGCGAACACCGTGCTGGTCGCGCTCACCGGCTGGGGGACGGATGACGACAAGCTGAAGGCCGAACGAGCCGGCTTCGACGTGCACCTGACGAAGCCCGTCGCAGTCGACGTGGTCGATGCGGTGATCGCCCGGCGGCGTAGCGGAGAGGGATCGCTCGACCGCCTGCCCGCGGGTCAGACGTCGCAGAGGGCTGCGCTTCGTTGAGCCGACGCGTCAGGGAGGCGGCGATGACGAAGCGCTGACGGACGCCTCGCAGAGTGGCAGCGAGATGACCACGTTCGTCCCCTTTCCGGGTGCGCTCGACAGCTCGAGCCCGCCGCCTTGATGCGAGAGAAGCGTCTGACTGATCCACAGCCCGAGCCCGGTGCCGTTCGGCTTCGTCGTGAAGAACGGCTGCATCAGCCGAGGGACGACGTCAGGAGAGATGCCCGTCCCGTTGTCGGCGATGACGATCTCGAGCCGCCTCCGCAGCGCACGCGCGCGGACGTGAATCGAGCCATCGGGCATTCCCTCGACCGCTTGCACCGCGTTCCGCAAGACGTTGAGAAAAACCTGACCGAGCTTGGAGGCGTACCCGCGAATCGGCGGAAGAGGCTCGATGTCCAGCGTCACGGGCGGACACGAGGCAATGCCGGCACGCAGCAGAGCAAGGGTGGACGAGAGGATGCCGGCGACGTCGACATGAGCTTGCGGCTGCTCCACCGGACGCGCCATGAAGAGCAGATCGCTGATGATGGTCGTCATACGCTGCGCCGCATCGTCGATCTGCTCGAGCGCGGCACGGACGCCGGGCGCGAGACCGTGCACATCGGCGTCGTCGCGGAGCTTGCGCGCCTGCATGCGGAGCGACGTCAGAGGATTGTTGAGCTCGTGCGCGACGCCCGCTGCGAGAAAGCCGACGGACGCGAGGCGATCCTGCCTCATGAGCTCCGCCTG
The DNA here is from genome assembly GCA_023423895.1 of Pseudomonadota bacterium. Lineage (GTDB taxonomy): Bacteria > Myxococcota_A > Polyangia > Polyangiales > Polyangiaceae > Labilithrix. The sequence continues at coordinate 162,586 of JAFAER010000013.1, forward strand.
CAGCCGCGTACGGACGGTGATGTCGCGCGTCCACGAGATGATGGCCGAAGTGCCGCGGAAGGTCATGAAGGAGATCGAGGTCTCGAGAACGACCTCCTTGCCGTCGGGCCTCGAGTAGCGATGGAAGAGCGGGCTGGTCGATTCGCGCTGCGCAGCGAGAGCGACGTAACGGCAGAGCTCGTCGCGGAGATCTTGTGGGATGCGGGTCACCGGGTCGAACGTCTCGAGCTGTCCGACCGAACGAAGGTCGAGGAGGCCGAGCGCCGCCGGATTCGCGTAGACGTACCTGCCGTTCGCATGGACCGTGATCGCGTCCGGAGACGCTTCGGCGAGCTGCCGGAAACGCTCCTCCGACTCACGAAGCGCCGACTCCATCGCGACCTTCGCGGTGAGGTCGCGGGCAAAGACGAAGAGCGCGAGCGCGTCGCCGATCGGCGCCTTGCCGAGCGCCAGCTCGACGGGCACTTCCGTCCCATCCATCCGCAGCAGCGTGGTCGCGATCGTGGGTGGGATGGGGTCGCCTGGACGGGTCGTGAGGTACAGCTCGAAGAGCTGCTCCTTCTGTTCCGGCGTGAACAACGCGGCCGCGGGCAGATTGCGCAAGGTCTCGAGGTCGACACCCCAGATCCTCGCGAGCGCGTCGTTCGCATAGACGCGCTCCAGGCGCTTGTCCGCGTGCGAGATGAACATCGTGCAGCCGAGCCCTGCGCTCTCGAGCGCTTCGAGCAGCGACTTGAGGACGGCTGCAGCGGGCAGCTCGGAGAGCATGCCCACCCCGTCGTCCAGCTGAAAGGACTGGGTCACCAATTCCACCCCGCGTCTCGCAGCGGGCAAGCGTCGCGGCCGCGTGCTCCAGCTGCGTGCATCCGCTCGGCCCCCTGCATCGATTCCAAGAGACTAACTGATCGGGGGGCGATGATGCACGCCTGCGAACCAGGGCATGGAACGCGGGCGCCGACGGTGCTTAGGTGACGTGGACATGACCTCGCCTGCCGCCACCCACATCGCAGCCATTCGTGACGTCCTCGCCCGGCGTGGAATCTCTGCGCTGCTCGTCCCCTCCGCCGACCCGCACCTGTCCGAATACCTACCCCTGCATTGGCAAGGTCGCGCATGGGCCTCCGGGTTCACCGGCTCCGTGGGGACGCTCATCGTGACCGCGAGCTTCGCAGGCGTGTGGGTCGACAGCCGGTACACGACCCAGGCGGATACCCAGCTCGCGGGCTCGGGGATCACGCGGATGTCGATGCCGTCCGCGGCAAGCCCTGCCCACCTCGACTGGCTCGCGCAGAACCTTCCGGAAGGAGGCGCGCTCGCGGTCGACGGCGATGTGCTCGGGTATGCCGCGTCGAAGAGCCTGAAGTCAGTCGTCGAGAAACGACGCGCCGCGCTGCGCACCGACCTCGACCTCATCGGCGAGGCGTGGACGGATCGTCCCGCGCTGCCCGGCGAGCCGGTGGTCGAGCACCTGCCGCCGTTCGCCACGGTGACCCGCGCGTCGAAGCTCGCCCGCGTCCGGGCGGCCGTGAAGGAGGCCGGAGCGACGCATCACTTCGTCTCGACGCTCGACGACGTCGCGTGGCTCCTGAACCTCCGGGGCTCCGACGTGGCGTACAACCCCGTCTTCCTCGCGCACGTGCTCATCGCGCCGAACGAGGTCGTGCTCTTCACGGGCGAGGGCAAGATCGCACCCGAGCTCCGTGCGCGTCTCGAGGCAGACGGCGTCCGCATCGCCCCCTATGCGGACGTCAAGGCTGCCCTCGGAGCGCTGCCCGAAGGCGCAAAGCTCCTCGTCGACCCGGCCCGCGTGACACTCGGAATGGTCCTGGCCGTCCCGGAGCACGCGACCGTCGTCGAAGCCCAGAACCCGTCGGTGCTCTTGAAAGCGTGCAAGACGGACGACGAGATCGCGCACGTGCGCGCGACGATGGAGCAGGACGGCGCGGCCCTCTGCGAGCTGTTCGCCTGGCTCGAAGGCGCAATTTCGCGCGGGGAGCGCATCACGGAGCTCACGATCGACGAGAAAGTGTGCGCCGCGCGTGCTCGCCGGAAGCATCACGTCGGCGCCAGCTTCGCGACAATCGCAGGCTGGAACGCGAACGGGGCGATGCCGCACTACCGCGCGACGCCCGAGAGCCATGCCGTCATCGAGGGAGACGGTCTGCTCCTCGTCGACTCGGGCGGCCAGTACTCGGGAGGGACGACGGACATCACGCGCGTCGTCGCCGTCGGAGAGCTCACCGCAGAGCAGAAGCGCGACGTCACCGCCGTCCTCAAGGGGATGATCCAGCTCTCCCTCGCCCGCTTCCCGCGCGGCATCCGCGGCGGCCTGCTCGACGCGCTCGCGCGGACGCCGATCTGGGCGACGCTCGCCGACTACGGACACGGAACGGGCCACGGCGTCGGGTACTTCCTCGCCGTGCACGAGGGGCCGCAGAGCATCTCGCCCGGCGGCGCTGCGCTCCCGCAGGCGATTCTCGAGCCCGGGATGATCACGTCGAACGAGCCGGGTCTGTACCGGCCGGGCCGCTGGGGCGTTCGCATCGAGAACCTCGTGCTCACCGTCCCGGCCGGCACCTCGGAGTTCGGCGACTTCCTCGAGTTCGAGACGCTCACGCTCTGCCCGATCGACGTGCGGTGCATCGACGTGACGCTGCTCGACGCGCGCGAGCGCGCCTGGCTGGATTCGTACCACGCCGATGTGCGCAAGCGCCTGTCGCCGCACGTCGACGGCGACGCTCGTGCGTGGCTCCTCCGGGCGACCGAGCCGCTGCCTTCATGAAGAGCGCTCCGCGGTGACGACCGAGCGCAAGCCCGTCGAGAAGATGATCGCCCAGAATCGGGCGGCCACCTTCCACTACGACATCTCCGAGCGCTACGAGGCGGGCATCGTCCTCCGCGGCAGCGAGGTGAAGTCGCTGCGCGAGGGGCGGGCCCACCTCACGGACGCCTATGCGTCCATCGAGCGCGGCGAGGCATGGCTGCGGCAGATGCACATCGCGCCGTTCTTCGCCGCGCGCGCGTTCCCGCACGCGGAGCGCGGCGCACGGAAGCTCCTCCTGCACGCGAGGGAGATCCGCCAGATCGAGCGAGCCGTCTCGCGGGAGGGGCACACGCTCATCCCGCTCGCGCTCTATTTTCGTGGCGGGTTCGTGAAGGTGTCGCTCGGCGTCGGACGCGGGAGAAAGGCACACGACAAGCGCGCCGTCCTCGCCGAACGTGACGCGCGGCGCGACGCCGAAGAGGAGATCGCCGCCAGGATCCGCCGCGGTAGGTGAAGCGGCTAGCGTCGGCGGCGCCGCTGACGAGCGATGAGCGCAGCGGCCGCCGCTCCCACGAGGGAGAGGCCCCACGAAGACCGTGCGTTCGGCACGACCGAGCACCCTGCGTCCGCCGGCTCGGGGGCGCCGGCTGCCCCGGCGTCTCCGGCGTCATCCGCCGCGCTCGCACCGATCGTCGGAAGGGTCGAGCCCGCACACTCGTTCGCGCACCGATCGAGAGCGCACGTTGCGAGCGCCTGCCGCGCCGGGTTGCGCTTGCACGAACCGAAGGAGTCGTCCTTCGTCAGGCAGAAGGCGCAGCGCCCATCCACGGTGCAATCGCGCATCTGCTCGCAGCAGGAGGTCTCGATGCACGTCGCGCAGGCGTCGGTTTCGTCGTCGAGCGAGTGACCGCACTTCCCGACGGCAGCACACGAAGGTTCTCCGGCGCACTCGTCGGCACATGCCTGCTGGCAAACGCAGCTCTTTGCTGCGGTGAACGGCCCCTCGGCGATGGGGAACTCGGCGAAGCAGTCGGCCTGGGTCTTCTTTCCGTCGCCGATGCACTCGTAATACCCGCGGCACTCGTCGTCGGCGAGACAGGAGGCCGTGAGCTGCGCGCACGTGCTGGTGCCGCCGTTCGCGATCTTCTCGCAGACCGCGCAGCTCTTCTCCGGCACCTTTTCGAGTTGCTCGTCGAAGAAGTCGAGGCCGCTCGTCACGCGCGCGCTGAAGCCTCCGATCGAGCAACCGCCGCTGACGAACGAGTGGATCCCGACGACGCGCTCGTTTGCGCCCGCGCCGGCGATGACGGGGCCGCCGCTGTCACCGAAGCAGATCCCGCTCGTCTCCTGGTCGTAGCCGAGGAGCCTCTCGTCCAAGAAGTCGATGGGCTTCTTCACCGAGCGACGGGTCGTGTTCATCCCCGATCCGGTCGTACCGAAGCCGACGCTCGTGACTTGCACTCCGACGTCGAGCCCGTCGGGATCCGTCGCGAGCGGGATCACGGGCGTCGACTCGTCGACTCCGCCGATGCGAACGACGGCGAAGTCGAAGCCGCCGCTCGGATCGAACGAAAACCTCGAGTCGGCCTCGAAGTCGATGACGCTGTACTGCACGACGTCCGTCGTCGAGTGGTCCTGGGTCTGCAGGACGAGCCCGACGCCCGCCTCGACGCAGTGGGCAGCCGTGGCCACCCATCCGATGCGCCGCTCGACGTCCTTCTTGACGATGGTCCCCGTACACGCGCCTTCGCTCGCGTCCTTACCGAGGAGCAGTGCGACGACCGCAGGATGGGTCGCGTCGACGCCCCCGTTGATGATGGGATGACTCGAACGCCCGAGGGTGTGCACCGCCCCCTCCATGTTCGACGGCCCCGTCGAGCACGCCGCGACGAGCGCGACGAGCGCGACGAGCGCGGCGAGCGGAACGGGCGGCATGAATCGCAAGAACGCCGAGATACGTGACGACATCGGTCCCCCAGCTCGTTCGACTCTTTCGACGAGCGCAGCGCGCACGGTTCGATCGCGGGCGCAAGGCTCGCGGACTTCCATGCGCGGGCCGCGTCGAGCAACCCTCGTGCCACGCGAGAGCGACGCTGTTTGGGCATGATTTCGCGCTGCGCCCCCCACGCGCCACCTGATCTCCGGATCATGTGCCGAACGGTTCACGGCAGGCGTGGCATCCGTCTCGGACGCGCCGGCGAGCGGCATTTTCCGCCTCCCATCTCGACGCGAAGCGCGCGACTCGACACGGTCCAATGACCGGAGTACCAAAGGCACTTCGCTTCGCGCGCCGTCCGTGTCCGCTCCCGATCCGCGTACCCTCGTCACATCGCTCCATCGGCGCGGGGTTGCGCTCGAGCTCCAGACGATCGACCTCTGCTTTCTCGCGGCACTGCACGCGCGGGCCGAGCGATCGGGCGTGGCCTCGTTCCAGGAGGATGAGCTCCTCGATGTCTTCGAGCAGGTCGTCGCATTGACGAAGGAGGCGTCGAAAGAGGCGCCGGTCAAGCGCCGAACGTCGCCGACCCACGTTGTGCGCCGCCTTCGCGACCAGAAGCTCCTCGTCCGCGTGGACGGCGCGGGCGTGATGCGCTCCGGCGAGTATGCGCTCTCGCGCCTCGCAACGGGGATCGTCGGCTTCTATCTCGAGGACGAAGCGCTCACGCGCGAGAGCCTCGACGTCCTCGCATCGACACTGACGACGTGCCTCGAGGGCGTCCGCGACGCGGCGCGCACGGCCGACTCGCCCGACGCCTGGCGAACGCGCGTCACGGGGCCGCTGCGCGTCACCATCTTCGATCTCGCGGGCGGCATCGAGCGACGTCAACGAGGGTTCGACCTCCAGCAGGAGGCCTTTCAGCGCGAGATCGGCGCGCTGCTCGCGGCCGACTGGTTCGGCGCCGTGGAACGGTGCACGAAGCTCCTCGAGACGACGAGCGCCATGCTCCACGAGCTCAACGGCATCTTGCTCCGCCACGGGAGCCGCTTCGCCGAGATTCTCCACGAGATCCTCGAGCGCGCCGCCGACGCCGAGCAAGAGGAAGCCGAACGCGCCGCCCGCGACGCCATGGATCAGGTCGACCGCCTCGCCGCTTGGGGCGCCGCACGGCAACGCGCGTGGTCGGACTACCACGACTGGGTGCACCGCTATCTGCGCGACGTCGTCCGGCTCGATCCGAGCCGCACGCTCGTGCATCGGCTGCGCGAGCAGCTCGCAGGACGCGGCGGCAAGCGCTACGCGCTCACGGTCGCCAACGCTCCGGCGATCCGCCTTCTCCGCCCCACGCCTGTGGAGACGACCGCGCCGCCGGTACGCAGCCCGAAGAAGGACCGCGAGCCGAAGCTCGCACCGGAGACCGCCTCGGATCCCGATGCAGAGCTCCGAACGAACATCGGCGCTGCGATCGCGGCAGGCGCGCGCGGGCTCGCGGATGTGACTGCGCGCGTGTGTCCGGCCGACGCCGATCTGAACACGCGCTTCCGTGCGGCCGGGAAGGTCGCACAGCTCGTCTCGAACATGGCCGAGATCGAGACGACGCGCGAGCGACCGTGGGTCCACGCGGGTGACGGCATCGTCGTCGAAGAGTGGGCGCTCCGCGAAGAGGAGAAGGGCGCATGAGCGAGAGCCGCTTCGCACGACTCGAGGACGTGGTCCTCGACGATGCTTTCCCCGAGCTCGATCTCGCGCTCCGACGCGGACGCCACGTCGATCGAGACGACGCCATCTGGTACGCGCTCCTCGTCGACGCGCAAGATCACCTCGAGCCGCTCTACCGCCGCTACGGATGCGAGCTCGTCCACAAGAGCGACGGATACTTCTACCTCTTGCCGACCAACGATCGCCTGGGCAAGCGGCATCTCTCCGCTCCGGAGATGCTCGTCGGACAGGCGCTCGCGCTTCTGTACCTCGACGCGGCCACGGTGGAGACGGGCGGCGTGGTCACGCGTGACCAGGTGCTCGGCCATCTCGCCGGCGTAGTGGGCTCCGACGTGCTCGTGCGCATGATGAACCCGAAACGCCGGCGCTACGACGAGCGCGTCGCCGCCGAGACGGTCCGCGCGAAGGTCGCCGATGCGCTGCGCCGCCTGTCGACCATGGGCTTCATCGACGTGGTCGACGAGTCGCGCTACCGGCTGCGCGCGTCGCTTCTGCGCTTCGCAGAGCCGCTGCGCGGCGCCGGCTCGGCTTCGAGCCATCTCGCCGACCTCGTCGCGTCCGGCGAGCTCGTCATCGACGAAGAAGGAGCCGACGCGGGCGATCGCGAGGACGAAGCAGAAGACGGCGGCGACGATGACCACGCCGATGAGGACGAGGTGACGGACGACGTCGGCGCTCCCGACGAGGACGATGCCACGACAGACGTCGGCACCGCCGACCCGGACGATGCGAAGGACGATGTCGGTGCACCCGACGAGGACGACGCAGCCGACGATGTCGGTGCGCCCGACGAGGACGACGCAGCCGACGATGTCGGCGCGCCCGACGAGAAGCACGCAACTAGCGACGAGGAGATGCCGCCGTGAAGCGAACGTGCGCGACGGCGCTCGCGCTCGTGAACTGGAAGGGCGTCTTCTACGAGCGGTACCTCCTCGACCGGCACGTGACGGCGCTCGAAGGGGCGAACGGCGCGGGCAAGACGACGGTGATGATCGCGGCGTACGTCGTCCTCCTTCCGGACCTCGCGCGCCTTCGCTTCACGAACCTCGGTGAGACCGCAGCGACGGGCGGAGACCGCGGGCTCTACGGACGGCTCGGCCAGCCCGGACGACCTTCGTACTCGGCGCTCGAGCTCGAGCTCGGCGACGGATCGCACATCATCGCGGGCGTCCAGCTCGTGCGGCGCTCCGAGCCGAGCCTCGAGCTGACGCCGTTCATCGTGAGCGGCCTCGACCTCCAGGGAAGCCTCAAAGAGATCCTGCTCGTCTCGGACGCCGAGCACGACTCCGTCCCGGAGCTCGACGACATTCGGAGCGCGGTCACGCGGCTCGGAGGCAAGCTCCAGGTCTTCGGCAGCGCGAAGGACTACTTCGGTGCGCTATTCGAGCGCGGGGTCAATCCGCTTCGGCTCGCGACCGACGAGGAGCGAAGCAAGCTCCACGACATGCTCCGCACGAGCATGACGGGAGGTATCTCGCGTGCGCTGACGAGCGAGCTCCGCTCCTTCCTGCTGAAGGAGGAGACCGGGCTCGCCGACACGCTCGTGCGCATGCGCTCGAACCTCGAAGCGTGCCGGCGCACGCGAACGGAGGTCTCAGAAGCGCGCGCGCTCGAGCACGAGATCACGTCCGTGCATACGGCCGGCGCGGCGATGTTCGCCGCGTGCGCAGCCGCAACGAGCGCAGCGGCGGACGAGGCACGCACCCGCAAACAAGAGGCGGACGAGCGCGCTCGCTCGGCCGAAGCGCGCGTGACCGAGCTGGCGTCGGCCGTGAACGGCGCGCAGGCAGAGCGAGCCCGCACTCATGCGCGGCTCGAGGAGCTCGGCACCGCCATCGAGCTACGGACCACCGATCGCCGGCGCACCGCGACCGCTCGATCGATCGCAGAGCGGCTGGCGACGGCGGAAGAGGAGCGCGCGCGCGCAGCCGTCGAGGCCGAGGGCGCCGGCGCCTCGCGCACGGAGGCGACACGGTCGCGCGACGAGCGCATCGCCGACCGAGCGCGCGCGCGCGAGGCCTACGAACGAGCAACCCGCGGTCTCGGTGACCTTCAGGCCGGGCTCGACGAGCTCCACAGCCGAGCACATGCCCAGCGCACGGCGCGCAGCCAGCTCGCGGAGGCACGGCGGCTGCTCGACGAGCCTTCGCTGTCGGCCGCCGGCATCGAAGCGGCGCTCACCCGAACCCGCACGCAGCTCTCGGACGTAGACACCCGACGGGCACGCGCCGAGCGGGAGCGCGCGCTTCTGGCGGTCCAACAACACGAGTACGACGCGGCGCTGCGAGCACTGACGGAGCTCTGCGGCGGAGCCATCGAGGGCGAGTCTTCGCTCCACGATCGCGCGCGGCGCGAGCTTGCACGGGCGGCCGCCCTCGAGCACGCAGCCTCCCGCCGCGAAGAGCTCGAGAAGGAGCTCGCGGTCGCGCGCGCGCACGCAGAGGCGATGCGCGCGGTACGCGTGCGCGCAGACGCCCTCGGTCTTCGGCTGGAGAGCGAGCCCGCGAAGGCCGTCGAGCGCGCGCTCGCCGAGGCGCAGGCCGACGCCCGGACGGCGGAGGACGAGCTGCGCCAGGCGCAGACCGGCGCGACGGATGCGGCGCGCAGGGCGACGGAGGCTCGCGCGGAGGCGGAAGGATTCGAAGCTGCAGCCGCACGCTGGGCGCTCCTCGCACCCGCGCTCGCGCGGCTCGAAGCACAGACCGCCGACGACGTCGCGCGCAAGCGGACCGAGCTCGCCGAGCGGCGCGAGCTGATGCGCACCGCGATCGCCGCGACGGAGTCGAAGCGCACGGAGCTGATGCGCGACGCCGAGCGCCTCGAACGAAGCGCAGGCTTCCCGCGTGAGCTGCTCGCCGTCCGTGACGTTCTGGGCGCCGATCTCCTCGCGGCGAGGTTCGAGTCGATCGGCGCGGACGAAGCGTCTGCGCTCGAAGCGGCGCTCGGCCCGCTCGCCCATGCGCTCGTCGTCGCCGATCCCGGCGTCGCCGCCGATGCACTGGCGCAACAGGCCGACGCCCCGACGACGGTATGGCTCGTCGCCGAAGAGGACGTCCCGCGCATCGTCGAGTCGGCACGAGCGCAGATCGGACCGATGGAGACGGTCGACGTCGTCGTGAAAGAGACGATGTCGCTCCGCGTGACGCGTAGGCCGACACATCCCATCCTCGGCCGCGACGCACGCACGCGGCGCGCGACCGAGCTCCGCGCAGACGTCGAGCGGATGGAGCAGACCATCGCGACGGCGCTCGAGGACGTGCGTGGCGTCGACGCGCTTCTGCGTGACGCCGACAAGCTCCTTGGCGAAGCCGCGCTGCTGTCGGCGGGGAATCCTGCAGAAAGGGCCGTCGCTGCGCGTCAGCGAGAGGCCGAGGCGCGCGCGTCCGAAGCAGAGCACCGCGAGCGCGCACGCGCTGCGGAGGAACGGTCCGCCGTGTCGCGGACGAAGCTCTCCGCGATCCTCGAGCTGTTCGCCGACGTCCATCGCCTCGCCTCCACCGATCCGGACGCCAGGGTCGCGGAGCTCGAACGCACATCGGCCGAGGCAGAAGCAGCGGCGCGGGAGCTCGCGCGCACGGCCGCGGCGCGCGCGACGCTCGGCGACAAGCTCGATGCGTTACGGTCTCCACCGAACGCTGCGCTCGGCACCGCGGAAGATCGCGAGGCGCTCGAGGCCGAACGCGATCGTCTCTACGCCGCCGAGGCGGCGCTCCGCGACGTGCTCGCACACAAGGACGCGCTCGCCTGGGACGACCTCGATGTCGCGATGGCCGACCGTAGCGCCGTCCGCGCGTCGCTCGAAGCGCAACACGAGGCCGCCCGTGTCGCGAGCGCCGCCGCGGAAGAAGCGCTGCGCGTCGCGGAGGGCGAATGGGAGCGCACGAACCTCGCGTGGCAGACGGCGATGGCCGAAGCCGCGTCGCGCGAGGCCACGTGTGCGCGCCTCCGCGCCGAGCTGGCCGACGCCGGCGGCGAGGCCACGGCGAACGGTTCGCTCGAAGGCCTGGACGCCGAGATCGGAGCGTTCACGGCGGAGGTTGAGCAGCTCGCTTCACGCGAACGTGAGCTCGCGACCAGCATCGCGGTCACACAGGAACAGCTTCGTCACGCCGAGGGCGTGCTGGAACAAGCTCGCAAGGAGGCGGCGAAGCGCGAAGAGGAGCAGGCGCCGCTGCAGCGCGAATGGCGATCCTTCGCCGAGCTCGCCGAGTCGGCCCGCGTCCTCCCCGTCGTCGCGCGCGGCGACTCCGAGCGGACGTCGCCCGAGCACCGCTCCCCCGCGGAACATCTCGCGGAAGCGCGCGCGCAACGTGCGCTCCTCCAGACGCGGCTCGAACACGCCCGAGGCGGAGCCGAAGCGCTCGCCGCCGTCAAGAAGGCCTTCGAACGCGCAGGCGAGTCCGCCGTCGCGTACCTCGAGGCATGGCTCGCCGCACGCGCGTGGGTGATGCGCCGGCTGCCCTCGCAATTCGCGGACGTCGCCGATCCGAACGACGCGCTCGAACGCCTGCGCGCCGATCTCACGTCACTCGCCGAACGTGTCGTTCGTCAGGAAGGTGACCTGCGCGGTGCATCGGAGGACGTCGCGCGCGGCATCGACGTCCATCTCCGCAAGACGGCCACGCGCGTCCGCCGGCTCAACCGAGATCTCGCGAACGTCGCGTTCGGAAGCGTCGGTGCGGTGCGTGTGCAGGTGAAGCGCGTCGAGCGGATGGAGCTCGTCCTCCGCGCGCTACGCGGCGGCGAGGTGCAGGAGCTGCTCTTCCAGTCCGACGTGCCGTTCGAGGAGGCGCTCGCCGAGGTCTTCCGCCGCTACGGAGGCGGCAGCCGATCGGGCGCACAGAAGATCCTCGACTACCGCGAGTACATCGACCTCGTCGTCGAGATCCGTCGCAAGGCAAGCGAGGCGAACGAATGGGAGGTGGCTTCGCCCACACGACTCTCGACAGGCGAGGCCATCGGCGTCGGCGCTGCGCTCATGATGGTGGTCCTCACCGAATGGGAACGCGACGCGAATCTCCTCCGATCCGATCGCCCTACCGGGACGCTCCGCTTCTTGTTCCTCGACGAGGCCAACCGGCTTTCGCCCGACAACCTCGCCGTCCTGTTCGATCTGTGTCGTGCGCTCGACCTGCAGCTCCTCGTCGCCGCCCCCGAGGTCGCGCGCGCCCACGGCAACACGACGTACCGCCTCGTCCGCCACGTCGACGCCTCCGGACGCGAGGAGGTCCTCGTCAGCGGCCGCCGGGCCGTGCCGCCGAGCGAGGCGCCTGCCGAGGAGACCGCCGCAGCACCAGCGGAGCCAGCGGAGCCAGCGGAGCCGGCGGCCCCGCCGGAATAGTGACGTTTGCCCGCGTGCCGTCACCGGACGCACCGAGACGGCTGGGCGTTGTGGCAGGCAGGTGACGAGAGGTGCACGGTCCGTGCGCGCGGGTACACGCACGCATCGGATCTCCCCGAACGGTTGCGCGAGACGCACGGGAGTGACACGCGGGAGGACGAAGCTGCGCTCGCCCATGAGCCCTCACCCCCTTCACGCCGAACAAGCTGCACGACGTCCCCTGTCACCGCGTTTCGACGAGTGGACGGCCTCGCGCCGGACCGCTCGCCGTCCGAGCTCCCTCGCTTCTCGCGTGCTCTCGATCGCCGGGTGGATCGCGGCTGCTGCCGTGTCCGTCGGGATCTATCGCAACGTCATCGTGGATGACTCCGACCTGCAGGACCGGACGAGCGAGCTCGCGCGTCAGCACGCAGGCTGCGGGGATCGATGCCGCGTGACACGGATCCAGACCCGCCGGTCGTTGCTCGGGTACCACGCAGAAATGGAGATCGACGGCGCTGGAACGTTCGCCGTCTCGTGCTCACGCGCGGCGATCATCGCCGGCGCTCAGAGCTGCACGGCGCAGGCCGTCTCGGCTCGATAGCAACGCCCCATCGTGAGGTGGTGATGAGCATGCGCCTTCCCACGGCGCCTCACTTCGAGTCGTGCTGCGTCCCCCTCGGACGCCCACGACCGAAGGCGTGCTATCGCTTTCTGAATGTCGTCCCAACTCGCGCTCTCCGCGGCGATCACGCTGTCGTTCCTGGTCTCGCTCGCGGGCGAAGTGGCGCTGCTCGTCGTCGTCGCCACGGTCGTTCGCCGGCACCGACCGGATGCCTGGGGCGGCCTCCTTGCCTGGGCGATCGCTGCGCTCGTGGCCTCGGTCACGAGCCACGTCGGAAGCACCATCGTAACCGGCATCGCCGCAGCTGGGAGCATCGACACCCTCATCACAGTGCAGAGCGTGATCGTCCTCGTCGGCGCCGCGATCAACATCGGGCTGGTCGTCCTCCTCGCCCGGGGGCTCGTGAAGCTGGCGCAGCCGCCGAAGCCGACGATCGTCCCTCACGACGGCGCCTATCGGTGACCGGACGGCCTCTCGCGTTTGCGCGGCACGTGTAGAGCTGCTCCCCGTCGCCATGCAACGTGCCGCGCGGCGCCCGGCTGTGGCGCCCTACGACACATTCGATCGGACGAGCTTCGACGATCCACACGGAAGCCCCGAGAATCGCGTCGGCCTCGAGGTTGCATTCGCGCTTCGGTGATGAACGCCATCGAGATGCTCGTCGCGCAACACCGGCGCATGGAGACGATGTTGAAGGACCTCCTGGACGCAGAGCCCGCCGCGCGTCGGTCCATGTTCGCGCGCGCGGCAGACGAGCTCATGTCCCACGTCCTCGTCGAGGAGGAGGTCTTCTACCCCGCCGTGAAGGCCGAGCGCACGGAGGACATCCTGCTCGAATCGCTCGAAGAACATCTCTCGTTGAAGCGAGTGCTGAGCGATCTTGTCGACCTGCCGATCGACGACGCTCATTTCGAGCCGAAGTTGCACGTTCTCGAAGAACAGACACGGCATCATCACAAGGAGGAAGAGGAGCACCTCTTTCCGAAGGTGAAGAAGCTGCTGACGGACGAGCGGCTCGAGACGCTCGGCGCCGAGATGGCGAAGAAGCAGCATGCCCTCCTTCGCGAGAGCCCACGCCACGACGTCACGAATCAGACGGACGCAGCCGCGGACCTCCGCTGAGCTTCCTGCAGCCGCGTCCCGCGGCGCCGTTCGAGGCCGAGCTGGCACGCGCTCGGATCTTCGAGCGCGTTCGACTTTCTACGGCTCAGCGTCGTTCTGGAGCTCGCGCGACGGTGATCGATCCGTCCGGGGCGATGACGACCGAACGTTCCTTCAAGAGCCGGCCGACGGCTCGCTTGAACGCCTTCTTGCTGAGCCCGAAGGCGTCGCGGATGTCGTCGGGGCTCGACTTGTCACCGATCTTCGGCGGATTCGGCCCAGACAGCTTCGCGAGGATCCGCTCGGCATCGGCAGCCAGCTCCTCATGCGCGTGACCTCGGAGCGAGAGCTCGATCTTCCCGTCCGGCAAGATGTTGGTGACGCGGAACCGCGCCGCCTCGCCGCGTGACAGCCCGTGCGGCTCGGCGCGGGGGACGAGCCCGACGAACATCCGTTCGACGATCACGAAGAGGCCGACTTCGGGCTCGAAGCGCCAGGCCTCCCCTTCGACCCACTCGTCTTCTTTCCACTCGACACCTTCGCTGTCGGCGCCACGGAGCATCTCGCTCACGCGCATCGTGCCGGCCAGCCGTCCGCTGTCGTCCATGTAGAGCCCGACCGCATAACGCGACCCCACGCGCATGTCGGCCGTCTGCTCGGCGAACGGGACGAGCAGCTCCTTCGGCATTCCCCAGTCGACGAAGGCCCCGAAACGCGTGACCTCCGTGACCTCGAGGAACGCGACCTCACCGAGCTCGAGCTTCGCGACGCGCGT